>JAJQAC010000001.1 GCA_021204025.1 Clostridiales bacterium | reverse complement strand
CCAATACATTATATAGTTTTTGCTACACCCCATAAGAAACGAAATACCTTCTCCTGAAAGAGCCAGCTACCCCGCTGGCTCTTTCACTTTGCTCATTTTTTCTATCTGTCTATGACAAGTTAACTTCAGATTGTGTATTTTTTTATAAATCTATGGATAAAGGATTTGTATTTTATGCAGAAATCGGCTACACTAGAGAGGTAACGTTGAGAAGGGAATGTAGGATATGGTTATTAAACTGATGGACAAAATCAACCGGAGGGCTCTCTTTGCGGATGAGACCTCTGATTATCGTTGCCCGGAGGAGCCGGATCGGGGGGACCGTGTACTGCTGAGCTTTCGCGCGGCGAAGGGCGATGTGGAGAGAGTGGATTATGTCGCGGTTACGGGGGCTGAGGAAGCAAACGAATATACAGGTATCGCGATGGAAAAGAGCGTCTCAGATGAGATGTTTGACTATTATCAATGCGAAATATCGGTGGGCAGCGATGTACTCCTGTATTATTTCCGGATTATAAAAGGCGGGGACATCTGCTATTTCAGCCGGTTCGGCGTAACGGAACGGGTACCCTGCGGCAGCGAATTCCGGATTACTCCGGGATTTCACACACCGGAGTGGGCTAAGGGCGCTGTGATGTATCAGATCTTTATCGATCGTTTTTGCAATGGGGATGAGAGTAATGATGTGCAGACCTGTGAATATGTCTACATCGGTCAGCCGGTCAGCCGGGTGGAAGACTGGGATAAGACTCCCTCACAGCTGGATGTGAGATATTTTTACGGCGGGGACCTGCAGGGAGTGTGGGATAAACTGGATTATCTGCAGTATCTGGGGGTTGAGGTGATTTACTTCAATCCGTTGTTTGTCTCCCCATCGAATCATAAGTACGATACGCAGGATTATGATCATATTGACCCGCATATCGGTGTGATTGTAAAGGACGGCGGGCAGAATGTGAGTCCACGGGCGAGGACAAACGCGGCTGCGTCCCGTTACCGGATGCGGAGTGCCAATACAAAGAATCTGGAGGCCAGTGACCATTTTTTTGCCTGTTTTATGGAGGAAGTCCATAAGCGCGGCATGAAGGTGATTATGGACGGTGTGTTTAATCACTGCGGCTCGTTTAATAAATGGCTTGACCGCGAGCATCTGTATAAGAAGATGAAGGGTTACGCGCCCGGCGCGTATGGGACATGGGACAGCCCGTATCGTGATTTCTTTCATTTTGAAAATAACGCCTGGCCGGATAACCGGAGTTACGAGAGTTGGTGGGGCAATGACACACTGCCGAAGCTGAATTATGAGGGTTCAAGGGATCTTTATGAATACATCCTTGGCATCGGTCGCAAATGGGTGTCGGATCCGTATAATATCGATGGATGGCGATTGGATGTGGCGGCGGATCTGGGGCACAGCCCTGAGATCAATCACCGGTTCTGGCGGGATTTTCGCAGTGAAGTAAAAAAGGCAAATCCGGATGCACTGATTCTGGCGGAGCATTACGGAGACCCCAAAAGCTGGTTAGAGGGTGATCAGTGGGATACCGTCATGAATTATGACGCATTTATGGAACCGGTAACCTGGTTTTTGACCGGTATGGAAAAACACAGCGATGAGTTCCGGGAGGATCTGCTGGGAGACGGCGTTCGTTTCTTTGAATCCATGTGTGCGCAGATGTGCCGCATGCAGACACCGTCGCTGACAACGGCGATGAACCAGCTGTCCAATCACGATCACAGCAGATTTATGACGAGGACGAACCGGACGGTGGGCCGGCTTGCGACTGCCTCGGCACAGCGGGCGGGTGAAGGGATTAATCCGGCGGTTTACCGGGAAGCAGTGATGATCCAGATGACCTGGCCGGGAGCGCCTACGTTGTACTATGGAGATGAGACGGGCGTCTGCGGATGGACGGATCCGGATAACCGGCGGACCTTTCCATGGGGACGGGAAGATGTGGAACTGATCGAATTTCATAAGTATATCATCGCGCTGCACCGGCATTTGCCGGCGCTGCGGCGAGGCTCGATCAAATTCCTGGCCGCGGGGTATCAGATGATCGCGTATGGTCGTATGCGCGGGAAGAATTGTTGCGTGGTGGTGATTAATAACGCGGATTATCCGCAGGAAGTCCGGGTCCCTGTGTGGGAACTGGGAATCGCGGATACTGACCTGCTGCGTCAGGTGATGCTGACGACATGGGAGGGTTATAATGCCGGCGGAATCGAATATTATGCGGATCAGGGGATGTTGACGCTGACACTGGCGGCGTATTCGGGGATATTGCTGAATAAAGAGGCGTAGAGGAAAGGGTTGGGACTGGTTAATTGGCGAAGGGTCCGTCCCTGAGAGGAAAGAATATCCTCCGAGGACCGCTCGCGCTTAGGTTTTCACGTAGCGGTACTAAGCTCGCAAAAGCCTGCTCGCTAAGTGCCGACGTGAAAAATGTCCTCTGCGGATATTCTTTCCTCTCAGGGACTATTTGGTTGACAGAAAAAACAGATGGGATATTCTTTGGGAGAGAAGATCGCATCTGTTTTTTTGCGCGTGTGGATGTGAGTTATGCAGGATTTGCCTTGCTGTTAGCCTTGCGCTGGAATTTTTCATTCTGGACGATGAAACGCTCGTGGCGGCCTTTGCCGATGCGTCCGGTCTCGTCGAAGGCTTCGGCCTCGAATACGAGCCGGCGGCCGTCAACCTCGATCAGTTTGGTCTCACACCATACTTTCATACCGAGAGGGGTGGGAGCGTCGTGAGTGACGTTTAATAAGGTGCCGACTGTGCCGCAGCCCTCGTCCAGGAACGGTGCGACGCTTTTTAACGCGGTTTCTTCGATGAGAGTGATCATTGCCGGGGTGGCGAAGACCTCAAGGGTACCGCTCCCGACGGCTTTTGCGGTATTGGTCTCGGAAACGATGGTTTCCTGTCTGCCTTGGATTCCGGTTGTGAGCATAAGTGTTGTGAGCCTCCTTCTTGTTTTATGCTTTTTTTCTTCTGTTTCGTTGAATAACGGCACATTTAAGAGCTTTCATCATAGCTGGTGAAAGTTCGGGGCAATCATCATCGAAAGAGATGGGATATTTTTTTGCATCTTCTACTTCCTGAAGCTGTTCAGGAGTTGGATGTTGTCCGCTTTCAATAATAAATGTTCTGGTCATAATAGAGTTCCCTTTCTATGCTGGTAGCTAATCTGGCGGAGATTAGTCGGATGATATCTCCTCTTTCTGCAAACACCACAAATATAACATCTCCCACTTTCCCGATTGCTATGAATCGATCTTCATCCTTACTATGTTCAAAGTCATACATTTCAATATAGCGGGAATCGTCAAAAACATGGGCAGCAGTTTCGAAAGAAATTTTATGTTTTTCTTTGTTAAGCATGTTTTTATTTTCATCCCATTCAAATTTCATGTATACTAACCTTCCTTCTGGAAAACATTAAATGATAATGACTCTATAAAAAATACAAAAGTGTTTTTGAAATATCAATATACATGGTAAATGGAAAATAGAGATAAAAAGAAAACATTTTATAACAATAGAAACAAGGATAAAAAACATATATTTGTTACTGATATATAAAAAGCGCGAGACGGGACTCGAACCCGCGACCCCGACCTTGGCAAGGTCGTGCTCCACCAACTGAGCCACTCGCGCAAAACCAAGATAATCAATGACTATCCCGGAACAAAAAATATTTTATCATATCATTGGATAAAATGCAAGAGTTTTTTGTACAAAAGCGTAAATTTAAAAATTGCAACCTTTTTTCGACCTTTTTTTACTTTTGAGAATTGTATAAAAAATGCTTTATAAAGTCCCGCGGTGAAACTATAATTCATGTGGCGCTATAATTCATGTAGTAGAAGGAGGACAAATAGTTATGGATAATCAGCGTATGATCGGCCAGTCGGGAATCCCGGCCTGTGAGATGTCCCTTGGCACCTGGGCGATTGGCGGGGGCACCTGGTGGGGTGATAATGATGATCAGGTATCGATTCGTACGATTCACGAGGCGCTTGACGCCGGGATTAACTGGGTGGATACGGCGCGTGTCTATGGTTTTGGACACAGTGAGCATGTGGTGGGAGAGGCGGTCAGAGATCGCCGCTCGAAAGTGATTCTGTCTACGAAATGTGGACTTCAGTGGTATGATCAGACGGGCGAGTATCATTTCAGCCGTGACGGTCATGAAGTGTATCGGGATCTGCGTGCGTCAGCGATTCGCCGCGATCTGGAACTCAGTTTAAAAGAAATGGGAACGGATTATATTGATGTCCTTTTTACTCATTGGCAGTGCAAAAGCGACGGTTTTACTCCGATCGAAGAAACGATGGGAGAACTGCTTAAGATGAAGAAGGAAGGACTGATCCGGGCGATCGGCGTGTCTAATGTGGATGTGGATCATGTCAGGGAATACTTAAAATATGGACCGGTTGATGTCGTCCAGGAGAAGTTCAGCATGCTTGATCGCCGTATTGATACCGGACTGCTGAAATTCTGCGAGGAGAACGGTATCACGCTCCAGACTTACTCCCCGATCGAGCAGGGACTTCTGACCGGCAAGATTTCCAACGATTATGTCCCGAAGGCGGGAGAGACGCGTGAAAACAAAGCCTGGTGGTATCCGGCAAATCTCGCTATTGCCAATCGCATGATGAGAGGTTGGTCCGATCTGACTGAAAAATATCATTGTTCGATCGCCAACCTGGTGATCAGATGGTCTACGATGTACAGTCCGGCGATGAACATCCTCTGTGGCGCGAGAAAACCGGCGCAGATTGAGGAGAATGCTGCCTCGCTTCGGGTTGATTTAAGCAGGGAGGATTATCAGCGGATGCTGGATGACGCCGACGCGGCGATCCGGGAGGCAGGTTTTTGCTCGACGGCTTCGCCGATTGGGACACTGTAGGCAGTCAACAAAAGGATTTTCCGGTTTCGACAGAGATAACAGAATCATGACAGAAAAACCGTCTTTTGTTCCGCAAAAGGCGGTTTTTCTATGGCAGGACGTGTCAGAAAAGATTGCAGATTGTAGATTTTACAAAATCGTGTTATACTTCCACAAAAAGATTGAAATATTGAGAGGAACTGTCCATATGGGAAAAAATATTTTACTGATCAATGACCTGGCGGGTTACGGAAAGGTGGCCCTCTCCGCGATGATACCAGTGCTCTCGCATATGGGACATCATCTGTATAATCTGCCCACAGCTTTGGTGTCGAATACGCTGGATTACGGAAAATTTGATATTCTGGAAACAACAGAATATATGAGAAACACGATTGCAGTGTGGGGAGAATTGGGGTTCCGTTTTGACGCGATATCGACAGGCTTTATCGTTTCGCAGGAGCAGGCAGAGCTGATAGCTTCTTACTGTAAAGAACAACAGAAGAAACGTACCAGGATCTTTACAGATCCTATCATGGGAGATGAAGGGAAACTCTATAATGGCATAACCGAGACGACGATCGGTCATATGAGAGAACTGGTGGCCGTCGCGGATTGTATCGTCCCGAATTATACAGAGGCGGTGTATCTTGCCGGGATGACGTATCGGGAGGATGGAATATCCGGAGAGGAAGCCGTGACGCTGATCAGGAGACTGCGGGATATCGGCTCAAAGTCAGTTGTGGTTACAAGCGCCAGAGTAGAGGGAGAGGATGCCGTGATCGGTTATGACGCAGATGACGACAGCGAATTCCGGATTCCGTTTTCTTATGTGCCGGTACGTTTTCCGGGAACCGGGGATATCTTTTCTGCGATTCTTACCGGAAAGATGCTGGATGGCTGTTCTCTTCGCGCGAGTACGGCAAAGGCAATGGACGCCGTGAGGGAACTGATTATAAGAAATCGCGGAAACGAAGATAAGTTTAAAGGGATTCCCATCGAATCCTGCCTGGAGGTGATCGACAGATGAAAAGGCCAAGGATTACAATTACGCTGATCGACCGGAAGGGTCCCTGCCCCTGTCATCGCGGTCATAAGATCGGCGACAGTTATGATTTTGATATGGAGAGGGGTTCTTTGTGTCCGATGGCGATGCATGTCGCGTTTCCCTATATTGATATTTTGCGTTATGGCGGGGAGATCCCGGGACAGGAGAAGGGAACGGCAGTATTCTGTTGCCCGGATGTGGAGACGATTAATGTGTTTCGGATAGAAAAAACGGAATCTTAAAATTAAAAACGTAATCTAAAAAATGGGAACACAAAGAATAGAAGTTTTGTTGGGCCATTTTAACTAAGAAAAATTGACCTTCCAGAACGGATTCTCAGAAACATGAACGTTTTAGAACAGGTTCCTGGAAAAACGAACTTGACTTTGTGAGAAAAAAATTTATAATAAAACCAGAGTGCAGGAAATGACACGATGATCAATCATTAGCCGCATGAAGGGGTACACCACCTTGGGTGTATTTCTTTGTGTGGCTTTTTTGGTTCACAGGAAAGTATGTCCTGCGGAACAAAAAGCCCTCTTATATCGGTTTGTCCGTTTGATGGAAAACCTGCACTTGCAGAAAATGGAGGTTTCGTCAATATGATTCAGGTAAATGGAGAGAACTTTGACGGTTTTGATGGTTTGACCGTGGCGGAAGTTTTAAAAGCTCAGAATTACCCGGATAAAATGATCGCTGTCGAGTGCAACGGAGCGATTATCCCGCGCGGGAAATGGGCAGAGCAGACGCTGGCAGACGGAGACCATATTGAGGTTGTACGGTTCGTAGGGGGAGGTTGATCATCGGAAAGGATGATTAAATATTATTGTTTGTGCCTCTGATCGAAGAACGGGGGAATGAAAATTACGATGAAGATCAGGCTGAATGGACAATGGACAGAGACAAAGGCACGCGATATGGCAGAACTCCGTCGGGAGGTATATGCCGTCGAGGCGATGGAGGAGCAGCAGCGGCGATGCATCTGGATTGTCGATGGTTTTCAGACAGAGGAGAATCTTTCTCTTAGGGAGGGAATGACAATCAACTGGATCGAGAAAGGACGTATGCCGGAGCGCTCTGCAATGGAGAGTATGCTCTGCGCCCGGCATACTCCTCATGTCTATGAGAAAGTGAAGCAGGCTCATATAGCCATCGCGGGCCTTGGCGGACTGGGATCTAATATTGCCGTGATGCTGGCGAGAACCGGCGTGGGACATCTGCACCTTATTGATTTTGATATCGTAGAGCCGAGCAATCTGAACCGTCAGCAATATCTGATCAGTCATCTGGGAATGTATAAGACCGAAGCGATGAAGGATATGCTGGCACAGATGAATCCTTATGTGCAGGTGGACATTGATACCGTGCGGATCGATGAAGATAATTGTGCGGAACTGTTGAAAGAAGATGACATCATCTGCGAGGCATTTGACCGGGCAGAGGCCAAGGCCATGCTGACCGAGCAGATACTCTGCCATTATCCGGAAAAGACGTTGATCTGCGGGTCCGGGATGGCCGGTTACGGGCCGTCTGGGACGATTGTAACCCGCAAGATCACCGATCATTTTTATATCTGCGGAGACGGCGTCAGCGCCGCGCAACCCGGCAACGGCCTGATGGCTCCGAGAGTGACGATCTGTGCGGGTCATCAGGCTAATATGGTATTGCGCTGCATTCTGGGGCTGAAGGATGTGTGATGAGGACGAGACGAATGATCTGCCAGTAATACAGATATTACAAGAAAATTTGCGAGAAAACAGGAGGAATTTTATTATGCAGCATCAGGACACATGGTCGCTGGGCGGCCACACATTTACATCAAGATTTATTTTAGGTTCCGGTAAATACAACATGAACCTGATCAAAGCGGCCGTGGAAGACGCGGGTGCGGAGATTATTACGCTGGTTCTGCGCCGGGCCAACACGAAGAAAGAAGAAAATATTCTGGATTACATACCGGAGGGAGTGACGCTGCTGCCCAATACTTCCGGCGCGCGAAATGCCGAAGAAGCGGTCCGCTTGGCAAGACTGGCGCGCGAAATGGGCTGCGGTGATTTTGTGAAAGTAGAGATCATGCACGATTCCAAGTACCTGCTGCCGGACAATTATGAAACAGTCAAAGCGACGGAGATCCTGGCGGCGGAAGGGTTCATCGTCATGCCATATATGTATCCGGATCTGAACGCTGCCAGAGATATGGTGAAAGCCGGCGCAGCCTGCATCATGCCCCTGGCGTCACCCATCGGCTCCAATCGCGGACTGGCGACCAGAGACTTTATCCAGATCCTCATCAATGAAATCGAGCTGCCGATCATTGTTGACGCCGGCATCGGCCGTCCGTCCCAGGCCTGCGAGGCCATGGAGATGGGAGCTGCAGCCATCATGGCAAATACAGCCATCGCGACTGCAGGCGATATCCCGGTGATGGCGGGCGCCTTTAAGAAAGCGATCGAAGCCGGTCGCGCCGCATACCTTGCCGGTCCCGGCCGCGTCCTGCAGAGCGGCGCTTCCGCATCCGACCCTTTGACCGGCTTTTTACATGATTAAGATAGCATGATTGTTAAAAATAAGCAGTTTAGTGTATGCCAGTAAAGTAGTCCCTGTGAGGAAGACATGTTTTCCTCACAGGGACGGAAGGATAAATTTGATTTAGAAAGATATGATAGGGTGATGAAAAATGGAAAATGAATATATCATTCAATGGGACGATATGAGTCCGGCAGCCAAAGCCCGCAAGGAGCGTCTGGAAAATGATCCGTCGTCGAGAACCGATCACATGGCTTATATGGAAGGAATGGAGCGGATTCATTCCGACATCATGGATAAGGTCATGGCCCATGTAAAGGCTTATGATGAGAAAAGTTATACGGAGGCGGATGTGCGAGCGGCACTGGCTCATGAGACCTGCACGATTGAGGATTTCAAGGCATTTCTGTCGCCGGCGGCACAGCCGCTTCTGGAAGAGATGGCCAGAAAAGCCATGATAGAAAGACGCAATCATTTTGGCAACTCCGTATACCTGTTTACGCCGCTTTATATTGCCAATTATTGTGAGAATTACTGTGTATACTGCGGGTTTAACTGCTACAATCACATCCAGCGCAAAAAGCTGACTACAGAAGAAATTGAGCATGAGATGAAGGTCATCGCTGACTCCGGTATCGAGGAGATCCTGATGCTGACAGGCGAGAGCCGCAAGATGAGTGATGTAGAGTATATCGGAGAAGCCTGTAAGCTGGCAAGACAATATTTCCGCAATGTAGGTCTGGAGATTTACCCGGTAAATACAGACGAATACCGTTATCTCCATGAATGCGGCGCGGATTATATCACGGTATTTCAGGAAACCTAC
>JAJQAC010000076.1 GCA_021204025.1 Clostridiales bacterium | reverse complement strand
CGGCGCAAAAGCATGCGCCTTTTATCGGCAGTTGCTGACGCAACTTCCGATAAGTTATATTATGAGAACCTGCTGACGCAGGACCTCATTAGCCATATGATCAGTATAACACAGATTTCCTTTCATCTGAATGGATTTTTCAATATAAACTCAATATATAACTCAAAAAGGAGCACCATTTTCTTAATATCTGAAAAATTTTGTATTGCTATACGAAGATTTTCCTCATTTTACATATTTAAGAATCACAAGATTTGTGCTATAGTAAATTCTGGAAAAAATGAACTACTTTTGGAGGAAGCGATGAAACTGAAAATCGGCAGAAATGATCCGTGCTGGTGCGGAAGCGGGAAAAAATATAAGGCGTGTCATTGGGATTTTGATACCAAAATCGCCCTGATCCGCGCGCAGCATCATAAGGTTCCCAATCACAAAATGATCAAAAACCCGGAACAGATTGAAAAGATCCGGGAAAGCTGCAAGATTAACATCGCGATACTTGATTATTTCGATCAGCATATCCATGAGGGCATGTCAACCGCCGAGATTGATCGTACTGTCTATGATATCACAACCAGCATGGGCGGTATCCCGGCTCCGCTCCATTATGAGGGTTATCCTTACAGCGTATGTACGTCCGTGAACGACCAGGTATGTCATGGATTCCCATCCGAAAATGTCATTCTGAAATCCGGCGATATCGTCAATATCGATTGTTCCACCATCTTAAACGGTTATTTTTCGGATTCTTCCCGTATGTACTGCATTGGCGAGGTAAGTCCGGAAAAGAAACGTCTTGTTCAGGTGACAAAGGAATGTGTAGAACTCGGACTAAAAGAGGTAAAACCCTGGGGCTTTCTGGGCGATATGGGACAGGCAGTCAATGACCACGCCAGGGCAAACGGCTACTCTGTGGTACGTGAGATCGGCGGTCACGGTGTCGGTCTGGAATTTCACGAGGATCCCTGGGTCGGTTATGTCACGAAACGGGGGACTGATATGCTGATGGTTCCCGGCATGATCTTTACCATAGAACCGATGATCAATATGGGGCGCGCTGACGTCTGCACCCACGAAGACAACGACTGGGAAATCTTCACGGACGATGGACGCCCTTTCGCGCAATGGGAGATTATGGTACTGGTAACCGAAGATGGTCATGAGGTACTCTGCTGGTAAACGGATATGCGGGACTTGCGCCGCTGATGCGGCGCACCACCAGGCATGAAAGTCAGCTGCGCCAGTATTCACATAATCACGTTTGAAATCGACAGGAGGAACATACATGATCAAATTAATAGCTTCGGATCTGGATGGCACGCTCTTTGATAATTTATCCCGGATCTCCCCGGCAAATCGACAGGCGATCCAGCGTCTTCAGGACAATGGCATTACTTTTACCATCGCGTCCGGCCGGGATTATACTACCGTACTTCCAACACTGCAAAAATATCATCTGCATTGCGAGGCAATTCTCGGAAACGGCTCTCAGTATGTAGACGCAGATGGCAATCTGATCCTGAGCTGCTATATGGACAAATCTGTTTTTCTCCGCGTGATCGACCTGATGAATCAGTATCGCCAATACTATATGATCTTTACGACTGACGGTTTTTATACCGGCTGCGATCCGGAAGCCGCAAAGGAAGCATTTATTGAACGAGGCATCCAGCACTTCCACCGAACGCGGGACGAATATGTCCTCGGCGGCAATCTGGCTCATATGCCCTGTAATCATCTCGTCAAAGTAGACGACTTTCATGAATTTATCACTCGTGATCTTGAGATCATCAAGGTAGAAGCCTTTAATATGGATGCCGATAGTATCACAATCGTAAAAGATCAGTTACAGGAGATGGACGGTATCGCTTACCTCTCTTCGTTTGACGACAATATCGAGATCACCGACGCTCACGCGCAAAAGGGTCTGATCCTGCAAAAGGTAGCTGAGATGAAAGGTCTGAAACGTGATGAGGTTATGGTACTCGGCGATGGGATGAACGATATCTCTCTCTTTGAATGTTTCCCCGACTGGTCCTTCGCGCCGGCCAATGCTGCTTTGCCTCTGCGAACAGTCGCTCACCAGGTCGTCGCATCCAATCTGGAGGACGGATTTGCACAGGCAGTCAATCTGGTATTAGACCAGCAAGATAATGAAAGAAAAAATTGATGGAAAAACGGCCTGTCATACGCCGTTTTTCTTCTTGTCTGTCCGATACAAATTTGTTATAATACGGCTGGAACGCAAAAGGGCGTTCCCATTGCCTGCAAACATCTATTACAATCAAGGAGATAATTATGAAACCGATCAAAGAAGGAAAAGTACGTGAGATTTATGACAATGGCGACAGTCTGATCATGGTTGCTACCGACCGGATCAGCTGCTTTGATATCATTCTGAATAATACCGTAACCAACAAAGGGGCTGTTCTGACTCAGATGTCCCGCTTCTGGTTTGATTTTACCAAGGACATCCTGCCCAACCACATGATTTCCGCCGACACCAATGATATGCCGGAATTCTTCCGTACACCGGAATTTGCCGGAAAATGCATGATGTGCAAAAAGCTTACCATGCTTCCGGTTGAGTGCATCGTCCGCGGCTACATCACAGGCAGCGGCTGGACAAGCTATCAGAAGGACGGTACTGTCTGCGGGATCCGGCTGCCGGAAGGTCTGAAAGAAGCCGATAAACTCCCGGAACCGATCTTCACCCCCTCCACCAAAGCTGAGATTGGTGATCATGATGAAAATATTTCCTTTGAGCAGAGTATTGATTATCTGGAGGAGCGTTTCCCGGGTAAAGGCGAAGAATATGCAAAAACGCTGCGTGACTGCACGATCGCCCTTTACAAAAAATGCGCTGATTACGCGCTGAGCCGCGGCATCATCATCGCTGATACCAAATTTGAATTTGGTCTTGACGAGGATGGCAATGTTGTCCTGGCAGACGAAATGCTCACCCCGGACAGTTCCCGTTTCTGGCCGGCAGACCGCTATGAACCGGGCCATAGCCAGCCCTCTTTTGATAAGCAGTTTGCCCGTGACTGGCTGACTGCTCATAAAAATGCTGACGGCAGTATCCCGCCGCAGGTTCCGCAGGAAGTTACCGATAAAACCATCGTGATCTATCTGCAGGCTTATCAGATGCTGACCGGGAAGGAACTGGCTGTGTAAAACCACTGATCTATCGTCCGTCCCTGAGTAAGAAGGATATCCTTCTTACTCAGGGACTATGTAATTGGCTTATAGTTCGGACATTTCGTTTAGAAACTATCTATTTAAAAAGCCTTAAACCTGTAATATTTTTTACCATCACTTATATCTATGGAGGATACCATGAGTCAGACAATCGGAATTATCGGCGGGATGGGACCGCTGGCCACCAGCGATCTGTTTCATAAGATCATCACCATCACGGACGCTTCCTGTGATCAGGATCATGTCCGTGTCTGTATTGATAATAATACCAACATCCCGGATCGTACAGCGGCAATTCTCGGCGGTGGAAAGAATCCTGTACCGGAACTGGTCAAAAGTGCTGTCCGTCTGCAGTCCATGGGCGCAGACGCGCTGATCATGCCCTGCAATACCGCACATTATTTTTATGAACAGATCACCCCGTATGTGGACATTCCTTTTCTTCATATGATCCAGGAGACAGCTGACGCACTTGACCGGCGCCACATCAGAAAAGTGGGCCTCCTTGCGACTGATGGCACCTGCCAGTCCGGCGTCTACCACTCAATTCTGTCACAACACGGGATCGACATCGTCCAGCCGACCGGAGAAAACCAGCAGTCAGTCATGGACGTCATCTATAAGGGTGTCAAAGCAGGCGATCTTTCTCTCAATCTCACTGCATTCCACCGTACCATCAACCAGCTGTTTGATGAGGGTGCCGAACTTCTCGTGCTCGGCTGCACGGAACTCCCTGTGGCCTTTGAACTCTTCCATATTGAAAAACCGGCGATCGATCCGACTCTTGTGCTTGCGGCAGCAGCTGTCCGCTTTGCCGGGAAAGAGATCCGACCGGAATATCGTGGACTCGTATAATAAAGTTTCTGTAAGTCATACGCTGGGAAACCACTTAAAGCTGTTTGCTGGCATTTCATGATCACTGGCCTTATCTAAAATAGCAAAACTGGCTATTTTAATCAATCCTCTTGCATGATATGATGTCCGATAACAAGAAACAGACAAGGACGGTGTCATAAGATGAAACGAATTGTAACAATCCAGGATATTTCCTGTGTAGGGAAATGCTCTCTTACCGTAGCGCTTCCGATCATATCTGCGATGGGCGTCGAAACCACAATCCTGCCGACTGCGGTTCTCTCCACTCATACCCAGTTCAAAAATTTTACCTTCCACGATCTGACCGGCGAAATCACTCCCATCTCTGAAGCCTGGAAAAAGGAGCAGATCGACTTTGACGCGATCTATACCGGCTATCTTGGCTCTTTCGAGCAGATCCACCTGATGATCGATTTCTTCCGGGAACACAAAAAAGCCGACACTATCACGATCGTCGATCCGGCAATGGGCGACAACGGCATCCTGTATAAGGGCTTTGATGTGGCGTTTGCCAGAGAGATGGCAAAACTCTGCGCAGAGGCCGATGTGATCCTTCCCAATCTCACTGAAGCCTCCTATATGCTTGACATTCCCTACGTCGGCAGCGATTACGACGAAGACTATATCCGCCGCGTATTGAAACAACTGACTGGTCTCGGAGCAAAGAGCGCGGTCATTACCGGCGTCAAAGCCGCTGACGGCAGGATCGGCGTCATGGGATATCTCCCGGATGAGGATCGTTATTTTTCCTATTATAATACTCATCTCCCTGTATCTTTCCACGGAACCGGCGACATCTTCTCCAGCACGACCGTCGGCGCCATGATGAACGGACTCTCTCTCGAAGACGCACTCAGGGTCGCTGTCGATTATACCCTCGAATGTATCCGCCTGACGATGGAAAATGAAAATCACCGTTTCTACGGTGTTGATTTTGAGGCCGCAGTGCCGTATCTCCTGAAACGGCTGGGAAAAGTCTGATTTTGTGACGGTCTGATTCTATCGGATTTGTTTTTGAGAAAACTTTTCCTTTACAAATCCCGGAAACGTATGTATACTCTGTAAAAGCAAGAGATGTTTTCCCTCATTGCAAAAACTGAATATCTGGTCTTTGTGGCAGGGTGCAAGTCCCTACCGATGGTATAGCCCATGACTCGCGCGAGCGACTGAACCGGTGTGATTCCGGTGCCGACGGTAACAGTCCGGATGAGAAAAGACATTCCTTTGCATTAATTTCGCCCGGACCTCTTTTTGTCCGGGTTATTTTTTTGAAAGGAGAAGTGCAGGAAAAACCTGCACAAAAAGAATCATGAAAAACAAATTAACCGTCCAGCAAATCGCCCTCATCGGTCTCTTCGGCGCTCTCGGCGCCGTCCTGATGCTCTTCCGCTTCCCGATCCCCTTTATGCCGCCATACATGGCCTTTGACTTCTCGGGACTGGTCGAACTCATTGGCGGTTTCGTCATGGGCCCCGTCCAGGCGTTCCTCATCGTCCTTATCAAAGTTCTCGTACAGGTTGCGCTTCAGGGCACCAAATCCGCGATGACCGGCGAACTGCAGAACATCATGCTAAGCAGCGCATTTGTGCTCCCCGCCGTAATCATTTACCATCATCATAAAACCAGAAAAAATGCTGTGATCGGCATGACTGTCGGCACAGTGATCTGCTCTCTGGTCGCGGTGTTTACCAATCTCTACATCATTATCCCCTTTTATGTCAATCTGATGGGGATGAGCTGGGAGAGCATTATTGCGATGTGTACCAGGGTAAACCCACTGATGAAAGATGTCACCACCATGGCCATCTTTGGCATCATTCCCTTTAACCTGATCAAAAATGGCATTGTGTCTGTTGTCACCTACTTTATCTATAAGAGAGTCAGCCGGCCAATGAAAGAATTTATCCAAAGAGAACGATAAAATTGCACCTGGATTTTCAAATAACGACAAGCCTCATTTCCCCCAGCAGCCGCGCCTGCTCTTCGATACTTCTGCGCGTATAGATACGGGTCGTATTGAGGCTTGTGTGACCCATAAGATCCGCCAACGTGATTGGATCCTCACATTTTTCCAGATATTCACAGGCAAAGAGATGGCGCAGATTATGTGGAAATACTTTTCTCCGGTCTACACCGGCCTTTGTACAGAGTTTCTTCATATCACGGCAGATATTACTGCGATCCAGAGGTCTGCCATTCCTTGTCACAAACACGCTCCCTTCTTGCCGTTTGATCTGTGCGATATAGACCTTCAGCAGGGCACATAATTCCGGCGGCAGAATAATACTGCGAACTTTGCCTTTGAAATTCACATAAGCATATCCTGCCTCCACTGCTTCCACTGTGATATAACGCAGTTCACCTACCCGGATCCCCGTAGCACACAGGGTCTGCATGATCAGCCAGAGTCTCTGATCCTCTCTTTGTTTTGCTGCGTCGAGCAGCCGGTAGTACTCCTTCCTCGTCAGTTCCCTTCCCTTCACACGGAAAAGCTCCGGCTGAATCCTTAATGTCTTCACCACGCAATCGTACCAGCCCATATCCTTTAAAAAGCCATTCAGAGACGCCAGCATGGTATTGACACTGCGGGCGGTGTAATTTTCCACCAGGTACTGTTTATACAGGATCACCAGTTCCTTGTTAACTGCCCTGCCACCGGCAAACAGGCAGAACTTCTCCATATCACGACGATATTTTCTGATCGTTTCCGTACTTTTTTCTTCACTGACCAGTCTTTCGTAATAGTGCTCCAGCATTTCCCTGTCGATCAGGTGTTGATTCATTTTGCATTCCTCCCATAAGATGAGTTGTGTTCATTTCAAAGATATTTAACGAAATATTTTTTATATTCTCAGATAAGCGGACTATCATAAACAGACAGAAACCAGAATCCAAAAATGTTGAATTTAAAATGAATGAAAATAGTAAGTTAAAAAGCAACTATCAATCTATTAAAAATGGGATAAAAAAACGAAATAAAAAGATGAAAGAAGATAAAGATAAAAATAAACTCACAGATCCATATGCAGCAGCTCTCATCGGATGTGAATCCGATTTCAAAAAACATAAAACCCGTTCTTTTATATAGCTGCTGAACCGACATACAGAATCAGAACAGACAAACGGCTGGCGGAAATACCGGCTCACAGCCGGTATCCCCGCACGTAACAGCCATCTGCTGTCTATCCCATCATCCTGTTGTCTCAGGATGATACTCACCCAAAAGTCACAACATCGCGAATCGCCGACGCCGGCGTTACAGAATCCGCATAAAGCACCGGCCCAACGCCGTTATAATCCGGCCACTCCTCATAGGCAATCTTCGCCCGGACTTTTACCCACTGCTTAGACTCAAGGTTTTTCGCCTCGCGCGACTTGCAGACATAACCCAGGAAAGTCATATCCTCAGCGCAGCAGGTCATCGCCATACGCCCCGGCACAAAATAATTTTTCGGGAACTTCGGAGATTTTAACACCATCGCGGTAAACTCAACCACCTTACCACGATAGCGATCCGGCTTATCCATACAGTCAATATACCAGATCCCATAATCCTCCGGCTTTAACGTTACCACGTCCGCTTTCAGATCATAGGGCAGATCCTCCTCTGAAATCTGATCAATCTCTCCGTTTGCATCCTCAAAGATAATGTCGCATTCGGTGTTCATGGATTTCAGCATCCGCTTATAACGTTCCAGATCCTCGATCCCGTCACAGCGATTACAGATCACAAGTTCTGTGTTTTTCACCATCGCGTTAAAAAGCGATTTCATATTTTTTACGTAGACCTCAAAGGTGGACATATCCACGATCGTGATCATCTGATACAAGGTCCACTCCCGCGGAAGGCGCAGCTCGTCCTGATTCCACATCCCGTTCCACTCGATCAGCACACGCTCCGGGCGGTGCAGCCGATCCAGCGCGCTCAGATTCTCCGGCGTCATTTCCTTCAGATCCGACAAATAGACGACAGATGTATTTGTCGACGACAGGAGTCCCGGATCATATTCCGTCTCGCCTTCCTCACAGACAATCAGCAGCGTCCTGCCCTCTGTCTGAAAATAATCCTGATCCATGGTAAAGGACAAAAACTCCGTTTTCCCGGCCTCCAGAAACCCATTAATTAAAAAGACCGGTGTTTTGTTATCATCGATTGCAGGTCCCATCAGTAAACTGACCCTTCTTTCTTAAATAATTATGCGTAAGCAGCAATTCCCTGCGCAATCGTGTGCATCAGCTTCAGAATGAACGACGAATTATTTTATCGTTCACTCTATGCATTCTGAAATGCCGCAGCGAGTGCCTCTTCTTTCAGTTCCGAACCGATCACGCACACCTTACCTGTATACTCGGGAGCACCGATACGGATCTCATACTCCTCCGGAACCAGATCGAAATACAGCCACTCACCTGGTGTCTCACCCGGAACCATACCCTTCGCACGCAGAACCTCGCCAAACTGAGTACCATAAGCCAGCTGCTGTAAAATGCCATCAAGCGTATCGCGGGAGATACTCCCGACGTTCTCCAGCCCCCAGCTTGTAAAGACCTCGTCAGCATGATGATGGTGATGATCATGGTCATGATGACAGCATCCGTCATGATCGTGATGGTGTTCATGCTCATGATCCCCCTCATGGTCATGGTGGTGATGATCATGGCCTTCTTCGTGGTCATGATGGTCGCACTCGTCGTCATGATGATGTTCATGACCTTCTTCATCATGATCGTGGTGGCAGCACTCGTCATCATGGTGATGGTGCTCATGACCTTCTTCATGATCATGGTGACAGCATCCGTCATGATCATGATGATGCTCATGCTCCTCCTTTACCTGGGCAAGCAGTTCCTCCATCATCGTATCAGGCTTCTCAATCAGTTCCAGCAGCTGCGCACCTGTCAGCTGATCAATCGGAGTTGTGACAATCGATGCTGTCGGGTTTTTCTCACGGAGCATGATCACATCCTGGGCAACCTTGCCCGGATCCGCGATATCCGTGCGGCTTAAGACGATCGTACCGGCACTCTCTACCTGATTATTAAAGAATTCGCCAAAATTTTTCATATACATCTTGCACTTCGCAGCATCTACAACTGTTACGGCGCTGTTTAATCTGACGTCAAGATTTTTCGCGACATTGCGAACCGCGTTCATGACATCACTGAGTTTCCCCACGCCGGACGGCTCGATGATGACTCTCTCCGGCTTATATGTGGTAAGTACTTCCTCCAGCGATTTTCCAAAATCTCCGACCAGGGAACAGCAGATACAGCCGGAATTCATCTTACGGATCTCAATTCCCGAATCTTTCAGAAATCCGCCGTCAATACCGATCTCACCAAATTCATTTTCGATCAGTACAACCTGCTCGCCCGCAATCGCTTCCTGAAGAAGTTTCTTGATAAACGTAGTTTTTCCGGCTCCCAGAAAGCCGGAAATAATGTCAATTTTTGTCATATTAATCCCTTCTTTTCCTGACTGATAACAACTATATTTGCTCTGAAATTCAGTTTTAACACAAATATCAGTCATTGTCAACAAAGCACTCATGCGAATCATTTTCGATGTAACCATTTTAGAACGTAAGCTCTGCAAAATTTCCTCGGC
>JAJQAC010000021.1 GCA_021204025.1 Clostridiales bacterium | reverse complement strand
AAAATAAGGAAAAAATTTCTATTATCTAATCTACGAAGTGGCAAACTCGGGAGGATATGATTTACTTCCAGATACGGACTCTTCGCATAATCTTGTTACAGACCATATGCTATGCGTGCGGTCTGTATTTTTTAGATTGCAGAATTGCATCCTACCGTTTTACCGTTATTTTCCACGTTGGCAGGCTCGTTTCCGCCCGATTATAGACTTGTGAAATATCGCCAGTCATGTTATAATATTTATTCGTTGTAAACGAAATTTTCACGTGAACGAAATATCAATTAGTTAGAATCAGGAGCGCTGCGGATTTTGAAGATAGGACTTGATGTAGGATCGACGACAATTAAAAGTATTGTTCTGGATGACGCGGGGACGATTGTGTACTCCAATTATGAGCGGCATTTCTCTCAGATTACGGAAAAAACTGCGGAGGCGTTAAGTAAGATACGGGCCGCATTCCCGGAGATGAAAGAAGCGGCTCTGATGTTTTCCGGTTCGGCCGGGATGGGGATGGCGGAGAACTGTTCCATCGATTTTATCCAGGAAGTATACGCGACCAAGGTCACGGCGACAAAGATGGCTCCTGATACCGATGTGATTATTGAACTGGGCGGCGAAGACGCTAAGATTATCTTCCTGCAGGGTGTGATGGAAGCGCGGATGAACGGATCATGTGCCGGTGGGACAGGCGCGTTCATCGATCAGATGGCGGTGCTTTTAAATGTCACGCCGGACGACATGAACGAGCTGGCAAAGACAAGCACCAGGCGTTATACGATCGCGTCCCGCTGCGGTGTATTCGCAAAGACGGATATCCAGCCGCTGATTAACCAGGGGGCAGAGCGCAGTGATATCGCAGCGAGCATTTTTTATGCGGTTGTCAATCAGACCATCGGCGGGCTCGCGCAGGGGCGTGCGATCCGCGGGAATGTCCTGTATCTGGGAGGCCCCTTAAGTTTTATGTCTGAACTTCGCAGGAGTTTTGATGAGACTTTGTCTCTGCATGGGACATGTCCGGAAAACTCTCTTTATTTCGTCGCGCTGGGCGCGGCTCTCTGTGCGAAAACGGTGACGGATCTGGATCAGGCAGTTCAGGATCTGTCCGATTATCAGTCACGCAATCAGTTCCATACGCTCCCGGCATTGTTTGAAAATCAGGAGGAATATGACCGCTTCTGTGAGCGTCACGCGAAAGCGGACGCTGTTTATGGTGATTTATCCCGGTATCAGGGTAAGGCATACCTGGGGATTGACGCGGGCTCGACGACAGTAAAAGCAGTGGTGACTGGTGAAAATCACGAAATTCTGGACAGCATCTATCTATCCAACAGTGGCAATCCGGTACCAATCGTGTGCAATTATCTCAAAAGTTTATATAAGAGAAAACCGGATATCCGGATCGCCGGTTCGTGTGTGACCGGATATGGTGAGGATATTATAAAAAATGCGTTTGCTGTTGATCATGGGCTGGTGGAGACGATGGCGCATTTAAAAGCCGCCCGTGAGTTTATGCCGGATGTGGAATTTATCATCGACATCGGCGGCCAGGATATGAAATGCTTTAAGATCCATAATGCTGCGATTGACAATATCTATCTGAATGAGGCGTGTTCGTCCGGATGCGGTTCATTCTTGCAAACCTTTGCACAGGCTTTAAATTACACGCCGGAAGAGTTTTCTAAACTTGGGCTTTTTGCGAGAAACGCCGTGGATCTTGGTTCGCGCTGTACAGTATTTATGAATTCGTCGGTTAAGCAGGCGCAGAAGGACGGAGTGAGTACCGCGGATATCTCTGCGGGGCTTTCGATCAGCGTGGTAAAGAACGCGATCCATAAGGTCATCCGGCCTGCCAGTATGGACGAACTCGGCAAAAAGATCGTTGTGCAGGGCGGAACGTTCTTAAATGACGCGGTTTTACGGGCATTTGAGATGGAACTGGGCTTATCGGTGGTCCGTCCGGTAATTGCGGGACTGATGGGCGCTTATGGCTGCGCGCTTCACGCGCAGGAGAGAAGTACCGGTAAGAGTACGTTACTGACAGCGGATGAACTGTCAGAATTTACGCATTCGATTAAAAATACCGTCTGCGGACTCTGCAATAATCATTGCAGGCTCAGCGTCAATACCTTTTCCGGAGGGCGGCGGTATATTGCCGGGAATCGCTGCGAGCGTCCGATTACGAAGCGATCGGGTGATTTTGAAAATAATATTTACCGTTATAAACAGGAACTTTTATCAGAATATGGAGAAACGTCGGGAAAACGAAAAGAGATGATCGGGATTCCGCTCGGCCTTAATATGTATGAGCTGCTTCCGTTCTGGCATCGGTTTTTCACGGCGCTTGGATTTGGCGTAAAGGTTTCTCCATTTTCCACCCGGGAGATTTATCTCTCTGGGCAGCAGACGATCCCGAGTGATACGGTGTGCTTCCCGGCCAAAATGATGCACGGGCATGTGAAGTATCTCATGCGGCAGCAGGTTGACGCGATCTTTTATCCGTGTATGAGCTTTAATTTTGACGAGGGACTTGGTGATAACAATTACAACTGCCCGGTAGTCGCGTATTATCCGGAGGTCATTGACGCCAACATGGAGATGCCGGAGAAAACAGTGTTGATCCATGATTATGTAGGCCCACATAAGAGAAAATTTTTCCCAAAGAAGATGACGGAGCTTCTGAGCCGGTATTTTGAGGGAATTCGTCCGGAGGATGTGCGGAAAGCAAGTGACCTCGCTTATGCGGAGAGAGAGCTTTTCCTGAAAAAGATCCGTATCCGTGCGGATGAAATCGTTGCCCGTGCGAGAGAAGAGGGACGCCGGATCCTGGTACTGGCAGGACGTCCGTATCACGCGGATCCGGAGATCAATCATGGCATTGATCTGCTGATAAACGCGTTTGGGGTCAGTGTGATCTCGGAAGACTCTGTGAGTCATAAAGTTTCCAGATTTCCGGTGCGGATCTTAAATCAGTGGATGTATCATTCCCGTCTGTATGCAGCTGCGAAATATGTCTGCACCCAGAAAGATATGAATCTGGTACAGTTAGTCAGTTTCGGCTGCGGTCTGGACGCGATCACTACGGACGAGGTTCGCAGTATTATCGAGTCAGCCGGCAAGATCTATACGCAGATTAAAATTGATGAAATTACAAATCTTGGCGCGGTCAAGGTAAGACTCCGGAGTCTGCTTGCCGCCCTGGAGCAGCAGGAGTGCATGGATTATGGCGAAAATTAAACGTGCGAAAAACGGAAGAATCCTTTTTACCAAAGAAATGAAGCGGGGATATACGATCCTGGTTCCGGAGATGCTGCCGATACACTTTGAGATCCTCAAACCGATCTTTACCAATGCCGGTTATCATCTGGAGCTTCTTCACACACAAAAGCCGGAGTTTGCCCAGATTGGGATCCGATATGTACATAACGATGCCTGTTATCCGCTGATTCTGGTTGTCGGACAGTTCATCGACGCACTGCAAAGCGGAAATTACGATCTGGATCAGGTGGCTCTTATGATGGTGCAGTCCGGAGGAGGATGTCGGGAATCCAACTACATCCATCTGATCCGCAAGGCGCTTGAACGGGCGGGGTATGGGCATATCCCGGTGATTTCGTTCAGTCTGTCCGGTATGGAGTTTAACAGCGGTTTTACCATGACGGTATCGATGATCCGCAAGTGTGCCGCGGGAGTGATCTACGGAGATCTGCTGATGCTGCTCAATAATCAGGTCAAAGCATATGAGATTCACAAGGGAGACGCTCAGGCGCTGATTGATCAGTGGGTGAAAGCGATTACGGAACAGTTTCGACATGCGAGAGGTTTTAGCTTCGCCGATATGAAGAAGAATTTTTTCAAAATTGTATCTTCTTATGCGGAGGTACCGATACAGAAGATTCCCAAAGTCAAGGTTGGCATCGTAGGGGAAATCTATGTCAAATATGCAAATTTCGCTAATAACAACCTGGAAAAATTCCTCGAAGAACAGAACTGCGAGGTAATGGTGCCCGGACTTCTGGGATTTTTGATGTTTAAAATCGACGCGCGAATCCAGGACATCCATCTGTACGGCGGCAGCAGGCTCAAACTTGCGGTCGCGACCTGGCTGTTAAATTATTTTAAAAAGGTTGAAAAAGCGTTTATGGAGTGTGTGGACGCGTTCCCGATGTTTACACAGCTTGCGAGCTATGAGGATACCAAACCGCTGGTCGATGGTCTGATCGGTGTGGGCAACCGCATGGGCGAAGGGTGGTTTCTGCCGGGGGAGATGATTGAACTGATCCGTCACGGATATGATAATATTGTATGTACCCAGCCATTTGGATGTTTGCCGACCCATGTCTGCGGAAAGGGTATGATTCACAAAATCAAACAGATGTATCCGATGGCAAATATTGTGCCGATTGATTATGATCCGGGCGCGACAAAGGTGAATCAGGAGAACCGGATTAAGCTGATGCTTTCGGTTACGGGGGAGAAGACCTCGTGTGAGCCGGATCCGTGCTGAAAAGATAAGTGCGACGGACAGGCGAATAGGAGACAAAAAGCGCCTCCTGCCTGATACTGAGAAAGGAACGGTAATATTGATGAGCAGACAACTGCTGCATACACCGGAAGGAGTCCGCGATACGTATGGGGAGGAATGTGCCAGAAAGCTGGCGGTTCAGAATAAGATCCGGGATGTGTTCCGGCTGTACGGTTATCAGGATATCGAGACACCGATGTTTGAGTTTTTTGATATATTTAAAAAAGAGCGCGGAAGCGTCGGGACGCGGGAAATGTATAAATTCTTTGACCGGGAAAATAATACGCTGGTATTACGTCCGGATATGACCCCTTCGATCGCCCGTTGTGTCGCGAAGTATTACATGGATGAGTCGGGGCCGCTGCGTCTCTGTTATCTCGGTTCTACTTTTATCAACCGTGTCAGTTATCAGGGACGGCTGAATGAGACGACTCAGACGGGAGTTGAATTGATTGGAGACGATTCGATCGACGCGGACGCGGAGATGATCGCGATCGTGATTGACGCACTCAAATCCAGCGGACTGCGTGAATTTCAGGTAGAACTGGGGCAGGTTGAATTTTATCGCGGACTGGTAGAAGAAGCTGATTTTGATGAGGAGACCGGCGAAGAGCTGCGGGAATTGATCGAAAGGAAAAATTTCTTTGGAGTGGAAGAACTGTTAAGCCGGCATTCCATACCGCTTCATTTAAGACAGCTTTTTCTGAAGCTGCCGGAACTCTTTGGAGATATTACACAGATACGCCTGGCAAAATCAATGACGTCTAACCGACGGGCGCTGCAGGCGATCGAGCGGCTGGAAAAGGTACAGGAGATTCTGGATGCTTACGGGCTGGGAGATTATGTCTCCTATGATCTGGGGATGCTGAGTAAATACAGTTATTATACCGGTATTATTTTTAAAGCCTATACCTACGGAACCGGGGAATATCTGGTAACGGGTGGCCGTTATGATACCCTGCTGACTCAGTTTGGAAAGGAAGCTCCGGCGATTGGTTTCGCGATCGTGATGGATCAGCTGATGCTTGCGCTTTCGAGACAGAAAATAGAACTTCCGTTAAAACGTGTCGATACGATGCTTCTGTATCAGAGTGACCAGCGAAGCTGGGGCATCGCTCTGGCAAAGGCGCTCCGGGGGATGGATCTGCCGATCGAACTTATCTGTATGGCGGAGGGAACAACATACCGGGATTACATTTTATATGCAAAACGACAGAAAGTGCGGGTACTGATCGGGTTCGTTGATGAAGGAGAAAAAATCCGTATTCTGGATCCGCAGACGGATCACATGGCTGTGATGTCCACGGATGAATATATGAGAAATATCAGAGAAAAGAGGGAGTATGGCTCATGAGATATCTGACATTTGCACTGGCAAAAGGCCGACTCGCTTATAAGACGCTGGAAATGTTTGAGCGGATCGGGATTACCTGTGAGGAAATGAAGGATAGGGATTCGCGGAAACTGATATTTGTGAATGAAGAGCTGGGATATCGATTCTTCCTGGCAAAAGCGAATGACGTTCCGACTTATGTGGAGTACGGTGCGGCAGACATCGGTATCGCCGGCAAGGATACGCTTCTTGAAGAGGGACGCAATCTTTATGAGGTTCTGGATCTGGGGATCGGGCGCTGCCGGATGTGCGTCTGTGGACCTGCGTCCGCAAGAGAATATCTGCAGCATCATGAGATGATCCGCGTAGCGACTAAGTATCCCAGGATCGCAAAGGATTATTTTTTTAATAAAAAGCATCAGACGGTAGAGATTATCAAGCTGAACGGCTCGATCGAACTGGCTCCGATCGTGGGTCTTTCCGAGGTGATCGTTGATATCGTTGAGACCGGTTCGACGCTGAGAGAAAACGGTCTGACCGTTCTCGAAGAGGTCTGTCCTCTGTCCGCGAGGATGGTTGTCAATCAGGTGAGTCTGAAACGGGAAAATGAGCGGATCACCCGGATGATCCGGCAACTGAAAATATTGATTCAGCAACAGCAGGAGGTAAATCAATGAGAATCGTCAGACTCAATCAGCAGAGCAGGACGGATCTTCTGTCCAGTCTGTTAAAACGGGATCCGAATCATTATACCGAGTACGAAGCCACGGTGCAGGAGATCATCGATGATGTGCGCGTAAACCGTGACGCGGCGGTTTTTTCTTATACAAGCAGGTTTGATCATGCGCAGATCAGCGCGGAAAATGTCCGCGTGACAGAGTCGGAGATTGAGGAAGCGCTGTCTGCGACCGACCCGGCTCTCCTGGAGGTGATCCGGCAGTCTCTTGCCAATATTCGTTCTTATCATGAGAAACAGAAACGGAACAGCTGGTTTGACAGCAGGCCGGATGGGACGATCCTCGGGCAGAAGATCACGCCTCTCGTCAGCGTCGGCGTTTATGTACCGGGTGGCAAGGCAGCCTATCCGTCCACAGTGCTGATGAATATTATTCCGGCAGAGGTGGCCGGAGTGCCGCGGATCGTGATGGTGACGCCGCCGGGAAAGGACGGCAGGGTCAATCCGGTCACGCTGGCGGCTGCGCATCTGGCAGGAGCGACTGAGGTTTATAAAGTGGGAGGCGCACAGGCGATTGCGGCTCTGGCCTTTGGTACGGAATCAATCCCGCGTGTAGATAAGATCGTAGGACCGGGCAATATCTTTGTTGCGATGGCGAAAAAGGCCGTTTATGGACATGTGAGCATTGACAGTGTCGCGGGACCCAGTGAGATCCTGGTACTGGCGGATGAAACGGCCAATCCCCGTTATGTGGCGGCGGATCTGCTCTCGCAGGCAGAGCATGATGAGCTCGCTTCCGCGATCCTGGTGACGACCAGCATGGAACTGGCAGAGGCGGTATCCGCGCAGGCCGATCGATTCATCGAACAGTTATCGCGGAAGGACATTCTGAAAAAATCACTGGAAAATTACGGATATATCCTGGTAGCGGATACGATGGAAGACGCCATTGCGGCCGCCAACGAGATCGCCTCAGAGCACCTGGAGATCGTGACGCGCAACCCCTTTGAAGTGATGACGAAGATTCAGAATGCCGGAGCGATCTTTATGGGCGAGTACAGCTCCGAGCCGCTGGGCGATTATTATGCCGGGCCAAATCATGTGCTGCCGACCAACGGTACAGCGAGATTTTTCTCACCGCTGGGCGTGGACGACTATATCAAGAAGTCGAGCATTATCTATTATTCGAGAGAAGCGCTTTTGGCGGCGCATAAGGATATCGAAGCCTTTGCGGAGGCGGAGGGGCTGACGGCCCATGCGAATTCTATCCGGGTGAGGTTTGAGGAGGAATCCTGAGCATCTGGTTCTTACTTGAATCTATGAATATCTATGAAAGCAGAAAATGTGAATAAAGGCAGACTGGCAGGAGGAGATTACGATGGCGAGAACCGCGACAATTGAACGAAATACAAAAGAGACAAAGATCCGGCTGACGTTAAATCTGGATGGTACGGGAAAGTCAGATATCCATACCGGGATCGGTTTTTTCGATCATATGCTGGACGGATTTGCCCGCCATGGTTTTTTTGATCTCAGCGTGCAGGTGGACGGCGATCTGGAGGTGGACACTCATCACACGATTGAAGATACCGGCATCGTGCTGGGTACGGCGATTCGTGAGGCAGTGGGAGATAAAAAGGGCATCGTTCGCTACGGGTCAAAGATCCTGCCGATGGACGAGGCGCTGCTTCTGTGTGCGGTTGATCTGTGCGGACGGCCCTATCTGGTCTGTGACATCACACTGGACCGGGAGAAAGTGGGCGATCTGGAAACGGAGATGGTGCGTGAATTTTTTTATGCGGTGTCCTATGCCGCGCAGATGAATCTTCACATCCGCCAGCTGGATGGCAGTAATAATCATCATATCATAGAAGGGGCGTTTAAGGCGTTCGCCAAGGCGCTTGATCAGGCAGTCAGTTATGATGAGCGGATCACGGGGGTATTGTCGACGAAGGGCAGCTTATCATGAACGACATAATAATTCAGCTGCCTGTTATTCAGAGAGAATTCATTGCGATAGTAAAGTATCGGGTATCCATGTTAAAAAGCATGCCTGCGTGATAGAATGAGTGCAATGATCACTTAGAAAACAGAGGAGGAAGAGAACATGCAGCTATATCCGGCAATCGATATGAAAGGCGGCAAATGTGTGCGCTTAAAGCAGGGGTCTTTTCAACAGGTGACCGTTTATGCGGATGAGCCGGCCGAGATGGCAAAGCTCTGGGTTATGCAGGGAGCGTCTTATCTGCATCTGGTGGATCTGGATGGAGCCCTGGCCGGACATTCGGTCAATGAGGCAGCGATCCGTGCGGTCGTCGAAGCGGTGGACGTGCCGGTTGAACTGGGCGGCGGGATCCGCAGCGCGGAGACAGTGGAATACCTTTTAAATCTTGGAGTGGCACGCTGTATTATCGGGACCAAAGCAGTCGAGCAGCCGGAATTGATCCGGGAACTGGTTCAGCGCTTTGGCGCAGAGCGGATCGTGGTCGGCGTGGATGCAAAAGACGGCATGGTTGCGGTAGAGGGCTGGGAAAAGCTGAGCAGTATCAACGCCATTGATCTCTGCGGCAAGATGAAGGAATACGGCGTTCGCCATATCGTATATACGGATATTTCTCGCGACGGGATGCTTACCGGTCCGAATGTAGAAGCAACCAGGAAACTTACGGAAGCGACGGGGCTCGATATTATCGCGTCCGGCGGCGTCTCCGGGATGACAGATCTGGAGCAGTTAAATGCCAATGGTATCCAGGGAGCAATTATCGGAAAAGCTCTGTATGAAAACCGGATCTTCCTGCCGGAAGCAGTCGCGGCATTTGAAAAGAGCGGGCAGACGTGTACCGTGTCATGGAAGGATATAAAAACCGATGCCGCCGGGCTGATCCCCGTCATCGTTCAGGACCAGGAGAACGGACAGGTGCTGATGCTGGCTTATATGAATCAGCAGGCATATGAGGATACGATCCGGACAGGAAAAATGCACTATTACAGCCGCAGCCGCCAGAGCCAGTGGCTGAAGGGCGAGACCTCCGGGCATTATCAGTGTGTGAAATCGCTGTATCTGGATTGTGATAAGGATACGCTGCTGGCAAAGGTGGAGCAGATCGGCGCGGCGTGCCATACCGGGTCGAGAAGCTGCTTTTACCGGAGGGTAAAGACATTTGCAGATTCAGGAGACTCAAAAGTTTGAAACTGAGAGGTAGCGGGTAGAGAAAAACAAGAAGGCATCACAAAC
>JAJQAC010000014.1 GCA_021204025.1 Clostridiales bacterium | reverse complement strand
ATCCACATGGATGGTTAGTTGAGTTGAAAGTACTATTTTTCAGCGTTTCCTTAGACCAATAATAAATTGTGAAATCGAGTATGAAAGGAAAAATCACTTCATACTCGATTTCTGCATTCCGGTTTCCGCGGATAGACACAAAAGAAAGTTTTTACATTACAGGATATCGATATATTCGCCGGCAAGCGCCTTATTCATACTGCGGACGGCACAGAACTTGCCGCACATACTGCAGGTGTCGCTGTGGTCGTCCTCCGGCTTACGGCTGTCGCGGATTGCTTTGGCGGTCTCGGGATCGAGCGCGCAGGCAAACTGTGCGTCCCAGTCGAGTGCGCGGCGCGCGTCCGCCATTTTATCGTCAATGTCCCGTGCGCCGGGGATGCCTTTGGCGATATCAGCGGCGTGAGCGGCGATTTTCGAGGCGATAATGCCCTGTTTGACATCGTCAACATTTGGCAGGGCGAGATGCTCCGCCGGGGTTACATAGCAGAGAAATGCCGCGCCGTTCATGGCCGCTACCGCACCGCCAATGGCGGATGTAATATGGTCATAACCGGGAGCGATATCCGTTACCAGCGGACCAAGGACATAGAAGGGGGCGCCCATGCAGATGGTTTTCTGTACCTGCATATTGGCGGCAATCTGGTCTAACGGCACATGGCCGGGGCCTTCGACCATGACCTGAACATTGTGATCCCAGGCGCGTTTGGTCAGTTCGCCCAGGCGCACCAGTTCTTCGATCTGGCAGACGTCGGTGGCGTCGGCCAGACAACCCGGACGGCAGGCGTCGCCTAATGAGATCGTAACGTCATGTTCTTCGCAGATATCCAGGATCTCGTCAAAATATTCGTAAAAAGGATTTTCCTCACCGGTCATGCTCATCCAGGCAAATACCAGACTGCCGCCGCGGCTGACAATGTTCATTTTTCTCTTATGACGGCGGATCTGATCGATGGTTTTGCGCGTGATACCACAGTGCAGCGTGACGAAATCTACGCCGTCTTCCGCATGCATCCGTACGACATCGATGAAATCCTGAGCCGTCAGAGTGGAAAGATCCCGCTGATAGTGGATGACGCTGTCGTAGACCGGAACTGTGCCGATCATGGCAGGGCATTCATGGGTCAGCTTACGGCGAAACGGCTGTGTGTCTCCGTGACTGGAGAGATCCATGATCGCCTCCGCGCCCATATTAACTGCGCTCATAACCTTTTCCATTTCGATATTATAATCCTTGCAGTCGCGGGACACTCCCAGATTTACGTTAATCTTGGTGCGGAGCATGCTTCCGACGCCCTCAGGGTTGAGACACGTATGGTGTTTGTTGGCACAGATAGCGACTTTACCCTCGGAGACCAGCTTCATGAGCTGAGATTCCGGCATATGTTCTTTTTCGGCGACGATTTTCATCTGTGGGGTAAGGATGCCCTTTCTTGCGGCGTCCATTTGTGTGGTGTAAGATTCCATTGTGTTATCCTCCATATGGTTTTGTAGAAATGTCTCGCTTTGCATTCGGATTGACACAGAACAGGCAAGACGATATCCGGGTTTGTTATAGATGCACAGGGGCGTGCAGGGAGATGTTCCGGCTGATGTTGAACATGGTCTGCGCTCCGTTCCGGTTGTTGCTCAATTGTGACACTTTTGTTTATTTTATGAAAAGAGATGGCCGGATCGCGTAGGCATGATTCAATGGCCCGGAACCTTGTCCGAGATTTAGCTGTGCTTCGAGCGCACCGGAGAGATACTCCTTGGCATTTCGTACAGCTGTTACCAGATCGACGCCAAGCGCCAGGTTGCTGGCAATTGCGCTGGAAAGCGTGCAGCCGGTCCCATGTGTATTGGGATTGTCGATGCGGCGTCCTCTCAGCCAGATCGCCTGACCGTCGGCAAACAGCAGATCGTTAGCGTCATTGACCCGGTGTCCGCCCTTACAGAGTACGGCACAGTGACAGCGTTCGTACAGGAGTGAGGCGGCTTTTTCCATATCCGCAGCGTCGTGGATCGCTATCCCGGAGAGGATTTCCGTTTCCGGGATATTGGGCGTGATCACTTCCGCGAGCGGGAACAGTTCGGCAATCATGGTTTCCGCCGCGTCCTCCCGCATCAGCCGGGAGCCGCTGGTCGCTACCATAACCGGATCAAGGACGATGTGTTTTGCCTGATAGGAGCGGAGCTTATCCGCTGTGGTTTTCATGATTTCTCTGGAAGATAACATTCCGATTTTTACCGCGTCAGGATAAATATCGGTAAAAATGCAGTCCAGCTGCCTGGCCAGAAACTCCGGTGTCACCTCCATGATATCATAAACGCCGGTTGTATTCTGGGCAGTCAGTGCGGCGATCGCACTCATGGCATAAACTCCATGAGCGGTCATCGTCTTAATATCTGCCTGGATGCCGGCGCCTCCGCTGGAATCACTTCCGGCGATTGTTAAAGCTGTTTTCATGGAAATCCTCCTGTGAATCATAATGTTATAACAGCCGGCGGAAGGTGGTGCCCCCAATCCGCCATTGTACAAGTGTCCGTTGACAAATAAGATAGATGAACCAGTAACGTAGTCCCCGAGAGGATATAATTTCCTCTCAGGGACGGCCGTTTCGCCAAAAAGTATTGGATACTGTTTGTTTATCCACGGATATGATTTAAGGTCCCGCCCTTTTCCAGAATCCCCAGCAGTACAAACGCCAGGATGCTTCCGGCAACAGTGGAAATCAGGAATGGGATGATATAGACAAATATCCCGGCCGGGTGGATGCCCATCAGGAATCGAGCGACCGGATATGCCGCAAGACCTCCCAGGACGCCGGTGCCGAATGCTTCCGCAAAGCAGGTCGGTCCGATCTTTTTTGTGGCGGCGTAGACAAGGCCGCAGCAAAGCGCGCCGAGCATACTGCCGGGGAAAGCCATCAGGCTGCCGAGTCCCATCAGATTACGCAGCAGGCTCGCACAGAATGCGATGGCAAATCCCCACCACGGGCCGAGTGTTACTGCGGCGAACAGATTGACCATATGCTGGATTGGGGCGCATTTGCTCCCCGCTACGGGAAAGCTGAGCAGACTTCCGGCGACAGCTACCGCTGTCAGAACTCCGGCGAGAGCCAGTTTTCTGGTTGTGTCGTTGCTTCTCATAAAAATAAAAATCTCCTTTCCTGCGCGAAGGGTTTTTCTCAAATGAAAAAGTTCCGCAAAGCGGAACTCTCGTGTCTGATTTCACAGGCTGACTAAAAAATAAAAAGAAGTGCGCAGGCACCTCTTTGTCGCTTATCAGCTTACGGAATTCCCTACGTTGGCATTATCCAAATCAGGTTAAGGGTCGAAGCGATATAGCTTCCTCTCAGCCGGTTACAGCCAGCTCCCCATCTCCTTGGTTATAGGCTATATTATAGGAACCCGCTTCGCGGAACCCTATAATCGGATTTACGGCGCAAAAGCATGCGCCTTTTATCGAAAGTTCCTGATAGAACTTCCGATAAGTTATATTATGAGAACCTGCTACGCAGAACCTCATAATCAGATGGACGGGGCTTACGCCCCTTTTATCGGCAGTTGCTGACGCAACTTCCGATAAGCTATATTATACGAAAGCCGGAGAGAAAAAGCAATCCCTTTTCAGAAAAATGATTGGAAGAAATTTTCCGGTTATCCCAGGGCAGTGAAGACGGACTTTGGCAGGTTCAAACCGTGATTGAATTTCAGATCGATAATTGTTATAATATCCGGGTAGTCTTTCAGAAGGGAATGAATTTCCCTGATCCGAGAAATTTTATATTTTTATTCCATATTTATGACAGAGAAAAAATGGCAAAAGGGTGGACGGATGGCAGCGAAAGGAGCAGAATGGAACAAATAGCAGAAAAAAAGAAAATCTTTGAAGAACTGCCGGTGCCGGAGGCCGTGCGTCTGATGGCGGTGCCCATGATTATCAGCCAGGTGATTGTACTGATTTACAACATGGCGGATACGTTTTATGTAGGCAGAACCAATAATCCCTATATGGTGGCGGGAATTTCGATGATCCTGCCGATTTTTAACCTTTCTCTGTCGATTGCCGGACTGACCGGTGTCGGTGGTGGGACGCTGATCTCGCGGCTGCTGGGAAAGGACTGTGAGGAGGAAGCAGAGCGGGTCAGCGTATTCAGTATTTATCTGGCGATTATCATTGCGGCGTTTTTTTCACTGAGTATGGCATTTTTTATGAATCCACTTCTGAGAGCGCTGGGCGCGGGGGAAAATACCATTCACTACGCCAGGCAGTACACATTTTGTGTGATCGTGATTGGCGGCATCCCAACAGTCATGTCGAATGTGCTGTCCAATTTGCTGAGAAGTGTTGGATATTCGAAAAACGCCAGTTTTGGCATCGCGATGGGCGGGATCTTAAACATTGTGCTGGATCCGCTTCTGATGTTTTTAATACTGCCGCAGGGAATGGAGGCGCTGGGGGTCGGGATTGCGACATGCATCTCCAACTGTACGGCCTGTGGTTATTTTCTCCGCGTCCTGCATCAGACAAGAGGAAAACATGTCATTTCCCTGGATCTCCAAAAGGGAATGCCGTCAAAAGACAGCATAAAATCAATTTTCTGGGTGGGGGTTCCCTCATCGATCGCGACGTTTTTATTTGATCTGGACTATGTAATCCTGGACAGGCTGATGGTTACGTACGGAGATATTGCGCTGGCGGCGATCGGCATTGTATTAAAGGCGGAGAGACTACCTTTAAATGTGGGGATCGGTATCTGTCAGGGTATCGTACCACTGACAGCGTATAATTTTTCCTCACATAATTATAAAAGAATGAACAGTGTGATTCGTTACGCCAGACAGCTTGGCCTTGTGATCAGCGTTCTGAGCATCTGTCTTTATGAACTGGGAGCAGTGGCACTGGTGCGGTTCTTTATATCGGATGCGGAAACTGTGCGTCTGGGAGTGGATTTTATCCGGGTGCGGATATTGGCGACACCGTGGATGTTTCTGTGCTTTTCGACGGTACATATCTTTAATGCGTTCGGCGAAGGGAAAAAGGCGCTTTTTCTGGGAGTGACACGGTGGGCTGTAGTCAATATCCCGATGCTGTTTGTGATGAACGCACTGTTTGGCATTTACGGTCTGGTGTGGTCACAGCTGGTATCGGATGCAATTGTGACGGCAATCTCGTTTTATGTCTATAATCGGTATCGGAAAATGGCGCAGCTGTGTTGAGCGGTTTTATGACGCAGATGATATTTCGGATGGATGGTTACTGTCATTGGAAATCTTTATGAAAAATTACTGAAAAGTTCACACTTTAAACCTTGTTATTTGTTCAGAACTCTCTTATAATGGATAGTAAGAATCCAGGATGTCGGGGACATGACAGGTAAGTACCGGTGTGTTGGCTGTAAGCGTGGAAACCGCGCCTGGAATATTTTCATGACAAGAGGTGTGCGAATGGACACAAATCTCAGTGATAATGGGAATCTGAACCCGAACAGTGAACTGCATCTGTCTACGGTAAATGTACCGAATCTGGCACAGGTTCCGGATGATTTTGTGCGTCAGGCAAAAGAATTTCAGCGGGCACTTATGATGTATTCATGCGCGATCCGCGAGGTGAAGACCAAGCTGGAGGTGCTGAATGACGATCTCTCGATTCGTAATCAGAGAAATCCGATCGAACTGATTAAGTCCCGTGTAAAAAAACCGAGCAGTATCGTCGAAAAACTTCGTCGGAAGGGATATCCGGTGACGGTGGAATCCATGATGGAGCATCTGGACGATGTGGCCGGCATCCGCGTGATCTGTTCTTTTCTGGACGAGATTTATACAGTGGCGGATATGCTGGTGAGACAGGATGACGTGAAGGTGCTGACGGTGAAGGATTATATCAGGAATCCGAAACCTAACGGTTATCGGAGTTATCATCTGATTCTGGAGATACCGGTATATTTTTCCGATGAAAAGAAAAACATGCGGGTCGAGGTGCAGATCCGTACGATCGCGATGGATTTCTGGGCGAGCCTGGATCATCAGCTGAAATATAAGAAGGATATTGTGCAGGACTCCCAGCTGATTACAGAGGAACTTCGCCAGTGCGCGGAGGTGATCGCAAATACTGATCAGCAGATGCTGAGGATCCGCCAGAATATTGAGCAGCAGGGTGGAATTGTAATGGTAGATTAATCGTCTGCCCGGCTGGCGGATGGCAGCAGGGAGTAAGACAGGGTTTCGATGACGCGGAATCCTGTTTTTTTATACAGGGCGACAGCGGGAGTATTTTCTTTTTCCACATGGAGAATGACCCGGCAGATACCGCATTGGCGCAGATGATTAAGCAGAGAGCGGATCATCGCTGTGCCGTGGCCAAGGCCGCGAGATGCGGGGGAAATCTCGACCTGGCAGAGGCAGACACAGTCCGGGGAGAGCGGGATGACACGGCAGGAACCGATGGAGTCTGGGTTTTTTGCAGGCCAGAGAAAGACTTCCGGAATGGAGGGTTCCGGAACAGGAGATTCGGAAATAAGGGGCTCTGATAATACCTGTACTGCCGGACATTGGATTGTCAGATATTCCATCATAAGATCCGTATGGTCATATTCCGCGCCGGCTGCCTGCAGGGAAGCGATTACGTCGCCGGCTCCTTCCGGGACAGGGAAAAGAAAATCAAAGTGGGCAAAGTCTCTGCGAGCGTGTTTCAGAAGCCGGGTAAAGAAACCTTTTCGCCGGTAGAAGGGATGGATCATGGCAACACACTCGGCGACATCATCGTCCAGAGGCAGGATGGCGAGCGCGCCGGCCAGTTTCCGGCTGCCGGGTTGCGGGCCGCGGCTCCACAGCAGGTAATGCAGGACATCTTCCTCCTCCAGGGGATAAGATATCGTTTGCATTTCCTTCCTGTTGCAGGAAGCGGTCAGAGCCAGGAGCAAACGGTGCTGCCCGGCATTCAGATTTGTGGTTTTTTCTATATATAATGTCAATATAAGACCTCCGGAGAAGAGGGATTCAGGCAGAAACGCGGAATCACCAGTCAGATCAAAGGAACATAAGCGTATTCTCAATTTGAGTATAAGCAAAAAAAGGGGGGATTGCAAGTGTTTTGCTTGAAAGCAACTTTTTGTTATGGTAGAATGTATCCGATTCATGTTTCAAAACGATTAAAAGTTCATGTAGAAATGTAATATTTGCAGGAGGAAACAGCCATGATTCAAAAACTGATTCAGAAAATTCAGGAGACCAAAGCGCCGATCTGCGTCGGCCTTGATCCCATGTTAAATTATATTCCTGAACAGATTCTTACCCGGTCTTATAAAGAATTAGGAGAGACGCTGGAGGGAGCGGCGGACGCAGTCTGGAATTTTAACAAAGAGATCATTGATCACACCTGGGATCTGATCCCGGCAGTAAAGCCGCAGATCGCGATGTATGAACAGTTTGGGATCGAGGGCTTAAAGATATATGAAAAAACCGTGCGTTATTGCCAGGAAAAGGGACTGGTGGTGATCGGTGACGCAAAGCGCGGCGATATTGGATCTACTTCAGCGGCATATGCGGTCGCACATCTGGGCAAAGTACAGGTGGGTGGGAATGTTTTCCGCGCGTTTGATACAGATTTTGTGACGGTAAATCCTTATCTGGGCACAGACGGTGTCAAACCGTTTGTTGATGTCTGTAAGAAGGAGGATAAGGGAATCTTTGTCCTGGTAAAGACCTCCAATCCGTCAAGCGGCGAATTTCAGGACAGGCAGATCGACGGGAAACCGCTGTATGAGCATGTGGCAGATAAGGTTGTCGAATGGGGCTCAGACTGCAAGGACGGCAGATACAGCAACGTAGGCGCGGTCGTAGGTGCGACTTATCCGGAGATGTCCGCGGCGCTGCGCAGGCAGATGCCGGATACTTATTTCCTTGTGCCGGGTTACGGAGCGCAGGGGGGTACGGCGAAAGATCTGAAAGCATGTTTTAACGAGGACGGACTGGGGGCAGTTGTTAATTCGTCACGCGGTATTATAGCGGCATATCGTCAGGAGAAGTACGCCCGCTTCGGAGCGGAGCATTTTGCGGAGGCTTCCAGACAGGCGGTTATCGATATGGTGACGGACATTAACAGCGTGCTGTAAGCAGACCTGTTAATCATAAAATAGTTAATAGGAGAACAGTCATGGAAGATGCGGGAAAGACGATGCTGAGAGCGTCCGTTGTGAGTCAGGAGGCGCTGGCGCAGGATGTGTTCAGTATGTGGATTCAGGCAGAAGAGATTGCGGCGAAGGCGCGGCCCGGGCAGTTCCTCTCCGTTTATACAAAGGATCCGACGAGACTTCTCCCCAGACCGATCAGTATCTGCGAGATCGACAGGGAACGCGGGAGACTGCGGATGGTATATCGGACTGTTGGTGCCGGGACAAGGGAATTTTCCGGATACCGCGAGGGTGATGAGATTCGGGTCCTGGGTCCCCTGGGAAACGGTTACGACACAGACAATACAAAAAAGGCATTTATCATCGGAGGAGGGATCGGGATCCCGCCGATGCTTGGACTTGCGGAAAATCTGCAGTGCGAGAAGGAGATTGTACTCGGGTATCGTGATGTTCTGTTCCTGAAGGAAGAATTTGAACCTTACGGGACGGTTACGGTCGCGACAGAGGATGGCAGTTATGGGACGCATGGTAATGTGCTGGACGCGATCCGGGAGCACGGACTGGACGCGGATGTGATCTATGCCTGCGGTCCGGCGCCGATGCTGCGCGCGGTAAAGGCTTATGCCGCACAGCGGCAGATCGAATGCTGGATTTCTCTGGAGGAGCGGATGGCCTGCGGGATCGGCGCATGTCTGGCGTGTGTGTGTAAGACGGGAGAGATGGATGAACATTCTCATGTAAAAAATAAGCGAATCTGCAAGGACGGACCGGTTTTTAACGCCAGGGAGGTGGAACTTTGATGAATACCAGAGTTACGATCGCGGGTGTCGAGTGGAAAAATCCCGTCACGACCTGTTCAGGTACGTTCGGCAGCGGCATGGAATACGGTGAATTTGTAGATCTGAACCGGCTTGGTGCGGTTACGACCAAAGGGGTGGCGAGCGTCCCGTGGGAGGGGAACCCGACTCCCAGGATAGCCGAGGTGAGCGGGGGTATGATGAATGCGGTTGGACTGCAGAATCCGGGCGTGGATGTTTACATCCGCCGTGATATTCCGTTTCTGCGGCAGTTTGATACGAATATCATCATTAATGTATGTGGTCACAGCGAGGAGGAATACTTTGACTGTGTGGAAAAGCTGGCGGATCAGCCGGTAGATATGCTGGAGATCAATATTTCCTGTCCGAATGTAAAGGCAGGAGGTCTTTCCTTCGGGCAGGATCCGAAAGGCGTCGAGCGGATTACGGCAGGGATTAAGAAACGTGCGAAGCGGCCGGTTATCATGAAACTCACGCCCAATGTGACAGATATCACATCGATCGCGAAGGCCGCAGAGGCAGGCGGAGCGGACGCGGTCTCGCTGATCAATACGCTGACCGCGATGAAGATTGATGTTCACCGTCGTTGTTTTGCGCTGGCAAATCACACAGGAGGACTTTCGGGACCCGCGGTGAAACCAATTGCGGTGAGGATGGTCTATCAGGCGGCTCACGCGGTCAGGATCCCGGTCATCGGGATGGGCGGGATCATGAACGCGGAAGACGCGATTGAGTTTATGATGGCGGGAGCGACCGCCGTGGCAGTCGGGACGGCAAATTTCAGCAATCCTGCTGTTATAACTGAAATCATCGATGGCATGGAACAGTTTATGCGTGATAATCATGTAGAAGATATCCGTGAACTGATCGGGTGTGTATGAAAAAGAGAAAAAGGAGATTCGTGATATTATGGCACTGGAAGAATACAAAAAAGAATTTATTGAGTTTATGATTGACTGTGAAGTCCTTCGCTTTGGAGATTTTGTGACGAAGAGCGGACGCAGGACACCGTTTTTTGTCAATACAGGTTTTTACCGCACAGGTACTCAGTTAAACCGTCTTGGTGAATATTATGCAAAGGCAATCCAGGACGCGTTTGGGTTTGATTTTGATATTCTGTTTGGACCCGCCTACAAGGGGATTCCGCTGGCTGTCGCGACAACAATGGCGATTAGCGAGTATTATGATACGGATATCCGTTACTGCAGCAACCGCAAGGAGATCAAGGATCACGGAGATAAGGGGATCCTGCTTGGGAGTCCGATCCGGGATCATGACCGGGTAGTGATCATTGAGGATGTGACGACGGCAGGGACTTCGATTGGCGAGACACTGCCGATTATCCGGGCGCAGGGTGATGTGGATGTGCTGGGGCTGGTCGTATCGGTAGACCGGATGGAGCGCGGTACGGGCAATAAGTCTGCATTAAAAGAAATCGAAGAAAATTATGGGTTAAAGACGACGGCGATCGTGACAATGAAAGAGGTTGTAGAGCACCTCTATAACCGGACTTATCATGGCCGGGTTGTGATCGACGATTCGTTAAAGAGAGCAATTGACGCGTATTATGAACAGTATGGAGCGGAGTAAGAGGGTAAATGATGATGGAGAAGGTTTATCATACGATGAAAAATGCGGGCGCGGTTAATATCGTGATTGGAATTATCCTGCTGGTAACGGGAGTGACGCTGGGCGTACTGTCAATTGTATATGGCAGTATTTTGCTGAAACGGAAGTCCGATCTGGAATTTTAGCGGCCGCGTCTGGTAAATGGAGATTTTATGATCAGAAACACGACACGGAATCAGAAGCTCGGATGGGTGTTCTTTATCATTTATCTGGCGTTTCTGGTTTATTTCCTGATCTTTGCCGAATCGCTGGGCAGAGATATTGTGCAGTCAGAGTATGCTTATAATCTGACCTTGTTTAAAGAAATCAGACGATTTTATCATTACCGGGAACAGCTTGGCATGAAAGCTTTTCTTTTAAATGATGTGGGCAATGTGGTGGCTTTTATGCCGTGTGGCTTTTTCCTCCCGGTTGTCAGCCGCAGGAGTAAAGCGGCAGGGAATACGATATGCCTTTGTTTTGCGTTTAGTCTCTGCATTGAGCTGACTCAGCTGATCTTTCGCGTGGGAAGTTTTGATATCGATGATATTTTTCTGAACACCATTGGAGGAATCCTGGGGTATGTCGGTTACCGGATGGTTCAGGCCCTGCGGGCCGGGAGGCGCAGACATGAAGGAAAAAGGCTTTAAAATATCTTATGTAAAGAAACCATTTGCAGAAAAGAGCCGTTATAGCCTGGGAGCCTCGCTGCTGGCAATGGTCTTTGCCGGCGTCAGTCTGGGATTAAGCATTGCCCATGAGGGACAGGGGGAGTTAAACATTGCCGCATGGGGAGTGTCCAGTATGATTTTTGCTGTGACAGCTCTGATTTATGGTGCGCTTTCTTTTGTCGAGCCGGAGAAAAATTATCTGCTGTCAAAGATCGGCATGGGGATCGGCGGATGTCTGGTTATCTTTTGGATCGTGATGATCGCAGCGGGGTAAGCAGGTGAGAAAAGTAAATGGCAGATGGCCGGAAAATAAAAGATTGGAAAAGCAGAAGGAGTTTAAAAAGACGGAAGATTTAAGAGCAGAGAATCAGGAAAATCTGGAAACAGAGAGTGGTAAAACGGAAGAATTCAAGGATCTGTTGTCTGAGCGGCATCAGCTTTCTTTTGAGCGGATTCGCCAGATACCGCAGGAGGATCTGGTAAAGGAGCCTTATCGTTCCTGTTTTGTGAGCATGGCAGAGTTTCTGCTGCTTGCCGAGCAGACAGCGGAAAAACAGCGGCGGGATGATTTTAGGTTTTTGTCGCTGAAAGAACTTGGCGAGTGGAACCGCAGTCTTTATGAAGATATTCTTCCGGAACATTATGATGAAAGTTTTGCGAATCCGCAGTATGCGGTTCGGATGCTGGGAGCGGAGCATGGACCTCTCCTTGCAGCGTTTTACGCACAGCTTCGGGCAGCAGTGGTTTTTGCTTACGAGGGGAGAAAAGAGGAACTGACAATCCTTGCGGAAACACTGATTGAGATTTATAATCGATATGAGGGAGATCTGCCGGCGAGTAAGTCCGTGAAGGATATCCTTTACTGGTTTCACAGTGATTACGCAGATGTGACGATTCCTTATCGGCTGAGAGAGCAGCTGGATCCCTCTCTTACTTTCGCAAAAGATATCATTATGGAGGAAGATCTGTCAGATCTGAGGTATCTGTATCATTTTGGTGAATATATTTCGACGACACAGATGGAGATCGCGGATTTTCTTGCAAAACAGCCGCAGGAGATCATTGACCGGATGGCAGAGACTTTTGTGAAAGGGTATCGAAGGGGATTTGCCGTTATGGGGCGTGACCTTTCCCGCAAAAGGACAGTTGCTATCCGATATGAGCTGGGTTTTGAACGGATGGTCCGGTCGGCAATCATTCGTTTTCGTGAGATGGGGCTTGAACCGATTATTTACCGGGCACCGGTGTGGTCGGTGTCTGCGATGCCAAATCGCAGGATCGGCTATCACGGAGCTTCTCCCAATCGACAGTATGATTATGATCATCGCTATGATATGGCAGTTTATTTTGATAAAGCGTTTAAAGAGCGCAGACAGGGGATTCTGCGGACCGCTTATGAGGAGTTTCGTGAACTCGCAGCGCAATATGCGGGACCTGCGGTGATCGAGACCTTTGGGGAAGAACCTTTCCGGCCTGTTCTTACACAGGATGCTTTTTCCCTGACAAAGAAGCAGGAGGAATGGCTCAATCAGGATACCAACGAGACGATGATGCTGACGGATCATTATATCCCCGGACGGGAGACCAGTTTTACCATTATTGCGTTTCCGGTTCCTGCGATTGGAGATCATTATCCTGGGATTTTTGATGAGACGATACGGATCAACACGCTGGATAATGAGCGGTATCAGCAGATTCAGCAAAAGCTGATCGATGTGCTGGATCAGGGAAACTTCGTTCACGTAACCGGGCGCGGAGAGAACGAGACAGATATGATTGTGCATTTGCATCCGCTGCAGGATACGGAGTATGAAACCAATTTTGAAAATTGTGTGGCGGACGTTAATATCCCTGTGGGAGAAGTTTTTACGTCGCCGGTGCTCTCAGGAACCAACGGTCTTTTGCATGTGCGCAGTGTTTATCTGGGCAATATCCTGTATCATGATCTGAAGCTGACCTTTACGGACGGGAGGGTAACCGATTATTCCTGCACAAATTTTGAAAATCCGCAGGAGGGGAGAGACCTGATCCGACAGGAAATTCTGAAAAATCATGATTTTCTGCCGCTCGGAGAGTTTGCGATCGGGACCAATACGGCGGCGTATGCCATGGCGGAGCGCTATGGGATCGCGGGGAAACTGCCGATCCTGATTGCGGAAAAAATGGGACCTCATTTCGCAGTGGGCGATACCTGCTATAGCTGGAGCGAAGATGAGCCGATGGTTAATCCGGACGGGAAAGAAGTGATCGCGAGGGATAACGAGATTTCCCTGCTTCGGAAGGAGGATCCATCCAGAGCTTATTTCGGATGTCATACGGATATCACAATTCCGTATTCCGAACTGGGCGATATCACGGCTGTGTGTGCGGATGGGAGAGAGCTTGCTGTGATCCGGCAGGGACGTTTTGCAGTGCCGGGGACGGAGGAGTTAAATCGGGAATTGTAAGAATTACTATGTTTATCATAGTTTTTCCGAAAGGAATTATGGCTCAAAAATACAAATCACAAGGAAAGGAGAACAGAACATGAGAAAGAGATTGGCATTGGTATTAACAGCAGGAGTATGTATCCTTGCTTCAGCGGCGACCGTTTATGCGGATACGAATACGGTATCAGACAATCCTTATGTGGAGGAAGAAACGGATGAGGAAGAAGCCGATGACGAGTGGGACGAAGAAGAAGCTGCCCGCACAACAGGACCGGGCGCGTTAACCTATGACGGAGCAACTTCAGGGAACGGCTGGTATCAGCTGGAAAATTCAGACTGGGAATATTACGAAGATGGCGAGACTGTATGCAGTGCGTGGAGACAGTTGGACGGCGTCTGGTATTATTTTGATGAAAATGGCATTATGGAGATTGGCTTCAGTGTGATCGACGGCGTGCAGTATTATTTTAATGACAGCGGCGCTATGCTGGATACTTCTTTTGAACTGGATGGCGTGACTTATTCTGTGGAGAGCAGTGGCCGCATTACAGGCAAAAGCTCTGACGGCAGCAGCGTGAGCGGACCGAATTCATCCGGCAGCGGCAGCGGCGGCACGGTTTATATTGACGGCGTGATCCAGGGAACGAAAGAAACCGTGGAAGATTCTTCCGTGAAGGAGTCTGATTTTACGTATGATTATGACTACAGGAATGAATATGAGTACGAGGATGACGAAGACGAAGATGATGAAGACGACTACGATGAAGATGACGAAGATGAAGATGATGAAGACGACTACGACGAAGATGACGACGAGGATGATGAGGACGAAGACGACGAGTGATCAGGAACTGAGGTCAGGGAGGAGAATATAGGATGGCAAAAGTAGGCATTGTGATGGGCAGCGATTCCGATATGCCGGTTATGGCGAAAGCTGCCGGGGTTCTGGACGAGTTTGGTATTGAATATGAGATGACGATTATTTCCGCGCACCGGGAGCCGGACATTTTCTTTGAGTGGGCGAAGGCTGCCGAAGGGAAAGGGATCAAGGTCATCATTGCGGGCGCCGGAAAAGCGGCGCATCTGCCGGGAATGTGCGCGGCGCTGTTTCCGCTTCCGGTGATCGGTATCCCGATGAAGACCTCCGACCTGGGAGGCGTGGATTCGCTGTATTCGATCGTTCAGATGCCGTCCGGTATCCCGGTTGCTACGGTGGCGATTAACGGGGGCCAGAACGCGGGAATTCTGGCCGCCAAGATCCTGGCAGCTTCGGACGATGCGCTTTTAGTCAGGATCAAGGAGTATCTGGATAATCTGAAAGAAGATGTGGTAAAAAAGGCGCAGAAGCTGGAAGAGATCGGATATAAAGAATATCTGAACCAGATGAAATAACAGGAGGGGAAAGAATGGATTACAAAAGTGCCGGAGTGGATATCGAAGCGGGATACCGCTCTGTGGAACTGATGAAAAAGTATGTGCAGGAGACGATGCGCCCGGAGGTTCTGGGCGGGATTGGAGGATTTTCGGGAGCTTTTTCACTGGCAAAGATAAAAGAAATGGAAGATCCGGTGATGCTTTCGGGTACGGATGGCTGTGGAACCAAGGTAAAGCTGGCAATGATTATGGATCAGCATGACACCATCGGGATTGACGCGGTTGCGATGTGTGTAAACGATATCGCCTGCGCGGGAGGAGAACCGCTCTTTTTCCTGGATTACATCGCCTGTGGGAAAAATGTTCCGGAAAAGATTGCTGCGATCGTCAGCGGCGTCGCAAACGGCTGTATCCAGTCCGAGGCCGCGCTGATCGGCGGCGAGACGGCAGAGCATCCCGGTATGATGGCTGAGGATGAGTATGATCTGGCCGGTTTTGCCGTAGGAGTGTGTGACCGGAAGGATATGATCACAGGAGAAAATCTGCAGGCCGGTGATGTCCTGATCGGTATGGCGTCGTCCGGTGTCCACAGCAACGGCTTTTCTCTGGTACGTAAGGTCTTTGCTGAAGAACTGACAAAGGAAGGACTTGGCACCTATTATGGAGCGCTGGGCAGGACGCTGGGAGAAGCATTGCTGGCTCCGACAAAAATCTATGTAAAGGCATTAAAGGGTGTAAAGAATGCCGGTGTGAAGGTAAAAGCCTGCAGTCACATCACAGGCGGAGGATTTTATGAAAATATTCCGCGGATGTTAAAGGACGGCGTTCGCGCTGTGATCCGTAAGGACAGTTATCCGGTGCCGCCAATCTTTGCGATGCTGGCAATGAAGGGCGATATTGCGGAAGAAATGATGTATAACACGTTCAATATGGGTATCGGTATGATCGTGGCTGTTGCTCCGGAAGATGTGGATAAGACCATGGAAGCGATCCGGGCAGCCGGTGAGACGCCTTACGTTGTCGGCAATGTGGAAGCCGGTGAAAAAGGAGTAACATTATGCTGAGAGTTGGTGTGATGGTTTCCGGGGGCGGAACCAATCTGCAGGCGATCCTGGATGCGATTGATGTGGGAGCGATTACCAACGCCCAGGTATGTGTGGTGATTGCGAATAATCCGGGCGCGTATGCGCTGGAGCGCGCGAGAAAGCATGGGATTGAGGCAGTTTGTGTATCTCCGAGAGATTATGAGAGCCGGGACGCGTTTAACCAGGCGTTTCTGGAGAAGGTAGACAGTTATGAACTGGATCTGATTGTACTGGCCGGATTCCTGGTGAAGATTCCGGAAGCGATGATCGGGAAATATGCGCGCAGGATTATTAACATCCATCCGTCGCTGATTCCATCTTTCTGTGGAGTCGGGTATTATGGACTTAAGGTGCATGAAGCTGCGCTGGAGCGCGGCGTAAAGGTAACCGGGGCGACGGTGCATTTTGTAGATGAGGGTATGGATACCGGACCGATCATTCTGCAGAAAGCGGTTGAGGTGAGAGAAGGAGATACGCCTGAGGTGCTGCAGCGCAGAGTAATGGAGCAGGCTGAATGGATCATCCTGCCAAAAGCGATCGATCTGATTGCGAATGGGAAAGTGAAATAAGGGAGGACAGACAGATGAAGGTTTTAATTGTCGGCGGCGGTGGACGGGAACATGCAATCGCATGGAAGGCGGCGCAGAGCCCCAGGGTAGAGAAACTTTACTGTGCGCCGGGAAATGCGGGCATCGCCGAAGTGGCGGAGTGTGTCAATATCGGCGTGATGGAATTTGATAAACTGGTCGCGTTCGCTAAGGAAAAGGAGATCGACCTGACCGTTGTGGCGCCGGATGATCCGCTGGCGGCCGGCGCGGTAGACGCCTTTGAGGCGGCAGGACTGCGGGCGTTTGGTCCGCGTAAAAACGCGGCGATTCTGGAAGGATCAAAGGCATTTTCCAAAGATCTGATGAAGAAGTACGGTATTCCGACGGCGGCGTACGAGACCTTTGACGATCCGGATCAGGCGTTAGCCTATCTGGAAACTGCTGATATGCCGATTGTGTTAAAAGCCGACGGTCTGGCGCTTGGCAAGGGTGTGCTGATCTGCAATACGCGGGAGGAGGCAAAGGCGGGTGTCAAAACGCTGATGCTGGATAAGCAGTTTGGTTCTGCCGGCAACCGCATCGTTGTAGAGGAATTTTTAACCGGACGCGAAGTGTCGGTCCTTTCTTATGTGGACGGAAAGACGATTAAGACAATGACTTCCGCCCAGGACCACAAGCGCGCGAAAGATGGTGACCAGGGATTAAACACCGGCGGTATGGGTACGTTCTCTCCCAGCCCTTTCTATACTGCGGAAGTGGACTCGTTCTGTAAAGAAAAGATTTATCAGCCGACGGTGGACGCGATGCGCGCGGAAGGGCGCGAGTTTAAGGGCGTGATCTTCTTTGGCCTGATGCTCACGACAAAAGGACCGCGTGTACTGGAGTACAACGCGCGTTTCGGAGATCCGGAGACTCAGGTTGTGCTGCCTCGCATGAAAAATGACATTATTGATGTGTTTGAAGCCTGTATTGACGGTACGCTGGATCAGATTGACCTGCAGTTTGAAGACAATGCGGCGGTCTGTGTGGTGCTCGCTTCGGATGGTTATCCGGAACATTATGAGAAAGGTTTCAAGATCAGCGGCCTGGAAAAATTTAAGGATGCCGACGGTTATTATGTTTTCCATGCCGGCAGTAAATTTGACGCCGATGGAGATATTGTTACCAACGGAGGCCGTGTCCTTGGCGTAACCGCGCTTGGACCGGATCTCAAAACTGCCCGCGCGAACGCCTACCAGGCGACAGAGTGGGTAGAGTTTGGCAATAAATACATGAGGCATGATATCGGGAAAGCAATCGATGAAGCGTAGGATGATGACACTATTTGGGAGGAAAAGCCGTGGGAGGTATTTTTGGCGTTATATCGCAGAAAAGCTGCACAAATGATTTATTTTTCGGAGTGGATTACCACTCTCATCTGGGCACCCGCCGGGGAGGAATGGCGACCTATGGAGAGAACGGGTTTCATCGGGCGATCCATAATATTGAAAACGCGCCGTTTCGGACAAAGTTTGAACGGGATCTGGATGAACTGGAAGGAACCGCGGGGATCGGCTGCATCTCAGATAATGAACCGCAGCCGCTGCTGATTGCTTCCCGTCTGGGAAGCTACGCGATCACAACTGTCGGTGTGATTCAGAATCTGGATCAGCTTGCGAAAGAGGCGATGGCGGACGGCTTTACTCAGTATATGGAGATGAGCGAGGGCCGGCTGAACGCGACAGAGGTTGTCGCGAGTCTGATCAACCGCAAGCCGTCGATTGTGGAGGGAATCCGTTATGTGCAGGAGATGGTGGAAGGTTCGCTGTCTATCCTGATTCTCAATGAAAACGGTATTTTTGCCGCACGCGACCGGCTTGGTCGTACGCCGCTTATCATCGGAAAAAATGACCATGCGCATTGTGTATCGTTTGAGAGCTTTGCCTATCTGAATCTCGGCTATCATGACGTACATGAGCTGGGACCGGGAGAGATTGATTTTATCCGGGCAGACAGTTACCGCGTCGTGCAGCAGCCGGGCGACCAGATGAAGATCTGTGCATTTTTGTGGGTATATTATGGTTATCCGACGTCCTGCTATGAGGGAGTTAATGTAGAGGAGATGCGTTATCGCTGCGGAGATATGCTGGTGTCGCGTGACAATGTCGAAGCAGATCTGGTGGCGGGTGTACCGGACTCCGGAACCGCTCACGCGATCGGTTATTCTAACCGTTCCGGCATTCCGTTTGCTAGACCGTTTATCAAGTATACGCCTACCTGGCCGCGTTCTTTTATGCCGGTTCATCAGAGCCAGCGTAATCTGATTGCCAAGATGAAGCTGATCCCGGTGGAAGCGCTGATTCACGGCAAACGTCTGCTCCTGATTGACGATTCGATTGTGAGAGGGACACAGCTCGGTGAGATGACAGAGTTTCTGTATAACAGCGGAGCAAAGGAAGTACATATCCGCCCGGCCTGTCCGCCATTGCTTTTTGGATGCAAATATCTGAATTTTTCCCGGTCAAAGTCCGAACTGGATCTGATCGCGCGGCGCGTGCTTTTGAAGAAAGAGGGAAAGTGTACCCCGGAACTGCTGGCAGAATATTCCAATCCGGATTCGCCAAAATATGAGGAGATGATCGAGGAGATCCGCAAAGAGTTAAACTTTACGACGCTGCGGTATCACCGGCTGGATGACCTGATCTGTGCGATCGGGCTGCCGGAGGAGCATGTCTGCACATATTGCTGGAATGGGAAGGAATAAATCATAATATGTTTGACATTGAAGTAGTCCCTGTGCGGAAAGAATATCCGCAGAGGACATTTTTCACGTCGGCACTTAGTGAGCAGGATGTTTTTCCTGCGAACTTAGTACCGCTACGTGAAAATCTAAGTGCGAGCGGTCCTCGGAGGATATTCTTTCCGCGCAGGGACGGACTCTTCGCATATAACAATTAAGTTACACAACAGGCCGGAGCGAACTCCGGCCTGTTGTCCGTGAACGACAGATCCCGGCGCACGGATTGTCGAAACTTGGCGACTGAATTTCGTTGCAAGCAGACAATTTAAGCGACTATAATCAGCTTACAACAACATGAGATACAGGAGGAATGTTGAAAAATGACAGAGCTGAATGTCGCAATCGCTGAAGACAATCCACAGATGCTGGAGCTGTTGGGGCGGATGATTGAAAAAGAAAAGGGTTTTCATATTGTAGGAAAGGCAGATAACGGAGAAGATGCGTGCCGGATGATAGAAAGGACAGATCCGGATCTGGTACTGATGGATGTGATTATGCCAAAGATGGACGGTATTTCCGTAATTGAAAGGGTTCGCAGGGAACATGCAGGCGGAAAGACTCCGTCTTTTATTATGGTGACGGCAGCGGGAAGTGAGCATGTGACATCAGAAGCGTTCCGGCTGGGGGTGAGTTATTTTATATTGAAGCCGTTTGAAAAAGAAGCTGTGATGGAGCGGATCCGCCAGGTGTGCCGGGATCGGGCGCATCGGACGGCTTCCGTAAAGGCAGGATCGGCGCCGGCGTGTGTGGACAGGGAAGAATATATCCGGAAAAATCTGGAGAATGACGTAACTCAGATGTTGCATGAAATCGGAGTCCCGGCGCATATTAAAGGATATCAGTACCTGCGGGATGCCATTACGATCTCGGTGGGAGAGGAGGATCTCCTGGTATCCGTAACAAAGGTGCTGTATCCGACGATTGCGAAACGTCATAACACAACGGCGAGCCGGGTAGAACGGGCGATCCGACATGCGATCGAGGTGGCGTGGACGAGAGGGCGGCCGGACACGATCTATGAGGTATTCGGATACACAGTCAATAACGGGAAGGGAAAACCGACGAATTCCGAATTTATCGCGCTGATTTCTGATAAAATCCGTCTGGATTATAAAAGATTGTAGATTTTTGTCAAAAATTAGTGTATACTTTTAATATTACAGTAAACGATGAGTCGTTTACGATTGCGCCGACCGCAGGCTGCGTAAGCAGCTATTCCGCATGCGGTCGTGTGCATTGCTTTATATGAAACGACAGATTATTTATGTCGTTTCATATAACAAAGTCTGTCTGTGGGTGCAGAGCTATATTTAGGAGGAGGTATATACCTGATGAAAAACATACTTTTTGTGGCGTCGGAGTCAGTTCCCTTTATTAAGACGGGCGGCCTTGCTGACGTTGTGGGATCTTTACCGAAGTGCTGCGATAAGGAAAATTACGATGTTCGCGTTATGATTCCGAAGTATCTGTGTATTAAGGAAAAATGGCGCAACGAGATGACCTATATCAGTCATTTTTATATGGATTATCTCGGTGAGAGCCGTTATGTGGGCATTCTTCAGTATGTGTATGACGGGATTACATTTTATTTTATCGACAATGAGGCTTATTTCGGCGGAGCGAAGCCTTATGGTGACTGGTTCTACGATCTGGAGAAATTCTCTTTCTTCTGCAACGCGGCACTGTCGGCGCTTCCGGTGATCGGCTTTAAGCCGGATCTGATTCATTGCCATGACTGGCAGACAGGCCTGATCCCGGTTTATCTGAAGGATCGTTTCCATGACGGAGAATTCTTCCGGGATATCAAATCCGTGATGACGATTCATAACCTGAAGTTCCAGGGTGTGTGGGATGTCAAAACAATCCAGAGATTTTCGATGCTGCCGGATTCGTACTTTACCCCGGATAAGCTGGAGGCTTATAAGGATGGTAATATGTTAAAGGGCGGCATCGTATACGCGGACGCGGTTACCACGGTAAGCCAGACCTATGCGGAGGAGATCAAACTTCCGTTCTATGGAGAGGGTCTGGATGGGTTGATGCGCGCACGTGCCAATGACCTGCGTGGAATTGTCAATGGTATTGACTATGTAGATTTCAACCCTGAGACCGACGCGTATCTGGCAGCTCCTTATAACGCAAAGAATTTCCGCAAGGAAAAGGTGAAAAATAAAAAGGCTCTGCAGGAGCAGGTCGGACTGCCGGTTGATGAGAAGAAATTCCTGGTTGGCATCGTATCCCGTCTGACCGATCAGAAGGGCCTGGATCTGATTCAGGGTGTGATGGATGAATTGTGCGCAGAGGATATGCAGCTGATTGTTCTCGGCACCGGTGATGAGAAGTATGAAAATATGTTCCGTCATTATGACTGGAAGTATCATGATCGCGTATCTGCTCAGATCTATTATTCCGATGAACTGTCTCACAAGATTTACGGTGGTTGTGATGCGTTCCTGATGCCGTCTCTGTTTGAGCCGTGCGGATTAAGTCAGCTGATGGCGCTGCGTTACGGGACGGTTCCGATTGTTCGCGAAACCGGTGGACTAAAAGATACTGTTCAGGCATATAATGAGTATGAAGGTACCGGCACAGGGTTCTCTTTCATAAATTATAACGCGCATGAAATGTTAAATACCATCAATTACGCGAAGTCCGTTTATTACGGCAAAAAGCGGGAGTGGAACAAGATTATTGACCGCGCGATGGCACAGGATTTCTCATGGAACACTTCCGCCGGCAAATATCAGGAGCTGTATGACTGGCTGATCGGCTGATGACGGTGAGGCAATACAGGAAAACAGGAGAAAGCGATGGCATTTTGGGAAGAATTGTTCCGGAATGAGATCCTGATCAGTTCAGTGATTGCCTGGACAATCGCTCAGGTTTTGAAAACAATCATTGATTGGTGGCTGAACCGGAGATTTCTGGCTGAGCGGTTGGTGGGATCCGGTGGTATGCCGAGCTCCCATTCGTCGATTGTGTGCGGACTTATGGTAAGTACGGCGCTGGTCTATGGGATCGGGACATTTGAATTTGCAATTTGTTTTGTGCTTTCTGCTGTGGTGATGTATGACGCGATCGGTGTGCGCCGCGAGACTGGTAAACAGTCAAAACTTCTGAATCTGATTCTGGAACAGAACCTGTTCGAACTGAATGAGGATCAGTTCCATGAGAAGCTGAAAGAGTTTGTCGGGCATACGCCGCTTCAGGTGTTTATGGGGGCGGTGCTGGGGATTGCGACGTCTTTTATCGTTCATAGGTTTTACTGAGTGACATTCCGGGTAAATTATTTTATGTTTCCTGGTTACAAATCGGGCTTGTATTCGTTTTATTAATTAGAAGTGGCAGATAACCCCGCCGGTATTTCCGGCGGGGTTTGTATGCGCAGGGCCGGGTAAGGAATTTTTGCGGTTGATGCCGCACCCGGCCCGCGCAGCGAGTATGAGGCGAAAAAGCTGCCTTCTTACTCGATCGCAGGGTCGGACAGGGAATTTTGCAGCTGAGGATGTGCCTGATGGAGAGAAACCAGGAGGAAAACGTATGAAAGAGACAGATGAAGAGTGCAGGGCAAATGAGAGGGTTTATCTGTGGTTTTTTGGCGGAGAACGGATTCTTTTACGTGGTGATGAGATTATGTATCTGCATACGGAGCAGAGAAAGGTGTATATACACACCAGGCATAACGTGTACCGGATCAGGGGAAGTTTAAAGGAGGCAGTGAGCCGTCTGTCAGATCTGCCGATGGTAAAGACTCACGCTTCATATCTGGTACACCTGGATCATCTGGAAAAGATCAGTTCGCACAGCGCCGTGCTGAAAAACGGGGAGGAGATTCCGGTCAGCGCCAGATGCTGGCATGAGGCAAAGCCGGAGGTGGAAGCGTATTATGAGCGCAGGAAGGGAACCGGAAAAATGCGTTGACAGATGTGGACGGATATGTTAGTATATTTTGGTATGAGTTTACGCCGCAGGCCAGGCTGACCGGAGCACTCCAGCCGACTGCTTCGTTTGCGGTAAGTATATTTTTCAAGGAGGGAAACATCATGATTTCAAAGGAAAAGAAGACCGAAATCATCGCTGCATATGGCAGAACACCGGAGGATACCGGTTCGCCGGAAGTTCAGATCGCAATTTTGACTGAGAGAATTTCCGAACTGACGGCTCATCTGAAGGAAAATCCGAAGGATCATCATTCAAGAAGAGGTATGTTAAAGATGATTGGCCACAGACGTGCGCTGCTGGCTTATCTGAAGAAGACAGATCTGGAAGGCTATCGTGCTCTGATTGAGAGACTTGGGCTGAGAAAGTAAGATGAAAGGCTCCGCGTTTGATGCAGCGGTGCGAATACTCAGCGGAAAAATGCGGGGTGGAGATCACATCTCCACCCTGTTTTAGGCGCAGGAACGGTGTATGATATTGAGAGGATGATTCATGCGGTTCGCGTCTGCAGGGATTGTATTTCCCTGACGTGGAGGACAATTTCCGGGACGACTGTTGTACACACAAGAGATTGGATTCAGCGGCTTTGCTTGTGTGCAGAACAGTGGTTTCGGTGTCTTCCGCAAAAAAGGTGTCTGATGACAGGAAAAGGAGACAAAACCATGTACAAAAGTTTTAGTATGGAACTTGGCGGCAGAACGCTGACCGTAGATGTCGGACGAGTGGCAAAACAGGCAAACGGCGCAGCGTTTATGCATTATGGAGAGACAACCGTGCTTTCGACAGCAACTGCTTCCGATAAGCCGAGGGACGGGATTGATTTTTTCCCGCTCAGTGTTGAATTTGAAGAAAAAATGTATTCCGTGGGAAAGATTCCGGGAGGATTTAACAAGCGTGAGAGCAAACCGTCGGAAAACGCGATTCTCACATCCCGCGTGATTGATCGTCCGATGCGTCCGCTTTTCCCAAAGGATTATCGCAATGATGTAACGTTAAATAATCTTGTCATGAGTGTGGATCCGGAGTGTCGTCCGGAACTGGTCGGCATGTTGGGTTCCGCGATTGCGGCCAGCATTTCGGATATTCCGTTTGACGGCCCCTGTGCGATGACGCAGATGGGAATGATCGACGGGGAGCTGATTGTCAATCCGTCGCAGGAACAGTGGAAAGCGGGCGATCTGAAGCTGACGGTTGCTTCCACGAGAGAAAAAGTGATCATGATAGAAGCCGGAGCCAATGAGGTGCCGGAGAGCAGGATGATCGAGGCGATTTATCGGGCTCATGAGGTCAACCAGGAAATTATCCGCTTTATCGACCGGATTGTTGATGAGTGCGGCAAGCCGAAGCACAGTTATGAAAGCTGCGCGATCCCGCAGGAGATGTTCGATGAGATGAAAACAATCGTCACGCCGGAGGAGATGGAGACCGCGGTATTTACGGATGATAAGCAGACCCGTGAGGAGAATATCCGCGTCGTTACCGAAAAGCTGGCGGAGGCCTTTGCGGACAGGGAGGACTGGCTGAGCAGCCTCGATGAGGCGGTTTATCAGTATGAAAAGAAGACAGTCCGTAAGATGATCCTCAAGGATCATAAGCGTCCGGACGGCCGTGAGATTACGCAGATCCGTCCGCTGGCAGCAGAGGTCGACATCATACCGAGAGTCCATGGTTCCGCGATGTTTACACGTGGACAGACTCAGATCTGCAATGTATGTACGCTTGCTCCGTTGTCGGAACAGCAGAAGATTGACGGTCTGGATCCGAATGAGGTGGCAAAACGTTATATGCATCATTATAATTTCCCGTCGTATTCTGTGGGCGAGACAAAGCCATCGCGTGGGCCGGGACGCCGTGAGATCGGCCATGGAGCCCTTGCGGAGCGTGCATTGCTGCCAGTGCTGCCGGATGAAACGGAATTCCCGTATGCGATTCGTACCGTGTCAGAGACATTTGAATCCAATGGTTCGACATCCATGGCATCTACCTGCGCATCCTGCATGTCGCTGATGGCAGCCGGTGTGCCGATTAAAAAGATGGTAGCGGGGATTTCCTGCGGACTGGTAACCGGTGATACCGATGATGATTTTGTCCTGTTGACAGATATCCAGGGCCTTGAGGATTTCTTCGGAGATATGGACTTTAAGGTGACCGGTACCGAGGATGGCATCACTGCGATTCAGATGGATATCAAGATTCACGGTCTGACCCGTCCGATTGTTGAGGGTGCGATCAGCAGATGCCGTGAAGCCAGGATGTATATTATGGAAAACTGCATGAAACCGGCGATAGCCGAGCCGCGCAGGGAACTCAGCAAATATGCACCGAAGATCGATCAGATCATGATTGATCCGCAGAAGATCGGCGATGTGGTCGGCAAGCAGGGAAGCACGATCAATAAAATTATTGAGGAGACAGGTGTTAAGATTGACATCTCTGAGGATGGTATGGTGGCAATTGCAGGTACTGACCAGGAGATGATTGATAAGGCAAAATCCATTATCAAAGGAATTGTAACCGATATTGAACCGGGTCAGATTCTTACCGGAAAGGTTGTTCGTATTATGAATTTCGGTGCGTTTGTTGAACTGAAACCGAAGAAAGACGGAATGGTCCATATTTCCCGTCTGGCTGACCGACGCGTCGAGAAGGTTGAGGACGTCGTCAATATCGGTGATACGGTGACAGTCAAAGTCCTTGATATTGACAAGATGGGTAAAATCAGCCTGAGCATGAAACCCGGTGACCTTGCGAAGAAGGATAAGAATGAAAAATAATATTAATTTAAAAAAATGGATTTTGATTGGAGTAACTGCCGCTTTCTTAGCGGCGGTTGCTCCGCTTTGTTCTATGGCAGCCGGTACCGTCGTTGTGGGAGGCGGGACCGGGGCGGCAAGCAGCAGTTATGGCCCTGGTGCAGGAAGCGGGATTGATGCCGGAGAGGATATCACGGGAATGGACACCGGACTGCTTGACATCAGCGGAAGAACAGATTATTTCTCGGCTCCGGTGACGGATCCGGTGGTTCATGTAGTGGAAAAATACACCTACGATCAGATGGTACAGGATCTGAATAATCTGAAGCGCAGGTACGGAGACAGGATGCAGATCAACATCTACGGGACATCGCTGGACGGACGTTCCCTGTACGAAGTAGTGCTGGGTAATGCCAATGCTTCGAAACATATCATGATTCAGGCGGGGATCCACGCAAGAGAATATATGACGCCCCTTCTGGTTATGAAACAGCTGGAGTATGGTCTTGCGTTTTATGATACCGGAAATTATGATGGGATTTCGTTGTCAACCCTGCTCAATCAGGTAGCGGTGCATTTTGTCCCGATGACCAATCCGGACGGCATTTGTATCAGTCAGGGAGGAGAGAGCACGATCCGTTCGCTGACGCTGCGACAGACGATCGCACAATGTTACGCAAATGATGTTGCGCAGGGCAGAACATCTCTGGCTTATGAGGATTATCTGAAAGTCTGGAAGGCAAACGCCAGAGGCGTCGATTTAAACCAGAATTTTCCGGCAGACTGGGATCAGGTGGTGAGCTGTTCCGATCCTTCCTATGCGACTTACCGCGGTACGTCGGCGCTGTCAGAACCGGAGTCACAGGCGCTGGCGCAGCTGGCAGAATCGCGGAACTGGGCGCTGACGATCAGCTATCACAGTATGGGTAATCTGATTTACTGGGACTATGAAGGAAATAAGGTCACGCAGGCTTCCGGTGAACTTGCGACAATTATCCAGGAGAATACCGGATATAATTTCGGCGGCAGCAGTGGTCACGGAGGTTTTAAGGACTGGACGCAGATCAAGGATTCGCCGATTCCCGGCGTTACGATTGAAGTGGGAAGCGTATCCTGCCCGCTCCCGATCTCCCAGTACGCGGATATCTGGAATCGCAATAAGATGGTATGGGCACTGGCGGCGGAATATGCCATGACGCACTAAAAGATCCGGGTTTATAACGGCAGAAATACCGGATGCCGGTCATGGTAGACGGTATAGTAGCGGAAACCACAGCTCTTTAAGAGTTCGGGGATATCGTCAAACGCGTATCCGACGTGGTGAGGTTCGTGCGCGTCAGAACCGATGGTGATGATTTCTCCGCCGAGTTCCCGGTAACGAACCAGAATATCTTCTGCAGGATTGGGGTGACCCAGGCCGTATTTGAGGCCTCCGGTGTTGCATTCCAGTCCTTTTCCATTTTCAATCAGGACCTTCAGGATCGGATCGATCGAATCCCGATAATCATAATAAGAATAAAACTGGTTTGTATGGGGGCCATAACGGACCACATAATCCAGATGCCCGAGCACGTCGTAACAGTTCAGCTTCTGAATCCGGTTACAGGTGACGGCAAAATAATGTTCATAGCTTTCCCGCTCGCTTCTCCCTTCGTAAAATTCAGGATAATAAAGATCATAAGAATCCACAAAATGAGAGGATCCGATAATAAAGTCAAAGGAATACTTCCGGAGTAAATCTTCCAGATAAGCGTGGATATGGCTTTGAAGGCCAAGCTCGACTCCGATATTAACGCGGATTTTGTTCCGGTATTCCTCCTGTACATCTCTGAGACAGGAAAGATAGGAATCAAAATCCAGATAAAACCGCATACCGTGAGAATCGGCGTCATAGTCATGATGGTCAGTAATACAGATCTCCTTCATCCCAAGCCGGATGGCCTGTTCAATCTGATCGCGGACCGGCGTTACAGAATCCGCGGAAAAATCGGTATGCAAATGAAAATCACAAAGCACAGGCAATGTCCTCCTCACTCTTTTTCGCTGATTTAATGATGAATGGATTGCTTTGTACATTATATCATAAAATAAATGATACGACTACTGATTTTACCGCTGCAGTTTCCGGCATCAGCGGTCGGCCAGGGGATTGGCAGCAGTGATTTTACCGGTATCTGACAAGGATTTAACATAAATATGAAATTTGGTTGAAATTGTCCGTGAGTATATGATATGATGAAATCCATATGTTTGCATTTGGGGCGTATGTTTGAAAGAGGGAAAAATACACAGGAGTATGAGGAGGAAACGCCAATGTCAATCAGTGACATATCAAATGTTTTTACATTTATTGGCGGTCTCGGCATGTTTTTGTTCGGCATGGAGAATATGGCCGACGGTATGCAAAAATCAGCCGGGAACAAGATGAGAAGTTTTTTGGGGATGTTGACGAATAATCGTCTGATGGCAGTGGCGCTGGGAGCACTGATCACTGCGATTATTCAGAGCAGCGGAGCTACCACGGTTATGGTAGTCGGTTTTGTAAGTGCAGGCCTGCTGAATCTGGGTCAGGCAGTTGGCGTGATTATGGGCGCCAATATCGGTACCACGATTACGGCGTGGATTGTGTCGATGAGCCAGCTTGGTGATGCGTTTACGGTGCTGAAACCGGGATTTTACGCACCCTGTCTGATCGGAATCGGCGCTATGCTGATTGTTTTTGGAAAAACTCAGAAGAGAAAGACGATAGGCGAGATTCTGATCGGTCTGGGACTTCTCTTTATGGGACTGGATCTGATGTCCGGATCGATCAGTCCCTATACGGACGCACCGATATTTGCGAAAGCTTTTGAGGTCCTGGGTGGTAATCCACTGCTTGGCATGCTGATCGGTGCGCTGGTTACCGCGCTGCTGCAGAGTTCTTCCGCTTCCGTGGGTATCCTGCAGACGCTGGCGATGAACGGGATTGTCACGACGAATGCGGTAATTTATATCACTCTGGGACAGAATATGGGTTCCTGCGTGACAGCGTTGATTTCGGGCATTGGAGGCAGCCGTACGGCAAAGCGCGCGGCGGTGATGCATCTGACATTTAATGTGATCGGAGCGATTCTGGTAGGAACGATCAGCTTTGTATTTTTCGCGTTTCGTTCAGATATTGCGTTCTCAGATATCAGCGCGGTACAGATCTCCATGTTCCATACGGTATTTAACCTGTCAATGACGGCACTGTTATTTCCATTTGCCGATCAGCTGGTCCGGTTCTCGGGCGTGATTATCAAGGACAGAGACGGCGGTATAGTGGTGGAGCAGGAAGAAACAGGAGAGACGATTCATCTGGATGAGCGTATCTTCGAATCACCAACCTTTGCCATAGAGACGGCGATTCTGGAGGTCGTACATATGGGACGAATCGCCGGCAGAAATCTGGAAAAGGCCATTCATATCCTGCTGGAAGGAGATATGGAAGAGGCCGAATCGGTGTATAAAATTGAAAATACGATCAATAATATGGAACAGACAATCACAAATTATCTGATTAAGGTCAATAACCTTTCTCTGACGGAAAAACAGAAAAAGATTGTCAATAATCTCTTTTACAGTATCAGCGATATCGCCCGTGTCGGGGATCATACCGTCAATGTGGTCAGGAGTGTTCAGGCGCTGACGGACCGCGGGCGCGCCTTTTCTGATATGGGAAAGGCCGATCTGACAGAAATAGGAGAAAGTGTGTTAAAGACGCTGGACTATGCGGTTACAGCCAGAGAGACCGGCAATATGGATGCGGTTCGGAAAGTTGCCCAGTATGAGTATGATGTGGATACCGAGGAAGAGGAGATGAGGGAGAAACATATTAACCGTCTTTCCGCGAACCAGTGTGATTCTGCAACCGGGGCGATTTTCCTGGATGTCATCAGCAACCTTAAGCGGATTGCCGAACATGCCTATGCGGTAGCCGGATATGTCAAGGATGAAATGTAGTGAGGAGAATGTTACAGGCCATACGTCAGCTGGTTGACGTGTGATCTGTAACAGGAAAATTTTAAATGTAAGAAAAACCTCTTGCCATTTCTGGAAGAATTAGGTAGAATATAGCAAGGTTGATTTGTTTTTAACAATCAAATAATTTCAATTTTTATTCAGGAGGGATGAAAAATGGCAGTAAAAGTTGCAATTAATGGTTTTGGCCGTATTGGTCGTCTTGCTTTCAGACAGATGTTTGATGCCGAAGGTTATGAGATTGTAGCGATCAACGATCTGACTGATCCGAAGATGCTGGCCCATCTGTTAAAGTATGATACCGCTCAGGGCGGATATTGCGGAAAGATCGGCGAAGGCAAGCATACCGTAGAGGCAGGCGAGGGCTCGATCACAGTTGACGGCAAGACCATTAAAATCTATGCAGAGAAGGATGCGAAGGATCTTCCGTGGGGCGAGATCGGTGTTGATGTTGTCCTGGAGTGCACCGGCTTCTATACCTCCAAGGCAAAGGCTCAGGCTCATATCGACGCCGGCGCGAAGAAGGTTGTCATCTCTGCTCCGGCAGGCAATGATCTTCCGACCATCGTTTATAGTGTAAACCAGGATACCCTGACTCCGGATGACAAGATCATCTCTGCGGCGTCCTGCACTACCAACTGCCTTGCTCCGATGGCAAAGGCTCTTAATGACTACGCTCCGATCCAGTCCGGTATTATGTGCACGATTCATGCTTATACCGGTGATCAGATGATTCTGGACGGCCCGCACAGAAAAGGCGATCTGAGACGTGCGAGAGCAGGCGCGGCGAACATCGTTCCGAACAGCACCGGCGCGGCAAAGGCAATCGGCCTTGTTATCCCGGAACTGAACGGCAAGCTGATCGGTTCTGCACAGCGTGTTCCGGTTCCGACCGGTTCCACCACCATTCTGACAGCTGTTGTCAAGAAGGCAGGCGTTACCAAAGAAGATATCAACGCGGCTATGAAAGCGGCGGCATCTGAGTCTTTCGGTTATAACGAGGATCCGATCGTATCTTCAGATGTAATCGGTATGAAGTATGGTTCTCTGTTTGACGCTACACAGACCATGGTCTCCCAGATTGCAGAAGATCTGTATGAAGTACAGGTAATCTCCTGGTATGACAATGAGAATTCCTACACCAGCCAGATGGTACGTACAATCAAATACTTCGCTGAGTTAGGCTGATTCACAACAGAGTAGAAAACAAAGGATTCCCCAGGGTCCGGTCCGATGGACCGGACCCTGACTTTCATGCGCAGGGCCGGGTAAGGAATTTTTGCGGCTGATGCCGCACCCGGCCCGCGCGGCGAGTATGAGGCGAAAAAGCTGTCTCCTATTCGATTATGTCGGTTCCGTTATGGAAGAAAGGATGTTATCCCATGTTAAATAAAAAGACAGTAGATGATCTGAAAGATCTGAAAGGTAAAAAAGTATTAGTTCGCTGTGACTTTAATGTACCGTTGAAAAATGGCGAGATCACAGACGAGACCCGTATCAACGCGGCGCTTCCGACGATCAATAAGCTGATCAGTGATGGAGCGAGAGTGATTCTCTGCTCGCATCTGGGCAAGGTAAAAAATGGACCGAATGAGGGTGAGTCCCTGGCGCCGGTTGCGAAGAGGCTGTCTGAGAAGCTGGGCAAGGAAGTTGTTTTTGTTGCTGATTACAATGTAACAGGAGAAGCCGCTACCGCAGCAGCAGCGGCATTGGCAGACGGCGATGTGATGCTTCTGCAGAATACCCGTTTCCGCGGCAAGGAAGAAACGAAGAACGGTGAAGAGTTCTCGAAAGAACTGGCAGATCTGGCGGACGACTATGTATGTGACGCTTTTGGTTCCTCTCACAGGGCGCACGCTTCTGTCGAGGGCGTTACCAAATTTATTTCTGCGAAGGGCGGCACGAATGCGGTTGGTTACCTGATGCAGAAAGAGATCGATTTCCTCGGCAATGCGGTTGAAAATCCGGTTCGCCCGTTTGTTGCGATTCTTGGCGGCGCGAAGGTGGCGGATAAGCTGAATGTGATTTCGAATCTGCTTGAAAAGTGCGATACTCTGATTATCGGCGGCGGTATGGCCTATACTTTCTTAAAAGCACAGGGCAAGGGCGTCGGTCAGTCTCTGGTTGACGATACCAAGCTGGATTATTGCAAGGAGATGATGGAGAAAGCAGAGAAGCTCGGTAAAAAGCTGCTGCTTCCGATCGATACTGTGATTGCTGCTTCTTTCCCGGATCCGATCGACGGACCGATCGATATCAGCGTGGTTGATTCGGATTCCATCCCGGATGACAAACAGGGACTGGATATCGGCCCGAAGACCGCAGAGCTTTTCGCAGAGGCGGTCAAGAGCGCGAAGACCGTTGTATGGAACGGACCGATGGGTGTATTTGAGAACCCGACACTGGCGGCAGGTACGATTGCTGTAGCAAAGGCGCTGGCAGAAACCGAAGCTACTACGATCATCGGCGGCGGTGATTCGGCGGCGGCTGTTAACCAGCTTGGCTTTGGCGACAAGATGAGCCATATTTCCACAGGCGGCGGCGCCTCTCTTGAGTTCCTTGAAGGCAAGGAGCTTCCAGGCGTGGTTGCGGCGGATGATAAGTAATTGATAATTAAAGAGTAATTGTCGACAGACAATTACAGGAAAGGATATAATGATGTCACGTAAAAAAATTATTGCCGGCAACTGGAAGATGAACATGACGCCTTCTGAGGCGGTTGCTCTGGTAAATACATTAAAGCCGCTGGTAGTGAACGATGAAGTGGACGTAGTTTTCTGCGTCCCGGCGATCAATATTATTCCGGCGATGGAAGCTGCAAAAGGAACCAATATCGAGATTGGCGCAGAAAATATGTATTATGAGGAGAAGGGCGCTTATACCGGCGAGATCTCTCCTGCGATGCTGACCGATGTCGGCGTAAAATATGTCATTATCGGACATTCCGAGAGAAGAGAGTATTTCGCTGAGACCGATGAGACGGTAAATAAAAAGGTTAAAAAGGCATTTGAGCATGGTCTGACTCCGATCATCTGCTGCGGTGAGACGTTAAAGCAGAGAGAGCAGGGTATCACGATCGACTGGATCCGCCAGCAGATTAAGATTGCGTTCCTGGAGATCACGGCAGATCAGGCAAAGACAGCAGTGATCGCATATGAGCCAATCTGGGCAATCGGAACCGGCAAGACGGCCACCTCGGATCAGGCGGAAGAAGTCTGCGGCGCGATCCGTGCATGTATCGGTGAGATTTATGATGAGGAGACTGCGGAAGCAATCCGTATCCAGTATGGCGGTTCTGTGAATGCGGGAAATGCGGCAGAGCTGTTCGCAAAGCCGGATATTGACGGCGGTCTGGTAGGCGGCGCGTCCCTGAAACCGGATTTTGGAGCGATCGTAAATTATAAGTAAAGACTTTGATCCTTGTGATCAGTTCTGAAAGTGATAGAATTGTGACTCAGAGGCAGAAACCGTTTGGATTCCTGCCTCTGTTTGGCCTTAGCATACGGAAGGAGCTGCCGGTGGCAGGCCCTGAGGACCAGACATATGAAAAAACCTCGCATGGCAAAAAAAACACTTTATCAAAATACGATAACTACGGTCATCTTCCTGACGATTGCGACGGTTCTGGCTTATCTCTTTTTTCTGGCAAGTCTCAATACAACGAGTGTAGCCTTTATCTATGTACTTACCGTAATGCTGATTGCCAGAAATACAGATGGTTATGTACCCGGAATTGTGGCGGGTGTGATCGGTGTCATCTGCGTGAATGTGGTATTTACGTATCCGTATATGAAACTGAACTTTAATCTGGATGGTTATCCGATCACATTTTTTGTTATGATGATGGTATCGGGAATTACCAGTACACTGACAACGCAGGCAAAGCGGCAGAACGAGATGCTGATTGAGCAGGAAAAACTTCTGATGGAAGCGGAAAAGGAGACCATGCGGGCAAATCTTCTGCGTGCAGTTTCGCACGATCTTCGCACGCCGCTTACCAGTATTATCGGAATGTCTGGTACCTGTCTGGATGAGAGTGAAACTCTGACAAAAGAAGAAAAAAGGGAGATGATCCGGGGAATTCATGAGGATGCAAACTGGCTTCTGAATATGGTGGAAAATCTGCTTTCCATTACCCGGATTCAGGTCGGTGAGACGCGTGTGGTGACGAATCCGGAATGTCTGGAAGAGGTTGTTGCGGAAGATTTGTCGCGGTTAAAAAAACGGCTTCCCCAGATCCAGATCCGGGTAAAGGTCCCGGATGATGTACTGATGGTATCGATGGATGCGACCCTGATCGAACAGGTGATTATTAATTTGCTGGAAAATTCATACTATCACTCCGGAGTGGAGGATGCGATTGATTTTTACGTAGAGCGGGCAGGTTCGGAAGTGATTTTTCATATCCGGGATTATGGACGTGGCATTGAACCGGAGCGGATTGGTATGATTTTTGACGGTGCGGGAACCGATCCGAATAAAAGCGGAGATTCTCATAAGGGTATGGGGATCGGGCTTTCGATCTGCAAGACGATCATAACGGCTCATGAGGGACATATTTACGCAAAAAATCAGGAAAAGGGCGTAGAATTTGTTTTTACACTTCCGATCGGTGAGGAGATTACAGATGGCGAATAAAGAAAGTATATTGATCATAGAAGATGAGAAAAATATCGGTAATTATATCGAGACAGTGATAGCGGCTCAGGGATATAAGGTTTTACGGGCTTATAATGGAGTGAGCGGTATGACGATGATTAATTCCTATTGTCCGGATCTGATCCTGCTGGATCTGGGACTGCCGGATATCGATGGGATGGAGATCCTGAAGCAGGTGCGGGAGTTCTCGGATGTGCCGATGATCGTGCTGTCTGCCCGTACAAAAGAAGAAGAAAAAGTTAAGGCGCTTGATGAGGGGGCGGACGATTATCTGACCAAGCCGTTCGGTGCGGATGAATTACTGGCCAGGATCCGGACAGCATTAAGACATTATGCACGCCACACGAATATGCTCCCGGATCCGGCATATTCCAGGGATGGCCTGGTAATTGATTTTGAGAAACGGCTGGTGACGCTGCAGGGAGAACCGGTCCATCTGACGCAGATCCAGTACAAGCTGGTGTCCTTGCTGGCCAAAAACGCCGGGAAGGTTCTGACGTATGATTCAATCCTGAAGGAGATCTGGGGACCATATGCTGATATGGACAATCAGATCCTGCGCGTGAATATGGCAAATATCCGGAGAAAATTAGAAGTAAATCCGGCTGAACCGCATTATATCTTTACTGAAATCGGAGTGGGTTATCGAATGATCGAAAGTATATAAGCCACAGGGGGGTCAGTAACCACTGTTAATTACTTTCCATTCATCCGATTTTGAGCGTCGCGCGATGCTTACGATGCGCCAGCCATTTCCCAACAGACGATCTTCTGTGGTAAGAACCCGGTAAATGATGATATTGCCGGGAGTGTATTCAGCTTCGATGCCTTTGTTCTGATACCAGGAAAAATCATCCGGGGCAGGTTCGACGACTTCGATCTCACCGGTTTTATCAGAAAACTCCGAATAATAATAGCGGACGAGTTCTTCTGTCTCATACCGATCATGATCCGTCAGGGCTTCCAGATAGCCGGGGACGACAGTATCCGCGGAAATATCAGTGTCCTCAAACGTATCGACATCTGCGGAGGCTTCCAGTGCTCCGTATATGTCGCTGGCTTTGTGAGAGAAAGTTTCAGAAAATTCGGAGATTTCGGAAGCGCCATCTTCCAAAGTGGCAGAGGAGGAAGTAGTTTCCGTCAGGGAAGGATGCCCGGAGGTAAATTCTGACGGAACAAAGGCGAGAGCGTCCTGCTGTTCCTCCGGAAGGGACTGATACCATTCGAGCCATTTGATAGTATCGCCGGATAACTCGGATTTGCTTTTCTGAATGCCATTATATTCATAAATGGTTTCTGTCGGATCATCAGCGGCAGTATGAAGACCGGCCACTGACGAACATCCAACTGTAAAAAGGACGGCCAGCATGGCCGGAAATATTCTTTTCAATGCAGATAAGGCTGGCAACTGCATGATTCATTCCTCCAATCCCGACTATTGTATCAGGAATTTCACGAAATTTCTTTAAGAAAATATAAGAATATTTATTGATTATTTTTTACAATGTGGTGATTGACAAATATTATGCCGGTTGTTATGATCGATAAAAGCCCTGATTCTGGGGTGTGAAAGGATGACAGCGATGAAATACAATAAAGAAGACATTATCCGTCTTGTAGAAGAAGAAGACGTGGAATTTATCCGGCTGCAGTTTACCGATATCTTTGGTATGCTGAAAAATATGGCGATCACTTCGAGTCAGCTGGAGCGCGCTCTGGATAACCGCTATATGTTTGACGGCTCGTCTATTGAGGGCTTTGTGCGGATCGAGGAGTCCGATATGTATCTTTATCCGGATCTGGATACCTTTGAGATTTTTCCATGGAGACCTCAGCAGGGGAAAGTAGCGCGCATGATGTGCGATGTCTATCGGATCGACGGCACGCCGTTTGAGGGAGACCCGAGATATGTGCTGAAGAGAACGTTAAAGGAAGCGGAGGAATTGGGTTACTGTTTTCAGGTAGGACCGGAGTGTGAATTCTTTGTTTTCCATACGGATGAGGACGGCAGACCGACGACGATGAGCCATGAAAGGGCGGGATATTTTGATGTGAGCCCGATCGATCAGGCGGAGAATGTCCGCAGAGATATTATCCTGAACCTGGAGGATATGGGGATTCCTGTAAAGTCGTCTCATCATGAGATGGCTTCGGCACAGCATGAGATTGATCTGGGATACGAGGACGCGCTCAGAAGCGCGGATGATATCATGACATTTCGTATGACGGTTAAGACAATTGCGAAACGTCACGGGCTGCATGCTACTTTTATGCCGAAGCCGAAGACCGGTGTACACGGTTCCGGACTTCATATTAATATGTCTATGACAGATGTAAACGGAAAAAATGCTTTTTACGACGCAGATAATCAATTGGGACTCAGTCAGACGGCATATTATTTTATGGCAGGCATCCTGAAACATATGCGGGAGATTACGCTGCTGACCAATCCTCTGGTTAATTCTTATAAGAGGCTGGTGCCTGGATATGACGCGCCTGTGTATCTTGCGTGGTCTGCTTCCGCAAACCGCAGTCCTTTGATCCGGATTCCTTCTGAGAGAGGGGAAAATACAAGAATCGAGCTGCGTTGCCCGGATTCGGCGGTTAATCCCTATCTGGCGCTGACGGCCTGTCTGGCGGCCGGCCTGGACGGAATTCGCAATCAGATGATGCCGCCGGATGGAATTGATAAAAATATTTTTGAGATGTCAGAAGAAGAAATTGCAGAGCGGGGGATCGAGAAACTTCCGGGAACGATGGGAGAGGCTCTGGAGGAGTTTGAAAAGAGCGATTTTGTCAGAGGAGTGATCGGAGATCATATTTTTGAAAAATATTGTCAGGCAAAACATGAGGAATGGAGAAATTTCCGGACGATTGTGACTGACTGGGAAGTTCAGACTTATCTGTATGAATACTAAATTTTTATTTGAAGTCGGCAGAAGATAAGGTCTGGGGGTGAAAAGTTGGCCAATGTAATTGTAGCGTTTTCCCGGCCGGAGGACGCCCGCAGTATAAAAAATATATTGACAAAGAACGGGTTCCCCGTGACAGCGGTCTGTTCATCCGGCGCCCAGGCGCTGGCTCTTACGGAAGATCTGAGTCATGGAATTATCGTTTGCGGATATCGTCTGACGGATATGGTTTTTTCTGATCTGGCGGAAAATCTGTCGTCAGATTTTTCGATGCTGATGGTCTCGTCTCCGCATCGGTGGCCGAGTCATGTGCCGGAAAATGTGATTCTGTTGCCGATGCCACTGAAGGTACACGACCTGATCGAGTCCGTTGACATGATTGTGCGTATGCAGACCCGGGTGCGTAAAAAGCGAAGACAGCAGCCGAAGCAGCGCAATGAAAAGGAGCAGACGCTGATTGCCGAGGCAAAGAAACTTTTAATGGAGCGTAATGGACTGACAGAGGAAGAGGCTCATCGATATATTCAGAAGAGCAGTATGGACAGTGGGACGAATATGGCGGAGACAGCTCAGATGCTGATAAGCCTGATCAATATATAAGGAGTGAATTTATGAAGTTTACTAAGATGCACGGCGCGGGAAATGATTATGTTTATGTGAATTGCTTTGAGGAGACGGTTACAGACGCGCCGGCGGTTTCCCGCTATGTGAGTAACCGGCATTTCGGGATCGGATCGGATGGCCTGATCCTGATTTGTCCGTCGAAGGTAGCGGACTGCCGGATGGCGATGTACAACGAGGACGGCAGTGAAGGCGAGATGTGCGGCAACGGGATCCGTTGCGTCGGCAAATATGCTTATGATCATGGCCTTGTCACTAAGACTCATATTACGGTTGAGACCAAAGCTGGGATTAAAAGCCTGGACATGAAAGTGGAAAAGGGGAAAGTAATCTCAGCGACCGTGGACATGGGCGAGCCGGAGCTTACCAGTGAGTTGCCGGAAAAGATTGTGGTTGCCGGAAAAGATCTGGAATTCACCGGTATCAGTGTGGGCAATCCGCATGCTGTTTATTATGTAGATGATGTGTCGTCTCTGGATCTGGAGCGGATCGGCCCGTCATTTGAGAACCATGAGCGATTTCCTGACCGGGTAAATTCTGAGTTTGTCCAGATCATTGACCGGGGACATCTCAAAATGCGTGTGTGGGAGCGAGGCAGCGGAGAGACTCTTGCCTGCGGCACCGGAACCACAGCATGTGCGGTTGCCAGTATGATGCGCGGGCTGACAGATGACGAGGTGGAGGTTGAGCTTCTGGGAGGTACACTCTGGATCCGCTGGGATCGCGAGAGCAATCATGTATTTATGACCGGAGGTGCGACAGAAGTCTTTCATGGGGAAATTGAGCTGCCGGATAAAATGGAAAAGAGAAAGCCATCGCTTTAAGGCGGTTGTAAAAAATTAGGATTGACAATCTTATCAGAAACGGTTAAGATGTTAAAGAAGAGATTGCGAACGAGGAAGTTCAGACAGAAGAAACTGTCTGGACTTTTCTTTTTATGCGCACGGGCGGATATGGAAATTTTGCAGCTGACGCTGCATCTGGTCTACGCTCCGCTTCGGTCGTTGCTAAACGGTCCTGTGTGCCAGTGGCACACGTTAAGGACGGACCGAAACGGAGTGTAGATGCCACCGGCACACAGCAACCGGCGCGGCGAGTATGAGGCGAAAAGCTGCCTCCTGCTCGATTCTTTGTTATTTTTATATGGGGAGGAAGAATCGATGATGGATGATATCGATAGAAAGATTGTAAAATTATTGCAGGCAAATGCAAGGATATCGTTAAAAACGATTGCGGAGAACACATTCCTGTCTTCGCCGGCTGTGTCGGCCAGAATAGAAAAACTGGAAAAGGACGGCATTATCTGTGGCTATCACGCAGAGATTGACCCTATGAAGCTGGGATATCACATTCTTGCTTTTGTTAATCTGGACGTTGTGCCGGATGATAAAGCAGTATTTTATGAATATGCGGAAAGCATCCCCAATATTCTGGAGTGCAATTGTGTAACAGGCGAATATTCGATGCTGATGAAAGTTGCGTTTCAGAGTACGATGGAACTGGATATTTTTATCGGACAGCTTCAGAAGTTTGGGAAGACCAGTACGCAGATCGTCTTTTCTACGCATGTGGGTCCGCGTGGGATCGATGTGGAGGATTGATGTCAATTTTAAAACTCCTCTCTCATATGGTAGGATAGAAACCTGATATGAGAGGGGAATTTTTATGAGTGGTACAAGAGTGATCATTGACGCAGGGCACGGCGGCGAAGATCCGGGCGCAGTCTTTGGAGAGCGCAGGGAGAAAGATGACAATCTCCGTCTGGCGCTGGCTGTAGGAGAGATTTTAAGCAATGAGGGAATCGATGTCGCGTATACCCGTGTGACGGATATTTACCAGACGCCGGCAGAAAAAGCGCAGATCGCGAACCGAACGGAAGGAGAGTATTTTCTTTCCTTTCATCGAAATGCGATGCCGGAACCAGGTACGGCATCAGAGGTTTTGTCACTGGTTTATGCCGAAGGAGGCGCAGGGGAGCTTCTGGCGAAGCAAATCAATCAGAATCTGGAAAAAATTGGTTTTCAGAACCTGGGGATTACGGAACGGCCGGGCATTGCCGTGCTCAGACAGACGAAGATGCCGGCCGTACTGATCGAGACTGGTTTTCTGGATAATGAAAAAGACAATCAGTTTTTTGACAGCCATTTCCGGGAGATTGCGGAGGCGATTGCCGCGGGTGTCGTCGCCGGAATCCGTGAGGAGGAAAAACCGCCGGAATATTATCAGATTCAGGTAGGAGCGTTCCGTGATCGCGCTAAGGCGGATCGACTGCTGGCACAGCTGAGGGCTCAGGGATTTCCGGCGTATATGATCGCAGGGAATGATCTTTATCGGGTGCGGGCAGGCGCGTTTCTGAATCTGGATCATGCTGCCCGGATGGAAAATCTGCTGAGAACGTATGGATACGATACCCGGATGTACCGGGAAGCTGCGCGGTATTAAACATAAATGGACTCTTATTACTCAGGTAAATGTGCCTGGGTGATAAGAGTCCATTGGAATTTTCCCTACATTTCCGGCACGGGAGTCGGCCGTGCCGGGTCAAACACATCCTCCGCATGGAAGAGATCTTCCAGTCTGCGTTCGCGTCCTTCCGCTTCGGCGGTTATGTCCTGCCACATCCGGTATCCGTCCAGGTTGCGCCGCCCCTGGCGCAGGGAATCGGTGCCGAGCTGCACCCAGTACTGACTGCTGGCGTCGACGTTACAGTAATAACGGAAACCGCACCGGTACAGGTAATCATAGCGATCATTGTCATGAGAATAAACATGCCAGTCATTGACGTCTGCGCCAAAGGGAAAGAGAATGATATCGGTCGCGCCGATGAGAGATTCGACCTCGGATTTCCAGTTATCGCAGTCGTTTTGGAAGCGGTCCCATTCAACTTCTCCAAGATTCAGATGCCCCCAGCTGTGCGAAGCAAGTTCCCAGCCATGATCACGCAGACATTGAGCGACCTGCGCGGCGGTTTCCCGATCCTGCTGGTAGTTGGGATTACTCTCGGCATATGAGGAGGCGGTCCGGTATCCCAGAATCCCCTCATAGCCGGTAAAAGCGATGACAGCTCTGGCACCCCGATAGGAAAAATCCGGATGTTCCCGGATAAAATCTTCCAGGATAGGAATCAGGTCGTAGGAGCCGACCGAGACGCTGCCGTCCTCCATATCCATTTCGCAGGTGGGGTATCCGTCTTCACCGATGATCATCCGGCTGGCAAAGCCATCGCCGTCCATATAGTTATAATAACACAGATCGTCCTGCGACATGACGAATGGCTTTTTGCCTTCCGGCAGAAGGATATCTCCGGCTTTCATGACTATGCTGCCATTCTCATCGGTGGACTCGTAAGCCATGTCGTGCAGCCGGACCAGTACATAGCCTTTTTCGTACATGGACTGCAGGATCTTTTTAAATTCGTCCACGGTTGTCATAACCTGGTTATAACCATCCTGGTCGGCTTCCCCGTCAAAGGCTTTTGCCGGATCCACGATCAGAGAATGGAAAAAGACGTGCGTGATTTCCGAGATATCTGCCCGGATGAGGGAGGATCTGATCTCTTCATAGCCTGCGACCGCAGCGGCTGCCTCCGGTGTATCAGCGAATTCCGCGTCAGATAAAATCAGTTCAATGGCTGCGTCATAGTCATATCCGGCAGCGAGTGTATCGGCCTGGGCAAGGAGCAGTTCCAGGGGCGTCTGCGGTTCTGTAATAGTCTCAGCCGTTTCGTCTGTCTGTGTCTCTGCGAGATGTTCGGAGTGATCAGAGTCTGGATTGGTGGGTTCTTCGTTTGCCAATATGACGGCGTTTCCGCTGCTTTGATTTCGTTTGTGTGAAGCTGCAAGCCGGTAAATGCCATATCCGCCTCCTCCGATCAGGATGACGGCCGCCAGAATAAAGGGGAGCAGATGGAGAATCTGCTTCCTGCGGCGTCTGCGGCGATAGCGCCGGCCATATTCAAATCTTCCCATAGTAAATTCCTCATTATGATGATCGCTGTGGTATCATGGCGATGAACGACGTTTTTGTATTAGGGTAAAGGTGAAAAGTATACCTTTGACAGGCAAATTTCACGCTTACATCATAACATACAATCCGAAAAATAGCCATACAGTAATAAAAAGGAATCCAGAAGAGGATCGATATGCTGTTATTATCGAGGTTAATTCCCGGTAAAGAGGATTTTGGTCTGGCCATCAATGCCAATCAGCGCAGGATGGTCTGTCAGGTAATTTTGTTTTCGCTGCTTTTCCTTCTGTACCGGCCGGTTTCTGTGGCAGCGCAGACAATAAGCGGCACACCGGAACCGGAGATCCAGGCGCCGAGTGCCGTGCTGATGGAGGCTTCGACCGGACAGGTGATTTATGAGAAAAACGCAGATGAGCAGAGAAGTCCGGCCAGTATTACCAAGATTATGACATTGATTCTGATTTTTGACGCGATTGATCAGGGTAAGATTACGATGACTGACGAGGTGGTGACAAGCGCATACGCCAAATCGATGGGTGGTTCACAGGTTTTTCTGGAAGAGGGAGAGGTACAGACCGTAGAAACGCTGATTAAGTGTATTGTCATCGCATCCGGAAATGACGCGTCAGTTGCGATGGCGGAAAAAATCGCCGGGAGCGAAGCGGCTTTTGTCGCAATGATGAATGAGCGGGCCGCGGGGCTGGGAATGAGCAATACGCATTTTGAAGACTGCTGTGGTCTGACGGATTCTCTGAGTCATGTAACGACGGCGCGCGATATCGCCCTGATGTCCCGGGAGCTGATTACGAAATATCCGGCGATCCACAATTATTCGACAATCTGGATGGATCAGATCACACATGTGACAAAGCTGGGCACGAAAGAATTTGGCTTATCCAACACCAACAGGCTTCTTAAGATGGCCACAGATTTCCGGACGACGGGACTTAAGACCGGGTCGACGTCACTGGCAAAATACTGTCTGTCCGCAACCGCGGAAAAGAACGGTGTCCGGCTGATCGCGTCGGTGATGGCCGCGCCGGATTATAAGGCACGTTTCGCGGACGCTAAAACGCTGCTGGATTATGGCTACGCAAACTGCAAACGATATGAAGATAGCGAAATGCCTGAACTTGTGCAGATGCCGGTGACAGACGGCGTGGAAGAGAGCGTACCGCTCATCTATAGGAGCAGATTTTCTTATCTTGGTTTTGGTGGAGAGGATTTTCATGGGATCGAAAAAAAACTGCTGATTCCGGAAATGATGGAGGCACCCGTTGAAAAGGGCCAGAAAGCCGGAGTGCTCCGCTATGAATTAAACGGCAAGGTGCTGGGCGAGGTGGAGGTTCTGACAGACGGCGAGGTGGAGAAAGCAGGATATTGGGATTGTCTGAGGAAGCTGTGGGAGTTATTTTTCAGAAATTCAGGATGTGATAAGTTATAATTAATTATAGGAACCCGCTTCGCGGAACCCTGTAATCAGATTTACGGTGCAAAAGCATGCGCTTTTTATCGAAAGTTCTTGGAGGAACTTCTAATAAGTCATAAAAATGGAGCCGGGTGAGGTATTATGTAGCTAACGCCGTACCCGGCTCGCACAGCGAGCAGGAGACGAAAAAGTTGCCTCCTGCTCAAAATGTTCTGCTGAATTATCGCATAGTCGCCTTTTTTGCATATTCTGTCGTCACCAGATCCGTATAAGGGACACGTGACGGGAGTTCACCGGCTTCCTCCAGGATATTTTCCAGGAGTTCGAAGCTGTTTTCTTCAAAGATCAGATCCTTTTTCCAGGTGTCCTGTGACTGGTAACGGTCAATGATCGCTGTGATATTTTCCAACGGCGTTTCCGAAAACTGTGGCTGGATGGTCCTGGCGATCTCAGCTGCCGTATGAGAATTGACGTAATCCATTCCCTTCTGGATCGCGTTGGTGAAATGCTGGATGATCTCCGGATGGGCATTCAGATAACTCTTTTTCGCACTGTAGGCGGTATAGGGGACATAACCGGACTCCGTTCCCAGAGAGGCTACGACATAGCCATCGCCCTCCAGTTCGAGACTGGTTGCAAACGGCTCAAACTCTACCGTATAGTCGGAGTCATCACTGGTAAAAGCAGCCGCGGTCAGGCCAAAGCTGATACTCTGGTCGATGGTGAGATCTGTCTCTGGATCGATCCCGTGCTTCTTTAAGATATATTCAAATACCATCTCCGGCATGCCACCTGCCCTGCCGCCCAGGACTTTTGCACCGCGAAGATTTTCCCAGGTAAAGTCCGGCTCTGGCTTCCGTCCGACGAGAAAGTTGCCGGCGCGCTGTGTGAGCTGGGCGAAATTGACAGCGTAATCCTCCGCCCCGTTTGCGTAGGCGTAGATGGTGGCCTCTGATCCCATAAAGCCGATATCGGCGTCTCCGGAGATCAGAGCGGTCATGACCTTGTCGGCGCCGCCCCCGTTTACCAGAGTCAGATCCAGTCCTTCATCCCGGAAATACCCAAGTTCGATCGCCGCATACTGCGGAGCATAAAAAATGGAGTGAGCCACTTCGTTGAGTGTGACTTTGGTAAGATTGTCGGTTCCCTTTTTTTCGCATCCCCGAGACTGAGGATACTGATGCCAAGGATAACAGCTGAACAGGCCAGAGCCGCAGTCTTTTGATTTGTTTTTTTCATAAAAAATCTCCCTCTCAAATGGTGATACTACATTTTAGTATCGATTTGACTGGGAGGTTCCTGATTTTAGAAGAATAATTTCAGGGAAGGAGTTGAATCTTTCTTCTTTGAGAATATCTCATTTAACAGGGAGCGGACTGTGCTGATGTTTTGTCGTGTCAGGACAGGGTTTATCCCAGGGAAGTGATGAAGATGACGCTTTGTCAGGTCTCAGGGAGTTTTTTGAAAAAACGTTGTAGTCGATAAATAATATAATGAAAGCGACATAAGGATAAAACACTAATCCTTTATGTCGCTTTCATTATATAAAAATAGTAAGATTGTAGTATTTTATACAAATAGAAAAACGTGCCTTTTCGAACCGGATTTTTGAAGAAAAACGTGTAAAATTTATCTCATAAATCCAGAAAAACGTGTTATACTGTTAATGGCTACCAATAGCCGGGAAAGGTCGGTGATTTACTTGAAACGAAGTGCGCTTCAGGATTTAATAAACTGGAAAGCAAGCGACGATCGCAAGCCGCTGGTGTTAAAGGGCGCGCGACAGGTCGGCAAAACATGGCTCATGAAAGAGTTCGGTCAGTCCTGTTATGAAAGTTATGTCTATTTCAACTTCGATGAAGAGGATGAATTGAAATCCATATTTGAAACAAATAAAAATCCCCAGCGGATCATCGAATTGCTGTCTATGATTGTTGGTCAGAAGATTCTTCCCGAAAAAACGTTGATCATATTCGATGAAATACAGGAATGCCCGGAGGCACTGAATACGCTTAAATATTTTAAAGAAAAAGCGAACGACTATCATGTGATCGCGGCAGGCAGTCTGCTTGGTACCCTGCTTGCACAGCCGAAATCCTATCCGGTGGGAATGGTGAATCTGCTGGAACTGTATCCGCTTGCCTTTGATGAATTTCTGGAGGCGGCTGATCCGGCACTTTACAGGTATTACGATAGTATTCAGAAAGAACAGCCAATCGAAGATATTTTCCATAACCGCCTGCTAGAAGCGTATAATAATTATCTCATTATTGGTGGGATGCCTGAATGTGTGGCTTCCTGGATCAAATACAAAGACCCGGCAAGGATCAGTCAGATTCAGCGGGAGCTTATCACCATTTATGAGAATGACTTTTCCAAGCATAATGGCAAGATCAACAGCGGACGTATTCTCATGGTTTTCCGCAGTATTGTGTCCCAGCTTGCCAAACCCAATGAAAAATTCATGTACGGCGCAGTCAGAGAGGGCGGCAGGGCGCGTGATTTTGAGGAAGCCATCGAATGGCTTGTCTCTGCCGGTATGCTGAACCGCCTCTATAATGTTTCTAAAATGGAGCATCCGCTTTCTGCCTTTGACAAACTCGACCAGTTTAAACTCTTTGTGTTTGACACCGGTCTGCTAAAGCACATGGCCGGTATTGACAACAGCGCGATTCTCCTGAAATCGGACTATCAGTTCAAGGGACCGCTGACGGAAAATTTTATTTTGCAGCAGCTTCGCGGACAGTTTGAAGTGGAACCACGTTATTTCTCCGACAAAAACAGTGAGATTGATTTTGTACTTCAGTACGGAACGGAGATTATCCCTGTGGAAGCAAAAGGAGGGGAAGATAAATCGGCGCCATTCTTTAAAAGATATGTTGCCGATCATCAGCCTGAATACGCGATCCGGTTTTCGAAGCGCGAGTATCGGAAAGACGGGTTGATTTCCAACTTTCCTCTGTATCTTGCACGAAAAACAAAAGAACTCCTGTGATGTTTGTCCATCACAGGAGCCGCTTTATGCGCAGGGCTGCGAGAGGAATTCCACAGCATTCATAATCTTAGGATGAGTTACGCCGGATTCAAGGAAATCCTTGTCGCCGGTCAGAAGAATATCAGCATTAGCATTGATTGCTGCCCGTAAAATAGCGCGGTCATTTACATCCCGGATTTCCTGTTCTCGATCATCTTCTTCGTCCGGCGTGGGCACAAGTTCCAGTGTCATCAGAGCGATAGACAGAAATTGCTCAAAAGAAGAAATCTTTTTCGGGAATTTGCGATTATAGATCCTACGCATTTCATCAATATTCTGTTCGCAGACCATTCCGTGATTTGGATAGGTAACAGCTTTCAGATATGCCTGGAACGGTGTTCCTTTTGGATTCAGTACCGCGGAAATCAGGATATTTGTGTCAATGAGTATTCTCATTTACACCTCGCTTTCTGCCCGTACTTTCTTTACGAGTGCAAGAATATTCTCTTCAGACGTAAGCCCTGCCTTTTCTGCCTCACCCTGCATCTGCGCTTGGAGTACCTGCATGGCATATACGGCGGAATTGACGATGCGGACTGTGTTGCCCTCTACGACAAACGTCACGCGATCACCGCTCGATACCCCGAGAACATCGCGGACATCTTTGGGTATCGTGACCTGTCCCTTTGACATTACTTTCGCGTTATCAACAAATGTATTATTTGACATCTTATTACACCTCCGCTTTAAATTTGACATGAAAAGTAGGAATTTCCCTACTTTTATTATATGCAGGATTTTTAAAAATATCAATACAAATATATCCGCAGATGCAAAATCTCATAGCACCCGCGGCTATCATTCTGCTATATAATATTTTGTTTCATCCCATCCACCCAGTTGCACAAAATTACAATCGTTTCATAATTTAGATTAATATATGTACTACACCGGCTCTGCCGCCCAGAACCTTCGCACCTCGAATCTTTTCCCAGGTAAAGTCCGGATCTGGTTCCCGTCCGACGAGAAAGTTGCCGGCGCGCTGTGTGAGCTGGGCGAAATTGACAGCGTAATCCTCCGCCCCGTTTGCGTAGGCGTAGATGGTGGCCTCTGATCCCATAAAGCCGATATCGGCGTCTCCGGAGATCAGAGCGGTCATGACCTTGTCGGCGCCGCCCCCGTTTACCAGAGTCAGATCCAGTCCTTCATCCCGGAAATACCCAAGTTCGATCGCCGCATACTGCGGAGCATAAAAAATGGAGTGAGCCACTTCGTTGAGTGTGACTTTGGTAAGATTATCGGACTCGTTTTTCCCACAGCCACTGAGACTGATGGTGAGGAGTATCACTGCGCCGGTCAGAGTAATCATGCGCTGTTTTTGCCATAACGTATGGAAAGAACTGCCGGAAGCAGCTCCTGTAGTTGATTTTTTCATAAAAAACCTCCCTGTTAAACGTTGATACTATATTTTAGTATCGATTCGAAAGGGAGGTTCCTGATTTTAATGGAATTTAGAGGAAATGGAAAATCATTTTTTTCGTTTATTTTAACTGACGATTTTGACGCGGTTGAGATAAAAACGGATGCCTTCTTCGTCGTAACGTTTCTTCAGCTGTCTGCGGATATCGCTGCAGGCAACAAAATTGTCGTCGAGCGTCTTTGTTCGGATCGTGCATTTGAGAATGATGCCGGTTTCATCCATCTTGCTGACAAGAACCAGAATCTTGTTTCCGACAGACTTGTCCTCGCGGACGTCGATGATCAGGGGATGCGAGGAAATGACTTCCTCCATGATGGCATAAGCCTTTTCGAGATCCGAGTCATAGCTGATCGGGATCTCCAGGTAGCTGCCGACAAAATGGCGGTCGTAGTTGGAGTTTTCGATGACAGCTGTGTTGATCACCGCATTGGGAACGATCAGGCGGCTGTTGTGATAAGTGCGGATCACAGTGTGACGGAGATTCATGCTCTCGACAAAGCCGGATATATTCAGGCTTTCAATTGTGATTTTTTCACCAATATCAAAAGGCTTAGCCCAGCTGAGCATCAGTCCGCTGATGACGTCTGCCAGCACTTCCTGGGCGGCAAAACCGATGATGGCGACTAACAGTCCGGAACTTGTCAGCAGTGTCGCGTTTAAAGAAGCAGTGAGAGGAAACATGCCTGTGATGGCCAGGATAAGAAGAATGGCCCAGATCACTTTAATAGCGGCGCTGAAAAAAGTGATATGGATACCGGTATTCTTTTTGGTGAAGATGCGGATCCCCTTGGAGATCATAAAATTGCCAATCATCCACAGGACGATCATGATTGCGATTTCAAGCGTTTTTGACATGGCAGTTGCTCCTCGTGTTCTTTTACGTGGTTTGTCTTTTACCCGGATGCTATCAAGTATATAAGGTTATGCGGAAATCGTCAATGGTACAAAAAATTTTACAGAAAATAAATGTTAATAAAATAAATCAAATTATAGTTTGACATTTGCAGAGAAGTGTGTCAAAATGTAGTAGTAATCGGTCAGTTGCCCCTACTAAATGTTGTGATTTTTCGGAAGGGCGCAAATGATGACACTTGTGTCGGCGATATGTGTCGGGCGCGGGTCGGATTGTGTGCAGGATATAGATTTTACAGGGATATGAGAAAATAGCCATGAATATGACTTCGGGAAATACCGCCAGAAAATTAATGCCGGGAAGCCGGCCCTATATTTTCGCTGTCAATGAAAAGACGGGCGAATTAATGTTAAAACAGGAGCGTTCCCCTTTTCTGGGCGAACTGCCTTATGTGGTTGTGCTTGCTGTGGTTGTGATCTTTACTGTGATTTCCTGTTTCCATTTTATTAACCTGTGTACGCTTACTCAGTACCGTGTTCAGGCGATATCTGGGCTGGAGAGTGAGTATTACCGGGTGTCGGAACAGAACAATCTGCTGGAGAAGGATCTGCGGGAGGTCATTGATCTGGGTCAGATTTATGAAGCGGCCGCGGAACTTGGCATGGTTCAGGCAAACAGGGATAATGTTCTGGTTTATGAGCGGCGTGACAGTGAGTATATATATCAGACAGATAATATTCCCGGGATTGAGCAGAGCGGGGGACGACTGCGGTGAGCGAGATTGATTACATACTGGATTTTGCGGTAAATCTGGGGAAACAGGAGTTGCTTTCCGGAGCGACTCTGGAGCGGGTAAACGAAACGGTTGGGGTTGTGTGCCATAGTTATGGGTTACACGACGTCAGCGTTTTTTCGTTGAGTTCTATTTTGATTGTGAGTGCGAAGAATGCGCAGGGCACTGCGGCATCACGTCAGGTTATGATTCCGGCAGCGGGAATACATCTGGAGAGACTGCGCAGTCTGAATGAACTGTATCACAGCATATGCAGGGAAAAACCGGATCCGGCAACGCTGCGCGGACGGCTGCGGGAAGTAATGTCAGTGAAGGAATACCCGGAAGCTGTAGTCATTCTGGGGAACCTGCTGGCGACGGCAAGTCTGACATTTATTTTTGGCGGGACTGCGCGTGACGCGCTGGCGGCCATGGTTAATATGTTTGTGTTATACTGGCTTTTAAAGCTGATCGGGACTTCCGGTATCAATAAAATTATTTCTAATATTCTCTGCACACTGGTGGAAGGTACGCTTGCGATTCTGCTGGTGCGTATCGGTCTGGCTCAGAATTATTTTATCGTGATTATCGCGAATACCATGTTGATTATTCCCGGTATTCCTATGGTGAACGCCATGAGAAATCTCCTGTGTGGAAATGAAATGAACGGGATTCTGCAGTTTTTCAGGGTGCTGATTGAGTCGGCTGCTCTGGCATCAGGGCTGGTTCTCAGCATATATATTTTCGGAGGACTGATTTTATGGTAGCCAATATAGAACTTGTGATATGGTCGTTCCTGGCATCGCTGGGGTTTGCGCTTTTATTTCGGATCGTGGGGCGGGACCTGTTATGGGCGGCGGCCGGAGGAGCGCTGACGAGGGCTGCTTTTCTGCTTTTTATGGAAATGACGGATAAACGACTGGTTTACACGATGCTGGCGGCCATGTGTGCGGCTTTTTTTGCGGAATATGTGGGAGCACGCAAGAAGATGCCGCCAACGGTCTTTTTGTATCCGTCTATTATCCCGCTGATTCCGGCGGATTTGCTTTATAATATGATGGTAGGAGTGGTACTTACAGATCCGGAGCGGATCACGTTAAACGCGCAGAATCTCGTACCGGGACTGCTGGGACTTTGCATCGGATTCGTTCTGGCATCCACGATCAGCTATTATGTACGTCGTAAGATTTTTGTCAGAAATAACGGAAAAGATTCAGATATTGAAAGGAATTACTAAAGTCCTGTAGTTTTTTTCCTGATATAATGAGCGTAAGCAATGAAAATGTGTGCCTGCATGCATGGAAAGATCGGCGAATGAATCACGAACGAAGTTCATGATTTCATGTGAGACCGGGATGTTTATAGTCTCAGTGACAGGAAAGGAGCAGACGGTTATGAAAAAGATGATTACCTGTGTAAAATGCCTGGCTTTTTTGATGCTGGCAGTAGTTGTCTGCTCCGGATTTTGTATTATAAATGAGGGATATCAGATATACCAGGATGCTGTTGCAGAGGTAAGCCTTGAAGAAAAGGTCGGAGAGGTTCAGTCAAAGGATACTTATACGGACTACGAGGACTTGCCGGAAACTTACGTGAATGCGATCATTGCGGTGGAAGATCATCGTTTTTATGATCACAATGGCATTGATCTGATTGCGATCTGCCGGGCTGTGATTCACGACATTCAGGCAGGTGCCTTTGTGGAGGGCGGGAGCACGATTCCGCAGCAGCTGGCGAAAAATCTTTACTTCAGCCAGGAAAAGGAACTGACACGCAAGGTGGCTGAAGCATTTGTCGCACTGGATTTCAAGCGGGAATACACGGATGAAGAGATTCTGGAATTGTATGTCAACAGTATTTATTTTGGTGATGGATATTATGATGTGGCGTCTGCCTGCGAGGGATATTTTGATAAGGAACCGTCAGAGATGACAGATTATGAGTGTACCCTTCTGGCCGGTATCCCCAACGCCCCAAGCGTGTATGCTCCGACAAAGAATCCGGATCTGGCGGCGAAACGTCAGATGGTTGTGATCAGCCGGATGCAGACCTGCGGCTATCTGGAAGAAGAGGACGCTGTGAGTGTTTCAGAGACGGTGGCGCAGGTAGCGTATGTGGATTGAGGATATTTCCGGGTCGGCGTCCATGACTGATGATGCGCCGGATTGGCGGAGGATGTTTATTTATGAGAAAAAGAAAGCGCTTCTGGATTTTGCATCCGGGAGCGTTTTTATATACACAGGACCGGGTAAGGAATTTTGCGGCTATGCTGCCTCCTGGTCTATGCTCCGCTTCGGTCGGCGCTAAAAACAGATGTCCACCGGACATCCGGCGCCGCACGTGGCGAGTAGGAGGCAAAAAGCCGCCTCCTACTCGATTACAGGACTGCACAATCGTTTATTTTGCAAGCTCTGCGCCCAGCGCCTTGCAGGCCGCGACCGCATCATCGTCGGGAGTGAGATTGGCGATCAGACCTTCGCCGCCTACGATGGAAGCGCCGGCATTTTCCATGCGTTCGCACCAGGTCCGCATCCACTCACCGTCGCCCCAGTCATAAGAACCAAAGAGGGCGATCCGCTTGCCGGAAGCGAAAGCCTCCACTTCTGCTACAAATGCGTCCATATCCGGATCCAGTTCCTCTGCGCCCATCGCGGATGCGCCGAGCGCAAATGCCGTCTCATCCTGCAGAACGGAAGCGTCTGCGGAGGAGACATCCAGTACCACTGCCTCTGCTCCTGCCTCTGTGATACCCTGACCGATCGCCTCTGCCATTGCCTGAGTATTGCCGGTGCTGCTCCAGTAAATTACATAAACCTTTTTCATATCCCTGATCTCCTTTTTCGTATTTTGGTGTTAAAAATTATAAGAAACGGTAACAGACCGTTCATTATTGTTTATCATTCAACCAGAAAAATGATTTCTGATGATATAACAGATAATCTCAGACGGCGACCTGACTGAGCTGCCAGCCGAGGATAATCTCTGTCATTGCCTGCTCTTTTGCTGCGTCATAGGCCTGGAAAATCTGCTCTGCCTTTGGCAGATTGTGGTAGACCTTCCAGTATCTGGTCAGCAGGCTGTTTTCGCCACGGTTTAAGATGTAGCTTTCGACATCTTCCACCGGGTAATCGAGAAGGACGCCCAGTTCGTGAGGAAATTCTCCGTTTCCACTTGCGTACTGGCTATAGCGATGGCGGAGCCGGCGAAGAACCGCCGCGATATCAAAAGAGGTATAGCCGTATTTGAGCAGGAATCGGCAGATCCTGGGATCGGACAGCAGATTTTTCATACGCATATCGCGGTAGAGCAGCAGGACGTCCCGGACTTCGTTCTGATACAGCGGTACACAGAATATCCTGCAGGGGTGCAGATGTTTACGGAGCTGACGCCATTCTCCGGGCTTTACGCTGATCAGATTAGAGACCTTGAGATCCTTCAACACGGGGGCGCACTGAGAAGCAACACGCAGACCGAGACGCGCCTCGGGGGTACAGTTTTCCAAAAAACAAAGCATGGTATCTGCTGACATCGCTTACCTCCTTTTGTAATTTCTGATTATTAGATTAGCATATGCTAACCACTTCCGTCAAGATTTCTAAATGCTCAAAGATTCTCAATAAAACGAAGAATGAAAGAATTAAGTGTTTGCCAGTAGCTTTACGTGTAGTATTCCCATTTTTGATTTTAGGATACCGTTGACGAAGTTTTGGAATCATATTATAATCGAACCAGTCTGAAAAATAAAAATGATGATAAGGGGATTACAAAATCGATAAAGGGGGAATTTAACAATGGACATGGCCTTTATGATAATACTGCTCGGTCTGGGATTTCTCCTTTTTGCGCTCGCTATCGTCTGGTATATCCTGCAGGCCATTGCCTACTGGAAGATTTTTACCAAAGCGGGAGAAAAAGGGTGGAAATCGCTGATCCCGTTTTACAGTTCCTATATTCAGTTCCGGCTCACCTGGGAGGTAAAATATTACTGGATCTGGATTTTGTGTATCATGGGACTTCTGAGTTGTCCGTCGGACGGAGGATTCTTCTTTGGTATTGCGTCGTGGCTTTTTGAGATTGGAGCTTTTGTGATCACAGCGGTGTCGGCTTTTAAATTATCAGAAGCCTACGGGCACGGGATGCCGTTTGCGCTTGGCCTGTTCTTTCTTAAGCCGATCTTTACGCTGATTCTGGGATTTGGCAGTTCGCAGTATATGGGGCCTCAGGGGAGAGTCTTTTCACGTTGAGAGAGTCGGAGTGTATGTTGAATGAAATTCATAATCGGATTGACAGTGCAAAAGCATACGCCTTTTATCGGCAGTTGCTGACGCAACTTCCGATAAGTTATATTACATAAAATAATAGAAGGAGTTACGAAAATGACATTTACTTATCCTGCGGTATTTACACCGCACAAAGAAGATGGAGGCTATCATGTAGAGTTCCCGGATCTGGAGGGATGCTGGGGCGACGGGCCGGATCTGGAGGATGCGATTGAGGACGCAAAGTATTCGGCGTACAACTGGCTGATGGTTGAACTGGAGGAGATGGGCGGCGGCCATTTCCCGGCGCGCAGTCATATCGACGATATTGAGGTAGGGGAGGGCAGTTTTATCAAAGAACTGATGATCATCATTAAACTGCTGCCCGACAGTGATTGATGAGACAGATATCCGATGTAATATTTTGTGTGTGAGCTATGCAGTTATCGGTCATGTGTTGACAGTCAGACGTATCACCGGTAACTGTTTGTCGTTTGTGGACGCCGCTTTGGCTCCATTGCGTACCTGGCCCCATGCTCTCCGCTTCCGCTCCGGTCGGTGCTTAACAAGCGCCGCCGGCGCCTGGCACCGCAACGTGGTGGGTGGTATGGGTGTGACAGGTAACGGAAGGTAACGCTATGGCCGTCCGGATGAAGGTAACACTTGACAATCATGAAAAAATAACGTAGATTGGATGTGACTGTTCAGGTCGTGGATGAAAATCTGTCCTGAACGATTATCATGGAAAATGAATAAATATGATATGAGGAGAGCCGTCATGGGAAATGATAAAAAGCTGGTGGAATCGATCACTTCAATGGATGTGGATTTCGCTCAATGGTATACGGATGTAGTAAAAAAAGCGGAGCTGTGTGATTATGCCAGCGTCAAGGGCTGCATGGTGATTAAACCCGCAGGATATGCAATCTGGGAAAATATTCAGAAGGAATTGGATCGCCGCTTTAAGGAGACTGGTGTACAGAATGTCTATATGCCGATCTTTATTCCGGAGAGCTTGTTAAATAAGGAAAAGGATCATGTAGAGGGCTTCGCACCGGAGGTGGCCTGGGTGACTCAGGGTGGTCTGGATGAACTTCAGGAGCGTATGTGTGTGCGCCCGACCTCCGAGACCTTATTCTGTGATTTTTATGCGAAGGACATTCATTCTTACCGGGATCTGCCGCGTGTCTATAACCAGTGGTGTTCGGTGGTGCGCTGGGAGAAGACGACCCGCCCGTTTTTAAGATCCCGTGAATTCTTATGGCAGGAAGGCCATACGGCTCATGCGACTGCCGAGGAAGCTGAGGAGCGCACCATCCAGATGCTGAATGTTTACGCGGACTTCTGTGAAGAAGTGCTGGCGATCCCGGTGATCCGCGGACAGAAGACCGATAAGGAAAAGTTTGCAGGGGCGGAATCAACTTATACGATCGAGGCGCTGATGCACGACGGTAAGGCGCTGCAGTCCGGCACAAGCCATAACTTTGGCGATGGCTTCGCGAAAGCGTTCGACATTCAGTTCGCTGATAAGGATAACAAATTAAAATATGTCCATCAGACGTCCTGGGGTATGACGACCCGTATGATCGGCGCTCTGATTATGGTACACGGAGATAATAACGGACTGGTGCTGCCGCCGCGGATTGCGCCGACGCAGGTAGTGATCGTACCGATCCAGCAGAAGAAAGAGGGCGTGCTGGATGCGGCATACGCAGTAAAAGACGCGCTGAAGGATTACAGTGTTAAGGTAGATGATTCAGACAGAAGTCCGGGATGGAAATTTGCGGAGCATGAGATGCGCGGAATACCGGTGCGCGTGGAGATCGGTCCGCGGGATCTCGCGAACGGACAGGCAGTGCTGGTACGCCGGGATACCAATGAGAAGATGACAGTAGCGCTGGATACGATTGCGCAGTCTGTTGGCGAACTGCTGGATACGATTCAGACAGATATGCTGGAGCGGGCGAGAAAGCATCGTGAAGCGCATACTTATACGGCGACAGATTACGAGTCATTTGTAAAAACGATCAATGAAAAACCGGGATTTGTAAAGGCGATGTGGTGTGGAGATCAGGCATGCGAGGATAAGATTAAGGAAGATACATCTGCAACATCTCGCTGCATGCCGTTTGCACAGGAACAGTTATCTGACTGCTGCGTGTGCTGCGGACGTCCCGCAAAGAAGATGGTTTACTGGGGCAGGGCATATTGATACTTACAGAAAGATTCCATACCGAGCTGGTCATTGACAGGAACCGGATCGATAAGGAGTTTTCAGAGGGGTTGCCAGGATGCAGATAGAGATTCCGCGTCAGGTGGATTATATCATCGGAAAATTAAAACGTCATGGTTATGAGGCTTATGCTGTGGGCGGCTGTGTCCGCGATACACTTTTGGGGCGGACTCCGGGCGACTGGGATATCACAACGTCTGCGAGACCGGTTCAGGTTAAGGAACTTTTTCGCCGGACCATCGATACCGGGATTCAGCACGGGACAGTGACCGTTCTGGTCGATCGGGTCGGTTATGAAGTAACTACTTATCGGATCGACGGTGAGTATGAAGACGGGAGACATCCAAAGCAGGTACAGTTCACATCAGATCTGCTGGAAGACCTGCGACGCCGCGATTTTACGATTAACGCAATAGCGTACAGCCCGGAGACCGGGATTGTGGACGCGTTTGACGGAGCCGGAGATCTGAAGCGTCGGGTGATCCGCTGCGTTGGTGATCCGACTGAGAGGTTTACTGAGGATGCCCTGCGGATCCTGCGCGCGATCCGTTTCAGCGCACAGCTGGACTTTACGATCGATCCCGTGACCCGCGAAGCGATCCGCACAATCGCGCCAAACCTCGCGAAAGTCAGCAAAGAACGGATCCAGGCGGAACTCACAAAGACTTTGTTATCCGGATGCCCGGAAAAAATAAAGGATGTGTATGAAACCGGGATCAGCGAATATGTGTCCCCGTCATTTTCCCGGATCCCATGGGAGGACATCAGGATCCCCGCAGGACTCCCGGAAGTCAGATACCTGCGCTGGGCGGCGCTTCTGCGACTGGTTTCTCCTGAGGAAGCCGTGCGGATACTGAAAGACCTGAAGATGGATAATGAAACCATCGCACATGTAAGGACGCTCACATCCTGGGCCGGAAAACCGATGAACGAGGACGAAGTCGCCGTGCGCCGCGCCATGAGTCAGATGGAACCACAGATCTGGGACGCTCTGATTGAACTGAACGAATATGGAGAAAACATCCGCAGACTGACCGCGCGGATCCGGGAGAGAGGCGATTGCCTGACACTCAGGCAGCTGGCCGTCACCGGCCAGGACCTGATCTTGGCCGGTGTGAAACCAGGACGCGAGATCGGGGTGATCCTCTCGCGGATGCTTGACGCTGTGTTGGAGGATCCCTCTAAGAATGATAAAAAAGTTTTGATGGATTTTCTCGCAGAGACGGACGGTAAGCGAAAATATGATGAAAAGTTCCCCCACAATCCGCGAAAAACCTTGCACTGATTTTCCCAATATGCTATAATGCGAGTTAATTGTGAGCATAGGAGGCTTAAAGATATGAAACACGTAAAAACCTTAAATAACAAAACTTTAAAAGAATCCATGAAAAAGGGCGGCTGCGGCGAGTGCCAGACTTCCTGCCAGTCCGCATGCAAGACTTCCTGCACCGTAGGCAATCAGTCCTGCGAGAATGCGAACAGATAATCTTTTTCAGGAAGACAAATGAGAACAGGCCCCTATTCTCGAAAGCAGGTAGGGGTTTTTTTCCGCTTTATCGGAGGAACGGTAGTGATTCATCAGTATAAAAATAATGGTTATAACATTGTTATGGACATAGCCAGTGGTTCGGTGCATGTCGTGGACAATGTTGTTTATGATGCGGTCGCTCTCTTAGAGCCCATTGTCGGAGAACTGGAAACGGCAGTTCCGATTTCTCCGGAGACGCGTCAATATGTAAGGAACAGCCTGAAGGATTCCTATCCGGAGAAAGAGATTGGGGAAGCTCTGGATGAGATCCAGGAGCTGATTGACGCCGGGGAATTGTATACCCGTGATATTTATCAGCAGTATATTACAGATTTTAAGAAGCGAAAGACTGTGGTTAAGGCGCTGTGCCTGCATATTGCACATGACTGCAATCTGGGCTGTCGTTACTGCTTTGCAGAAGAAGGTGAGTATCATGGGCGGCGTGCGCTGATGTCGTTTGAGGTCGGGAAAAAGGCGCTGGATTTTCTGATTGCAAATTCCGGGAACCGGATCAACCTGGAAGTAGATTTCTTTGGCGGAGAGCCGCTGATGAACTGGGAAGTGGTAAAGCAGCTGGTGGAGTATGGACGCTCTCAGGAGCAGGCGCATAATAAACGGTTTCGTTTTACACTGACAACAAACGGTGTCCTGTTAAATGACGAAATCATGGATTTCTGTAACCGGGAGATGGCGAATGTCGTATTGAGTCTTGACGGACGCCGTGAAATTAACGACTATATGCGGCCGACCAGAAATGGTCATGGGAGCAGCTATGATATCATAGTCCCGAAATTCCAGAAGTTTGCGGCCGAACGGCGCGCGCTTCATAAGGATTACTATGTGCGGGGAACCTTTACCCGGCACAATCTGGATTTCTGTGAGGATGTGAAGCATTTTGCTGATCTCGGTTTTGATCAGCTCTCGATGGAGCCGGTAGTGGCGGCACCCACAGAGGAATACGCGATCCGCGAGGAGGATCTTCCCCGTATCATGGAAGAATATGATAAACTTGCCGTTGAGTATATCCGGCGCAGACAGGAAGGCCATGGCTTCAATTTCTTTCATTTTATGTTGAATCTGGACCAGGGTCCTTGCGTGGCAAAACGGTTGTCCGGCTGCGGATCCGGTACGGAGTATCTGGCGGTCACGCCATGGGGAGATCTTTATCCCTGCCATCAGTTTGTGGGGCAGGAGAATTTCCTGATGGGAAACGTGGATACCGGTGTTGTGCGGGAAGATATTCGTGATGAATTTAAACTTTGTAATGTGTACGCAAAGGAAAAATGCCGCAATTGTTTTGCGCGTTTTTACTGCAGCGGCGGATGTGCGGCGAATTCCTACAATTTTCATGGACGCATTACGGATGCCTATGACATCGGCTGCGAGATGCAGAAGAAAAGAATTGAGTGCGCAATTATGATTAAGGCGGCGTTGTCCTGAGGAATAATAGCCGCTGGTGGTCATTGAAGTAAGAAATAAGGAGAAAAAGCAATGAAGAACAGTAAGGTGAAGGGGATAGTCGGACTGCTCATCCTGCTTGTGGCGATCTGCCTGTTTGGTTATCTGGGCTATAGCACCATGGATGACATCAAACTGGGCCTGGATCTGGCCGGGGGTGTAAGTATTACTTATCAGGCAGTTGACGAGAATCCTACTGCAGAAGAAATGTCCGATACGATTTATAAGCTTCAGCAGCGTGTGCAGAACTACAGTACCGAGGCGGAGGTTTATCAGGAGGGCGATAACCGGATCAATATCGATATTCCGGGCGTATCGGATGCCAACACAATTCTGGAAGAACTGGGAAAACCGGGCTCCCTGATATTTGTGGATGAAGATGGCCAGGTGATTCTGACCGGCGATCAGGTGGCGTCAGCAAAAGCAGGCATTATTGATCAGAATAACGTGAAGTCTTATGTGGTCAGCCTGACTTTTACCGATGAGGGGACTGCGGCGTTCGCGGAGGCGACGACAGCAAATGTCGGTAAGAGAATTGCGATTATCTATGATAACATGATTTATTCCAACCCGGTCGTCCGTGAAGCGATTACCGGCGGACAGTGCCAGATCGACGGCATGGACAGCTATGAGGAGGCAGAAACGCTGGCTTCTACGATCCGTATCGGATCGCTGTCCCTGGAACTGGAAGAACTGCGCTCTAACGTAGTGGGCGCGAAGCTCGGCCAGGAGGCGATTTCCACAAGTCTCAGAGCCGGTATGATCGGATTTGGCGTGGTCGTACTCTTTATGATCATTGTTTATCTGATTCCGGGACTGGCGGCAGCTCTGGCGCTGGCGATTTATGTGGGCGTGATTCTGGTCCTGCTGGCAGCGTTCCAGGTGACGCTGACACTGCCGGGTATCGCGGGTATTATCCTGTCGGTAGGTATGGCGGTAGATGCGAATGTTATCATCTTTACCCGTATCAAGGAGGAGATTGGCTACGGCAAGACCGTCAGATCCGCGATTAAGACCGGTTTCTCCAAGGCGCTTTCGGCGATTATCGACGGCAATATCACAACTCTGATCGCGGCGGTGGTTCTCTATCTGCGTGGTTCGGGTACGGTAAAGGGATTTGCTACGACGCTGGCGATTGGTATCGTATTGTCGATGGTGACGGCGCTTTTTGTAACCAGAGGAGCGTTAAATACACTGTATGCGCTGGGCTTCGAAGATCCGAAATTTTACGGAATCCGCAGACAGGGCAAGGTATTTGACTTTGTCGGCAAGAGAAAAACCTGCTTTCTGATTTCGGTTGTGCTGATTGTGATCGGCTGGGTCGGCATGGGTGCCAATCTGGCGGGGAGCGGCAAACCCTTAAATTACGGCATGGACTTCACCGGTGGCACCTCCACCAGCGTGACTTTCAACGAAGATATGTCGCTGGAGCAGATTTCCTCTGAGGTAGTACCGAAGGTTTCCGAGATCACCCAGGATGCAGACGTGCAGACACAGAAGGTGGCCGGAACCAATGAAGTGATCATCAAGACAAAGACGTTAAATGTCGAGCAGAGAAAAGCTCTGGAAGAGTCTCTGGTAGAGAATTTCGGAGTGGAGGCAGAGAAAATTACAGCGGAAAGCATTTCTGCGTCAGTCAGTACCGAGATGAAGCAGGATGCACTGGTAGCGGTAATCGTCGCTACGATCCTGATGCTTCTTTACATCTGGTTCCGTTTCAAGGATATCAACTTTGCGGCCAGCGCGATCTTGTGTCTGGTACATGACGTACTGGTAGTACTCACCTTTTATGCAATTGCGAAATGGTCGGTTGGTTCGACCTTTATCGCCTGCATGCTGACGATTGTGGGTTATTCGATCAACGCGACGATCGTCATCTTTGATCGTGTGCGCGAAAACCTTGCTCAGAAAACAGGCAAAGAGACCCTGGAGGATGTAGTCAATAAGAGTGTCACACAGAGCGTGACCCGAAGCATCAACACTTCCCTGACGACCTTCATCATGGTATTTGTTCTCTTCCTGCTGGGAGTATCCTCGATCCGTGAGTTTACTCTGCCGCTGATGGTCGGTATCATATGCGGCACTTACTCGTCCATCTGCGTAGCAGGGTCTCTCTGGTATACACTGACATTGCAGAAGCAGAAGAGACGCGCGGAGGCGAAGAAGGCTGAGGCGGAGAGTAAGAAGGTTCAGAAGTAAGTATTAAATTTGCTTTATAGGATTCCATAACCAGTTTAATTGTGAAAATTATGTATTTTTAGGTGTGGTTACCAACAAAATAGTTCCTGAGAGGGAAGATATTCTTCCCTCTCAGGAACGGATTGGTGATCATAAAGTAAAAACAGGCAGAAATAAAATGAACTATCAAATAATCGCATCCGACGGCCGCGCCAAGCGCGCGCGCATGGAAACCGTACACGGCACGATTGAAACACCAGTATTCATGAACGTAGGCACTGTAGGCGTAATCAAAGGTGCGGTTTCCACCGACGATCTGCGGCAGATCGGCACTCAGGTAGAACTTTCCAATACCTACCATCTCCATGTACGTACCGGAGACGAGTTGATCCGCAGATTTGGCGGTCTGCGCAAATTCATGAACTGGGATCGGCCGATCCTCACGGATTCGGGCGGCTTTCAGGTGTTCTCCCTGGCTGGTCTGAGAAAGATAAGAGAAGAGGGAGTTTCCTTCCAGTCCCATATCGATGGACACAAGATCTTTATGGGTCCGGAAGAAAGCATGCAGATCCAGTCCAATCTGGGCTCGACAATTGCGATGGCATTCGACGAATGTCCGCCGAGCAAGGCAGAGACTTCTTATATCAGGGCATCTGTTGACCGGACAAGCCGCTGGCTGGAGCGCTGCCGGATTGAGATGAACCGGCTGAATTCACTGTCGGATACGATTAACCGGGAACAGCTCCTCTTTGGTATCAATCAGGGAGGTGTGTGCGACGAGATCCGCATGAATCACGCAAGGACGATTTCATCAATGAATCTGGACGGTTACGCTGTGGGTGGTCTGGCGGTCGGAGAGTCGCACGAGGAGATGTATCACATCCTGGATGTGACCGTGCCGTTGCTGCCGCGGGACAAACCAACGTACCTGATGGGCGTCGGGACACCGGCCAATATCCTTGAAGCGGTTGACCGGGGTGTAGATTTCTTTGACTGCGTGTATCCGTCAAGAAACGGACGTCATAGCCATGTTTATACCAATCATGGAAAACTGAATCTTCTGAATCGCAAGTATGAACTGGATCCGAGGCCGATCGAAGAAGGCTGTGGCTGTCCGGCGTGCCGATCCTACAGCAGGGCTTATATCCGCCATCTGTTTAAGGCAAAGGAAATGCTGGGGATGCGATTATGTGTCTTGCATAATTTGTATTTTTATAATACAATGATGACAGAGATTCGCAGCGCGATCGAAGAACATCGATACGCGTCTTATAAAGCGGAGAAGCTCGCCCGTATGGCAGCAGGTCCGCAGGAGTAAAGATTGATCAAAGAAGAGACTCCTCGCGGAAAATAAAAAAACGATCCGGGAGGATCCAATCACAGGAGGACAATCATGAGCGGAACATTTTTAGTGGGTTATATTATTTTCTTTTGCGCACTGATGTATTTTATGGCGATCCGCCCGCAGCAGAAGGAAAAAAAGAAGCAGCAGGAGCTGTTAAACAGTATCGCGGTTGGCGACAGCGTCCTGACGACGGCGGGCTTTTATGGGGTCGTTATCGATATGACTGAGGACACGGTGATCATCGAGTTCGGCAATAATAAAAACTGCCGGATCCCGATGCAGAAATCCGCGATCGTACAGTTAGAGAAGCCGGAAGCGTAAGTTTATCAGTCATATTTTCAGACTTGATTGGCAAGAAAGACTGTCAGCGGGTGTTGCGCCTGTTGACAGTTTTTGTTTAAAGGAGTCCAGCGATGAGTAAAATAGAGAAACATTCGGGAAAAACAGAACAGCGAGATTTGTTTGCGGATACCTGTGGGAAAATTTTCTGCGGGATCATGACGATTGGTATTCTGGCGTTGGTGACCATCTTCCCGCTGATCCTGCACGACGCCTATTTTGACGTTTTAAAGACAAAGTATCAGTGCTACTGGATCATCGTTGTGTCGATGCTTTTTATTTCAGTAGTCCTGGGACTGATGATGGCCTTTATTGATTTTAAGGAGTATCAGGGCAATCATGTAAAAAAGCTGATATCCGCGCTGCATCCGCGCCGCTGGAAAGAGACATTTGGCCTGCCGGACGGGCTGGTAATCGGGTTCTGGCTTGCTGCGGCGATCTCTACGATCCAGTCTGATTATGTGTATGAATCTTTCTGGGGGAATGAAGGACGATATTCGGGGCTTTTCCTGCTGACGATGTATCTGTGTTTTTATTTTCTTGTTACCCGCTGCTGGAAACCGAAAGGATGGCTGCTGGAAATCTTTTTAATCAGCGGTCTTCTGATTTGTCTGTTTGGAATCACAGATTATTTTAAAATGGATATTCTGGGATTAAAGGTCAGAATTAAGCCTGGACAGGAAAATATTTTTACTTCGACAATGGGAAATATTAATTCTTATACGGCCTATGTAGCCATGATTCTGGGACTCGCAGCCGGTCTCTTCGCAACAGAGAAACATTGCGGACGGGCTGTATGGTATTATATTCTGACAGTGATTTCCATGCTGGCGATTGTCATGGGTTACAGTGAAAATGCGTATCTGAGTCTTGCGGCTCTGCTGGGTCTGATGCCGCTTCTATATTTCCAGAGCAAAGAGGGATTGTGGAGATATCCTCTTTTGCTTGCGACATTTTTTTCCATTATAAAGTTCGTTGCCTGGCTGAACGTCGCTTACGAGGGCACTGTGATCGGACTGGAGAGCGGGCTGTTTGATGCCATAGCGGGATTTCGCTGGCTGACGTTTTTGATTGTACTGCTGTGTGCAATTGCCGCTGCGGTCTGGTATTTTGGGGTTAGGAAAAACCGGGCCAGATGCTGGTGCCGGTATGCGGTGATTGTCTGGGGCATTTTTGTGGTTCTGGTGATTCTCGGCGTTGCTTTTGCTCTGTATGACGCAAATATCGCCGGACATGCGGATCGTTACGGAGGCGCTGCCGGTCAGTATCTGGTGATCAGTGATTCATGGGGAACGAACCGTGGATATATCTGGAAACGCTGCCTGATGTTTTTTGACAATTTCTCGGTCATCCGGAAATTATTTGGTTACGGGCCTGATACCTTTGGCATTATGACGGTCAATCTGATCTATCAGGAAATGGGTACGCTGACCGGGCAGGTCTTTGATACGGCTCATAATGAATACCTGCAGTATCTGGTTACCATCGGGGCCGTGGGCCTGGTGTTTTATATTGCTTTCCTGCTTGCCGTGATCCGGAAAGTAGCGGTGAACTGTAAGAAAAACCGTTATCTGTCGGGAATTCTCACTGCGATAGTGTGTTACGCGATACAGGCGTTGGTCAATCTGAACCTGCCGATTGTAGCGCCGGCGTTCTGGCTGATGCTCAGCGTGGGTATTGCGATTTGCAGAAATGCAGATTCCCGAACGGATTTATGAAGATTTTATGACGTTTGGAAAAAAGGCTGTTCAAAGGGCTGATAATCGTATATAATCATGTGGCGGTGAAAATGCGGTCATACCGACGGATATTCTTTTACAGGATGCGGACATTAGCTGCGCGGTAAGCGCCGGAAGGTCTGATATATAGAAAATCTATGAATATTGTCGTTACGATACCGCTTGTCTGCAAGGAGGAATCGATAAAAATGAAAGGGAAACAGTACTTTGCGATTGCGGGCTGTGCGTTGATGCTTTGCGCCTGCACTCAGAGCAATATTGTAGCCCCGCAGGTGGGCAAAGGAGAGGACTCGGGAGATCCGGATTTTAATGTTTATTTTAACTATATACTGGATGAGGAGCAGCTTCGCGCGGACGTAGAGGATGTTGCGTTGGATCCTGCGGATTATCCGATGACAGTCAGTCTGGATTTTACGATGCCGGAGGACGAGACGCCGATGGATGTCACGCTGGTGATTCGCGATGAAACGGACGTTGATGAGATCGGTTGGTACGCGGGAGAGTGCTTAAAGGTGATCAATGACCAGGTGGCAGCACAGGATTACCAGTATGCGGAGTCTGGAGAGCGGTATTTCGGCGGATTGTATCAGGACAAGGTCGTGTACCTGAAGGTATATTTTGAGTCCGATTATCCGGATGGGGAACCAATCATTGACGCGGAGATCCCGGAGGATACTTATATGCGGTTTGAACCGTAAGAAATTTTCAATATTTTAAAAGTATGTTTCTGAAATTTAAAGTCTCTGAAATTTAAAATGGACACAGCTTTCATTTGGGCTGTGTCCATAATTTGTATTTGGTTTTGTGTTTGTCTGGGAGGGATGATGTCTTAAGCCTCCGTATCGGTCTCAGATACTTCCTCGTCCTCTTCTTCGACCGTCTCTTCCTCTGCGGTGTCTACGGTTTCTTCTTCGGTTTCCTCTTCTTCGGTGCCTTCTTCCTCTGTGTCTTCCGCGGTTTCCTCTTCCGTAGTTTCTGCTGTCTCATCAGCAACCGTCTCTGTGGTTTCATCAGCAGTTACTTCTGTGGTTTCTTCCGTAGTGGTCTCTTCCGTCTCTGCGGTAGTTTCTTCCTCGGTAGTCTCTTCTTCCGTAACCACCTCGCTGCAGGTAACCTGAATATATGCGTTATTGGTCGAGTATCTTACCGTATAAGAGTTACCGGTTCCGGTCAGACCAGACAGATTAAAGGAGGTATCGGAACCAACTTCCGCAGCCATTACCTGCTCGTAAACTTCTGCGCCTGCCTCTTCACCAAGAGCAGCGATTACCATGCTTTCGAATCCGCTGTCGAAATAAGGAGAGGATCCGTCATGGACCAGGTTACGGTTATAATGAATCTCCAGTGCATACTCATAGTAAGCATCCGTATTGGCAGCTGCCTTTGGCATCGCGCTGCTTAAGATCTCCGTACCGTTGTCCATATTATAATAGAACGTATTGGTCAGGTTGTTCTTTGTCGTGCCGCCGGTGAAAGAAGAATTGCTGTCAGCCTCCAGACTCTTTTTGATGGAAGCGAACGCCTGATCCGTAAATGTATACATCTCCGCCTGGAAGTTGCGGCGGGTGGTAGATACAGCCGTAGTAGCGGATTTTGCCGCATTAGCCAGGTCATTCGCAGCGTTCGTCACTTTGGCCGGCGAAGGTTTGGACGCCTGCCTTGCTTCACGGGCTTCCTCAGCCTGGATCTCGGCTTCGGTCTTTTCGTGCTTTACACCGGCGTCGTCCAGCCAGTAACCGTCAACACGGGTGTTCGTCATAATGTGTCCGTCCGGATCCATATAATACTCATAACCGGTCTCCGGGTCAGTAATCCAGCCCGCGTATTGGCAGTGACCGTTGTCAAACTGCCACATATACTGTCCGGTCTCATCTATGATCCATCCGTCCGCAAAAGCGGTCATGCCGGCTGATAAAGATAAAGCAGCGGCTAAAACAGTTATACCAAGGAATCTTTTTCTCATTTTAAACCTCCAAATCTGATCATGAATTAGCAGTATATTTTTTCGCTGAACCAAGCATAGCACAAATAAAACCAAGAAACAATAGAATAAAAGATTAACCTTTCCTACGGTTTTATTACGGAAATGAAAAAATATTAAGATTTGGCGCCGACCGGAAATACTGGTAACCGTGTCCTGATTTCATAATTTCTGAAAGAGTTTCCATCTCTTTTTTGAAACGAAAAGTTGCGAAAACAGATAGCAAGTGTTATACTGAACGAGAGTTTGAAAAGAGAGGGAAGGGGAACTGTGTTTTTATTTGAGAGGACTTATGAAAAAAGAAAGGCTTTACAGGTACCATGAAAAATTTTGAACGTTACAAACGTTTGATCAAATTAGGATTTTCGTTTATGCTGATTCTGATGCTGACCGGGTTTTATGGTTACATCTGGGTCGAATATTATAATAAGATTATCTGGGCTCCGTTCTTCCGGCGCGGAAACTGGATGATGATCTTCATTTACGGAGTGCTGCTGATCCTGTTCATGTATACATATGGAGGCTTTAAGATTGGTTTCCTGAAGAAGGGCAATCTGATCTATTCCCAGATTCTGGCCGTTTTTTTTACCAATGCGGTCACATATTTTCAGATTACTGCACAACATAAGAGATTTATTACACCGTTACCATTAGTTCTTAATATGGTGGTGTCCGCAGTTGTCATTGTATGCTGGACGCTGGTATTTGAATGGATTTACCGGATGTTGTTTCCGCCGAGGAGGATGCTGCTAATTTCCGGAGATCACCTGGATTATCATCTGTTTGAAAAGATGAACAACCGGGAGGATAAATACATTATCAGTGAAATCGTCAGTTATCATGAGGGAATGACGGTTATCAAAGAAAAGATTATGCGCTATGATGGCATTATCGTAGGAGATATGCCGTCGCATGAGAGAAACCTGATCGTTAAATATTGTTTTGAGCAGGGGATACGCTCCTACAGCGTACCCAAGATTTCTGACATTTTGCTGAGAAGCTCTGTAGAATTAAATCTTTTTGATTCCCCGCTGCTATTGTCCAGAAATAATGGTCTGCAGGTGGAGCAGGAGTTCTTTAAAAGAGCGGTGGACATGATCGGTGCGTCGTTGGCAATTGTGGTTACGATTCCCTTTTTTATCATTATCGGGATCAGTATCAAACTGACGGACGGTGGACCGGTGTTTTACAAGCAGACACGGCTGACCAAAGATGGGAAAGAGTTTGAAATCTATAAGTTCCGGACGATGATTCAGGATGCGGAGAAAGGAACCGGAGCGAGACTGGCGGCAGAGGGTGATGACCGGATCCTGCCGGTTGGCCGTCTGCTGCGGAGAATCCGTCTGGATGAATTGCCACAGATCTACAATATCTTAAAAGGAGACATGTCGATCGTAGGTCCGCGGCCGGAGCGGCCGGAACTGGCGGCGGAGATCGAAAAGGAGATCCCGGAATTTTCCTATCGTCTGAAGGTCAAGGCCGGCCTGACCGGATATGCGCAGGTGTATGGAAAATATAACACAACTTCCTATGATAAGTTAAAGCTGGATCTGACTTATATCAGAAATTATTCGTTGTTGCTGGATCTGAAGCTGATTCTGATGACGCCCAAGATCATGTTTATGAAAGAAAGTACAGAGGGCGTAAAGGCTGATTAATATCAATGTTTTGCGAAAGGTGAGGGAAAGTGACAGAGGCTCCGAAAATCCAGATTTATATTGTTTGTCATAAACCGACATTCGTGCCGGAGGATCCGCTGTTGATCCCTGTCCAGGCCGGAGCCGGGGCGGCAGATATCCGTTATCCGGATATGCAGTATGACGATGAGGGCGTTCATATATCGCAGAAAAACCCGCGGTACTGTGAACTGACGGTGCAGTACTGGGCCTGGAAAAACAGAAAAAGTGACTATTATGGTTTTTTCCATTATCGGAGGTACCTGTCTTTTTCCGATCTTACTCCGGTAGACAGAGAGGGGAAAGAACTGCTTTCAGGAAAAAGGCCGCCGTATATCGAACTGGACGATATACGGACAGACCTGAGCAGATTCGGGATCTGCGCAGAAACGATGCGAGAGCAGATTGTCCGCTATGATCTGGTGACCGTATATCGGGAAAGAATTAATACGACTGTGTACCGGCAGTTCTGCCAGTATCACCGGAAGGAGTGGCTGGATCAGGTACTGGAGATTGTCCGGAGAAAGCATCCGGAGTATGACAGTGCGATCCGGCAGTATATGAACTCAAAGAGTATCTACTACATGAATATGTATATCATGAAAAGAGAACTGTTTGAGGAATATATGGGCTGGCTTTTTGGCATACTGGATGAGTTTGAGCGGGAATGTGATACGGCAGCCAGAGAAGAGCCGCGGTTGATGGGATATCTGGCCGAGCGGCTGTTTGGCGTATTCTATGTCTATCAGAGAGCAAAAGGGGTTCGGTGTGCGGAGACGCCGTATCTGTTGTTTTATGATACAGACCCGGAGGGAGAAGGGAAGAACCCGACGCATATCCGGTCATTTCGGCTGAAACCGACAAAACTTGAGGTAAAGGTTGATATGCGCAGGCTGAACCGCTTATTTCCCGCTGGGAGTCTCAGGAGAAGATTGCTGCGTGGGACATTTTTGCGGTAGCGTGTGCAGATATCCGCAGGATTTGATTTACGGTAAAAAAGAGTTTTCGAATCAGGGATGATTTTATCGCTAAAAAACAGAACAAGGTGGATCGATTATGGAGATGTTTATCAAACGGCTGCAGGGCTTTTATCAGTATCGGTTTCTGATGGAACAGCTGGTCGCGAAAGATATCAAACTGAAATACCGGAGGAGCGTACTCGGATATCTGTGGAGTATCCTGAATCCCCTGATGATTATGACCATTATGGTGATTGTGTTTTCCAATATGTTCCGTTCCGATATTGCAAATTTCCCGGTGTATCTGATCATCGGGCAGACGTTGTTTAACTTTATGAGTGAGTCAACGACGCAGGCAATCGTATCGATTACAGGTAATGCCGCACTGCTCAAGAAAACCTACGTGCCGAAGTATGTTTTTACGGTATCAAAGGTAACCAGCTCTTTTGTCAATACATTATTTGCAATGGGTGCGTTGATTATTGTATTTATAGTGTGCAGGGTAACGCCGAACGTGTATTATATCCTGATTCCGTTTATTCTGCTGCAGGAATATGTATTTTGCCTGGGATTAGGTCTGCTGCTGGCGCAGGGCTCTGTATTTTTCCGTGACATCCAGCATATTTATGCAGCGTTTATAACCGCATGGATGTATCTGACACCTTTGTTCTATCCGATTACGCTGCTTCCGGAAAAACTGCGTTATCTGGTTACCCGACTGAATCCTATGTATTTTTATATTGCCGAATTCCGGCAGGTTGTTCTGGAATGCCGGGTACCGGATATGTGTCTGATGGCGGCCGGTACAGCAGTAGCCGGAGGTATCCTTGTGATCGGCACATGGGCGTTTCTCAGAACACAGAATAAATTTATCCTGTATATATAAAGGACGGTAGTAAAGTGGACAGGGATTGTATCATCAAGGTAAAAGACGCCACAGTCAGGTTTAATATGGCGTCGGAAAAAATAGACAATTTAAAAGAATATTTTGTAAAGCTGGTCAAGAGAGAGCTGCTCTTTCAGGAGTTCTTTGCGCTGCAGGACGTCAGTTTTGAAGTAAAGCGGGGAGAAGCCTGGGGACTGGTCGGAGTCAATGGTTCGGGAAAGTCCACTCTGCTCAAGCTGATCTGCGGGATCCTGAAGCCCTATCAGGGATACGTGGAGATCAACGGCAGTATTGCTCCGCTGATCGAGTTGGGAGCCGGCTTTGACGGTGAACTCACCGCGACAGAGAATATCTACCTGAATGGAGCGGTCCTTGGCTACAGCAAGGCTTTTATGGACAGTCATTATGACGAGATTGTGGAGTTCGCGGAATTACGGGATTTTATGAATATGCCGATTAAAAATTACTCTTCCGGTATGGCGGCGAGACTGGGCTTTGCGATCGCGACGATCGTCCGTCCTGAGATTCTGATCGTTGATGAGGTACTGGCGGTCGGTGACGCGGCCTTTCAGGAAAAATGTCAGAGGCGGATGCAGGAGATGCTGGCCGGGGGGACGACGCTCCTTTTTGTTTCCCATGCGATTGAGGATGTCAGGGCACTCTGTGATCACGCGCTCTGGCTGCAAAAGGGGAAGATGATGAGGAAAGGTGAAGTGAACGAGGTTTGCGATGCTTATATGAGAAGCCTCGGAATGGAATAAAGATCAGGAGAAACAAACCTATGAAAGAACAGACAAGAAACCGCGAGCCGAATATCAAAATCTACGTAGTGTGCCATAAGCCGTCCTATGTGCCGGAAAATCCTTACCTGTATCCGATTCAGGTTGGTTCCGCTCTTGCGGGGTGGCGGCTCGAGGGGATGCTGCACGATGATGAGGGCGATCACATATCAGATAAAAATAAAAGTTACTGTGAGCTAACCGCTCAGTACTGGGCGTGGAAAAACGACGAGGCGGATTATTACGGTTTCTTTCACTATCGGAGATATTTCGCGTTTGATCCGAAGCTGGACCGGGACGATGGCTGGGGCAATATTGCGTATGAGCGGATCACAGAGGATGCGATTGAAGAGATGAAGCTGCGGCCGGAGGTCATGAGGGATCTCATCATGCGCTACGATGTGATTTCTGTGAAGGGGCGGCATTATCCGCGCATCCAGGAGGAGGGATCCCGGCTGGACGTCTACAACGAGTATGGCGTCGCCAATTTCCAGCATCGGAAAGATCTGGATATCACGCTGCAGGTACTGGAAGAAAAATATCCGGAGTTTCAGAAGATCGCCCGCGACTATATGCACTCGTCGGTCGCGCATGAGTGTAATATGTTTATCATGAAGAAAGAAATCTATCATGAGTATTGTGCGTGGCTTTTTGATATTTTATTTGAAGCAGAAAAGCGGATCGATATGACATGGTACAGCGTTGAGGAATACCGGGTCATGGGCTATCTGGCGGAAAGGCTGTATGGGATTTATTATATGTACTTAAAAGAAAAAGACGGGATCCGGACCTTTGAACTCCCCAAGACGCTCTTTCGCGATACATCGCCGCGGATGATCCTGAAGCCTGTATATGAGGACGGCGTCCCGGTGGTATTATCTGCAAACGATCGTTTCTCACCGTATCTGGACATCATGATCCGGTCGATGATTGTGAACGCTTCACCGGAGAGACGATATGACTTCATTATTCTGTACAATGATATCTCAGAGAAAAACCGGGGACTGATCGCGTCCGCGGCACGGGGAAAGGACAATGTCTCTGTGCGTTTCGCGAGAGTATGCGAGTATTTTGACGCAGATAAACTTTTTGTCGACCAACACCTGTCGGTGGAGACCTATTACCGTCTGATCATTCCGGAGATCATGCCGGAGTATCACAAGATCCTCTATCTGGACTGTGATATGGTGGCAGATCGGGACGTGGCAGAGTTGTATGACATGGATCTGGCTGGCTGCGTGATTGGCGCAGCGAAGGATATCGATGTGGCCGGTCAGGTCAATTTAAGACAGAATGACTGGGATCAGTATGCAGTGCGGGAACTGGGGCTGGACTGTGCGTTTGATTATTTTCAGGCAGGCGTTCTGATCATTGATCTGGAACGGTTGAGAGAGACCGCGACATCGGAGGAGATGATTCATCTGGCATTGTCGAGAAAATGGCGCTGCCATGATCAGGACGTGCTGAATGTAGTGTGTAAAAATCAGGTTCATTATATCCCGCAGCAGTGGAATACTCTGATGGACTGGCAGGAACCCGGACGGAGTCGGATGGATATCCTTAAAATGGCTCCGCGGGAGCTTTATACTGAATATGCGGAAGCAAGAAAAGCGCCGTATCTGATCCATTTTGCCGGGTATCAGAAGCCGTGGGATGTGGTGGACTGCGACTTTGCAGAGTATTTCTGGGAATACGCGAAATTGTCTCCTTATTATCCGATCCTGCTTCGGAGGATCAAACGGTGTTTTGCGGATGAGAGAGAAGGGAATGCCCAACAGCCCGGTCCGGTAGTTGTGCAACTGGGACAGGAGCCGGGATTGCGGAGAATCGCAAATAAGCTGCTGCCGTATGGGAGCAGGCGGAGGGAGTGGGTAAAGAAGATTTACCGGTTGCTGATTCATTAAGCAAAGTATCCGTGTAAGTATGGTGGTCCGGCCTGCTGTTTGCGGAAATACAATCTAATAAAAATAGAGAGGATTTTATGGCAAAGATATCGATCATTGTCCCTGTATATAATACAGAAAAGTACATAGCAGACTGTCTTCAAAGTCTGTGCGGGCAGACCCTGCAGGATATCGAAATCGTGTGCGTAGACGACGCATCGAAGGATGGTTCCCTTGAACTCCTGAATGAGGCGGTAAAACTGGATACACGGATTAAGGTAGTGCCATTGGCGCAGAATGAAGGAACACTGCGGGCACGCAAGCATGGAGTGGAGGCAGCAGCCGGCAAATACATGATGTTTGTCGATAGCGACGACTCTCTTACCGCAGAAGCCTGTGAAAAGTTGTTTGACCGGATGGAACAGGAGCAGGTTGACATACTTCAATATGGGACAAATGTGATACCGGCATCGACGGTTTCGGAAGAAATGGTGGAATGGATCCGGCAGTTCCTGACACCATATGATGGAAGGCTGGAAGGCAGGGAGATTTTATCCGGGTGTTTTCTGGAAGATCGATTTGATTTTAATATTACAGATAAGATCTGGCAGACGGAATTGTGCAGACGGGCTTTTGCTCAGATTGAAGATATTCCGTTAATCGCTTCCGAGGATCGGTATATTTTTTTTGTGCTGGCTTATTATGCGAGATCGTATCGCGGACTGGCTGACGCAAATTATTATAATTATCAGGTAGGAGTCGGTATTACCGGCGGAAATGAACTGGATTTGTTTCGTTTTGAGAAACGATGTAAAGGAGCCGGAGCTGCCTGCGCGGTGGAGCGTTTTTTAAAACAGGAAGGTGTTCTGGAGGATTACAGACAGGAATATGAGCGTTTTCGCGACCTGATCCTGTGGGACTGTGTTCACTGCTGGCATACAAAACTTCCGCAGGGGATGCGGCAGCAGGGATATGAGATTCTGAAAAAGAACTGGAGTGCTGCTGACATTGCCGGAGCAGTGGGACGGATGTTTTTTGAGAGCGAAGCAGAGATTCAAAGCGATGTTTATGGGAGCGCAGCCGGTACGGATCGGAAAAAACGCATCGGAATCTATTATCGGTATCTGGGATATGAACCGATGGACGATTATATCCGGGCGCAGATACGTCTTGCAAAGACACTGGGGTACGATAGTGTGCTGTTTGGCGATGATGATATATCACTGTCAGGGAATCTGTTTGAAGAAATGGGAATCGTCTGTTTGCCGGCTTCCCGGGATGCCAACTGGGATCAATACGCGGAACGCGCGAAAAAGCTGCAGGAAGAGTTGATTCGCAATCAGGTTAATCTGGTATTGTATGCGTCTCCGACATCGCATATCGCTTGGCTGGATGCTTTCACAATACAGACGATGGATATCCCGGTTATCTATATGGATGAAGAACGTGCGATTCAGTGCAATGAAATACGTTGGAAAGAGGAAGAATCGGAAGCGAAGTACAGAGCCCTGCTGACGTCCTGTGAGCAGATGGAAGAAAGGTATCAGAATTTATCAGAAACGTGTCAGAATCTGCGAAATTCCAGGTCTTACCGACTGGGTAAGGCAATTTTATGGCTGCCGGGAAAGATCAGGCAATGTTTGACAAAGGTTTTTGAGCCAAAGAAAAACGGATGATGGAGGATAGTTATGGATCTAATCAGCGTAGTGGTGCCGGTATACAAAGTTGAAAAATATCTGGCGCGTTGTGTGGAATCGATTCAGAAGCAGACTTATCAGAATCTGGAGATTATTCTGGTGGATGATGGATCACCGGATCAGTGTGGGGAGCTTTGCGATAACTACGCGAAAAAGGATCCAAGAATCCGGGTGATCCATAAAGAAAACGGCGGATTATCTGATGCGCGGAATGTGGGGATTGAGGCGTTTTCCGGGGAATATCTGGTTTTCGTTGACAGCGACGACTGGCTGGACAGGGACATGATTGAACTACTGTACCGGGTATCCGGAATGTGCGGAGCGGATATAACAGAATGCAGTTACAGGAATATCTATACCGGCAAAATCAAAGAAGAAACACGCTGTACGGGGGAAATCATAGAGGGAAATTATGTGACAGCGCTGGAGGGGATGCTGGACTGGAAATATTTTAAACCGGTTGCCTGGAATAAACTATATAAGAGAAAAGTTCTGGGAGACATACGCTATCCGAAAGGAAAAGTTCATGAGGATGAGTTTACAACGTACAAGTATTTTTACCAGACAGATAAGGTGGCTTATGTTGACGTCTCAAAATATAATTATGACCGGACCAGAGAAGACAGTATAACCGGGAAAAAATTTAGTGAAAAAAATCTGGATGCGTGTTGGGCATTCCGGGAAAGAGTAGACTTTTTTTATGAGCATCAGATTTCTGAACTTTATGAAAAGATGAATAATATCTATTGCTGGTATGTACTGGATAGTTTACGAAAATGCAGAGAATATGGGATTCAGGGAGAAAAAGTTGAAAAATTACTGGATATGATCCGTAAAGACATCATATTTTTTGAGGGAAAACCTGTGAACCGGGATTATCTGGATGAATTTCGAAGAATAGCCGGAGAGAAAAGCTGATGATGAAAAGGTATATTGATTGTTACATAGCAACCGAGACGTGTAATCTGCGATGTCATTACTGTTACATAGCCCAGTTAGAAAAGTTTCGCAATAAACTGGTGGAATTGCCTTATACAGAGAAAGAGATCCGTAAGGCTTTGTCGAGAGAACGTCTGGGAGGCACATGTCTGATTAATTTCTGTGCGGGAGGAGAGACACTGCTGGCACCAGAGTTAATTGCTGTGATCAAAGAACTACTCGAAGAGGGACATTATCTGTCAATTGTCACGAATGGGACATTAAGCAAACGGTTTGATGAGCTGGCGGGATTTCCATCGGATTTAAAACAGAGGCTTTTTATCAAGTTTTCGTTTCATTTTCTCGAGGTGAAGCGTCTTGGACGGATGCAGGATTTTTTTGAAAATGTAAATAAAATGAAAAAAGCAGGGATATCTTTTTCGGTCGAGGTTACGCCAAGCGATGAATTGATTCCCTATATTGATGAATTAAAAGCTGTGAGTCTGGAAAATGTCGGAGCACTGCCGCATATAACGATTGCCCGTGATGACCGGACAAATGGGATTAATCATCTTTCTGAACATTCCTGGGAAGAATACCAGAAAATATGGGGTACTTTTGATTCTGAACTTTTTGATTTTAAAAAATCTATTTTTTATATTCCGCGTAAGGAGTTTTGTTATGCCGGAGATTGGAGTATTTATCTGAATCTGAGCACAGGGGATTATAGCCAGTGTTATTTTGGAGATAAGCTGGGGAACATTTACGATTTTGAAAAACCGTTAGAATTTCGTGCAGTTGGGTGTAATTGTAAATATGCTCATTGTTATAACGGTCATTCGTTTTTGGCGCTTGGAGATATCCCTGAATTAGAAACACCGACATATGCCAGTTTACGAGATCGATTATGCACGGATGGCAGCCATTGGTTACAACCTGACATGAAACGTTTTATGTCTCAAAAACTCGTTGATGATAACGAGGAGTACCCGATGGAGTTAAAACGCATGATCAATGGGGAAGAAACGGGACAGGAAAAATCGGATGAAATGAAAATCGAAAAGGGAAAAGTAAGTATTGTTGTTCCGGTCTATAATGCGGAAAAATCATTGGGATACTGCATTAATTCGGTTTTGAGCCAGACTTATACGAATATTCAGCTGATTCTGGTAAATGATGGATCAAAGGATGGATCGTTAGCTATATGCAGAAATTATGAGAAAATCGATCCGAGAGTTGTCGTGGTGGACATACCCAACGGCGGGGTAAGCCACGCGCGCAATACAGGGATGGAGTATGCGACCGGAGAATATCTGCAGTTTGTGGATTCCGATGACTGTATCGCACCGACATTGACGGAGAAGCTGGTTGAGGCTGTCGAGTTGTATGGTATGGATATGGCAATGTGTGCGTTTGCCATGATTACACTGGAGAATGAGGAACCAGTGCAGCGGGCATCATGTACGTCGATCGGATTGGGAAAGACCTGCGTCCTGCCCAGAGAACTATTCTTCCAGAATATGGCCACGATACTATGGAAAACAGCGATGCTGGAGTCTGTATGGAACAAACTGTACCGACGGGAAATCTGTCAGAAAATCCATTTGAAGTTTCCGGAGGATTATTCCCTGGGAGAGGATTTCCTGTTAAATATGGAATATTTTTCTGAGTTTAACGGAGCTGTATTATTGTCAGAGGAGTTATATTATTATATTCAGGAAAATGAAAACGCACTGACCAGAAAGTTCCGCCCGGATCTGTTCGAAAATCAGATGTCGCTGATCACTGCTTTTTACAACCTGATGGAGAAGCATACGGAGATCAGCGAGCAGGAGCAGATCAGTATCGCCAAATATACGGTTTCCAAGGCAATTCAATGTATGAATCATCTGATGAGACCGGACGCAGGATTGAAAAAAGAAGAAATCATGAGGAATATCGCGCAGATTATCAATCATATCGGAGTGCGCAACGCCATCCGGAAGAGTAATTATATCAGCAGCGAGTTTGAATGGATACGGGATTATTATCTGTTTTCGGATGTCGAGGGAATTTATGAGCGTTTAAACCAGAGGCTTCATAACCCGGAACGTGGGGAAGCAGAGCAAAAGGAAGAAACTACAAAGGAAAATGAGCCATTAATAAGAAAAACCCCGGGAATTGTGAATCGGGTGCTGGTAAAAATGATCAATGGGATGTTGAGAGTACACCACTGTCGATATCTGGAGATGGTGCGGAATACGCTGATCGATTATGGGATCAAGGCAACGATAACAAAAAGTATTCATTATCACGGACATTAGAAAGGAAAATCAGGAGAAAAGATTATGAGCGAAAATAATATATTTGAATATGTAATAGAAAAAAGAAATGAGCTTGCAGACGAGCTGTATTCGTTCTGGGATAATCAGAAAAGAGAGATGTTTGAGTATATCAACCAACAGGACAAAAAACTGAGCGATGACCTGTACTCCTTTTTTGAAACACAAAAGAAAGAATTGCAGGCAAAGTTTTATACGCAGATCGAAATGCAGAAACAGGCAGATCTGGAGTATGTGGATTACCGTATTCAGGATCTTTCTGAAAAGCTGGAAAAGCAATGGAATACAGAAAGAGAATTCGGTCCCATCCGTGAGTTTTTCTCCCGGGCTGCACGTGCCGGGAAACGGTCTGTTGTTATCCTGGGGACTCCGGAACATAGTAATATCGGCGATCATGCGATCAGCTGTGGAGAAAAAACTTTTTTTGAAACACAATTTCCGGAAAATCCGCTGTTGATGTTGTCCTGGAGAACTGCCTGGAAATATGAGAGTTATCTCACGGATCATATACAGAAAGATGATCTGATCTGTATTCAGGGCGGTGGGTTTCTTGGAAGCTTATGGGAAGAAGAACAGCAGAATGTTACGCGGGCACTCGTACGCTTTCAGGATAATCCGGTGGTTATCCTGCCTCAGACTTACTGGAGCGGCGAGGGAAGTAACGATAATCGGATCGTTGAGTTTGCAAAGGCCATGGCCGACTGCAGGAAACTTCTTGTCTGTCTGAGGGAAAAAGATTCGCTGGAACGTTTTTGTAAGAGATTTCAGGGTATTCAGACCATGCTGGTTCCGGATATGACATTTTGCATCCATACGAATCTGAAGATGGAGCGGAATAATACGGCGTTACTTTGCATGAGAGCAGACAAGGAAAAAGTGTTTGATCAGGATCAGGCGGTAAAGGATTATCTGGAATCGCTGCAGTATCAGATCAGGAATATCAGTACGATGGCGGACGAAGAGGTCATTCCGTCAGAACTGTCAGAGTTGTATGTGTGGAGAAAGATGGAGGAGTTTGCGTCTGGGAAACTGATCGTTACGGACTGGCTTCACGGATTGATTTTCGCCGCGTTGACAAAGACGCCCTGTATCGCTTTTAATAATCTGAGCGGCAAGGTAGAGGCCATCTATCAGTGGGTAAGAGAGTGCGAGCAGATCGTATTTGTGAAAGATATGAAAGAATTCAAAGACGCGCTTGGTAAGATCAATCTTACTCCCGGGAAAGTGGTTCTGCCGGATCAGAAATTTGACGAACTGACTGCTTATATAAGAGAGTTACGCTGAATAAATGGAAACAGTCTGCTTTTGCGCTTATCCGAATCATAGAAAAGAGGGTGAGATTATGGATGGTTTATTTGTTTCAGGACTGACGATAGAAAATGTCAGAAATCTAAAGAATATCAAGATATCTCTTTCAAAAGAAAAAATTAAGCATTTGATCTTTACCGGAAAAAACGGAAGCGGAAAAACCAGTGTGCTGGAGGCGTTGTCCTGCTATCTGGGAGCAATGGTAATGACCGATGAGACGGACAGAACGGTTGAACGGTTGACATATTATAGGAATCAATTAAATAATTTTAATAAGTATGATGAAAAGAACGGAAAAACGATTGAGGAAGATCAGAAAAAACGACTGGATCGGGACGAGCGGACTCGTATAAAAAGTGGAGTAGACATTGAGTTTGAACCGTCTCGTGATGCGATACGGTATGATTATGCAAAGGGAAATTTTATTCTGGCGTATTATAGAGCGGAACGGGTCTTTTCGGCAGATATATCAAATCATATTGAGAAGGTCGAATTAAAGGACAGCTATACGATTAAGGACAAGCCGGGACAATTGTTTGTAAAGTATCTGGTCGATCTGAAAGTGACGGAAGCACTTGCCCGCAATAGCGGTAAAATAGAAAAAGCGGAAGAAATCAGGCAATGGTTCGTTCGATTTCAGAAACTTCTGAGAGATATTTTTGGGGATGATTCTCTGGAATTGTTGTTTAATGAGGATCGTTTTGCCTTTACGATCAGGGAAACAGGAAAAGAGTTATTTGATTTTAATACTTTATCAGGCGGTTATGCGGCCGTGCTGGATATTGTGCTGGATATTATCATGAGGATGGAAAAGCAGACGGAGCGGTCGTTTCATTTTAATGTGCCGGGACTTGTGCTGATCGATGAGATTGAAACACATCTTCATATTGAAATGCAGAAAGAGATCATGAGACTGTTAACAACGGTTTTTCCTAATATTCAGTTTATCGTGACCACGCATTCGCCATTTATCCTGAACAGCATCCCCAACGCTGTGATTTATGATCTGGAGAAAAGAGTTGTTGTAGAGAATGGGTTATCCGATATCCCTTATGGAGGTATTGTCGAGGGATATTTTGAGTCCAGTGAATTGTCAAAGTCTTTAGAGGAAAAGTTTGAGAGATATAAAAGCCTTGTCAGCAAGAAGGAGCTGACAGACGATGATTTTGAGGAGATTGCGGAACTGGAGATGTATCTGGATGAGATCCCGGATTATCTGGCTTTGAATATTACGGAAGAATATAAGAGATTAAAACTGGAATTTGATTTCAGGGAGGATTTGTAGATGGTAAAGGTTGAGCGTTCTTTTCCGGCGCCGGTTTCTCTGAAAGAAGAATCTCTGAAAAAATCCGGTAGTTATTCTAAGCCAGATGTGATCAGGCGGCTAAGAAGAGATTTTCACGATAAGTGTTATATCTGTGAATTGAAAAATTTACAGGATCCGGTAGTTGAACACCTGCTTCCGCATAAAAGCGGGAAATATCCGGAGAGAAAATTTGACTGGAATAATTTATTCTGGTCATGTGGACATTGTAATAGTATAAAAGAAAATAATAAATATGATAGCGGGATTCTGGATTGTTGCTGCGTGGATCCGGAAGAAAGGGTCATTTTTAAACTGGAAAACGACGATGTCAAGGTCATGGCCAGGGATGAGCAGGATGCGAAAGCTGTATTGACCGCAATGCTGGTTCAGGAAGTATTTAATAAAAGAAATACAGGGATGAGAGTTTATACCAGTGATATGCGTCTGAGTGAATTAAGAAAAGAAATGAACATTTTGTACGCTAATCTGGAAGAAATGAAAAAGAAACCGGAATCGCAAAGCACATTCAGAAAGTTAAAGGCGTTGTTGAGACGAGAGTCAAAATTCGCAGCTTTTAAAAGAAATTATATAAGAGAAAATGCTGAAAAGTTTCCGGAGGTTTTATTGTATTTATAAATGAGCAAATCAATTCTATGCATAGCGATATAAAGAGATTATTTTGAAGACTAAGAGGGAGCCATGGTGACATTATTACAAAAGTATAAAAATTTTGCGTTGTGTGTAATTGAAAGTGTCTTTTGCTTTTTCTTATGGTTCCAATTGGAAATCAGTGCGGGATATACGGACATATCAGAGTGTTTCTCTATGGGAAAGCAATATATTGTATTAAATGTATTGACGATCGCATTATTAGTGGGATTCCTTTTCATTATTTCTAACAGATTGTGGTTAGCTGATCTGATTTCAGCCATTTTGGTATGTATTATTTCTATTGCGGATTATTATGTAATTTTATTTCATGGCATGCCTTTGACGGTAAGAGAATTAAAAAATTTCAAAACAGCCATGAACGTGATGGGGTCTTATAAATTCTCACTGAGCAAAGAAGTTGTATATATTTTTTTGATTTTTGTGATATTAACAGGGTTGAGCATTCTTTTGTATCAATGGGAGAAAGGAAGAAAATCAAAAAAAAGAATCATTATCGTTCGAGATGTAACACTGATTGTGTTGGGGTCTGTCGTGATTTATTTTGGATATCTTTCATCCGATCCGATTAAGCCATACAAGACCATTGGATGGTCATGGGTGGAAGCTTATCATCAATATGGCTTTGTCTCCTGTTCTGTGGAAAATATATTGCAAATGAGACATATTGTAGACATGCCGGATGGGTATTCAGAAGAAAAACTGGAGGATATCGTTATCAAACGAGATGATGAAGGAGGGGAAACTCCGGATATTATTCTGATATTGAATGAGAGCTTTTATGATCTGGGTCTGATTTCCGACATAGAAACAGATATACCTTATCTTGAAAATATAAATTCTCTGAAAAATGCAGTTAAGGGTTATACGGTTGTTACCAGTCAGGGAGGCGGTACAAATAATTCAGAATATGAATTACTGACCAGTAATTCTCTTCGTCTTATGAAAGGAATTACGCCGTTTAATGTGTTAGATATGACAAATGCAAATAGTATTGTTTCCCATTTACAGCAGCTTGGATATTATACAATAGGGGCCCATTCGGAACCGGAAATTAATTATTCGCGGGGAACGGCTTATCGAGCCATGGGATTTGATCAATGTTTTTTTGATGATGATTTTCAAAATAAGGATTATTATGGGAGTCGCTGGTATGAGACGGATGAATGTTTGTATCGTAACGTTATCCGCTGGTATGAAGAAATGCCGGAGACAAGTCCTCGTTTTATCTATTTGCTTACCATACAGAATCATGGAGAATGGGATATGAATCCGCCGGAGGCAGATACGGTTCATGCGAAGAATGATTACGGGGATTATCAGGACGAAGTGAATGAGTTTCTGACAGGGATACAGATGTCAGATCAGGCTTTGAAAGAGCTGACGGAATATTTTGAGGACATAGAACGGCCGGTTATCGTTTGTATGATGGGGGATCATTGTCCTTCTTTTGCTGATTCCATCACAGATGAAAAGTATTCGGGTGAGGAAAAAAGAATAAGACTAAGAAGTACTCCGTTTGTATTGTGGTCCAATTATGAGCAGGAAGAACAGGACGATATGGTTATAAGCATGAATTATGTCATCCCGTTTCTGTTGAAAAAGGCGCAGATTAATCAATCGCCGTATTATCAGTATATGAATAATCTGATGGCGGATGTTCCGATTCTGTCATCATATGGCGCGTACTATGATAATGAAGGAAACATAAGCTGGTATGGAGAAGAGAGTTTATGGTCTGATCGGGTAGATAACTATTTTTATCTGGAATACAATAATCTTTCGAAAAACAGACAGCAAATGTTTTTTGATGCGTATCAATAATTATAAATAAAAGAGGTGCATTATGGATAAAATTGCAGTTTTGATTCCATGCTATAATGAAGCAATAACAATAGGTAAGGTCATAAATGATTTTAAATCTGTGCTTCCGGAAGCGATTATATATGTGTATGATAATAATTCTACAGATGGAACAGACAAAATAGCAGAAAAATCGGGGGGGGGGGTTATTGTACGTCATGAGTATCGTCAGGGAAAAGGCAATGTTGTTCGTTCCATGTTTCGTCAGATAGATGCGGAATGTTATTTGATGGTTGATGGAGATGACACATATGAGGCAGACAATGCCAGAGAAATGTGTGATTTGATTTTGCAACATAAAGCTGATATGGTTATCGGTGATAGGCTTTCTTCTACTTATTTCACTGAAAATAAAAGACCATTTCATAACTGTGGGAACCGACTTGTTCGATTTCTTATTAATATAATATTTGATGGTTCTGTTAAAGATATAATGACAGGTTATAGGGCATTTAGCAGACCATTTGTGAAATCATTTCCTATTCTTTCAAAAGGATTTGAAATTGAAACAGAAATGACGATACATTCTTTAGATAAGAATTTCCTGCTTAAAGAAATTGTGGTTGGTTATCGAGATAGACGGGAGGGAAGCATATCAAAGCTCAATACAGTAAAGGATGGAATTAAAGTCCTAAAGACAATTATTACTTTATTTAGAGATTATAAGCCTATGTTGTTTTTTGGCTTGATTGGAACGATATTTGAAGTTTTTGCTGTAGTATTTTTTGTTCCTATTTTTATTACATATTTTGAGACGGGATTGGTCCCTAAATTTCCAACTTTAATAGTCTTAAGTGCCGTATGTGTTGCTGGTTTTCTTATGTATGTTTGTGGCATTATTTGTGAGGTAATAGTTAAGAAACACCGGCAATTATTTGAGGTTTTAATGAGTCAAAACGGATTATTTTGATAAAGAGATTATATAAGGGGAACAGGATGAAATACTACATAAAATTGTTAGTCAAATCCATAGGAATTGTTATTGCTTGCGCCACATTGGGACTATTATTGTTAGTTGGGTCCTTTGACATACCTACTGAAAGGATTGAGAAAAATGTCATTTCCTCAGTTGAAACATTCCAGAAAGAGGGAACATATCCGCATTTGAATATTATCGGAGACAGTCAGTTAGACAATTGGACGGATGCGATTATTATTCTTAATGCAGTATGGTCGAATGATAGTAATATTCTTGATCGATCCATAGCTGTTTACAGACCATCTATCAAGGGTAAGATTTCGGAAGAAACTTTAATTATTTACTATGGAGACAGAGAGAGCATTAGTGAAGAAGATGTCGGGGTTACCTCATATGCAAGATATTGGCATGGATATCTTGTTTTTGTTAAACCATTGCTTTCCTTTTTTACATTTGCTCAAATCAGAATCATCAACGGTGTTTTCGTTTTTATATTGGCATTGATACTGCTGGGAGTTATGTATTTGAAAAAGATGGGTCGATATATAATTCCATATATAATTGCATTATTACTTATAGATCCATTTGCAATTTCACAGTCACTTCAATTTACAACGATTTATTATATATATACCATAGCAAGTATTATTTATCTTTTAAAGAAGAAATGGTTTAATGAATCGATGGAAAGGCTTGTTGTGTTTTTTGTACTAATAGGTTGCATAACAAGTTATTTAGACTTTTTAACATATCCTTTGGCCACCTTTGGGGTTCCGGTAACGTTATATTTATGTTCGTCAAAGATACCTCTAAAAGAGGCAGCAAAAAATAGTTTGATATTTTTGATTGCATGGGGGATTGGTTATATCGGAATGTGGGGTGGAAAATGGATATTAGGCTCTATTTTAGGAAATCAAAATATCATCAAAGATGCTCTTGGAAAAATTTTAGAACATTCGTCAATGTCCGATGCCAAGGGAAAAGAGTTTTCTGTATTTAAAATGTTAAAATTACAATTTGAGCATTTGAAAAATCCGGCACTTGGTATTGCAATGATTTATATTCTAATTACTGTAATCAGTTTTTTAAGATATTATCCGAAGAAAAAAATATGTAATTTGATATGGATGGTATATTTGTCGATATGTTTTCTTCCAATTATATGGTTTATAGGTGCCAGTCATCATAGTTATATTCATCATTGGTTTACATATCGTGAGTTAATAACTACAGTGTTTTCTGGTATGTGTTTATTCGCAAGATATTCAGCCAGGACGGTAGACATTGATTGACGGTTTTTAACTCAAGGGAATAGATGGATTTTTTTCGCTTGGTTAGGTAAAAAAGCATATCGATACCTCCGACAGATGTTGAAATAAGGCATATGTTAATGAATGTTGAACCTTGACAAAATATTAATCTGATATTATATTAATATTAATTTAATATTTTTTGAGGTGGATTATGACTACGAACTTGATGAATGTATTTAAAAGTACGGATTTAAAAAAGATAGGAAAAACAACTGCAAATGTAGTATCATTGGCTTTTAAATCTAATAAAAAGAATGGTGCAAAAATTGCCAGGGCTGTATTGGATGACGGAACCACATTAATAAAGAATGTTACGGCGTCTGGAGTTGTTTCGGAAACGATTTATAAACTACCGGCAATTATGTCGACGGCACAACGAAATGAGGTTATTAAAGATTTATCCAGACAAAAGATGAATCAGGAAACAATTGCAGCAATGTTAGATATATCTCAATCTACGGTTTCTAATGTGTTAAAAAAATAGCCTGGAAGAAAATATATCAAAATTGTAGCAGAGAGAAAAGATTATTTTGTTGTAAGAGAATCAAACCCCGTCGTTTGGATGGAAAAAAGGAAGGGTGTGAATATGCAGTCGTTAAGAATCCATAATCTTGGTCCGATAAAGGATTTCCAATTGGATATTACAGAATTTATGGTTTTTACCGGCAAGCAGGCGTCTGGGAAAAGTACAGTAGCTAAGGCGATTTTCTTTTTTAAAAACATACCTGCTCTGTTAAATACTGAAATCAGGAAAGGCCGGATGGAAAAGAATCAGGAAAAGGATTCGTTAAAAAGCAGACTGATCAAAAGTGTTCGGGTGAATTTTGTTCGAACTTTCGGTTCTACCTTGGACATGGATTTTGATATGTGTCTGGAATATTATTATGTGAAAGATGTCTCTATTCGAGTATCCTTGACGGATGGTCCGTTTTCTCCTAATTATTTACGGATTAATTTATCTGAACAGTTAGAGAGATTTCTGACTGATGTGGGAAGAAAGACAAGTGAGGAGATTTTACAGCATGAATTAAGAGCTTTTTTTGACCAAGAAGCCGATGTTATTTATATTCCAGCTGGCAGAAGTATGCTTACATTACTATCAAATCAGCTTGGGTATATATACGGAACGATGGATGATATACAAAAAAAGGATCTGGATTATTGTACACAAAATTATCTGGAACTGATTTTGAAATTGAAGTCATTTTTTTGGCTTCATTAATACAGGAAACTGTCGACCTTGCAGACATAAAAGTGGATGAGGAATTGCTTTTGCAGGCACAGGATCTGATTGTGGAAATATTACAGGGTGAATACCAAAATGCAAATGGTGAAGAACGTCTGCGCCTGCCGGACAGGCATTCTGTAAAAATCAATTTCGCGTCATCCGGGCAGCAGGAGGCCGTGTGGATATTGAATGTATTGTTCTATTATCTTTTGAACAACAAAAGTGCTTATTTCATTATCGAGGAACCGGAGGCTCATTTATATCCTAATATTCAAAAACTGATTGCAGAGTACATTGCTCTTGCAAAATCGAAAAGCAATCAGATTTTGGTGACGACGCATAGCCCATATTTATTGGGCACATTAAATAATCTGTTGTATGCAGGAGAACTATCAGAAAAAATCGACAGAGAGGAGCTTTATAAAATCGTGCCGTCCAAATGTTGGCTCTATGCGGACCAGTTCGCGGCATACTATATGGATGATGGTACTCCCCGTTCGTGCATGGATACGGAAGGTAAGCAGATTGAAAGTGAAGTGATAGATGGGGCATCCATTAGGATTAATGAGGATTATGATAAGATGGTAACTTTGAAATACAGGGAGGAATAGTAGTGCGCCTTGTCAGGGAACGATCTATATGTGGGGAGCGACAGAAGATAATTGTATCGGAAGAAAAAGGAAGAAGTCATCGTGCTCTCAATCAAAAGCATTCTTATTTTGTAAGACAGTACAGGCTGGATGGAGATATCGTTAAGTATGAAAAATGTTGTGACTTTCTTGTACTGAATGACAGTCAGAAAAGAGCATATTTTATTGAGTTAAAGGGAACCAGTATAAAAGATGCAGCAAAACAATTGGAATCGGCAATCATTCGGTTCAAGAGTGAAATTCTGTTTTATAAGATTTTTCTTCGGATTGTTAGGAAAAATATGCGTACGCATTAACTGGAAAATACAGAAATAAGAAAACTTAATGATAAATATGGGGCAGATTGGAATATAAGCTTGGTCGAATGGAAGAGGAGTTGTAATATTCAGCGACATTGAAAGATAATAGTTTTGAAGGGAAAAGAAAGATGTAAGAAGGGTGGCAATTATGAACACAAGCGGAATAGTTTCACAATATGGTTTCCTTTTTCAAAGAAAGGTGTTTGTTTTACATGTTTTGAAAAATATGGGGGTAAATCAAGAATTTTATTTTGAGGGAAAAGATGATATAGAAGTAGACGAAAAAGATAAGGTATATGGTATTCGATCTGTGTCCAGTACTTATACACAAGTAAAAAGTGGGGTTGTTGAAAAGGCGTGTTTTTGTAAAATAATTGGAAATTGGCTACTCTTGGATAGTAGTGAAAGAGAAGACTTTGTGCTTTTTTTGGAGAAATCATTGAAATTTGAAATAATACAAGAGGATATTGTGAAAGATATTTTTATCTTTATACAACAGAGTAGAGATAAAAAGAAATCATCCATCGCACGACAGGTATATGATAAATATAAAAAAGATGATAATACATTGAAAAATGAAGAATTGGAACGGGATATTCAAACGATATTAGCCAGATATGAGACGTGTACATATTCTATAGATGAATTGGACAATAAGCTAGAAGAGGTATTCTTTTTGGATTATTGCCAGGATATTGTTGAATACGAATTAGCGAAGAAAAAGAGGTTAGAAAGATTTTTATCATTTATCAATCAAGAGATAAATGAAGCGATAAAAGGAAAACGATCATATTCACTGATTTATCCGGAATTTATAAAAATAATAACAACTATTAATGAAGAAATTAGTGATTGTGTATATAAAGTCAACGTTGCAGCCTTAAAACCACGCTTAACACAAAAGGCCAAAGAAATTGTTGAAGAAAAACTTCAGAGAGAGGTTCGACAATTATATCTGGTCAATTCTCAAGATAGATTTGTCGTAAAAGGTATTGTAAATGAACTATTTTATAAAGATTTTCGAGAAATTTATGATGGGCAAAAAAGTATGGATATTTCAAATATTGAAGAGTTTGCAAAAGAAAATTATGATGATGTATGTTACGAATTAGGTGAAGAAGCTTCGGCAACGGTGAAATATTTTACAACGATAAAAAGAACAATAGATAGCGATATTCTGCCTAAAGGTTCAATATATACAAATGGCTGTTATATATATCTGACAGGTGACAACGTGGAAAATGAAAAACAAATAACATGGGGTAAAGAAAATGAAGGTGAATGATGTTATTAAGGAGGCAGAATATACTGATATTATACTGTCACTATTGGCGGAACCCTATCAAATAGTATCTATGACGAAAATAATTTTTTTTTCTTTTTGCATATATAATGAAAATAATTGGGATGTGTATAAAAATAGAAGAAAAGATTTTACTGATATTTTCTTTGAAAATATTTCACTAAAACTTATGACTAATTATAAAGACATAGAGGGAATATTAAACGTTGTAGATATTTTGGTTAAGACCAATAAAATCATGGTAGTTGGAGATGAAATTGATATTATAGAAAAAGTAGAACATTATACTGAAAATAAGTTTATAAAAAGATGCAATAAAAAAGTTCCCAATCCCATTCTGGAAATAAATAAACTAGATGCAATAGCAGTAATGGAGGAAGTAATAAGATATGTTTAAAGTAGAAATGATAAGATTTTATAAAGGAGTGGATTATCAAGAATACAGATTTTCGTTACATAGTTTCGTGTATGGAAAAAATACACGTGGAAAGACAGCATTGACTTACGCGATAGATTATGTATTGGGAAGCAGTGATCAATTGACTTATCAGGGATTAGATAACATTGATAGCATAGAAGCTCTTTTGAAAAATGGGAAAACAAGTCTGTGGATAAGAAGGACAGTTAATCAAAAGGAATTTTATTATCGTAGAACAGAGGGAAGCGAATATGTGGCAACAAGTTTTCAAACATATAAAGATAATATTGGTCTAATCTTGGCAGAAAAAAGGAATGATAAATATATACAGATATATAGTAGGGTATTTAATGAAGGTCCTTCTTATCGTTCGTTTAATTTTCTCAATTATATAGAGGAAAAAGGATTGGGTGATTTGCTCGTTGTATTTACAAAGGCAAAAGATTTGAAATATAGTATCAGAATGAGAGATATCATGACATTTTTCTTCAATTTTGAAAATATAGAGAAGCTATGTGAAAAAGAAATATTATTGGAATCTCAAAATAAAGAGTTAAAGAATTTGACATCGCTATATCAGGAATATAACTCCAGTAGACTGCAACAAATAAATTTGTTTAAAGAATTACGTTTAGACTATACTGGAAATTATAAAAAAGATTATAAGAGTTTTTGCGATTTTAAAAATTCATATGTGCGAAAAATAAAGGAACAGTCAAAGGATTTGGTTTATTTGACAAAGGCATCTTTTTCTCTTGCTGAAGAAATTAAGCTGTATAATTATATGGAAAATCAGACAAAAAATATGAGCGAGAGAAAAGAACGTGTGAAAAGATTGCTTTCAATACTGAATGATGTTGTAAATGAAGTTCCAGAATATGAAGAGTATACCAGATTTATAAAAGAAACAATAGAAAGGTTAGATAAAGAAAATGTCATTCTATCATTGACTGACTATGGAAAAGCGATAAAGCAAATTGAAAATGAAAAAAATAAATTAGATGCTCAAATCGAAGTATTAAAAGCTTCGGCTACAGAGCTTTCATATGAAGATGCAATGAAAAAAGTTGGAATATTAGAGCATACATTTGATGTATTAAAGAAAGAGGTGGATGTTGAGAAATATAATGTCATTTCAGAGGAGATAAGAAAATTAAAAGAAGAGATAAAAGAACTCAAATTAGCGTTTGACGTTGGAAGAATTAAAAAATTTAATAAAAGATTAACAGAAGCATATTTAAAAAAAGAATTGGATATACAGCATGTTCAGGACGACTTGAAAGAAACAGACTTCTCGTTGGAGTTTGATCCTTTTAGATTGTTACTATCCGCTAAACATAGAGAAAAAGAACAAATAGTCTCATTCATGCCAGGAAGTATGGCTAGACAGACACATATTCAATTGTTGACATACTTAGCAATGTTTGAATATCTAAAGGAAAATTTCAGTGGATTTCCTTATATGCCTTTATTAATAATTGACTCAGCAAATCAACCTATGGGGGTTGATAGTTTTGAAAAAATGTACCCTGTATTTATTGATATGGCGGAGAAAATTGGAATACAAACAATTTTTATGTCTAAGGATAAAATTAATTGTGTTGCCAAAGAGGATTTTATAGATATTTCTAACGGTTTAAATAAATTTCATAAATCATAGATGTTAGGAATATAATCAAGATTCCTGTGTAATTCAAAATGTAAGGGATGACATGGTAAGGAAGCCTGAAGCAAATTGATGCATATCTATATTTTATAAATCGCAGAGTGTTTGTTGTGTAACAGGATATATAGCCTTTTAAAAGAACCGATGTTGCGCACGGAAACCAAACGGATCATGGATGCTTATCGGAAAAGTGGCGAGAACTTGTGGAAGTACTCACTTTTTGAAATGTCTGATTTGCATCAGGGGGGATTAGTGAAGAATCCAAATCATGGTTACCGGATCATTTTTAAAACTGTTTGGAGATATATGAATGTTAAAAATTAAGATAGCAAAGAGAATTGCATTGTTTACAATGGTGGGCATACTGCTTTTTGGAGGCTGCAGCTTTATTTTAATTCCGATATGGCTGGATTGGAACAATTACAGTACTTTTCAGGGCTTTTATAAAGAATCGGAAAATACAATTGAAACAGTCTTTCTTGGACCGAGTTCCATCGTCAGCGCTATTATACCGGCCGAGTTGTATGAGGATTATGGGATATGTTCGTATAATCTGGGAAGTGAGATGCAGCCGATGCTTGCGTCCTATTATTGACTGGTAGAGGCTTATCGGTATCAGTCAGAAACATTGAATACGGTTGTATTGGATGTACCTACGTTGACATATACACCGGCAAACTCATTTTTTCATAAGGCGATTGACGGAATGAGGTTTTCTGTGGTGAAATGTCATGCCGTAAAGGATCATGTGGATAATTTCCGTGAATTTTTGCAGTGGATAATTCCAGTGATGTCATATCATGACAGATGGAAATCTCTGACAAGAGAGGATTTTATAAAATCGGGGTATACGCCGGAAACATTTACCAGAGGTTATGATTTTCAGCCGGATCAATACATTGAACTGGCTGAAGAGTACAGTGACATTCCGGTACCGAAATATGTTGTGAATAAGGATGCGGGAGCAAGGAAACTGGAGGCAGAATCTCTGTTTTATTTAAATAAAATAGCGAAATTCTGTGAGGCAAATGATATCCGGCTTGTATTAATAAAAATTCCTTCCAGCCATTGGACGGATGGCGGTTCCATTGCGACGCAACAGCTTGCGGATCAATATGGAATTGATTATATCGATTTCAATTATGAGCCATATGTAGATGAGCTGGACTATAATTATGCCATAGATAATAGAGAAGAAGCTCATTTAAGTTATCACGGTGCATCGAAAATAACCAAATGGCTGGGAAATTATCTGGTTGAGGAGTGTGGCAACCGCGATGTGCGAGGGGATGAGGCTTACAAATTTATGGATGAAGAGTGGGCGGATTATAAGCGGAGTATCGCTAAGGCAGATCTGAAGGGAATGACCGATCCTTATGAGTACCTTTCGTACCTGGAACAGCTGGATGATTTTGTGGTATTTATTTCAGTTAAGGGTGACGCGGCGGATGCTCTGAGAGTGGAGCAACGGACCAGATTTGCTGGTATGGGATTGACCGGACTTGCTGGAATTTCTAATGGAGACTCTTATTTGGCAATTATTGATGATGGGAAAGTAGTAATAGAGCAATCGACGGGAGGGCAGGGAATCGAAAAACCTTTGTCCGAAGGCAGCGAAGTACTTGCCTGTGAAGGAACGCTTTCTGGCGGAGAGTCTTATACCATACGCAGTGGAGGGTATGATTATGGAGATTTGTCTTCGATTGTGATAGACGGTGAAGAGTACGCGAGGGGACAACAGGGATTGAATTTTGTTGTTTATGATAAGAGAACCGAAACAGTGGTGGATAGAGTGGTCTTCGACACGCATGTTTCTGATGTGGGAGAACCGCAATATTATGGAGAAGCTTTAGTAAAAGCTGAGTCTGAAGGAAAAAACGCAGGGGATCTGTCCGGCAGGTTGTTGCAGTTATATCTGTATAATCGGATGTGCTCGAATATCAAAGAAATGAAACTGACAGAGCAGGCCGCGGGAGATGATGGTGTGCTTGACTATCTCCGGACATGTATGAGAAACGAGGACTATGAGGTTTTTCTTTCTGTAAAGGATGACGCGGCTGGAGCGTTGGATGATGCATCCCGGGTGGTGTTTGCCGATATGGGGTTGGATGAACTGGCCAAGCTACAAAGGGGGGATTCCTATCTGGCTGTGATTGAAGGTGGTAATATCGAAGAAATTCGTGATCATGGATCGGAGATGATTACGGCAGATGGTCTGGTTTACAAGGTGGTCAGTGGCGGATATGATTCGGAAAATATATCTTCAATTGTTATTGCTGGTGAGGAATATTCCAACAACTCAAGAGGGCTGAATATTGTAGTTTATGATGTGATAGCGGATCGTGTGGTGAGCAGTGTTACATTTGACACGAGTATGGTTACGCCTGTGATTTCAGAGGAGACAAAGCAATGAACAGATATATTGCACTATTAAAATGGATCATAGACGGGACAAGCATGGGATATACTTCTCTGGTATTTTTCTGCTGCGTGCTATTTTTTCTGTGTGTCTTGTTTCTGCTTCGGAGCCGCAAGGCAAAGATACTCTGGGTTCTGACGGCGAATCTGGTTTTTTATGTCTGGTCGGTGGGAATTGCGGCGCTGGTTATTGTGCTGGGTACGGCAATCGTGGTGTACCTGTCGACAAGGAAAATGGGCAGTATTTACCATGTGTTTGAGGAAGAGACCAAAGAAATGGCTCCCAAGGAGCGGACGACAGCGCTTATTTCATATAAAAAGCAGGCAAAGAGATATCTGCTTCTGGCGATGCTGCTGATTGTGGCGATCTGGGTTTATGTAAAGGTTGGAAAACTGCTGAAATTTGATTCGGTTGATACCTTTTTCGCGTGGATGCAGGGGAAAGGTATTATCGTACCTTTAGGGATATCCTATTATAGCCTGTCGGCGATCGGATATATGTTGGATGTGTTTTGGCGCAAGACAAAGCCGGAACGCAATTTCCTTAACCTATTTTCCTGTATGACTTATTTCCCGCACATTGTACAGGGGCCGATCAGTAAATACAGTAAGCTGATGAAACAGATGGAGGCGATTCCGGCGTTTGATTATAATCGGGTATGTTTCGGGCTGCAGCTGATGCTGTGGGGATATATCAAGAAGCTGGTCATCGCTGACCGGCTGGTTGTATTTACAGGCAAGGTGTTTTCTTCCCCGGCGGACTTTGCCGGGATCGAGATTCTGCTGGCGGTACTGCTGTGTACGTTTCAGCTGTATGCGGATTTCAGCGGGTGTATGGATATCGTTGGGGGGATCTCACAGGCGATCGGCATTGATCTGGCGGTCAACTTTCGTCAGCCGTTTTTCTCTAAGAGTGCGGCGGAGTTCTGGAGAAGATGGCATATGACGCTGGGAGACTGGACTAGGGAATATATTTATCTTCCGATTGCGACGAATCCACATTTTATGAGGTGGGTCTGGAAGCTGAACCAGAAGGGAAAGAAATGGCTGTCCTCATTTATAAAGTCATTGGTCCCGCTGTTTACCGTCTGGATTTTTACCGGCCTGTGGCATGGAACCGGTGCAGGCTACATGCTGTGGGGGCTTTATTGGTGTGTATTGATGACGCTCTCAACCGAGTTGAAGCCCTGGTTTGAATGGATCATAACCTCTCTTAAGATTGATACGGATCAATATGGTTATCAGGTATGGAAGATGATCCGGACAGTCCTCTGTTTTGCTGTAGGAAGAACATTTACCGTTACCGGAAGCCTTTCCCAGGGTTTCCTTTTATGGAAACAAATGTTTTCACAGCTTAGATTATGGGTGCTGTTCGACGGAAGCCTGTATAATTATGGCCTTGACCGTAAGGATTTTTGCGTGTTTTTACTGGGAATCATTATCATGATGATGGTGGATGCCTGCCATGAAAAGGGAGGAAAGATCAGGCAATCACTTTCCGAGCGGCCACTGGTACTCAGATGGGTGGTTTATTATGCTGCAATGTTTACGATTGTAATTCTGGGAATGTATGGTCCCGGATATGATGCCGCAAGTTTTGTATATGGAGCCTTCTGATTAAATACTATGCGTTTATTGAGACAGAGATATCAGAGGGAAAGGATAGGGAGAAAGTCAGATTATGAAATATCGTTCAATTGTTGAAGCAATCATGGATCATGCGAGCCGGGATCCGGAAAAACTGTGTACGGCAGATACAGTGAAAGCGTATTCCTATCGGGGATTTGTTGATCTGATCAGGAATATGGCCGCATTATTTGGTACAATGGGAGTTGCTAGGGGAGATTGTGTTGTAGTAGAAGCAGCGCAAAGAGCAGAATTTATGGCAATTGAATTTGGACTGCATCTGTTAGGGGCCGTTTTTGTTCCGACTGAAAATCGTTGTTCTGCTAAAAAAATGGATGAAATTGCGACAAAATGTAATGCGAAGATTTTAGTCGTCTTAAAAGACATAAAATTATCCGGGCATAGCGTTTATACTTATGCGGAGCTGCAGGAAAAACTGGGTGTGACAGATGACAGAAACGAGGACAGTTTCCGGATGCCGGAGAGCGAAGAAATCAGTGAGATCCTTTTTAGTACAGGAACAACGGGGAAAGAAAAGGGAATTGTACTGACCCATGGAAGTGCGGTTGCCGTGGCAGAAAATATTGTCTGCGGATCCGATATGAAGATGGATAATGTGGAATTAATTCCGTCGCCGCTGAATCATTCTCATGGACTGAGAAGTTATTATGCCAATATGTTTTGCGGCGGCGCGGCTGTCCTGGTGGATAATTTGATGAATATGAAAAGGTTTTATGAACTGATGGATCAGTATGCCGTAAAGGCGATGGATCTGGTACCTTCTGCTCTTTCTGTTATTCTGAGACTGTCAGGTGACAAGCTGGGCGAATATAGAGAGCAGCTTCGATATATTGAGTTTGGATCAGCGCCGATGCCGGATTCGGATAAGAAACATATCATGCGGCTTTTGGCTGGAATTCCTTTATATAATTATTATGGTAGTACGGAGAGCGGACGCGCGACCGTGTATAATTTTAATTGTGGCAATGAGAAAGAGCATTGTATAGGAAGGCCGACAAAGAATACGGAAATTGTTATTGTAAATGAGGAACGCTGTCCGATCTGTTCCAATAAAGATCATCCGGGTCTGCTCGCATGTAAGGGACCCATGAATATGTTATATTACTGGCAGGATTCGGAGGAAACGAGGATTGCCATGGAAAATGGCTGTATTTATACTAGTGATGAGGCGTATGTGGATGAGGATGGAGATATCATACTGATCGGGCGAAAAGGAGATGTCATTAACATAGGTGGCAAAAAGGTTGCTCCAGATGAAATCGAAAATGCTGCGAAAGGGATGCCGGGTATTGCAGATTGTGGCTGTATTTCTGTGGAAGATGCGGTATCCGGAAATGTGCCAAAGCTGTTTGTGCAAATGGATCCCGGATATACTTATGACGCAAAGGCAATCAGGAATTATCTTGGAAGCCAGCTGGAATCCTATAAAATACCGAAATATTTTGAATGTATTGACAAGATTCCCAGAACCTTTAATGGAAAACTTCAGCGGAAGATCTTAAGGCTGCGATAAACGAAAGGAAAATATAATATGAAAAGAACACAGTTGATTCATCTTGTGATCGGTCCGTTCTTGCTTGTCCTTCTTGCCCTTTTGCTCCCGGAGAGTGTGTTCCATACTTTTGAAAGCAGGGCGGCGGTAGGAACGGTCGCGTGGATGGCTTACTGGTGGGTTATGGGGCCGGTAGACTATGCAGTAACAGCGTTTCTGCCAATCGCTGTTAATGCTGTTTTGCAGATAGCGGATATGCCTTCTGTGATTGCAAATTACTCGTCAGAAACAATATTGTTGTTATTGGGAGCTTCTATTTTGACCGTTTCGTGGGAGAAAACCGGACTGGATAAGCGGATTGCAGCTGCTTTTTTGCGTTGGGTAGGAAGCAATTTCCGGATTCAGCTGGTCTTTTGGTTCCTATTGTCTTTACTCCTGTCGGCGATACTTCCAAATGCGGTCGTGTGCGCGACGGTAACTCCGATTGCAGTATCTATGTTGAATTATATCGGTGAAGGGGATATTAAGAACAGCAGGATTGGCTCTAAGTTGCTGCTGACTATTGTATACGCGACGGGACTCGGCGGATTGGCGTCTCCGCTGGGCGGAGCCATGAATCTGGTGACGGTAGATTACCTTCAACAGCTCACGGGCAGTGAATATATGTATATTTCCTGGGTAGTCCGTTTTTTGCCGATTATGCTGGTATTGACTGTCAGCAATGTTTTGTTTATACTCAGAGATGTGAAAAAGACGGATTCTGTTGGCGGCTCAAAAGAGTATTTTATGAATCAGTATCAGAGTTTTCCCAAAATGAGTCTTGAAGAAAAGTTGTCACTGGCATTGTTTTTGACGGCTACGGTTTTGTCGTTTACCAGACAGTTATACCAGAAGCTGTTACCTGGTTTGAAACCGGCATATGTGTTTATCATTTGTGCGATTATTTCTTTCCTTATCACGAATAAGGAAGGGAAACGTCTGATGATATGGAAGTCGGTTCAGACAAAAATAATCTGGGAACTGATTTATATTTTTGCCGGGGGTCTGGCTGCCGGAACGTTGATTAATGGTTCGGGTGCAGCTGATAATCTGGGTGATTTTGTGTCTGCCATGAATCTGACGGGGGGATATATGACTATCCTGGTGATTATCTCTCTGACATTGCTGTTGTCGGACGTCACATCCAACACAGCGACGGCAGCTGTCGCAATGCCGATTGTCATATCAATTATACAGGGGATGGGTGAGAATCCGATTCCATATATTTATGTTGCTTCAGTCGGCGTAAATCTGTCGTATATGCTGCCGACGTCGATCCGGGCAATTCCGGTGGGATATGGTCTGTCACCTAAATATATGTTAAAAGAAGGATGGAAAATGTCAGTTCTGGTGATTGTATTGATGTCTGTTTTCTGTACATTGTTACTGAAATACTGGCCGCTTTTCAGCGGAATATAACGAGAAATACAATCCTGCAATTATGATTTCAGGATCCGATGATTGCGGATTTTGTATATGTAAAAATTCATTTGATGATGGAGGAAAATAAAATGCGTGAAAAAATCTTAAGTTTGTTGAAGTCAAATTATCCTGAAATTGATTTTGAGTCCTCAGATAATCTTGTGGATGACGGAATTCTGGATTCTATGACCATGGTAGGAATTATTTCGGATCTTTCCATGGAGTTTGGTATATTTCTTCCGTATGAGGAAATCATCCCTGAGAATTTTAATTCTGTAGATGCGATGGCTGCATTGATTCAAAAATATGTATAGATGCAGCTGATTACCTGGGAGGGAAGACAAACCGTGTTTGATACATTAATAAAAAGAATGGAACAGCTTGCGAATACAAATCCAGAAAAGATGGCTGTGGCTTTTAAAAAAGAACGGCTGGATTATGGATCTCTGTATGAACGGATTACAGTAATTGGAAGCGTTTTGTCAGATATGGGGATACGTTCCGGAGACCGCATCCTTTTTACGGCAGTATCTAAACCAGAGACAGTTGCTGTTTATCTGGGAATACAGTATTGTGGAGGGATAGCTGTTTTTATCGATAAAAATGCTTCGACGGAAAGCGTCTGGAATATTTATCAGGATGCGTCTGCCGTGTTATTGCTTACTGACAAGCCGATGAAGGAATATGTTGATAAAATGCGTATATATTCTCTGCGTCAGTTATATCTGTCAGAAAGACCAACGCGGAACATTGGATATGTAATTCCGGAAGAAGACGATATTGCGGAACTGCTGTTTACCACAGGTACAACAGGCACTCCCAAAGGCGTCATATTAACTTACAGAGCAGTTTATCATATCCTTTCGAATACGATTCGGGGAATCGGTATGACGTCAAAAGAGTGTATTTTGATTCCGCTTCCCTTAAATCATTCGTTTGCTTTGCGTGTACTGCGGGCGGCTCTTTATCAGGGAAGCACAGTCATACTTCAAAACGGATTTGTTTTTGCGAAAGAAATAGAGAATAACCAGACGGAATTTCACTGTACAGCGATGGCGGCGGTGCCGGCTTCTATGGAGATTCTGCGAAACCTGATGCCGGATCGGTTTGTAGATATCATGGGAAAGTTTCGTTATATTGAAATCAGTGCCGGCAGCCTGACGGTGGAGCAGAGAAAACGTCTTACGGCTCAACTCCCCAATACGATTATTTATAATACCTGGGGATCCTCGGAAACAGGCGGGGCTCTGTTTGTGAATGTTTCTGAGATTGCACAGGATCCGAAGTCAGTCAGTACGATTGGAAAACCGCTTCCGGGAATTGAGGTAGGTGTATTGGGAGAAAATGGGGAATTTCTCAGCTGCAGCGATGCGTCTCATCCCGGACGTATGGCATTGAAGGGTGAGATGCAGATGGCCGGATACTGGAATCGGGAAGAACTGATGAAGGAAACGCTGAAAGATGGATGGCTGATAACCAGTGATCTTGTGTATATGGATGAGCGGGGTTATGTATATATGCTGGGACGGGCAGATGACATCATTAATGTGGGCGGCGAAAAGGTATCGCCGGTTGAGGTGGAAAATGTTGCCGGACAATGCCCTATGGTTCGGGAATGTGCGTGTATCGGGGTAGATGATCCTGAGGGAATTACAGGACAGATCCCCGTGTTGTTTGCCGTTAGCAAAGGAACAGGGCTTTCCGAGGATGTTCTGAGAAAATTTTTTGTAGATAAGCTGGAACGATATAAATTCCCCAGGAAGATTATTCTGCTTCCGGAACTTCCCAGAAATTCGATGGGAAAGATTGATCGTAAGAAGCTGCATGTCGTCTGGGAGAACCGAGATGTTACGTCTTCGGCAATGAATCCGGTCATCCAGGCAATTCTGACAAGACGCAGTATCCGTAAGTTCACAGATCAGCCAATCCCCAGGGAGCTTTTGGATATTATCCTGCAGGCCGGCTATTATGCGCCGACCGGTCATAATATGCAGACATGGCGGTTTACTGTCCTGCAGAACCAGGAAAAGATAATGTCTTTAAAAGGGGTAATTAAGAAGATAACTGTCGATAAACGGATTCCCTTTTATGGATTTGAAAATCCGCAGTGTCTGATTCTGATATCAAATGACAGAAGAAATCCTGACGGCTGTCAGGATTGTTCGTGCGCGGCGGAAAATATCTTTCTTGCGGCACATTCATTGGGACTTGGCGCGGTATGGCTGAATCCGCTGATGAAGATCTGTGACGAACCGGATATCCGTTCCATTCTTACGTCATACGGAATACCGGGCAATCATACTGTCTGGTGCATGGCCGCGCTGGGATATCCGTTGGGAGAGGGTGTGTTGCTGGCGAAAAAGAAAAATGTGGTTGCGTTTGTAGGATAATAGAATAAAAATGGAGGGACAAAGAGACCTTCAGAAGTCTTTTAGTATTTTGGTGTATTATTATCTTTGGAATCGTTGGGTTAACAACGATTCCAAAAAGTTTCTATTCTCACAGTTTTGCCAATCTTTTCTGGATCTTTCTGTCAGAAATAAAAAACACTTAGAGGGAAATAAATAAAATATTAATTTTGATTTTAAGGATTGCGCTATAATTGATTTATGCTACGATAAGTTAGTCCGGTTTTGTGTAAAGTAGAAAAGCCATAAAGAAATGGATGAAAGACCAGGTGATTTTAGTTATGAAGAAGTTATTATTTATCTATAACCCCTGTGCCGGACGGGCTGTGATACGTAGTCGTCTGCCGGAGGTGGTCGACTATTATACCGGTTGTGGTTATCTTGTGACGACTTATCCTACTCAGGGAAAGAGAGACGGATACCGTATGATTGCCAGGATGGAGGATGATTATGATCTGATCGTGTGCAGCGGAGGAGATGGGACGTTAAATGAAATCATCTCGGGAGTTATGGACTCTCATAGGCCTCTGCGATTAGGCTATGTTCCATCCGGCTCTACGAATGATTTCGGCAGCAGCATCGGGATCCCGACTGCAATTGACAAGGCGATGGAAGTTACGGTAAATGGCGTGGCATGTAAATTTGATGTGGGAAATTTTAATGATAGATATTTTATCTATGTTGCAGCTTTCGGACTGTTTACCAACGTGCCATATTCTACGCCGCAGGAAATGAAAAATATGTTTGGATATGCGGCATATATTATGGAAGGGGTGAAAGCGCTTTCCGAGTTAAAAGCCTATCGGATCAGACTGGAGTATGATGGTGGTAAGGTAGAGGGGGAGTTTATCGTCGGGCTGGTTACAAATTCATTTTCTGTCGCAGGATTTAAAAATCCGGCTGGTTCGGTAACCGCATTAAATGATGGACTTTTTGAAGTGATTCTGATCCGGATGCCGGGCAATGTAGTGGAACTTCACGAAATTCTGTCGACTCTTTTAAGTGAAAAAACTGATTCCGATCTGATTTTTTACGCACAGACATCGCGGATACACATCGAATCCGAACCACTGGAGTGGACCTTTGACGGGGAATATGGCGGAAAGTATGAAACCGCGGAAGTATCGATTATTCATGAGGCAGTTACCGTGATGGCGCCGGGAACAGGCGGATGATTTGTATAACGAAAAAATATTTACAGGAAAAACGTCGGGAATCAATGAAGCTACCAGGAAGTGTTGAGTGATATGAAGTTAAATATGCAGTTAAATGCTGAGGAAAAAAAACATCTGATCATTTTTTGTAAGATAGTCACGATACTGATTCTGTCAGTCATATTGTCTTATACTGTTTTTTCTCCTTATTTTGAAGTCGACGAGGAGCGGACGGTAATTAAAATTACAGATACAGCGGAAAAAAATATAAGATCCGGCGGAACGGATGTCCGGATCTGGAGTGTTAAAATAGGCGGAAAAGATATTTCGCTGGATGAGTTTCAAAGCGACGGCGGCTGGGTTTACCAGGATGAAGTTATCATGATTGTGAATCCGTCTGAACCGGCCAGTCTGAGTTATGAGACTGACCGGTCGGATACGCTGGAGATTGTATTTCAGAAACATGATGGTTCCGGCATTGTGCGTATTGAGAACAATGGAAAATTGATTAAAAAACTGGATTTGTATTCGCCAGAATGGGATACTGTAACAGTAAGATGTAATTTGGGGGATGTGTCCATATCACAGCATCCAATTTGTTTTGGATTCATTATGATAATCTCCGGTGTATTGGTCCTGTTTTTGGGCGAATTTTGGAAAGTGGTGAGGGATAGTGATAACAGGCGCGATCGTAAATTTGCGGTAGTTTGTATTGGCATGTATGCCATATTGGGATTGGGATATGAATTTTTTTCTGGAATATCAGTGGAAATGGTATATTTAATTCTACCGGCGGTCGGAGCTGTGATTGTTATCGGAGAATCTGGCAAGGTCCAAAAAACAGAAAAGAGTCGGACACTGGTTGAAGTATTAAAAAGTATATTATGGCTGATATTGATGTCATATGTGATGTTTCTTGTCGTAGAATGCGTGGGAACATCTCTGATCGATATCGATGTAATATATATTTTCGGAAACATGGGAATTTATCTGATTTTATTATCAGTGATTTATATTCTGTCGCGCCGGATGACGGTTACCGTTGGCATTAATATGCTGGCGGTATATGGATATGCAGTCGCCAATTTTTTTGTGATATCATTTCGGGGATCACCGATTATACCAGGAGATTTCCTTGTGATGGAAACGGCAAAGAATGTAGCTTCTAATTATCAGTATGATTTTACGGAAAGCATGTTTTTCAGTCTTTGGTTGGCCGGATTTTTTATATTGCTGACGTGTTATTCTTTTAGTTGGAAAAAAGAAACATGGAAATTCGCTTTCGCATGGTTAATACCGGTTGTTGCTTTAACTGCTATGGTGTGTAAACTGGATTTTTATGCGCCGTACATGGATTATTGGAATTTGAATAATAATGTAAAAAAATATGGAATTGCGATGAGTTTTCTTTCGAATACCCGTCATATGACGATCGAAGAACCAGAAGGATATTTGGAAGAAGAAGCAGAAAAGTATTTCCTGAACGGTTTTGAAGAAGCAGGAGTGGATGAAGAATTTATGCCTGATGTAATCGTAATCATGAATGAAAGTTTTTCGGATTTGAGTGTGCTCTCCTCCCAACTCGATAGTAATATGTATCTGTCATATTTTAATTCACTGGAAGATAATACGGTGAAAGGAAAGGCTCTGGTTTCACCATTAGGAGGGACAACAGCGAATACGGAGTATGAGTTTCTGACTGGTAATACGATGTTCTTTTTGCGGGGTGGCAGCGTTCCGTTTCAGCAATATGTGAATAGAAACGGAATATATTCGATTACTCAAATCTTGAAAACAAAGGGTTATCATACGATTGGGATCCATCCGTATGATAAAAAAGGATATAGTCGTTACCGGGTATATCCGAGACTTGGCTTTGATGAATTTCTGGATATTGACGATTTTGATAATCTGGAACTGATAAGGGATCGCTATGCGTCTGATCGAACATCCTATGAAAAAGTAATTGAAGAGTATGAAAAGAATCAGGAACAGGGACAACCGATATTTATTTTTAATGTAACGATGCAGAACCACAGTGGTTATGATACCGGATATTTTGGGGAGGAAGCGTTTGCGATACCGGGTTATGAAAGGGAATTCCCGATGGCGGAGGAATACCTGACGTTGATAAAGATGTCCGATGAGTCAATTCATATCCTGCTCGATTATTTTAGTGACGTTGAAAAACCGGTGGTTATTGCCTTTTTTGGAGACCATCAGCCGAACGTAGAAACGGAATTTTATGAGACGATGCTGGGAAAATCCATGGAGGAGTGGAGTCTCGAAGAATCACAGCTTCGATATATCGTACCGTTTTTCATCTGGACGAATTATGATATTGAGGAAGAGAATGGAATATTTACGAGCGCTAATTATTTGTCAGAATTGATGTTTGAAAAGGCAGGAATAAATCTGAATTCCTATCAGGAGTTCCTGAAGGAAACGAAAGGGGAGATACCAGCATTAAATGGGCATTGTTTTGTCGACAGTGAGGGGAATTGGCATAGTAATCAGGAGACAACTTCCGTTTTGGAAGAATACTGGAAGTTACAATATTGTAATATGTTTGATAAAAAAATAAAATATGAATGAAAACTTTTGAGACGATCCTTTGTGAATTGATCAGAGGTGAGCACCGAGATTGGCGCAGAAAAAAGTATTTGCAAAAACATGTTAGCAGTAGAGGAGGGATGAATCACATGGGCATTTATTTAAATCCAGGAAATGAAAAGTTTGAAGCGATGAGAAGAGATTTCTACGTCGATAAAACCGGATTGATTGCCTGTATGAATGATCTGATTGGAAAGCCTAAGCCGCTGGTGTGTTTTAGCAGACCAAGGCGGTTTGGCAAATCGTTTGATGCGAATATGCTGTGTGCGTATTATGACAGGAGTTGTGATTCCAGAGAATTATTTAGAGATCTGAAAATTGCGGGATATGACAGTTTTGACAGGTATTTGAATCAATATAATGTAATTTCTTTTGATGTAACTGGTTTTATCTGGGATTCGGGTATTCATAAAACAACGATCGTTGAAGAAATTAAAAACACTCTTTTAAAGGAAGTGAGAAAGTTTTTTCCGGATTGTGTTGACGAAAAGGAAAATAATCTGGGGAAAGCGCTTTATGCCGTAGTATCAAAGGGATATGCAAAGTTTGTTTTTGTCATTGATGAATGGGATGCGTTATTTCGGGAATGCAAGGACGATAAACAACTTCAGCATGAATATGTTCTTTTCCTGCGGAGCCTTTTCAAAAATCAGGATTTGACACTAAAAACAATTGCTGCAGCCTATATGACGGGCATTCTTCCAATCAAAAAATATGGCACTGAGTCTGCCCTGACGGATTTTCAGGAATACACCATGATCAATCCGGATGATCTGGCTTCTTACATTGGATTCACAGAATCTGAGGTTCGGACTCTGTGTGAACAAAGCAGTACGGATTTTGAAGAGATGAAATGCTGGTATGACGGGTATCATTTTAAAAATATGGAATCCGTCTACAGTCCGAATTCTGTGATTTCGGCGATACGTAGAAAGAGCTTCCGAAGCTACTGGACTTCATCGGAAACCTACGAGTCCCTGAAAAATTATATCAGCATGAATTTTGATGGATTAAAGGATGCGGTCATTGTGATGCTGGGCGGAGAAAGAGTTTCGGTTGATACGGGAACATTTCAAAATGATGTGACAACATTTGATAATAAGGATGATATTCTGACACTTCTGACTCATCTGGGATATCTGGCATATGATGAGGTAGAGTCAGAGGTCTATATCCCAAATCTGGAGGTTGCCGGAGCATTTAAATCAGCAGTCAGGGGGACGAACTGGAGAGAGGTCAGCCGCTTGTTGTCACAATCAGAGAAATTGATCAGGGCGACAATCAATGGAGATAGTGAAACAGTGGCTGCTGCATTGGAACTTGCACACGAGTCCTGTACATCTGTGCTTGAGTATAACGATGAGAATTCTTTGAGCTGCGCGATTGTGCTGGCATATTATACAGCGCGGAATTATTATGAGATTTATCGCGAATTTCCCGCGGAGAAGGGTTTTGCAGACATGGTGTTTTTGCCGCGTAGAAATACAGATAAACCGGCGTTACTGATCGAATTAAAATATAATAAAGATGCCGATACAGCAATCAGGCAAATAAAGGAACGACGGTACGACGGGCAGATAAAGAAGTATTTTGGAAACCTGATGATGGCAGGCATCAATTACAGTAAGGAAACTAAGAAACATACATGTGTGATCGAACGGGCCTGATAAAGATAACAGCCAATATCACCGGCTTAGCCGGTGGTATTGGCTGTTATCGTATGTGGGAGATGTAGCAGTTGATGATGAAACCGGCAGTTTATGTAATGTTATGGCTTAAGTTTTAGCAGGTCGCCCCGCCCACAAGATGCTTCTGCGCCTTAATATTTTCTTCCTTCCGCGCAAGCAGATCATCGGAAAGAAGCTGCTTCTGTACGTTCTCAAATCCGAGCCGTGCTACGGTATCGGCGAGGCGCTCGCCGGTGATGCCCTGTTCACGGAAGAGAAGGATGGTCTTTTCAATGATGTTGAGGACCTCTTCTTTGCTGGTGAAGACGGGATCGAGATAGTGTCCCTGGGCAACGCGTTTGCCCCAGCGGCCGCCGATGTAGATCCGGTATCCGGCGGTGTAGTTCTCGACCGCCTTGAACGGACATTTACCGATGCAGCGTCCGCAGTGGTTGCAGATCGTTTCATCAATGGTGATCTTGCCGTCGATGACCTTTGCTACGTGGATCGGGCAGTTGTTTTCGATCTGGCAGACCTTGCAGCCGCGACATTTCTCCGGGTCGATCTGCGGGATCCGTTGTCCGATGACGCCCAGGTCGTTGAGGTCCGGTTTCACACAGTTATTCGGGCAGCCGCCGACTGCGATCTTGAATTTATGCGGCAGTTTGACGCTGCTATAGCCGTGGAAGAAGCGCTCATGGATCTCTTCGGACAGGCTGAAGGTATCGATCAGTCCGTACTGACAGGTGGTTCCCTTGCAGGAGACTACCGGGCGAACTTTGGAGCCGGTGCCGCCGGTTTCGAGTCCGGCCTGCATCAGATATTCGCGTAGTGGTTCGATATTTTCAAACGGTACGCCCTGGATCTCCATGGTCAGGCGGGAGGTCATGGTTACTTCACCGCTGCCGTAGATCTCGGAGGCCTCGGCGATGGCTTTGGCTTCATCCGCAGTGATCTTGCCGTTTCTCGTGATCACACGGCCGTTGAATTTATCCGGTGTGCGTTTGTCCTTGAGGAATCCAAGCGCCTTTACGCGGGTCTCTTCTTCTTTGGAGACAGCTCCGGCAGACTGTTCGACTCTGACGTCGTTAAAGAATGTGGAGCCTTCCAGGACGATGGTGTTGGTGTATCCGTAATGGCGCAGACGACTCTGCAGGAAATACGCGCGTTTCCCGCGGTTGCAGACGAGCAGGAGCTTCTGATCTTTCGCGAGTCCGTCGATCTCGCCGTTGACGGATGCGAGATTGACATAGAAAGCACCGCGGATCTTAGGCTCGGCAGCGACGTCTACGACCTGATAGCCTTTCGCCTTTCCGGCCGCGTATTCCGCCGGGGTCATGCTGACAATCTTGCCGTTGATCTTGTTGAGCAGTACGTAAGCGACCTGCACGATGGGATGGATAGCGGTGGAAAATGGCGGAGCATAGGCAAAGTCCGCGTTTTCAAAATCCTCCAGTACCGCGCCCATATTGATCCCCATGACAGCGATATCAACCATCTTGTCGACTGCGCCGGGACCAAATACCTGGATGCCGAGCAGCTTATGGCTGTCCTTATCTGCGATCATTTTCGTGATGAAGAAAGAAGCATCCGGATAATAATGCGCTTTATCGTCGGTCGGGACAAGTGCTGTGATCACGTTGTAACCGGCTGCCTTTGCCTGTGCTTCGGTGAGACCGGTGCGTCCGATGTTGAGACCGGGCAGTTTGACAACGCCGGTTCCCAGGACGCCGGGATACTGTTGATCGGAGCCGGTCAGGATCTGCGCGAGGGTCCGGCCTTCCATATTGGCAGAGGAACCCATCGGCGACCACTGCGGCTTGCCGGTGATGCGGCTGGTGACCATTACACAGTCGCCGGCGGCATAGACGTCATCGAGACTGGTTTCCATCGTGGGATCGACAAGGATAGTTCCCTTGAACATGTCGATGCCGCTGTCCTTCAGAAAGTCGGTATTGGGGCGGATGCCTGCCGCGGTGATGAGCAGCTCGCAGGGGAGCAGACCAGCCGAGGTGCGGACGCCGGTTACGCTGGCGTCTCCTAGGATCGTTTCTGCCTTGGTGCTGGTGATTACGCGGATGCCCTGGCTTAGCAGATGTTTTTTGGCATAGGCGGCCATCTCCGGATCGAGGATGTTCGGGAGTATCTGGTCAGCGAAGTCGATGACAGTGACGCGGACGCCCCTGGCGTGAAGATTTTCCGCAGCTTCGAGACCGATAAAACCGGCGCCGATGACGACGGCTTTTTTCACGTCATTTTGTTCCACGTAGCTGCGGATGCCCTCCGCGTCATCCGGTGTGCGCATGGGAAATACGCCGGTTTTCTCTGTGCCGTCGATCGGCAAGGAGGCAGGCGAGGCTCCGACGGAGATGACCAGCTTATCATAGGGACAGGCTTCCTCTGCCCCGGAAATGACGTCCTTTACGATAACCTCCTTCTGGTCAGCGTGGAGCGCGATCGCTTCCTTGCCGGTTTTGACCTGTACGCCGGTGAGACCGGCATACTTCTGCGGCGTGTTGACGATCAGCTGATCACGTGTTTCGATCAGACCGCCGACGTAGTAGGGAAGTCCGCATCCCGCATAGGAGATGTCCTGATCTCTGGTGATCAGGGTGACTTGTGCGCTCTGATCTTCGCGCTTTAACTTGGCCGCGGTTTTTGTGCCGGCGGCAACCCCTCCAATGATTAATACCTTCATATGTTTATCCTTTCTGCTGCATGGCAGCAATGAGTTATCGATCGTGAAAATAAATCTCTGACAGTGTGATGACGGATTTCGTCATCAGTGACCGCAGGCTGGAATCGTTATCGGTTTTTCCGGTGGCAACAATGCTCTTCGTTGATACATTCCGGCCGCATCTTTGTACATACGATGACGTCCCCGCCGCCGATCGTAAGCCTTTTGCCGTTTACCAGAGTATCTGCGATCTTGCGGCGCGCTTCCTCGTAGATCCGCGTTACTGTGGGACGCGAGATATCCATCTTTCTGGCACATTGTTCCTGAGTCTGATGTTCGTAGTCCAGGAGACGGATGACCTCATACTCATCGCAGGTCAGATTGACGCTGTCCGTCCAGAGACAGTCCTGGGGATGAAATTCCGTATTTTTGGGAAAAGAACAGATGCATCTGAATTTTTGTGGTCTTGCCATTGCGCCTCCTTTGGATGAATGTGGGGAAGAAAGCCCTGCTTATTTTATTCCATAGGAAAGTGCGCCCTATGAAATAAAAAGTCTCCGACGGATCGCACTGCGGCGGAGTGGAATTATGTCGCTAAAGCGACTCGCCGCAGGCGGAGAATCCTGCTTTGCAGGATTCTTTTTTTGAAGGCTTTTTATCATTATATCTCATTATGAACATATGTCAATAACCGAACGAGAAAGTTCTGAAATTTTTATACGGAAAGGCATTGCAATCAACGGCTCTTTCCGATAGAATGATGGAAGCTGTGGTTTTTGAATCTATTTTTGTGTTCTCTGTAGATTGGGAAAAGGGAGACATGGCAGGAGAAAATCTGAAGAATCGAATCAGAAGGAAGAGAGAGGATGGATATTAGAAGCAGTATAAGAGACACAATAAGAAATACGATAAGAAACGCGATAAGAAGAAACGCAGTCCTGACATTTTCGCTGTTACTGGCGACGCTATCATTATCTTCCTGTGTTGAAAAGGACAGGAGTGAAGTGGCTACGGAAGCGGCTGGCGTAGAGACAGGCAAAGATACCATCACCGCAGGAAAGAGAGAGGATGATCTGACCGTTACCGATGACCTCGGACGGGCGGTGAGCGTGCCATACCAGCCGGAGCGCACGGCGGTTCTAATCGGCAGTTTTGCCGATGTCTGGCAGTTGGCCGGCGGAACGGTAGCCGCGACAGCGAATGACGCCTGGACAAGTTTTGATCTGAATCTGTCGGAGGATACAGTCAACCTGGGGATGACCAGGGATCTGAGCCTGGAACTGTTATTTGCCTGCGAGCCGGATCTGGTGATCGCCAGCAGCAATACACAGATCGATCTGGACTGGATGGAAACGCTGGAAGAAGCTGAGATACCGACGCTGTATTTTGATGTTTCTGATTTTGAAAGTTATCTCAATATGTTAGATATCTGCACGCAGATTACAGGACGGACAGAATTATATGAGAAGAATGGACTTGACATCCGGAGTGAGATCGATGAGGCTATCGGGAAAAGCCGGAAAGCTCTTGAAGAGAGAGAAAATCCTCCGACAGTGTTATATCTGAGGGCAAGTGCCGCCAGTATCAAGGCGAAGGGCAGCAGGGACAATGTGCTTGGTGAGATGCTAAGTGCTCTTGGTTGTGTCAATATCGCGGATGGCAGCGTTTATCTGGACGACCTGAGCCTGGAACAGATCATTGCAGATGACCCGGAATTTATCTTTATTGTAGAGCAGGGGCAGGATACGGTTACGATCGAGAAGAATCTGGACGAACTTCTGAGAAATACTCCGGCCTGGTCAGGTCTGAGCGCGGTTCGCGAGGACAGGGTTTACTATATGGACTCTGGCCTGTATAATTTAAAACCCAACCGGAGATGGGGGGAAGCCTATGAAAATCTGGAGAAAATCCTGTATGAATAATGGCAGTACGAATCAATCCGGTAAGAGAAGAACCAGAATCAATCAATCAGATATGTGTACATCTCGTATGGGAAAATCATGCTGTCATGGGAAATCTCTGATCTGGCTGGCGCTTGCTTTTATGCTTCTCACGGCTCTGCTTAGTATCTGTCTTGGCGCGTCCGGTGTGTCTTTAGGCGAACTGGGTCGGGCGCTGGCGGACCGGGAGAGGTCGACTGCGGCATCCCGTATCCTGTGGTATGTCCGGCTGCCGCGGACCATGGCCTGCCTGCTGGCCGGAGCCGGACTTGCGGTATCCGGAGCCGTGATACAGGGAGTGCTGGCAAATCCGCTGGCGTCTCCCGGGATTATCGGTGTGAATGCGGGAGCAGGACTTGCTGTGAGTATCTGTTGCGCTGCCGGCGCATCGATGGGATGGATGGTTGCCGGTTCTGCTTTTGCGGGAGCCATGTTGGCGGCTCTTGTAGTGACAGGAGTTTCTCAGAAGATGGGAGCTTCCCGGACGACCGTGGTACTGGGCGGTGTCGCTGTCAGTAATTGTATGAATGCAGTGTCAGAGACCATTACAATCCTGTTTCCGGACGCTTCGATCGGAAACGCGGATTTTCGTGTCGGCGGATTTTCATCGGTTTCCGCGGGCAGACTGATACCGGCGGCGGCATTCATTGTCATCGGCCTGATCCTGGCGCTGACGTTGTGCAATGAACTGGATGTGATTGCGCTGGGAGAGGATACGGCGCAGGGGCTGGGACTGAGGGTATCGGTCATGAGACCGGTACTTCTGGGGATCGCCGCAATGCTTGCCGGCGCGTGTGTGAGTTTTGCCGGTCTGCTGGGGTTTGTAGGCCTGATTATACCGCACATGGTGAGACATTTTGTGGGCGGAGAGAATGATCGTCTGTTGCCGTTGTGTATCTTTTTCGGAGCAGGTTTTGTGACGCTCTGCGATCTGGCTTCGCGTCTGATCTTTGCGCCGTATGAACTGCCGACGGGAATCCTGCTGTCCTTTATCGGCGGACCATTTTTTATCTATCTGCTCTGGCGCCGGAAAGGGGGAAAAGCCTCATGATAGAATTGCGTCAGGTGTACGCCGGATATGGCGGTGGGAATGTTCTCTGTGATATCAGCGCGCAGTTTGAGCCGGGTAAGGTGACGGCGGTGATCGGACCGAACGGCTGTGGTAAGAGTACGATGTTAAAAACCGTTGCGGGTATCCGGAGGCCGTCGTCAGGAGAAATTCTCTGTGACGGTAAATCACAGGTCGTCTTTTCCGACCGGGAATGGGCGCGAGAGGTCGCTTATCTCCCTCAGAGCCGGAATATCCCGGAGATCACGGCAGAACGGATGGTGCTGCATGGGAGATTCCCCTATCTTTCTTATCCTCGCCGATATCGTAAGGAGGACCGGGAAAGAGTACGGGACGCGCTTCGGCAGGTGGGAGCAGAGACTCTGGCCGGAGAGATGGTTGGCAGCCTCTCCGGAGGGCAGCGCCAGAAGGTCTATATTGCGATGGCCCTGGCGCAGGATACAGGCACGGTACTTATGGATGAACCGACGACCTGGCTTGATATCAAAAATCAGATCGAGATTCTGGAATTGATGAAAAAGCTGGCAGAAAATGGAAAGTGCGTGGTTGCCGTACTGCATGATCTGGATGCGGTGCTGCAATATGCGGACCAAGTGATATTGATGCATACAGGTAAAATCATTGCAGATGCAAGTCCGATGCAGGTATGCGGCAGCCCGGAGATCGAGAAGGTTTTTGGAGTAAAGATAGAGATTCAGCAAACCGGAGAGAGCCGGCATTGCTACGCGATGCGGGCAGATGATCCGGTGTAAGAGATCATAAGTTATGCAGGAAAGGAAAATCAAAATGAGAATCATCAGAGCAAAGGACTATCAGGATATGAGCCGCAAGGCGGCCAACATTATTTCAGCGCAGATTATCATGAAGCCGGACTGTGTGCTCGGACTTGCGACGGGTTCCACGCCCATCGGTATCTATCGTCAGCTGATCGAGTGGTATGAAAAGGGAGATCTGGACTTCGCGGATGTGACCACGGTAAATCTGGATGAGTATAAGGGGCTTTCTCCGGAAAATGAACAGAGCTATGCTTATTTTATGCATCATCGACTTTTTGATCATGTCAATATCAATCCGCAGCGGACGCATCTGCCGGATGGCACCAATCCGGATGCAGACGGGGAGTGCGCAAGGTATGAGGCGCTGCTGCAATCCGTGGGAGGCATTGATCTGCAGCTCCTGGGATTAGGAAATAACGGTCATATCGGTTTCAATGAGCCGGATACCGCATTTGAGAAGGAGACGCACTGCATCAATCTCCTGGAGCAGACGATCGAGGCCAATAAGCGCTTTTTTGACTCGATCGATGAGGTGCCGAAGCAGGCTTATACGATGGGGATCCGGACCATCATGATGGCAAAGAAAATCCTCCTTGTCGTCAATGGAGAGGGTAAGGCGGATATTTTGAAAGAGGCGCTTTATGGTCCGGTGACGCCGCATGTCCCGGCGTCGATCCTGCAGATGCATCCGGATGTGACGGTGGTCGCGGATGAGGCTGCGCTCTCGCGGTGCATGAAATAAGAAAATAAAAAATGTAAGGGTATCCCGATATTAGAGATACCCTATTGTAGATTTCATAATGGATTATATACGGATTGTACTGAAATCAATGGAGAAACCGGGATATATACCGACAGGAACAGCATTAGAGAAGGAATATAAAGAAGGGCCTTCCTCATGTGCCAGATCATATACAACAACTGCCTGTCTCGCTGGGTCCACAATCCAGTATTCGCGGACACCCGAATTACTGTACAGATTTAGTTTCCTGTAGTAGTCCATGCGTCGGCTGCTTGGTGAGACAATCTCAATGATCCAGTCGGGGGCACCGTTACATCCTTTGTCAGTGAGTTTGTCAGGGTCGCAGATCACGGAAATATCGGGTTCAACATAGTTATACTCATCCTCATTCAGAAATACGGCAAACGGGGCTATATCGACCTCACAGGAACCGCCATTTGATTTGATGAAACTATTGATCGTGGTGGATAATTCGATAACAAGCCGCTGATGTTTCCTTGTTGGTGGAGCCATAGCATAGATTTGACCGTCAATCAGTTCTGCACGTTGTCCATTTGGTAGATCATAGATATCTTCGATGGTGTAAATTTGCTCTTTGGGTAATGGCATAGATTACACTTCCTTTCTGTGGTTATGCTCTGGTTCTATCGTTATTCCGTTTTCCCAGAGTTCATTACAGGACAGGTCGATATCATCGTTCCACGAGATACCGTAGCCCCCTGCGTCTACTTTTACTTGCTCAAACAAGCCGGTAACACGGGAAAGCGTTTTAAATACATCCCATTTCTCAAATAGTGGCGCAACATTGTATCGTTTGCGCTCTCCTGTAGTAAAGATGACAAGCAGATTGAAAGATGGTAATGGCTGAACTTCTTTTATCGTGTAAAACATGATTTCATCCCTTTCGTTATTTGAGTGGCGGGAGTTTTTTAAATTCCTGTGTGTTCCAGATATTCAGTAATTCGTCTTTATGCTGTTCCGCCCATTCACGTACAAGGGCTTGGCCTTTTGCGGGTAAATCTCCCTCTATCATTTCAAGGGTCTGAATATCGAACGAACCTAAATATTCTCCATAGACGGCGTGAAAATGCGGCTGATACGTTCATCAATGGCCTTTTTAATATAACCGTTGACGGTTTCCCTTGCTGTACTGGCGGCAGTTTTGATTTCCTCATATTTTTCTTTCTGGACATCCAGAGGGATGCGTTTTAAGTTTTCTCGCGTACTTATACATACTTTCTTTTCTTTGTTCACTTAACGGCATTTTGTACCTTCTTTCTAATGATCGTAATAGAGGGCTGTATGTAATAATACACCTTCTCCACTATGTCATTATTGTAACGCAAAACGCAAGATATGTACATATTTTAATCAGAAAAGTCGATATGATGTTAATCCTACAATGGAGATGATTGGACATCAACCATGTAATTACGACGGTAGTGAGAATTTGCTTGAAGACTGGAAAGTATCGGTCGAAATCAGATGAAGAATGGCTTATTTACGCCATTTTCCACTTTACTTCTCCTCACACACCTGAAAGATATAAAATTTAATAAATAGTTTCTGTCTTGCTTTATCTTAATCCGTAAATGCTTGAAAATCAAGGCTTTTTGGATGTGTTCGTTTTATCACGGTTTATCAAAAGTTGTGTCAGGTTGCGTCAAAAGTTGTGTCAGATTCGGATTGCGGAAGCACTCAATATCATTATGGTATCGGGTGCTTTTTGCGTTCCCCTGCTCCACACTGCTGTGGAATGGTAAGATTTTGGTAAGGTTATGCGGTCGGGGCTTGTTTCTGTTTCTTGTATTCTTCCTTTAATTCTTTTATGGCATCCCAAATTCTTAAATAATACATGCTTTCTAAATCCTGCAAGCCAAAGTGTACTTGCGAGGGGTCATAACTGACACCATTTCCAATTTTGTGAACTTGACAAGGGATTATTCCGTGTTCACCTAGTGTATATTTGAGCGTGTTCTTGTCAGAGCCGATATTGAATTGAAAATATCCGGCCAGAATATCTAGCAAAGAAGAGAATGATGTCGGGTCATGTTCATCTGACAAGATCAGGTTGATGGCGTCCAACTTATCATTTTGGGTGTCGGGGAACCATTTGTTCATACCATTTATTTTACATAGAGAATTGATGGCTTTTTCTGATAATCCCGTTTTGTCGTGGATAAATTGAATGCTTTCATTGCGTACTTTTACATCGGATATTCCGATCAAGTAATCAGCGGAGACATTAAAATAATCGGCTATCCTGCTGACCATTTCAATATCTGGTTTCCTTTCTCCTTTTTCATAATACCCTAAAGATATCCTTGAAATTCCTAAATCGTCAGCTATGGCTTGCAGGGTTTTTTCTCCACGCAATTCTTTTAACCGTTTCGGGAAAATATTCATTACGTTTGTGACATTTTTCATGAAAGCATACCTCCGGCGTTCATATTTGTTACATTACTGAATTTATAGTAACAAATGTATTGAAACTTGTCAAGTGTTGTAGTATAATTAAGGCATGAAGATAAGCGCTTAACTTCAAAAATCGACTTGCTTTATGATGGCGAGCCGTTAACCATCAAAAATAAATGGAAGGAGAATATAATTCTATGCATTTAGCAAATTTCAAAGCAGATCAGATCGATCAAAATTCCCTCAATCAAGTTAATTTAAAAATTGATTCCGCATGTATCCGCTATTCACGTGGACGAAACTCCATGATGGCGGATGCGGCAAACGCAGGCGCAATTATCCGTCTGGGCAGGAGCGTGTTAATTAATGCGCCAAAAATGGACAAATACTACAGTGAATTGGCTGGTGAGTGATGGCGGGGAGGTAATGAATGATTCATGATCATTTAAAAGTATCTGATTTCTTGGGACACGGGGCAGACAATGGAAAGACACTCCGCGAATTGAAGCGTCTGACTGGGCTTGATAATCGCGCGATTCGCCTATTGATTCAGGCAGAACGGCTTTCTGGTGTTCCAATTCTGAGCGACAACCAGAACGGCTATTTTTTACCCGAGTGTAAGTCGGACGCAGTGTCTTTTGTCCGGTCAATGAGACGACGGGCAAGTGAGATTTGCCGGGTCGCGGATGCGGTGGAAAGAGGTGCTTTCAATGGCTAGCCGACGCATGTTCTCGCTGGATGTTACTGATACAGATCAGTTTCTTGAGATGCCATTGACAACACAGGCATTATATTTCCATCTGGGATTACATGCAGACGACGACGGGTTTGTTTCTGCTCCAAAAAAAGTTTTGAGAATGATTGGATGCAAGGAGGACGATCTCCGCGTTTTGATCTCAAAAAATTATGTAATTCCGTTCACAAGCGGGATCATCGTTATTACAAACTGGAAGGAAAATAACTATCTTCGGCCAGATCGATACAAACCGACACGTTTTCAGGAGGAGTTCAAACTTCTGAGAGAAGAGGAAGGGGTTTATCATCTGGATACCAATGGTATACCAAGCGACAACCAAGTGGCAGACAAACGGGAAACCCAGGTTAGGTTAGGTAAGGTTAGTATAGGTAAGTCTAGTAAAACCATTAGTTCGGAGCCGGATAAATCCGCTCCGAGCGGCATATTGCTTAATCTGATCGATGGAGCTGATTTCAATGTACCGGAGGACAAGATTGAATCATGGGAACAGGCATATCCGGGCGTAAATGTTCGGCAGGAACTTTTCAGAATGGCCGCATGGTTGGATGCGAATCCGACACGGAAAAAGACCAGACGTGGAATAACTCGTTTCATTGTCGGATGGCTGGAAAGAACCCAGAATCGGGGCGGCGGTTATCAGCGGTACGAAGGAGGTGAAAGGCAAAATGGAGAAAATTCAGCGGCGAATACAGAGTCAGCGAGTACCCTCAAACTCTGGTGATGGAGTCTGTCCGGTATGCGGTGGGACGAATTATAGAACATATTTTGAACTGATTCCGGAATATGATTCTGCTTTTATACGGTTCGGAGAAATCTGCCCTCAATGCAAGAAGCAAGTACGGGCGCAGGACATCACTAGAGTTCCGGCAGAATTTCATGACGCCGATATCACGAAATTTAGGTTCGACATCTATCAAAAAGAAAATCTCACCGGAAATTTCCGAAAAGTGATTATGAGCATGTTTCAAGAATATGACAGCGATAAATGGCGTAACGCTGGGCGTGGCCTGTATCTTTGGAGTCGGACTCCGGGAACAGGGAAGACCTTCCTTGCCTGCTGTCTGGCAAAATCCGTTATGATCAAGTACGATACGCAAATGCGGTTCGTCACAGTCGCGGATTATCTCGGCAAAGTCGGCGATAGTTACAAGAGGGAGCGTGGAGAGAGCGATGCAAGCCAAATATACAGAGAGTGTCAGCTTCTTGTTTTCGACGATCTGGGCGCTCAGAAAGAGGGAAGTTGGCAAGATCAGGAAATTTTCAGGATTATCAACGGTCGCATGAGTAACGGCCTTGTGACGATTTTCACGTCTAATATGTCACCTGAGGAGTTGAAATTGAGCAACCGGACGAAAGACAGGATAATCAGCAAAAACCTTGTCTTGAAAATGCCGGAGGAAAGCATCCGGGCAAAAAGGGCTGAGGAAGGTCAAGAAAAAATGTTATGTGAAATTCTCGGTCGGCAGGAGGTGGGGAATGGGTAAAACATCACAAGTTAAGGGACGCCGTGGCGAAATTGAATTAGCGGGGATACTGCGGGATTATGGTTATCCGGTTCAGCCGGGACGGGCGGTAAGTTTTGGAGCCGTGCCTGATCTGGTGGGGTTGCCGGGAATCCATTGTGAGGTTAAAAGAGTGGAGCGATTGAGCGTTCCTGCCGCGATGGAGCAGGCCACTCGGGACGCTGAGAAGTTTCAAGACGGTGTTCCGGTTGTGTTTCACAGGAGAAACCGCGAAAAGTGGTTTTGCACCATGAGACTAGACGATTGGTTGGAAATGTACGGAAACATGAATTTAGAATAAAAATCCCGCCGCTAGAGCATGAGGGCAAGGCGGCGGGGACATACCTCTATTCGGTATTTTGCCAGAAATGGGAGGTTATGTCAACTATGAGGACACGGCACAAACGATTAACTGATTATGGGATTCCAGATGTTGAGATCAGCGGTCTTTATGATCTTTGTAAGAATTTGGATGATCGCGGGCGGGGACTGCTCCAGATTGTGGTAAAAGACTCCTGCCCGCCGGGAATCGCTGAGTATATTTTAAAGAGTCTTACCGATGGGAGCAGCTACGATGCGATGTCGAAACGCGGTGAATGGATACCGATCGGGCGGGATGATTTTTATAGATACAGGTGGAAGACGTTGGCGGCGTTTTATTGGAAGTTGGAAGGGAGTGAGATCAATGGGCGGCTATGGGAGCGGCGGATACAACAAAACACATGAATCGGAACAACAGCGGCGATCATCCAGAATAGACAGCTTTAAGATTAGTAATTGGCTGAATTACGCTAAGTATCCCACTCCCTGTGTTAATCTGCGGGATGTGCGCTATTATCCACAGGCGAATAGAGCGGAAATTCTGCAAGGTGGAACACGGTGGGAGCAGTTGATGGTTTCCATTGTAACGGGCATTGATGGAGTGACCAGAATGATTTATTTTTATTGTCCATCCTGTGGGCGGAGATGCCGATTCCTTTACAGGAACGATGATAAATATTATAAGTGCCGGACGTGTGCCGGATTGAATTATGAATCTTCGCAAGTTGGCGGCATGAAACGCCTGGAATGGAAAATGCAGAACATAGCTGAAAGAATGGGTTGTTATGATTGCAGGGGAGCAGGGGATGATTTCTTTGTAGCCCCTGGTATGCCGAACAAACCTCCGCGCATGAGAAAACGGACATATAAGAAGTTATCGGACAGATATATAAGGCTTGCGCGGGAGTATGATGATAAATTTATCTCGCAATTATCACCGGAGATTAGAAGGGCTTTTAACGGGATTCTTTAGGCAAAACGATAGATGAAAGGAAAGCGAAAGCAATGGATTATTCATTAACGAGATACGAGCAGGAAGTAGTAATAAATTTTAATGCGGCAGAAGATTTAGCAGATGTATACACAAGCAACCCATCATGGATAAACAAAATGGATAAACTCGTTGAACAGAACCCTGAACAGTTCCGGATGATCGAAGTCGGGAAGCTGGGCGGTAAGATTATCAGCAAGCGGTATTTATTCCCGAAGCGGTTTGTAAGTATCCGGTCAAAAGATAGAAACATGACAGAAGAGCAGAAGCAGAAAGCGGCGGAACGATTGAGGCAGAATCGATTTTAAGGTGAAAAATCCCGATTGGAATAGGCAATGGAGACATTCAAATATAGTGTGTGGGGAAATATTCGCCGAGACCAGTAAAAACGGGAATTTGCCTTTTAAAGTGCTGATAGGGAGCAGAATTTGTTTACACGATTACGCGCGCGAAAGCAAGGACTAAGGTTTTGCTAAGGATATCAAGGTTTTATCAAGGTTGAGAACTCAACAAAACTTAATATTTTCGTACATATAGGCGTACTGGTAAGAGCCGAAAACCTTAGAAAACCTGAGCCTTTTTTAATTATAGCTTGAAAATGGAGCAGTCCAGTCCTGGACAGTCCTGCTCCCAATCGGCGCAAAATTGAGCGGGTTGCATCAGGTGTAAGATTGCTCTGAACGCAAAATTGCGGCGAGTTATTGTAAGGTCGTGATTTACGACTATTCGCCATTGATGGCGAGTATTGGTGAGATTCTGGTAAGATATGGGAGCGCGTATCGCTACCACATATTGTGGAAATAGCGTAGTAATGCGCATGATCTGCGGGGGTTTTTCCGTGATTTTCAGATAAAAATTGGAGCAGGACGAAAATATTGATGCACTATATAGTTTTACTCATTTTTGAGCAAAAGTCTTTGCTTTCCAAATTTGGAAAACGGTTGACAGAAAGAATATAGGGGTATCCCGATATCAGAGATACCCCATTGTAGAAATGGACAATGTATTCCCCAAATGGGGATGTGGTGGTGAAAAAGGTTTTTAATCTTCACTCGGAATTTCGGCCATCAGTTCCGCAAAGTCAATGACAAGATCGTCATATATGCCAACTGTTATTTTGTCTTTTAATGTATAAGTTGCGACATTAAAGCGTTCATGTTCGCGGATATATACAAGTACGCTTTCCTCTGTGGGGTCAATGATCCAGTATTCCTGAACGCCTGCGTCTGCATATAAATTCAGCTTTCTTACATAATCATGGCCGGGATTAGATGGAGAAACGATTTCTATAATCCAGTCCGGTGCGCCTGTGCATCCCTTATCTGTAAGTTTGGAGCGGTCGCAAATTACGGTTATATCTGGTTCAACAGTATCATCTTTATTTTTGCGTAATTTGACAGCGAATGGAGCAGGATAGACACGGCAAGTGCCATGTTTTGAGCGAATGTGGAGTTTGATTTCAGTAAATAAGTTGCTTAATATCTCCTGATGCATCCGACTAGGCGCAGACATATAATAAATCTTTCCGTCAATTAATTCCGCGCGGATATTTTCCGGGAGATTCCAATAATCATCTTCTGTGTAAATTTGCTCTTTGGGTAATGGCATAGATCATACTTCCTTTCATGGTTAATCAATGGTTAGCTCGTGCTTTTGTCAACAGGTCGGACAGCACAGCTTTTCCATACAGGTCTTGAATTTCGAATTGATATCGGAAATCTCTTAACAGTCTGGGTAAATCAACCCGTTGCGCGTCTTCATCAGTAAAAGCCTTGAGAACGGTACGCGACGGTTTGGCCTGCTCCGATTCGGAAGTTTCCTGAATAATTGGTTGTCCTGTGTCGCGGCTGATACGTTCATCTATGGCCTTTTTAATATAGCCGTTGACGGTTTCCCCGGCTGTGCTGGCGGCAGTTTTGATTTCCTCATATTTCTCTTTCTGGACATCCAGGGGGATGCGTTTTAATTTGGTTTTTGCATATTGAATATCATATCTTGTTTTATTTTCATTTGTTGGCATGATGGTTATTCCTTCCTTGCGGTGATTAGAAATAAGCATGGTTAAACCTATTCCAATTTACAGTGATAGTATAGCACAAGTCAATAGCTACGTACATAGTGATATCTAACAAAAATACTACGTACATTTTGTAAGATGTGCCAATAGACATTAAACTATGTACGTAGTATAATATAACCAGAGTTAAGGAAAACCAAACAGCGAAAGCGGACGGGAGTACCGAAAGGGAAAGCAAGAACGCGACGTAACACCGGGAAACAGGATAAGGGGATAATGAGATGGCCAGAAGAGCCTAAGATACTTTAAAGCCTGCCGGGGCTGATCGGGAACCTTACCAGAAGGAGGAAAAACCATGAAGTACGATTTAAGAAAGATCATGCTGAGAGCATGGAAGAACTACCGCAAGGCAAACGGCGGAATGACATTCGCAGAAGCACTCCACAGAGCATGGCTCTCCGCAAAGGCCGCGATCGTCAATGAGCAGCGGATTGAAGTGGCGAAAGCGGCGGCAGGAGTCCAGGAAGAAACCAACACATACAGCGGATGGAAGAATCTGGGCTATGAGGTAATCCACGGGAGCAAGAGCCTATTCGGGGCGGCGTTGATCTGGGGTAGCCGTGGAGATGGTAAAACGTATCAGGCGCGGTTCTTTGGACGGTCACAGGTTGAGGAGATCGCCACAGCATAAAGAAATAGCCCTTGCCAGAGGTGCGAACTCTGACAGGGGCGGTAACCGGACAATACTCACATTAAAGACCGGATAACATGATTATACCATCTGGCAGAAAGAAAAACAATGTTTGATAAGAAGAATCGATATGATGTTAATCCAACTATGGAGATGTTAGGACATCATTCAGCGGAGGCCATACTTTCAGGGGAAGCAAAAGAGGTAATGGACGTTTATCGCTCTATGGAAGATTTTGAGCCTATTACATTAGCAATAGACATGTTGAATATGGGAATTATTCTCGGCAAACGTGCTGAACGCGCCAAAAGAAAGGCGGCGAGAGCATGAACCGAAGCGAGCAGATAGCCGCTGAAATCTGGAATGATTTACAGGATGTCCCAAAATCAGATTATCCGCAGATTGAGCGGCGGTTATTGGAGCAGGTAGACAAACCAGCATTAAAAAGATTCGTCCAGGTGCTTTTTTGTTAGCCCGCAAATTAGATTTCCCATCTCCCGCAGTACAACTGCGAATTAAAA
>JAJQAC010000024.1 GCA_021204025.1 Clostridiales bacterium | reverse complement strand
AATTATTTTGACGGGGAGGGACAGGCTTTGGAGGCGGATAATGTGCGGAATAACAATGAAGGAGGACGATGCATAGGTTTACTCTATCCCTCAGTTATAGCTGCCTTGTAAAATGGCTTTTTGTGTGATATCATAAAGACATCAGAGGAGAGGTAATCCTTCTGATGAACGAGGGAGATATTCTGATTTATCATAGTGGGGTGGTGATTCCGATGGGCGTAAAAGATACAATGACAGCGAAATATATGCAGCGAAATGAAATTTTTGCAGATGCGTTCAATTATTATGTATACGGTGGCAGGCAGGTCATTGACCCGAACAGCCTTGAGGAACTGGATACACGGGAAATCGGTGTACCATATGGTAGTGCGGAAGATGTGGAACAGCCGGTTCAGAGAATCCGCGATGTCATAAAGTCTGTTATAGCAATGACGAATAAAAAAGCAGCGTTTTTGGTTTTGGCTGTCGAAAATCAAGGCAATGTGCATTATGCCATGGCCGTGAAGGATATGGTTTATGATGCCCTGCAGTACGCGAAACAGGTCGAAAAGGCAATCGCATCCCATAAAAAGGCGGGAGATTACAAGGGCGCGGACAGTGACGAATATCTTTCAGGGTTTATGAAAGATGACAAACTGATGCCAGTAGCGACACTCGTAATCTACTTTGGCCCGAAGGCGTGGGACGGACCGATGTCTATTCACGAGATGTTTGAGTATGATGATGAAGAGATGCTCGCGATTGTTCCGGATTATAAAATCAATCTGATAGCTCCGGAGGCATTAAGCAATGTTGATTTTGATAAATTTAATACTTCACTGAAAGAGGTACTGACTTTTATCAAGTATTCTGGAGATGCAGATAAGCTGGAAGATGCAGTGAATTCTGATGAAGGATTTCAGCATCTTGGAAGAACGGAAGTAGATGTATTGAACGCTTGTGTAAATGCAAGTTTGACGATGGGCGAAAGCGAGGTGGAATTAAACGTGTGCCAGGCAATTCAGACGCTCAATCAGCGAGCAGAGGAAAAGGGTCGGATTGAAAATCTCACTCAGAACATCAAAAGTTTGATGGAAAGTATGGGATGGACAGCGGAAGAAACTATGAATAATTTGAAGGTTTCGGAAAGTGATCGCAAGGTGATTGCGCCGAGATTCTAAGCTGGTCTTATCCGAAAAATCCTGTTGAGTAAATCGAAAGCTCCAGTCAGGGATTGATGTTTCCCTGATTGGAGTTTTTCTTATGTGCGCATATGCACTTTTGAGTGTTCGTGTGATTTGGCCTGTTCCTGGCCAAGGATGCTGTCCACATTTGCGCAGACTGTCCGCAACTCTTTCTGATAGTCGCGAAAATAATGCTAGGTGTCGGTCTGTGCCTGCTTCAGGACGGTGAGTCTGTCGCGTTCTTCCTTCAAGGCTTTCATAGTCGGGAACTGGCTGTCAGCGTATTGCGCTTTCAGATATTTGACCGCGCTTTCATACAGACGAATCTCTGAACTATGCTCCTGCCGGAATTTCTTCTTGTTGCGCGTTTTCAGCATCTGCCCGTAGACTGCTTTGTTGGCAAGATACTGACCCGTGTAGTGTATCTTTTCGTTCAGTGCTTTTAACTGGTCCTCAGTATCCTGGAGCGTTTTTCGGGCGTCGTGCATTTTGGCGGTGACTTCATCGAAGCTCTTCTGCAAATGTTCTCTGGTGCCGTATTCGTGCTCCTGGACATAAGCAATCGTCTTTGCCATCTGCTGTAAATTGGATATTTTCACTTTTTGCGCATAGGCGCGGCTCTGCTGTGCTTTCACGCAGTCCTGAAGATCAACGACCAGACGCAGGTCGGACTTGATGAACAGGATTGTGATCGGGTCGCTTTCATCATACGGAACGGTGCCGGATGCTGGCTCTGCATCATTCAAAGGATTCTCTTTTGGAGCAGATCGGTTTTCCTCAACAGCCTTTGCATTCCCCGCAAACAGGTTCAGCAAAAATTCTTTTTCATAACGGGGTCCCAATGCCCTGCCGGTGATGTTTTTATTCCGATCAGGATGGAGATAGTTGTACCGTCCGCGACTTTCTGTTAGGCGGATTTTGTACTTATCCATCAGGATGGTCAGGAACTCTTCCGGAGATTTTGCAGTTTTGGCGGCATCGTCGATGGCGTCACGGAGATACTGCTTCTGAGTCTGGAATAAGGTCTTTCGCGGAGTAAGTCCATCAGCGATGATCTGTTCATTAAGATTGTCAAGATTTCTCTGACCGCGCCGCTTGGCCTGATACTCTCGGTCTGTGATTTTACGCTCGGAGGGAGAGAGTAGGGTGACTTGAACGGAGAGAAAGTCTGGGGCGCCTTGAGACGCTGTCCAGTGTCAGGGGGTTATACCCAGCGAGCCGAGCCACCCGTTTTACGGGTGGCGGCGACTTAGAACAATTCAGCGTCTCCGAGCAGGAAATCAATCAGGTTACAATGGAAGAATCCGTTGGCATCGTAGAAATTATGGGGGATGTCCATCCGGATCACAATCTTCTTGAAGAAATCACCAGTCAACTTTAGCGACTGCAGCTCGGAATTTTCTTTTTTGTCCGTATCCATCTGATAGGCAGACTGGATATAAATCCGCCGGTCACCGCTGTTGACTACAAAATCTATTTCACGCTGAACCTTCTTTGAGTGCTTCCGCTCGATAATTACACCGACATCCACGGAATATCCCCGTCGCACAAGCTCATTATAAACCAAATTTTCCATGATATGCCCTGGGTCAAACTGCCTGTAATTCAGTCTCGCATTGCGTAGACCAATGTCCGTGTAGTAATACTTGTTTGGATAATTGAAGTAGGTCTTGCCCTTCACATCATACCTCTTTGCCATCTCTATCAGGAATGCGTCCATCGTATGGGACAGGTATGCGGAAACCAGTGAACTATTTATCCTTTCGTTCCGCATGGATGTGAGTGCATTGGATATATTGGTCGGGTTGGTCAGGGACCCAACCTGCGAAGCAACATAATCCAGTATGGCATTCAGGACATCTTCCCGTTCTATCCTATTCCTCTCGACAATATCCTTCACATACAGCTCATCATATAGATTGGTGAGGTAGGATTTTTTGTCATCCTCGTTCTCTAACGCCGCGATGCGCGGCATGCCGCCATAGAGCATGTAATTGCCTAACGCATCCCGCTTATCCCCGCCAATATAAGAGTAGAACTCGGCAAAGGACAGCGGATAGACATGTATCTGAGTGGCCCTCCCACGGAATTCTGTCGCAATGTCTTTTGAAAGCATCCTCGAATTGCTGCCGGTCACATAGACATCAAGGTTTTTGTACGATTTCAGCTCGTTCAGCATGTCATAGATGGTTACTTCAATCCCACCATTCTCTTCATCTTTCACCTTAATCGTAAACTGTACTTCATCCACGAAGAGAAAGAATTTCTCTGAACTGCCTGCCACGATCCCTTCCACGTACTCACAAAGAGTGATGGGATTCCGGAATTTGTAGTACCGGCGCTGGTCGAGCTCAAGTCGGATGATGTGGTCATCCTCCATGCCCTGCGCCAATAAATACTCATAAAATAAATCAAACAGCAGTACAGACTTCCCACATCGGCGGATGCCAGTGATGACCTTGATTTCCCCGTTCCACATATTACGGATAAGACGATCCAAATAAAAATCTCTTTGAATCATTGAATTGTACCTCCTGCTTTGGACACTTGCGTCCTAAGTTTGAGATAAGTATAGCATGAAAAGAGTGAAAAGTCAAGAGAACGAGCGAAAACTTAAGACGCATGCGCCCTAAATATAATATGCGCAGACAAAGAAGAAACATACATGGGAAGAACAAGAACAGAAAAAATTTTTTCAGGAAAAAGGTTATAAAGCATCCCCGGTTTTCTGTCTTAGTGCAAGGGGAAGTCCCTTGTGATTTTAATGCCGCAGATTTAGCGGTGGAAGGGATGGTTTTATGAACGAATTGATTTGTGTGAACTATGACGGAGAACAGCCGACTGTGAGCGGACGTGAGCTGCATGAGGCGCTGGGGATTGGGACGAAGTATATATATTCGGACAGGATGAGTTCCCGGCCTATGGGATGGAGCGAAACGGGAGCAAATGCCATGTGTCAGCTGCGGTGCTATGTGAGGGATTATGGGGAAGAAAAGGTCATTGATCTGGTACATAGTCGTCGGAAACATTGGCATCTGGAAGCAACAGGGAGCGAGGACGTGGAACCAAAATTTGCCAGGGGCTATCTTCAGAAGTTGTTATATGGACAGCATGACAGCGATAGAGTATATCTGGAGAAACTGCAGGCAACCATCCCCAGTGTTGAAATCAGGAAGAAACTGGCAATCCGGGAAAGGATAAATAGTATTTGACAACAGTCAGGAGAAAGCAGTAAACTTGGGACAAACAAGGTCTGAGTTCGTCTGATGCAGGGATTCTCTGCGACTCTCCAACTGACAATAAGTTTACTCTATCCAAATTTTTTGAGTGGATTGACTTTACCGCTGCTTTTGGATATAATAATTATGAAAACAGAGATGTTTTCCGTGCGGCGGCACGATAAAGCTGTACTGCGTATGGGGCAGGGTAAAGCCCATGGCGAATAGGCGCTCGGTAGGGCGCTGGGCCCGGCATCTGGGATACAGGTGTAGTCCGCATGGGGGACTTAAATTACCCATGGCATAGGTATTCGGTAGGATACCGGGGCTGACGGCCAGCATTATAACACGCGACTATAATGAAAAGGCGGGCGGTATTTATATCGCCCGCTAATTTTTTTCGCTTAAATTGTCGAAGAAGGACGAATAATGAGTAAGAAACAGGATAAAGCCAAGATAGTACAGACGATTATTCGGGCAGCGACGGAATATAAGGCAAATATGGTCGGTCGTTCTTTTTTATATGTGTTTGAGGGACGTTCAATAGAGGTTGTTTATAGAACAAAGGATTTTATGCATCTGACAGGTGTAGACTCACATTGCTCTGCTGAACAGTTCTTTAAGGATGCCATTCGAGGCAAATTGCAGCCGAAACAGATTTTCTTTAGTACACGGCACCCGTATGATCTTTGTGCAAAGAAGATGTCGCAATTAAGTAACCTGAACCGAATTATTGATTCAGAGATATTTATCCTTGAGGATACGGAACCCAATACTTTTACATATAAGTTTGGCTTAACGGATTTGGAACTAACTGTTTGTTTGAGCGAAGATACCGATGAGAATGGAAATGTAGTTGGTGATCATTTTATAGCCAGAAGTTTACGGGTAGAAGATAGCTTTGACCGCGCAGATGGTGCGTTTGAAGTGCAATACATATTTTCAAAGAAGAACGATCAGAGAAAGTATGATACGATCATGTATATGGATAAAGGAATGACAATCGAGAATTTATCAAGCGAAGTACAGGTAATACTCGATGACCGTATTAAAAATCAATTGTCGGAAATTGGATAAGAGAAGAGTTGATTTTGCACATTGTAATAAGGCGATCATTTACGCTCCTAATGGCGTGATGAAAAGTTCATTAGCGCAAGTGCTAGACGATATTTCCAAGGGTAAGGAAACGTCGGATAGAATTTTCCCAAATGTAATGAGCAGCTACACAGTTGATTATTACACTAAGGAGCATAAAGCCGAGGCTGTGAGAGAAACATTCCGTATTTGTAAAGACAGAAACATTTTGAAGGAATTTATTGAAAGCCACGAAAAGGAGGCGGCTGATATTATGGTACAGCTTTACGATCAAAGGGAGGTCGTTGAAAATTACGGCAAGAGCCAGTATGCTGAGGGCGAAACAACTGCGACGCTCGATAACATTAGAAATCTTATGGAGAGTTTAAAAATCACAGCAGAACAGGCGATGAAATTGCTTAAGATTTCTGCTGCGGATCAGTCGCGGTATCAGATGATGTTGTAAACCGAACATGAGCATGACGAGTCCACCTGGTTGCTGTCCAGCTGTGCAAGATTCCAACATAGCTGGATGGTGACCGGTGGGCTATTTTGGATATTCCGTTGCGGTGGAGTCGCCAGTCTGGTGTGGCCAGGAATACTCATGTATCGTTAAGCCACGTCATTATTAAGCATAGTTGAAGCGATTGAAGCCGAGAAAAGGCAGGAAAGCATCACAATCCTGCTTAACAACGGGCTGAGACAGGAACTCAGCCTTACCGATTTAAAGGTTCTCCTCTATGTCAGTCTGGGCTATGTATGCGTACTTGTCGATGACGATAAAGATGCGGAGGAGTGGTATTCTAAAGCGGAGGCTTATATTGAGTCTGAACTGGAAAAGACAACGAGGGCATATCTGATCAATGGATTGAGCCGATATTACGAGCTTGTGGATAAGGAAAAGGAAGATAGACATACCAGAGCGATAAATAGCCTCAAAGAAACGCTGGAACTGCGCAAACAGATTGTTACGATGAATATTGACGCTGATGCAGCGCAGCATTTGCTTAATACGCATTCCAATCTGATACGGGTGTATACGCTAAAAGGAGATTTGGACAAGGCTCTTGAGCATTTCCGACCAGGCGTTTAGTGAAACCGATGCGTGGAAACGTCTGCCGTATATCTGAAAGTGTTTTACGAGCAGAAGGACGGGTTCCCGGTAAGATGGGAGACGAGGAAAGCCTACATGGATAATTTATATAAGATAGTCCTCTGAGAAATATATCCCAGTCTTTAATAAACAAGACCTTCCCTACAGGGGTTCTGCCATGCATGGCATGTGTCCTCACATATTTTGGGGGTTGGGGTGTAAACCATCTTCCTGAATGGGCTGAATATTTTTGGAAAGAACAATGCCATCCTGCGTAAAGAATAAGGGAAAGGATGATTGTCAGGCGGAAAGTTAAATGATTATTATTGAGGAGGGATAACGGTGAGAATCAATAATAAAACCTTTAAGGAATGGACAAAAGAGGACATCAACATCCTTCTCAACAACGATGATTTTCGGGAATCTCAGTTCCTGGATTATAAAAGGACTTTCGAATATTTGGAGGGAGACAAAGCGCAGAAGGCAAAAGGGAAGGACGAATTTCGCAATGATGTTTGTTCCTTCGCAAACGCAGATGGAGGAGATTTATTCTTTGGAATTTCCGAAAAGAACGGACTGGCTTCCGCTATAATGCCCATCAGTATTGACAATATTGACTGGTTTGAGCTGGATTTACGGAATGCGTTGCTTTCGATTATGCCTTCCATGCCGCCTGTGGATTTTCACTTTATTGCTGTAACAGGTGGTTATGTCGTGGTGGTTCACATTGAAAAAGGAATTTTTAAACCCTATATGACGGTGGAGAACCAGACGACGTTTCGTTTTTTTGTTCGTCGTGGAAATCATAAAGAGGCGATGAGTTATTCGGAGATTAGCAATAATTTTTTACATGCGGCTTCTCTGGCATCGGAGATAAAAAGATTTCGCTTGGAACGAATATCCGAATTGTTGGAGGATAGTACTGGAGTGTTCGGTGTGATTCACATTATACCGGCAACATTTCAGAATCCGGTTGATTTTATACCAATGTGCGATCTGGGGAAGGCAGGAAGGGTTCCGGTACCTCCTGAATTGAATAATCACATCAGGGGTAGAATGCTTCCTAATGTCGACGGCATATGGTTTCCGTCGGACGATGGACAGAGAGATTTTGAATTATTGATGTTGTTTGACAATGGAAGTGTGGAATTTAAGCAGGACCTATATATACATTCGATTAAAGATACTGAGTACTTAATTAGTGATGAGTTCTTAGCGGCAATTGATGACATTGTAGAGGGAACCGCTAAAATATACAGGTCATTGGAGAGACATTCTACTGTGTATATTTGCACCTCGATAATCGGATGCAAAGGATATTGGAACTATGATGCTTGCAATGTTATTCGTCCTCAGCCGTCGAAGGTGGATCGGGATCGGATATTATGTGCGCCAATAGAAATTAACGATATTCTGGACACAGAGAATGTCGGCGCGATGATTGAAGAGTGTAAAAAGAGAACCAGATATGCACTGGGCATTAAGAGATAAAAGACAAAAGTTAAAAAGTCCGGCGGTGATATGTCGAAGGGAAAATGAATCCCTGGTACTCAATCGTAATGAAAACAGGAAGAAAACCATAGAAAAAAGGCGCAAAAGTACCCTTCTCGTTTTTTTTTCTTAAAAAATGAGAGAAGAAGTTATATTTGATTCAGGCATGGCAGCGGCCGGCATCTCAGAAAGCGACTTTTCTGTTGTTGAAATGGGTGCGTCCTATGGACTTATTCCGTTTCCGCCGGCAGGAACGCCCGGGCTGGATCTGAGAACGGATTTTAAGAGCCAGACGGATCAGGCTGGTTGAGTGCTTCTGCCAGGCCGAGTACCCCGCACAGGATCTTGGGAAGGATTTTTTGAGCTGCCCGATGATGAACGAGCGGTTCGCCTGGTAGCGGTATTGATTCGCAGGCTTTCGCTATCCGGATTTTTTCCTTGAGGCGCATGAGGCAGAAATGGCCGTGATCGACGCAGTAGCGCAGGAAATCCTCGGAATAATAGCCGCGGTCGAAGATAACGATGGAATTCCGGTAGATGCCGAGGGCTTCAAGGTTTTTGAGGTGGTTAAGGGCAGCGGCACGTTCGGAAGCAAGGTAGCGGTGGAAGGAAGTGTGGACGATATCATCGTAAACAGACCATTCTCAGTTAATCGTGTAACCTACTTGACAAACTATCAATTGACGAGTATACTATCAATTGATAGTGAAAATGGTTGGAGGTGGTTATAATTTTTCTTAATACACAATCAAAAAAGAGAGAAGTCATTGCATTTCTGGATGAATTGAAGTCGATACTGGAGAATGCAGATTTTGATATAGATACCGATCTTACTTTGATTAGCAAAAAGAAACAGGGTCAAGATCAAAAATATTCAACACCATATACTTTATTGGATCTTGATTACGATACGGAAGATATAGTAGAGCGGCTGAAAGAACTTACCGTAGCAGAATATTCTGAGACCAAAATAGATAAAGACAATCTGAATCCGCCATTATTATTTGTTTTTGGGAAGGATATAAATAGTAAGCTTGTATATGTGAAGTTAAAGATTAAAGGAGATCAGCAGAGACATGTATTATGCGTGTCGTTCCACTATGCGAAGGAGAAAATGACATTTCCTTACGTATAATGGAATTGCAGAGGAGGTAAGAAAAATGGAGGCCAACACATTATTGAGAAAGGTTCATATGAACTGTCCTTTATGCGACAAGACACATGAAGTTGAAGAAAGAAAACGTGTTACATCAATTGTATTAAAAGGAGAAGAAGTAACCTACGAGGAGAGGTTTTATTTTTGTGCCAATGCGGATGAAGATGAGAATGAATTTGAAACGAGAACTATGACTAATGAGAATCTCTTAAATGCCCGAAACGCATACCGTATTAAGAAAGGCTTGCTTACATCTTATGAGATAGTAGAGATAAGAGAAAGCTATGGGCTATCTCAGGTTGATTTGGCAAAACTTCTGGGATGGGGAGAAGCTACGATTTCTCGTTATGAGAGTAAAGCAATTCAAGATGAGGCTTATGATACCATGCTCCGTCTAATTAAGGATAATCCACTTCAAGCATTAGAATTCTTAAAAAAGAATGCGGATAAATTTACTCCAATGAAGAGAATGGAAATAAAGTCAAAAATCGTTGAAAAGATTGATTCATATGGAAAGGAATATCTGACACGTCAAACTTTTGAAGGTGAGTATGCTAATTTTGAAGAACGGTCTGATTCCAATGGTTTTACGGTTTTGAATATTGATAAGATAGAGGCAATGATTTCCTATATCGCGGAGAAAGTATCAAATTTATTTAAGGTAAAACTGATGAAAATGTTGTGGTATTCGGATGTTCTGTCATTCATTGAGAACGGCTTTGCTATGACTGGTATGGTATATAGACATGAACTAATGGGAGCCTTGCCTATAGGACATTATAGTTTGATGAATCTTGAAAATCTCAACATTAAAGAAGAGATGAGCTATAACTATGATACGATGCTTCATGTTTATCCCACTGTTGGAATGGATTATTCTATATTAAGTGATAGAGAAAAGGCTATTCTGGATAAGGTGATTAAGAAATTCAAAAATTATAAGGCGCAGGATATTGTAGATTATATGCATGAAGAAAAGGCATATAAGGAGACGAATGCGGGAGAGATTATTCCTTTTAGCCTGGCAAAAGAAATAAGAAGTTTTTAAATAAAATTTTATCGAAGAGGGCACTTGCAGAAATGTAAGTGTCTTTTTGTATGGAGGTAAATGATGAGCGTGTTTAGCATTTTGAGAGTTGGTTGACAGTAAGCGCTTAAATTTTGAGCGGATTTCCAGATAACAGGGATCTTCTTATAATGGTAGTGAGTAGTAGTTTCATTCTTTTGACACTGGTGATGATTAGTAACCGGTAGAAATTCACTATCATTACGAAAAGCCGAGGTGGATTACCATCCCGGCTTTTTTTGTTACAATCAAAAAATGATATCAGACAGCATCAGATCGATGATAGTCTAAACTAATACACAAACAAAGATTGTTATATACGAAATTGAATTGTTAAAAAAGCGGTTGACTTGTAAAAGATTCACTCATGTGGTATCATAAGGAAATCAGGAAAAGATTTTTACCATTGTAGCAGGAGGAAAAAATGAGTAATCATCACAGGCGCGGGGGGATTCCCGCATATGTACAGGTGATTTTGCTGATTGTTGCCTGTCTGGCATTGGGCGGTATGTTCGTGTATGCCAATTATCAGGATAATAAAGAAAGTGAGCGCTTAAAGCAGGTCGCTGAAGAGTACAGAAAAGACGAGGAAGCCAGGGCAGAGGAATACAGAAAAGCCGGGAAATCGGAAAAAAACGGGGAAGACGAGGCAGTCATGGCAGACGAGTCGTCCAGGACAGATGAGGCGGCGAGAGCAGAGGGAAACGGTCTTATCCTGCTCAGTGGGGAGGTCACAGGAGAGGATGATTTCCTCATCAGTGCTTATGATGTGATGGTGGACGGATCCGTGGGTGAGATCCTGGTTGATCCAGGGACATTCTGTGAGAGTGCGGATCTTGTGCCTGCATATAGTGGATCTTCTACGGTTGCGTCTATGAACATATCGTCTGCTCTGGATGAAGGAGATGTCGCCGTGCTTCAGTTCAAAGCCTGGACAGAATCTGGATCGGGATGGATGCAGGTTTCCTGCGGAGAAGATGATGTATCGGTCTGGGTTTCGGAAACCGCGGCTACCTGTTACATCCCCATTGCCGGTGCATGTGATATATCTGAGATCTGTTTCCGGATGGATGTTTCCGAAGCAGGAAAGACAACGATTGATGAAGTCTGTCTTGTGAAATATGAGGATACGGCAATTACGGATCTTAGAACCGGCATTTATACGGAATTTGGATGCAGCACGACAGTCATGGAAGCTGAGAATTATGAAATCGACAGGAAAGCGACACAATGCCTTACAGATGGTGGATATTTATACGCTTTGTCTGACGGAAGTCTTGGTGTTTACAGAATTCTTGAGGCAGGTTATGAGAAGATTACAGAGTATTCGGGCATGGGTGATACGAGAGATATGGCGTTTACCGATGATAAAGATGGCATTGTGGTGTCTGCCGGAGGGGATGGCATGTACGTGTTTAATGTATCTGAGCCGGAATACCTGGCCCTTGCGTCACATTATGCCACGTCTGAGCGCAGTACCGGTATATTCGTGTCGGAATATTATGCGTTTCTATGTCAACCATATTCCGGTGTCGAAATTGTGGATGTCTCGGATCTCAACAACCCCGCATATGTAAACCGGGTGGAGGCAGACTCAGAGTACGAGGATTGTTTTGTATCAGGCGGTTATCTTTATGCGGGTGTCTGTGAGCAGAAAAGGGTCGACCTGTACGACATCCGGGATTTGAGCAATCCTTCTTTGTGCTCGCAGATTTCTCTCGATGGGAATGGAGGGGGAGTGTTTGTCTCGGATGGAGTTTTGTATGCTGCCACCAGCAGGGATTCGGCTGACGTCGCCGATCATTCTTCTGATTTGTCTGACTATGGCAGGGGCGCGGGGAATGGCTTGGAAATTTATGATGTGAGTGACCCGGAAAATCCGGTCCACCTGTCTACCGTGAAGACATTGGGTCGGCTTAGCTGCGATGGCGATGAGGGCTGGGATGTGGTTGCAGCAGGTGATTATGCGTATCTGAGCAGCCGGTATAACGGATTGTATGTATTTGACGTGAGTAATCGGGAGAACCCGGTTTGCGTAGATATTTATCAGATCGAGGCGAATAATGGCTCGTCGTTTTATCAGAGCATGGATGCGGAAACCGATGCGTTCCCGTATGAGACGGATGTGATAGCAAGAGGGTGCATTTCCCATGTCTGGCTGCAGGACGGCTGCTTATATGCGGCTGCATCCAATATGGGGATTTACAGGATGGACGCGGATTATATCACAGAGCCTGATCAGCCGGATCCATTTGGGTATACCAGGCCTTTTTATGAAAGGGAGATCGCAAGTATGAGCGACAGTTCTCTGAGTATCGCGAGTCAGAGCGACGTTTCCGGCTGATATCAGTTTCCGTCCGTGTCATTTTTTTCGTACTTTATATTGACTTATCACTTGGAAGATAGTAAAATAACTTGTATGATTGTGAATATTCCATGTATATTGTAAAATACAACAGGAGAGTAACATCATATGCAGGAAGAGAAGACTTGCGTTTGTACGGCCAGAGGAGATATTATCGATGTTCATGCTCATATCCTGCCGGGGGTAGATGATGGCTCCCGTGATATGGAGGAGTCGTTAAGACTCCTGGATATGGCTTATCGCGAGGGCGTGCGCGCAGTGATTGCGACGCCGCATTATTCAAGAAGAGGCAGAAATCAGGGCTATGAGGAGATTGCAGCCGAGCTGGAAGAATGCTTTTGCCGCGAGCACCCGGATTTTCGGATCTGGGTCGGTCAGGAGACTTATTATCATGAGGAATTAGCAAAGCGGCTGAGACAGGGACTGGGGCATACGATGGCAGGAAGTCGGTATGTTCTGGTGGAATATGATACAGGTGTTTCATTTCAGACACTGTGTCGTGGACAGCGTCAGCTGATGGACGCCGGCTATATACCGGTTCTGGCGCATCTGGAACGATATGGGTGTCTGTATGAGAAAGGAAGAGTAGAAGAACTGATCCGTCAGGGCAGCAAGATGCAGATGAATTATGAAAGTCTGACAGGAGGCTTTTTCGACAGACAACTGCGGTGGTGCCGCAGGCAGGTTCTGGAAGGACATATTCATTTGCTGGGAAGTGATATGCATCGCCTGGATTTCAGACCCCCGGAGATTACGGGGGCGCTTCTATGGCTGGAAAAGCATACAGAGGCCGGGGCGAGGGATCTTCTGGTCAGGAAAAATGCGGAGCGCATTATTCGTGATGAGATGATTCCATGAGGAGAAAGATTTGGAAAATCAAAGAGAGGGGTAACGTTATCGTTACGTAAGAACAACAGAGATGGACAATAGGGACAGTATGAAAAACGGGGGAGATGATGTCATCGAGATTGATCTCCTGCAACTCCTTTTAGAATTTAAAAAAAGGATTGTTATGATCGCGCTTGCGATGGCGGTGGGAGGCGTGCTTGCGGGGGCGTTCAGTATGTTCGCCATAACGCCGCAGTATACGTCTTCTGTCATGGTATATATATTATCAAAGGAGACAACTCTTACTTCACTGGCGGATCTCCAGATTGGCAGCCAGCTGACTCAGGACTATAAAGTTATTGTGACCAGCCGGCCGGTGCTGCAGGATGTGATCAGTCATCTGAGCCTGGATATGACCTATGAGGAACTGGGCAAAAAACTTACGATTGACAATCCGACCAATACTCGTATCCTGACGATCCAGGCGACGGATGCGGATCCGGAGATGGCAAAGAAGATTGTCGATGCGGTTGCAGCCACGTCGGCGGATTACATAGCGGATATTATGGAGATGACGCCGCCTAAGATTATTGAAACCGGCGTAGTACCTACGAAGAAGACCAGCCCGAGCAACACCAGAAACACGTTGATCGGTATACTGGCCGGTATGGTGATCGTCTGCGGTCTGATCACTCTGGAAGTGATTATGAACGATTCCGTGCGTACGGAAGAGGACGTCGCCAGATATCTGGAGCTTTCTGTGCTTGCATCGGTTCCGCTGCGTGAAAATGAGGTTGCAGAAGATAAAGAGGCGATGGCAAAAAATAAGCCGTCCATATCCGATAAGAGCGGGACAAAGAAAAAACGGAGGAAGAGCTGATGCAAAGGCAGATGGTGACGCTGAAAAGCGAGAATCCGGATGATTATAATTATAATGAAGCAATCAAGACGCTGAGAACGAATCTTCAGTTCTGTGGCAATAATATCCGTTCGGTGATGTTTACCAGTGCCATGCCGGATGAGGGAAAAAGCAATGTGTCGTTTGCCGCGGCTCAGTCGCTGGTGCAGATTGGCAAGAGAACGCTGATGATTGACTGTGATATCCGAAAGAGCATCCTCGTAACGCGATATCATGTGCAGGATGAAGTAAATGGCCTGACTCATTATCTGACAGGACAAAAAGCGCTGAGCGATGTCCTGTACGGAACAAATGTTGAAAATATGGATGTGATTTTCGCGGGTCCTTATTCGCCCAAGCCGACCGAACTTCTGGAGGAAAATCTTTTTGGCGAGCTTATGATTTACGCCAGACAGAATTATGATTATGTGATTATCGATACTCCTCCGATGGCCAATCTGATTGACGGGGCGATTGTGGCGCGCCAGTGTGACGGCGCTGTGATGGTAATTGAGAGCGGAGCGATCAGTTACCGGTTGGAACAAAGAGTGAAAGAACAGCTTGAGAGGACAGGATGCCGGATCCTGGGAGTCGTATTAAATAAAGTAGATATCTATCATGACGCTTACTATGACCGTTATGGAAAATATGGAAAGTACGCAAAATATGGGAAATACGGGAAGTATGAAAAATACAGCAGATACGATCGTTACGAGCGGGGGGATAAGACGCAGTCATGAGCTGGCTTCGTAACCATTATATCCAGATAAGGAACGCACTGATCGGCATGATCATGGTGGCGGTTGTTGTGTTTATCTGGTATGGTTTGGGGAAATACAGGGAGCGCAGGGCGATGGAGGAACTGACGGCGATGCAGTCAGAACAGACGTCACAGCCTGCGATGGAGGAAACTTTTGCGGAGAATACCGGTTCCGATACATTTCAGACAGATGAGCCGGCGGGAGATGAACCGGCTTTGACACAGTCAGAGCAGCTGTATCTTGCAGGTATCGGGCAGAAAGAGCAGCTGATCCATAATGAGGATGGTACGGTGGTCTGGCAGGATAAGACCTACCGCCGCAACAGTTATATGAAGGCGATCCTTTGCATGGGAGTTGACCGCTCAGACACGATGACAGGGACAAGAAAAGTTGGAGAAGCGGGACAGTCAGATGGTCTCTTTCTGATCGCGCAGGATACTGCGCGCAATCAGATCTCGATATTGATGATTCCCAGAGATACGATGACGATGATCAACGAAACCGATGATGAGGGAAATGACCTCGGCTGGTGGCTGGATCATCTGACGTTGGCCTTTGGTTTCGGAGATGGCAATACCGGCAGCTGTGAGAGGATGACGGCGGCGGTTTCGGATCTGCTCTGTGATCTGGAGATCGACCATTATCTGGCGGTAAACACGGCGGTGATCGCAGATCTGAATGACGCGGTCGGCGGCGTAACGGTTACTATACCGACAGAAGGAATGGAGAAAAAAGATCCGGCATTTGTGAAAGGAAGTCAGATCACGCTGCATGGAAGCCAGGCAGAGGCTTTTGTCCGTTACCGGGATACCACAAGAGGTAACAGCGCGGTATACCGGATGGATCAGCATAGAGAATACATTCAGCAGTATTTTAAAACCCTGCAGCAAAAATCCAGAGAGGACAGCGGCATCGTCCTCAGATTGTTTGATCAGATCCAGGATTATATGATCACGGATATGGAGAAAGCGGAATACCTTAAGATCGCGATGGATGCGTTAAGCAGCAGCGGTCTGGATGATGATTCCTTCTATATATTGCCGGGAGTCGGGATTACTACGGATCGGTTCGACGAATATTATGTGACCTTTAATCAGGCGATCCCGATCATATTAAAGCTGTTTTACCGGGAAACAGCGTCATAAGCGCAATATACGGCGCAGAGCAGCCGTTTATTGAAAATAAAAAAAGGATGGTGAATGAAAATGAAAAAGTCATTGAGAGCTCTGCTGCTTGCCATGGTTCTGGTTGTAGTTCCGGTAGCGTCGTTCGCGGCGACCAGCACAACAACTTCGACCAGCAGCAGCAGAGACAACAGCAACAACGGCAGCAGCCACAGTAGCAGTGGTGGTGGCGGCGGAAGCAGCAGCTCCAGCAGCTCTTCTGGTACGGTTGTTTCCGGCGGCAGCAGTTCTTCGTCAGCCAGCGGTATCGTTGAGACGAAGTCTACGACGGTAACAAACAGCCAGGGTGAGACCTGGAATGTAGGCGCGATTTACACCAGACTGAGCGATGGTGTTGTTACTGCATTGCTTGGTGATGTAGCGACAGATGAAATCGAGGCTGAGAATCTGAGTACTGCGTATGTGGCAGTAAGCGAGAGCAAGCTGGCTGGTCTTCCGGAGTATGTGAAGACGATCATCGGACAGGCAGACAGGGGTGACATGAGCGCAGTTCCTGGAGTAGATCTTACCGGGTATAAGGCTTATGGCACGACAATCGCTGTAAGATCTGAGGCAGGTTCTACCGCTACGATTTATTGTTCTGAGCTTCCGGAGAGCGGCGCGAAGATCCTGTTCTACAACAACTGGACTCAGACCTGGTCGCTGATCGACTGCTCTGTAAATGCAGAGGCTGGCACGGTTACCTTTACGGTACCGACATCCGGACATGCGTTGATCGTTGGTGCATAATCGGTAAAGAGTAATTACTTTATGCTGATTCTGAAGACAAATCATGGGAAGAAGACGCCCCTGGCGGTACGTAGGTGCCGCGGGACGTCTTCTTTTTTCGGTCATTGCTAAACGGTCCTGTGTGCCAGTGGCACACGTCAAGGACCGACCGAAACGGAGTGTAGATGCCACTGGCACACAGACCGCCGCAGGCGGAGAATCCTGCGTTGCAGGATTCTTATTTCATCTTACAGGAAAGTTCGTCCTGTAAGATAAAAAGCCCTCCGGGCGGGATGCGCACTCGCGTGTAGGGAATTATGTCGCTGAAGCGACCGCGTCTACGCTCCGCTTCGGTCGTTGCTAATCGAGTGCCACTGGCACTCAGCAACGGCGCGAGAATGCGCCAAGGCGCATTCTTTGTTCTAGGAAGATGCGCCCTATGAAAAAAACGCTTTCCTTTTTCTGCATGATATACTAAAATGAAAAGCAGTTATGGATGGCGGCAAATACTTTTGCTCCAACATCATCATCAGAAACAAAAGGGGTAAACGCATATGTGGACAGCAGACGGCTGGAAGGACTATGAGGTGCTTGATTGCTCCGGCGGAGAGAAGCTGGAACGCTGGGGGAAATATCTTCTGATCCGCCCGGATCCGCAGGTAATCTGGAATACGCCGAAAGAGCATCGCGGATGGTCGCATCCGGACGGGCATTATCACCGCAGCGCGAAAGGCGGGGGCGAGTGGGAGTTTTTTCATCTCCCAGAGCAGTGGACGATCCGTTATCAGGAACTTACGTTTCATTTAAAGCCGTTTAGTTTTAAGCATACAGGGCTTTTCCCGGAGCAGGCGGTCAACTGGGACTGGTTTGGCGCAAAGATCCGCAGAGCGGGGCGCCCGGTAAAGGTATTAAATCTCTTTGCCTATACCGGCGGCGCGACGATCGTGGCGGCAAAGGCCGGAGCGTCAGTCACGCATGTTGACGCGTCAAAGGGAATGGTCTCCTGGGCGAAGGAAAACGCGGCTTCCAGCGGTCTGGCAGACGCGCCGATCCGCTGGCTGGTGGACGACTGCCGGAAATTTGTCGAGCGGGAGATCCGGCGCGGAAACCGTTATGACGCGGTGATCATGGATCCGCCGTCCTATGGGCGGGGACCGAAAGGCGAGATCTGGAAGATCGAGGACTCGATCCATTCTTTTGTACAGCTGTGTGCGCAGGTGCTGTCCGACGACCCGCTGTTTTTCCTGATTAATTCTTATACGACCGGTCTGGCGTCCGCAGTACTGACCTATCTGATCGCAACGGAGCTGGTGCCGCGTTACGGCGGGCGGGTGGTTTCCGATGAGATCGGACTCCCGGTCAGAGAAAGCGGGCTGATCCTGCCATGCGGCGCGTCGGGGAGATGGGAAGGACAGGCGAATGGTTAAGGGGCAGTTTTCACGGCTCATTGGTGTTTTCTTGCGGCAGAGCGGACAATCAAAATGAAAATCAAAATCAGTCAGGATGAATGGAAAACTGAGCCGAAACCGGGTGACAGAATAACAGGTAAATGCAGAGTAAGGGAGGGCAAATCTGTATGAAATTGTCAGAATTATATGAGTATATTGATTCACAGGAAAGACAGATGATGAATCTGTGGCAGCATCTGGTTGAGATCGAGAGCTGGTCGCAGGATGTGCAGGGGGTCAAACAACTGTCTTCACATCTGGATACGTATTTCAGCGCAATGGGGCTGAATACCCGTCAGTATATCTTTGAGAACGGAGGACCGAGTCTGGTAGCGTTTAATCGTATGGCGGATCTGCCGTCAATTATCCTGATGGCTCACATGGACACGGTTCACCGTCCGGGAAGTTTCGGCAAAGACCTGTTTCGCAGAGAGGGTGATTTTATCTGCGGACCCGGCGCATATGACTGCAAGGGCGGTATCGTGATCGCGATCCTGACGATGAAAGCGTTGCTGAGGTTTGGCTATGACAGACGACAGATCAAGATCGTCCTCTCGGGAGATGAAGAAGTCGCGCACGAATTGTCAAACGGGAAGGGCGCAGAGGTTTATCGGCAGGAGGCAGAGGGATGCGCGCTTGCCTTTAACTGCGAGAGCGGCATGATGAACGGCGACGTCGTTACGCAGCGCAAGGGAGGCGCGATCGTAAAGATTCAGCTGCACGGGATCGCGGCGCATTCCGGGAGAAATCCTCTGGATGGAGCGAGCGCCGTCAAAGAGGCGGCCCGCATGGTGCTCGCAATCGAGGAACTGAATGATTATAATGACACCTATTTTAACTGCGGCAAGATTGTGGGCGGCGACGGAGCCAATGTAATACCGGCTGAGTGTGAGATCACGGTTGGCGCGCGCTTCTCGACAAACGCCGGTTTTGACGCGGCGATTGAAAAACTCAAAAAGATCTGTGAGACCTGTCAGGATCCGCGGATTACGGCAGAGATGAAAGTAACGGCGACCTTCCGCGCGATGGAACTGACATCAAAGACCGACCGGCTTTTTGACGAGTATAAGAAAGCCTGTGTCGAACTCGGCTTTACAGAACCGCAGGCACTGGCTTCCGGCAGGTGTTCCGACGCGGCCTATATCACGATGGAGGGCATCCCTGTGCTGTGCGCGGTCGGCGCGCGCGGACGGGATAACCACGCGCTCACCGAGCGCGCGGTGGCGGCTTCCATCTGCGAGCAGGCAAAGAAGCTGGTAACGACGATTATCGGTCTGCCGGATGATTTCTGATGAGTTATATTATGGGAACCTGCTGACGCAGAACCCCATAATCGGATGGACGGGGCTAACGCCCCTTTTATCGGAAGTTGCTGACGCAACTTCCGATAAGTTATATTATGGGAACCTGTTGACGCAGAACCCCATAATCGGATTTACGGCGCAAAGGCATGCGCCTTTTATCGGCAGTTCCTGACGGAACTTCCGATAAGTTAATTATGGATGCCAACAAAATAGTCTCTGCGGGGGAAGAATATCCGCAGAGGACATTTTTCACGTCGGCACTTAGTGAGCATGCTTTTGCGAGCTTAGTACCGCTACGTGAAAACCTAAGCGCGAGCGGTCCTCGGAGGATATTCTTCCCCCGCAGAGACGGACTCTTCGCATATAATCCAGCTCCTGATAAGTTATATTATGGGAACCTGCTGACGCAGAACCCCATAACCAGATTTACGGCGCAAAAGCATGCGCCTTTTATCGAAAGTTCCTGACGGAACTTTCGATAAGTTATATTATGGGAACCTGCTGACGCAGAACCCCATAATCAGATTTACGGCGCAAAAGCATGCGCCTTTTATCGAAAGTTCCTGACGGAACTTTCGATAAGTTATATTGCAGGGACCTACGGAACAGAATAAACAGACAATCGTAATGAAAACGTAAAGGTTCCGTGCCAGATTTTAGTTGAATAATCTCGGGGATGTTGTTAAAATAAAAATCAGGTGTAACTGACTTTTATGCGTGGTGGTGCGCCGCATTAGCAGCGCATGTCCGTTGATCGGGCGGTTACGTGATGGATGAGACAAAGGAGACGGGGAACGATATGAAGAGAAGCTATGTGGCGATGTCCCTGCTGGCGCTGGCTTTGGCGTTTGGCGTTGCCGTACCGGACTGCTACGCGGCCGAGGGCTGGGTACAGGAGAGCGGCGGCTGGGTATATTATAAGGCAGACGGTACAAAAGTGACCGACGGCTGGCGCAAAGGCGCCGACGATAAATGGCGCTATCTCAACAGCTATGGTTATATGGCGGTCAACAGCTGGGTGGACGACGACGAGTATTATGTAGACAGCAGCGGGATCATGCTGGAAAATCAATGGCTGCAGGTGGTAAACAGTGAGAGCGACAGCGGTTACGATTATTATTATTTCTCAAGTACGGGAAAGTGCGTGAAGGATAAATGGTCCAAGATCAATGACAACTGGTATCATTTTGATGATGAGGGCGTGATGGAAACCGGCTGGATCCTGGATGATATGTATTATTGCGATGAGAATGGTGTGATGCTCACCGGCTGGCAGAGATTATACCCGCCGGAGGATTACGAAGATGGCAGCACGAGCAACCCCTCTCCTTATGATGTAGACCTGAATGATGGGAAATACTGGTATTATTTTTCATCCAGCGGCAAAAAGACCGTTCCCAGCGATGACAGCGATACAGAGGTCGTCACGAAGAAAATCAACGGCACTTACTACGCGATTGATGAGAGCGGGGCGCTGCAATACGGCTGGGTGTGTACGACCGGGGACGAGTCCGACGATATCGAGGATTACCGTTTTGTAAACAGCGACGGCACAGTTCGGACCGGCTGGTATTCCCTGGAGCCTCCGGAGGATCTGCGCAACAATTACGAACATGATGTCGAATGGTTTTACTTCACCAGCAAGGGAGTCCCGACCGTGGGTCCGGAGAAAGGCGAGGCGACGACCAGTGATTTAAAGAAGATCAATGGCAACACCTACTTATTTAATATATACGGCAATCCGGTTTACGGACTTCAGAAGGTTTATACAAACTCCAGCAGCGGCGAATACACGGCGTATTACTTTGGAACTTACGAGCAAAGTTCCATGTTGAAAGGCAAGTACACAATTGATGTTGGCGGAGACGAAGAACAGTATTATTTCACAAGCACCGGAAAAGGCTATACCGGTGTATCCAGCAACTACCTGTATTACATGGGCAAACTGCAGAAAGCGGATTCCGGCACCAGATACATGGTCTATTCCATCGAGGACGACGACGGGAGCTATAAAAATTACGTCGTAAATACTTCCGGTAAAATTGCCAAGAGCACGACAGTCAAGGATAAGAGCGGAACAAAGTACAAAACCAACTCCAGCGGCATCCTGATTGAAGAAGACGACGATACCGACGTAGACGGAGTATACAACCTGCCGGAGGAGCCGGACTGGGATTGGGATGACTGATCGGCGGCCGGAAGACGCAGATGAGAAAAGTGCCCACGCATTCCGGTAAAGAAATATTATTTCCGATTGTTTCTATTTCTATATTGTTTATAGTGAAACAGCGATGTGAATTGGGTCTTATAAATATTACAAATAAACAGAACAGGGCAGACGGCTTATTCGTCTGTCCTGTTTGTGAGATGTCAGAGAATATCGCAGAAACCTGTTAACACAGAATCCCGTAATCGAATTGACGGTACAAAACCATGCGCCTTTTATAAGGATCTGCTCTGCTTTTTAAAATTAAATAATAATTTATAATATTAACATATGCCAATAAAGTAGTCCCTGAGAGAAAAGAATCTCCGCAGAGGACATTTTTCACGTCGGCACTTAACGAACCGGATGCTTTTCCGGTGAGTTTAGTACCGCTACGTGAAAACCTAAGTGCGAGCGGTCCTCGGAGGAGATTCTTTTCTCTCAGGGACGGACGTTTCGCCAATCACATTATTCTAACAGCATTTTCTGTAGAAATTTCCAAAAAAAATACTTGCATTTAAAAACAGAATATGGTAAGCTACAGAGGCTGTGGCATGATAGCTGAGAAGCGTGAGGTTGCTGCCCTTTGTGGCAGGTTTTCCGTGGAGCGAATGTCAAGTTAGGAAACTGACGACAAGTCACTGTACCAATTGAACAGCTGTAAGGGTAATACAGTAACGCAGTGTGATGTCGGGCGTGACACACACGGAGAAGTGTACAGTCACCGCTTGTCGTACTTCAAAGAAAAGTGCGAAAAGGAGGCGACTTTTTTTATGGCAAGTCAAGTAATGAGAATCACCTTAAAAGCTTATGATCATAAGCTGATCGACCAGTCCGCGAGCAAGATCATCGAGACCGTAAAGAAAACCGGAGCTCAGGTGAGCGGTCCGGTGCCGTTACCGACCAAGCGTGAGGTTGTGACGATTCTGAGAGCGGTCCACAAGTATAAGGATTCGCGTGAGCAGTTCGAGCAGAGAACCCACAAGAGACTGATCGATATCATTACCCCAAGCCAGAAGACGGTAGACGCACTGTCCAGGCTTGAGATGCCGGCAGGTGTTTATATCAACATCAAAATGAAACAAAAATAACTTTAGTATGATTACCCGTCAGGGCAATCCGCTGTAAGGAGGAAGAAAATGAAGAAAGCTATTTTAGCTACCAAGGTCGGGATGACTCAGGTCTTCAATTCCGAAGGCGTACTCGTTCTGGTAACCGTTCTGCAGGCGGGTCCGTGTGTGGTTACACAGGTCAAGACCGTCGAAAACGATGGATACAAGGCTGTACAGGTTGGCTTTGTAGACAAGAGAGAGAAGCTGGTGAACAAACCGCTGAAAGGACATTTCGATAAAGCAGGAGTATCTTACAAGAGATTTGTCCGTGAGTTCCGTTTTGACAACGCGGAAGATTATTCCGTGAAGGATGAGATCAAAGTTGACGTTTTTGCTGAGGGAGACAAGATCGACGCGACGGCCGTTTCCAAGGGTAAAGGATTCCAGGGCGCGATCAAGAGACACGGCCAGCACAGAGGACCAATGGCTCATGGTTCCAAGTATCATCGCCATGCAGGTTCCAACGGTGCATGTTCGGATCCGAGCAGAGTGTTCAAGGGCAAGAAGATGGCCGGTCATATGGGACACAGACAGGTGACCGTGCAGAACCTTGAGGTTGTCAGAGTTGACGCAGAGAACAATCTGCTGCTGGTTAAGGGCGCTGTTCCGGGACCGAGGAAATCCCTGGTAACCGTAAAGGAAGCAGTGAAAGCTGCTGTCTGAGCTTTGATGAGAAAGGAGGAACACACAGATGGCGAACGTATCTGTTTATAATATGGAAGGCGCTGAAGTCGGCACGATGGAGTTAAGCGATGCTGTGTTCGGCGTAGAAGTCAATGAGCATCTGGTACACATGGCGGTCGTTGCACAGCTTGCCAATAAACGCCAGGGCACACAGAAAGCGAAAACCCGCGCTGAAGTATCCGGCGGCGGCAGAAAACCGTGGAGACAGAAGGGAACCGGTCATGCAAGACAGGGGTCCAACCGCTCACCGCAGTGGAAGGGCGGCGGCGTTGTATTTGCTCCCGCTCCAAGAGACTACACGATCCGTTTAAATAAAAAGGAAAAGAGAGCGGCCTTAAAGTCGGCGCTGACAAGCAGAGTCCAGGAAAACAAGTTCATCGTGGTTGATGATCTGAAGCTGGACGAGATTAAGACAAAGAAGTTTAAAGCGGTTCTAGACAACCTGAAAGTATCCAAGGCACTGGTTGTACTGGGCGAGGACAGCGATAATGTAGTAAAGTCCGCAAGAAACCTTCCTGAAGTAAAGACCGCATATGTCAATACGATTAATGTATACGATATTCTGAAATATAATACCGTAGTAGCCTCTAAGGCTGCTGTTGCAAACATCGAGGAGGTGTACGCGTAATGGCAAACATTCAGTATTATGATGTCATTCTCAAACCGGTTGTCACCGAGAAGAGCATGAACGCGATGGGCGATAAGAAATATACATTTCTGGTTCACACCGACGCGAATAAGAGCATGATCAAGGAAGCTGTTGAAAAGATGTTTCCGGAAACCAAAGTAAAGCAGGTCAATACGATGAATCTTGACGGCAAGACAAAGAGAAGGGGCATGACCTTCGGCAAGACTGCAGCCACCAAGAAAGCGATCGTACAGCTTACTGAGGACAGCAAGGAGATCGAGATCTTCGCAGGATTATAATTCCGGACTCGACTCAGTGAAAACAAGATTATACGGCAGGCAGTAAGAAGAGAATTTATCTGCGCCGTGAGAAACGACACGCGCGGATGCGTTGAAAAAACGCCAGGCGTGGACGATTGAAAGGAGTAAACAGCATGGGAATTAAAACATATCGCCCATATACACCTTCCAGAAGACACATGACCGGTTCTGATTTTAGTGAGATTACCAAATCTACTCCGGAAAAGTCTCTGGTAAAAGCATTAAAGAAGAATTCCGGCCGTAACAATATGGGCCGTATTACTGTTCGCCATCGCGGCGGCGGTGCAAAGAAAAAATACAGAATCATTGATTTCAAGAGAAATAAAAAAGACGGTATCCCGGCTAAGGTGATCGGCATCGAGTACGATCCGAACCGTTCGGCAAATATCGCTCTGATCTGCTACGCGGACGGGGAAAAGGCTTATATCCTGGCACCGGCCGGTCTGACGGACGGCATGACAGTTATGAGCGGCGAGCATGCGGAGATTCGTGTAGGCAACTGCCTGCCGCTGTCTGCAATCCCGGTCGGTACTCAGATTCATAATATTGAACTCTTTCCGGGCAGAGGCGCGCAGATGGTTCGCGCAGCCGGAAACAGTGCGCAGTTGATGGCAAAAGAAGGCAAATATGCTACTTTAAGACTTCCGTCCGGCGAGATGAGAATGGTTCCGATCGCCTGCCGCGCGACAATCGGCGTGGTAGGAAACGGCGATCACAACCTGATCAACTATGGTAAGGCCGGCAGAAAGCGTCACATGGGTATTCGTCCTACCGTCCGCGGTTCTGTTATGAACCCGAATGACCATCCGCATGGTGGTGGTGAAGGCAAGGTCGGTATCGGCCGTCCGGGTCCGTCCACTCCATGGGGCAAACCTGCTCTGGGTCTGAAGACTCGTAAGAAGAAGAAACAGTCCAACAAGCTGATCGTCAGAAGACGCGACGGCAAGACCATCAAATAATCGAAGGAGGATTAGAAACCTATGGCACGTTCATTAAAAAAGGGACCATTTGCAGATGCGAGCCTGCTGAAAAAGGTAGACGCACTGAACGCCGCAGGACAGAAACAGGTAATTAAGACCTGGTCCCGCCGTTCCACAATCTTCCCGCAGATGGTTGGACATACTTTCGCAGTTCATGATGGCAGAAAGCACGTCCCGGTATATGTTACTGAGGATATGGTAGGCCATAAGCTTGGTGAGTTCGTAGCGACAAGAACTTACAGAGGCCATGGAAAAGACGAAAAGAAGAGCAGACGCTGATCATAACTGAAAGGAGGTTTATTAGCAATGGCTAAAGGACATAGAAGTCAGATCAAGAGAGAAAGAAATGACCAGAAGGACACCAGACCTTCAGCAAAGCTGTCTTATGCGCGTGTTTCCGTTCAGAAAGCATGCTTTGTACTGGATGCCATTCGTGGCAAAGATATCGATACCGCAATCGGTATTGTAACTTATAATCCGAGATATGCCTCTTCTCTGCTGAAGAAGCTGCTCGAATCCGCAGCGGCAAACGCAGAGAATAACAATGGTATGGATCGTTCCAGACTTTACGTGGAGGAGTGCTACGCAAATAAGGGACCGACCATGAAACGTATCAAACCGAGGGCACAGGGCCGCGCGTACCGGATCGAGAAGCGCACCAGCCACATTACCGTTGTGCTGAATGAAAGATAATAGGAGGCAAATATGGGACAGAAAGTTAATCCGCATGGATTGAGAGTCGGTGTTATTAAAGATTGGGAGTCCAGATGGTATGCAGAGGGCGGCAATTTCTCCGACTACCTGATTGAAGATTATAATATCCGTAAATTCCTGAAGAAAAAACTGCACAGCGCAGGGATCTCCAAAATCGAAATCGAGCGTGCTTCCGACCGTGTAAAATGTGTGATCTATACGGCAAAACCGGGCGTTGTTATCGGCAGAGGCGGAGCAGAGATCGAGAAGCTGAAAAAGGAAGTTCAGAAGCTCACGGATAAGAAACTGTTTATCGACATTAAAGAAATCAAGAGACCGGATCGTGACGCTCAGCTGGTTGCCGAGAGTATCGCGCAGCAGCTGGAGAACCGTGTTTCCTATCGTCGTGCGATGAAGTCCACGATGGGACGCGCGATGAAGTCCGGTATCAAGGGAATCAAGGCTTATGTAGGCGGTCGTCTGGGCGGCGCGGATATCGCGCGCGGAGAGTTTTACAGCGAGGGCACGATTCCGTTACAGACTCTGAGAGCAGATATTGACTATGGATTCGCTGAGGCAGATACGACTTACGGCAAACTTGGCGTAAAGGTCTGGATCTACAAAGGCGAGGTACTTCCTCAGAAGGGAAAAAGGGAAGGGAGCGATAAATAATGTTAATGCCGAAGAGAGTTAAGCGCCGTAAGCAGTTCCGTGGATCGATGGCAGGAAAGGCGCTGAGAGGAAATACGATCACTTATGGTGATTACGGTCTGGTAGCGGTGGAGCCGTGCTGGATCAAATCCAACCAGATCGAGGCTGCCCGTGTTGCCATGACCCGTTATATCAAGCGTGGCGGTAAAGTATGGATCAAGATTTTCCCGGATAAGCCGGTTACGGCGAAGCCTGCTGAGACCCGAATGGGTTCCGGAAAAGGCGCGCTGGAGTACTGGGTAGCTGTTGTAAAGCCGGGCCGTGTGATGTTTGAGATCGCCGGTGTACCGGAGGAAATAGCGAAAGAAGCACTTCGTCTTGCGATGCATAAATTGCCCTGCAGATGCAAAATTGTTTCCAAGGCAGATTTAGAAGGCGGTGATAACAGTGAAAACAAATAAATACGTGGAAAACCTGCAGTCGAAAACAGCTGTAGAGTTAAAGGAAGAGTTAGTAGCTGCAAAGAAAGAGCTTTTCAACTTGAGATTCCAGAATGCGACCAACCAGCTGGACAACACCAGCCGCATCAAGGAGGTTCGCAGGAATATCGCCAGGATTCAGACTGTTATTACAGAGAAATCCCGACTGGCTTAAGGTTTGAAAGGAGAATATAACCGTGGAAAGAAATCTTAGAAAAACCCGTATCGGTAAAGTCGTCAGTGATAAGATGGACAAGACAATCGTCGTTGCGATTGAGTACCGTACCAAACATCCGTTATACGGTAAGATCGTTAAGAAGACCGTCAAGTTAAAAGCTCATGATGAGAAGAACGAGTGCGGCATGGGCGATACCGTTAAAGTTATGGAGACCAGGCCGTTGTCAAAAGATAAGAGATGGAGACTGGTTGAGATTATCGAAAAGGCTAAGTAAAGCCGTTCAGGAAGGAGTACAGATATGATTCAGCAGGAAAGCAGGTTGAAGGTCGCTGATAATACCGGAGCCAAGGAACTGCTTTGTATCCGGGTAATGGGCGGTTCAACAAGAAGATATGCACGGATCGGGGACGTCATCGTCGCTACCGTAAAAGATGCAACACCAGGAGGCGTTGTGAAAAAGGGCGATGTAGTAAAGGCTGTTGTGGTGCGTAGCGTAAAGGGCATGCGCCGCAAAGATGGTTCCTACATCCGCTTCGATGAAAATGCCGCAGTCATTATCAAAGATGACAAGACCCCGAGAGGGACCCGTATTTTTGGGCCGGTTGCCAGAGAGCTGCGTGAGAAACAGTTTATGAGAATTGTTTCTCTGGCTCCGGAAGTACTGTAAGGAGGGAACGACTGTGCAGAAAATCAAAAAAGGCGATCTGGTAATCGTGATCGCAGGAAAAGATAAAGATAAGACCGGCAAAGTCCAGCTTGTAAAGGACGGCAAGGTAGTTGTGGAAGGCTGCAACATGGTAACCAAACACACCAAACCGAGCGCCGGCAATCCTCAGGGAGGCATCGTACAGCAGCCTGCGGCTATGGATATTTCAAATGTAATGCTGTATGTTGACGGCAAGGCAACCAGAGTTGGTTTCAGCGAGAAGGACGGCAAGAAGGTCCGTATTGCCAAGAAGACCGGCAAGGTGATTGACTGACAGCAGAGAGGAGGAAAAGAGAGTTGGCTAGATTAAAAGAGATTTATCAGAACGAAATCGTTGATGCGATGACCAAAAAGTTCGGATATAAGAATATCATGCAGGTGCCGAAACTTGATAAGGTTGTTATCAACATGGGCGTCGGCGACGCAAAAGAAAACTCCAAGCTCCTTGATTCGGCGGTCAGGGATCTGGAAATTATTTCCGGTCAGAAGCCAATTACCACAAAGGCGAAGAAGTCAGTGGCAAACTTCAAGATCAGAGAAGGGATGTCGATCGGATGTAAGGTTACGCTGCGCGGTGAGAAGATGTATGAGTTTGTCGATCGTCTGATCAACCTTGCGCTGCCTCGTGTACGTGACTTCCGCGGAGTAAATCCGAATGCTTTCGATGGCAGGGGAAATTACGCGCTGGGTATTAAGGAACAGTTGATTTTCCCGGAGATTGAATATGATAAAGTTGACAAGGTGAGAGGTATGGACGTGATCTTCGTTACAACCGCTCAGACGGATGAAGAGGCGCGTGAGCTTTTGAGATTGTTCAATATGCCGTTTGCGAAATAATTAGGAGGAAGGAACGATGGCAAAGACTTCAATGAAAATCAGACAGCAGCGTCCGGCAAAATTCTCCACCAGAGAATATACCCGCTGCAGAATCTGCGGACGTCCGCATGCATATTTGAGAAAATACGGAATCTGCCGTATCTGCTTCCGTGAACTGGCGTACAAGGGCGAAATCCCTGGTGTGAAAAAAGCCAGCTGGTAAGAAAACCGGTTTTTCGGAAACGGCATAGTAAACAAACAAGGAGGAATAATCTACCATGACTATGAGTGATCCAATCGCAGATATGCTTACCAGAATCCGTAACGCAAATACTGCTAAACATGATACCGTAGACGTGCCTTCGTCCAAGATGAAGCTGGCGATCGCCGATATCCTTGTAAAGGAAGGCTACGTTAAAAAATATGATATCGTCGAGGATGGGATTTTCAAGACCATCCGCATCACCATGAAATATGGCGCTGATAAAAATGAAAAGGTCATCAGCGGCATCAAGAGAATTTCCAAGCCGGGTCTGCGTGTATACGCGGCTAAGGATGAACTGCCGAAGGTCCTTGGCGGACTCGGCACAGCAATCATCTCGACCAACCAGGGCGTGATCACCGATAAGGAAGCGCGTAAACTGGGAGTCGGCGGTGAGGTTATTGCATTTGTGTGGTAGACCGGAAGCACTTAACGAATTTGAGTCGCAGACGAAAATGAGTCTAGTGCGAGGCCGTTCGCGAACCTTAGCGAAGTCATGCTGCAGGCATGGCTGAGCTTAGTTGAGCGAATACACCAATAATAACTGAAAACAGAAAGGATAGAGGATGAACGATCCTTTCCGAAAATTTAAGTGGAGGTAAAGGCATGTCACGTATAGGAAAACTGCCGATCGCGATTCCGGCGGGTGTAACCGTCACGATCGCGGATGATAATAAAGTGACCGTAAAAGGCCCGAAGGGTACTCTGGAGCGCACTCTTTCACCGGAGCTGACGATCAAAGAAGAAAACGGTCATATCGAAGTAACCAGGCCAAACGATACCAAGAGAATCAAGTCTCTGCATGGTCTGACCAGAACGCTGATTAACAACATGGTGGTTGGTGTGACGGATGGCTATCAGAAGGCTCTGGAGATCAACGGTGTTGGTTATCGTGCATTCAAGCAGGGAAATAAGCTGACCCTTAACCTGGGCTATTCCCATCCGGTTGATATGATTGATCCGGAAGGCATTGAAACAGTCCTGGATGGTCAGAATAAGGTTATCGTAAAGGGCATTGATAAAGAAAAAGTAGGCCAGTACGCGGCTGAGATCCGAGGCAAGAGAGAGCCCGAGCCGTATAAGGGCAAAGGCATCAAGTATGCGGATGAAACGATCAGACGTAAAGTTGGTAAGACTGGTAAGAAATAAGTAAGGAGAGTGCGAAAATGATCACTAAGAAATCAAGAAATGAAGTTCGCGTGAAAAAACATACCAGATCACGTTACCACTTTGCGGGTACCGCAGAGAGACCCCGTCTGGCAGTTTACAGAAGCAATAGTCATATGTATGCTCAGGTGATCGATGATTCGATCGGTCACACACTGGCATCCGCTTCTACTCTGGAGAAGGACGTACAGGCAGAACTGGAGCATACGAATGACAAGGCAGCAGCAGCTTATGTTGGAACTCTTGTCGCAAAGAGAGCGCTGGAAAAAGGCATCACGGAAGTCGTATTTGACAGAGGCGGCTATATTTACCAGGGCAAGGTACAGGCACTGGCAGACGCGGCCCGCGAAGCCGGCCTGAAATTCTAAGGGAGGAGAAACAGCATGAAGCGTACAATTATTGACCCAAATACATTGGAATTAAACGATAATGTGGTAGCCATCCGTCGTGTATCCAAGACGGTTAAGGGTGGTCGTACACCGAGATTCTCCGCGCTGGTTGTAGTAGGAGACGGCGCCGGACATGTAGGCGCCGGTCTGGGTAAGGCGGCTGAGGTTCCGGAGGCGATCCGCAAAGGCAGAGAAGCGGCTGCGAAGAATCTGGTAACCGTTGCCATTGATGATAACAAGAGTATCCCCCATGACCATATCGCCAAATACGGCAGTTCTACTGTGCTTTTAAAGCGGGCTCCGGAAGGTACCGGTATCATCGCCGGTGGTTCGGCGCGTGCGATTCTGGAACTGGCCGGTATCAAGAATATCCGTACCAAGTCTCTGGGCTCCAACAATAAGGTCAACGTCGTATTTGCGGTACTTGATGGCCTGACCAAGATCAAGAATCCGGAGGATTATGCGAGACTGCGCGGCAAATCCGTAGACGAGATTTTAGGCTAAGGAGGAGAAAGAGATGGCAGGAAAGTTAAAGGTAACATTAGTCAAATCCCCGATTGGTGCGATCCCAAAGCAGAGAGCTACGGTTGAGGCTCTGGGCTTAAGAAAGATGCACAAGACGGTTGAACTTCCGGACAATGACGCGGTCAGAGGTATGATCTGGCATGTGCGCCATTTAGTAAAAGTAGAAGAGATCTGATATCGAAGTAAGGAGGTGCAAGTGTAATGGATTTATCAAATTTACAGCCTGCTGCTGGCTCTACGCACAGCAACAATTTCAGAAGAGGCCGCGGACATGGATCCGGCAACGGCAAGACCGCTGGTAAGGGTCATAAAGGACAGAAGGCACGTTCCGGCGCTCCGAGACCAGGCTTTGAAGGCGGACAGATGCCGTTATACAGACGTCTTCCGAAGAGAGGTTTCACCAACCGCAACTCTAAGGATATCGTCGCTGTCAACATAAGCGTTTTAGAGCGTTTTGAAAATGATTCTGTAGTTACTGTAGACACACTTCTTGAGACGGGCATCATTCATGATCCCCGTGATGGTGTAAAGCTCCTCGGCGATGGTGACTTAACCAAAAAGCTGACAGTAAAGGCAAACGCATTCAGTGAGGGTGCGAAAGCGAAAATCGAGGCTTTAGGTGGAACCTGCGAGGTGATCTGATATGTTAAATACGCTCCGAAATGCATGGAAGGTAAAGGAACTCAGAAAGAAACTGATCTTTACGGCTATCATGCTGGTAGTGATCCGGTTTGGCTCACAATTGCCGGTTCCAGGAGTTGAGACGTCCTTTTTTGCGGATTTTTTCGCGAATCAGACTACAGATGCGTTTGGGTTCTTTAATGCGATGACGGGTGGATCATTTTCATCGATGTCCGTATTCGCATTGAGCATTACCCCGTATATCACATCTTCCATCATTATGCAGCTTCTGACGATCGCCATTCCGAAACTGGAGGAGATGCAGCGGGAAGGAGAGGATGGAAGACGCAAAATTGCGGAGTATACCCGTTATCTGACAGTTGCGCTTGCGCTGCTGGAGTCTACGGCGATGGCCGTCGGCTTTGGCGCGCAGGGACTGCTGATTCAGTATAACGCCTGGAGCGTGATTGTCGCTATCGCAGCGATGACGGCCGGAAGCGCTTTCCTGATGTGGATCGGCGAGCAGATCACGGAATACGGGATCGGAAACGGGATTTCGATTGTGCTTTTGTATAATATCGTATCCTCTCTTCCGTCGGATGTGAATACGCTGTATACCCGCTTCCTCGCGGGTCAGCCGATTGCGTTTGCGGCAGTATATGCGGTAATTATCCTCGCATGCATCGTAGCAATGGTTGTTTTCGTCATCATCTTAAATGACGGAGAACGCAGAATCCCGGTTCAGTATTCCCAGAAGATGGTGGGCAGACGGATGGTGGGCGGACAGAGTTCGCATATCCCGTTAAAGGTAAATACCGCGGGTGTTATCCCGGTGATCTTTGCCTCCTCAATCATGTCGTTTCCGGTCGTGATTTCGCAGTTCTTCCAGCCGGATTACACGACGATCGGCGGTAAGATCCTGATGGTGCTGAATTCGTCTTACTGGTTCCGTCCGGAAATGCCGGTTTACTCCATTGGTATGGTGATTTATCTGGTATTGATTGTACTTTTCGCGTACTTTTATACCTCGATTACCTTCAACCCGCTTGAGGTTGCCAATAATATTAAAAAAGCGGGTGGCTTTATCCCAGGCATCCGTCCGGGCAAGCCTACTTCGGATTATTTAAATAACCTTTTGAACTATATTGTATTTATCGGCGCCTGCGGCCTGATCATTGTGAGTATCGTTCCGATCATTGTATCTGGGATCTTTACAGTCAGCCGTATGTCTTTCCTTGGTACTTCGCTGATTATTATTGTCAGTGTTGTGCTGGAGACCTATAAGGCAATCGAATCACAGGTTGTTGTGAGAAACTACAAAGGCTTTTTGAGCGAATGATAAAGAAACAGTGAGAGAAGAGCTGCCGCAGCGGATATGCAGCAGCTTTTCTTGCAAAAGATTGAAGGAGGGTAAAGGATGAAGATTATTATGTTGGGCGCACCAGGGGCAGGAAAGGGTACGCAGGCAAAGATGATCGCGGAGAAATATGGGGTACCGCACGTTTCAACCGGAGATATATTCCGCAGCAATATCAAAGGCGGCACAGAGCTTGGTAAACTGGCAAAATCTTATATGGATCAGGGACAGCTGGTACCGGATGATGTGACGATTCAGATGCTGCTTGACCGTATCAGTCAGGATGACTGTGCAAAGGGCTATATCCTGGATGGTTTTCCACGCACGATTCCGCAGGCCGAGAGCCTGACAAAAGCGCTGGATGACCGCAGAGAGATGATCGACTATGCGATTGATGTGGATGTTCCGGATGAAGCAATCGTAAACCGTATGTCCGGCAGGAGAGCATGTGTGGGCTGCGGAGCGACTTATCATATCGTTTATAATGCTCCGAAGACGGAGAATATCTGTGATGTATGTGGAGAGAAGCTGATTCTCAGGGACGATGATAAGCCGGAAACCGTGCAGAAGCGTCTGAGCGTTTATCATGAGCAGACACAGCCATTGATTGACTATTATAATAACGAGGGTATCCTTGTTTCGGTTGACGGTACGAAGGATCTGAAGGATGTATTTGCTGACATTGTCGCGATGCTGGAGGCATAATCATGTCTGTGACGATTAAATCGCAAAGAGAAATCGAACTCATGAGAGAAGCGGGGCGGATCCTTGCTGCGGTACATGAAGAGCTGGGGCAGGCGATCCGTCCGGGGATTTCCACTCTGGAGATCGACCAGCTGGGAGAGAAACTGATCCGGGGTTATGGCTGCATTCCTTCCTTTAAGGATTATAATGGGTATCCTGCTTCCATCTGTGTCTCTGTGAACGATGAGGTGGTTCATGGTATCCCACATAAGGATCGTATCTTAAAAGAAGGCGATATTGTCAGTCTGGACGCAGGCGTAATCTGGCATGGATATCATTCCGATGCTGCAAGGACACATGCGGTAGGAACGATCCGTCCGGAGGCAGAGCGCCTGATCCGGGTTACACGCGAGAGCTTTTTTGAGGGGATCCGATACGCGAAAGCCGGCAATCATCTGAATGATATATCGTCAGCAGTGCAGGCTTACGCACAGCGATTTGGTTATGGAGTCGTGAGAGATCTGGTCGGTCATGGGATCGGAAGTCATCTGCATGAGGATCCGGAAGTACCGAATTTCGCGCAGAAGAGAAGAGGGATCCGCCTGCAGGCCGGTATGACGCTGGCTGTTGAGCCGATGATCAATATGGGCAGTGCGGCTGTTGCATGGCTGGATGACGACTGGACTGTCGTGACAATGGATGGTTCGCTTTCGGCACATTATGAGAATACGATCCTGATTACAGAGGGTGAGCCGGAGATTTTATCTTTGCGTTGATGTTACAAGTTTTAGGAGGTTGGACATGTCAAAAGCAGACGTTATTGAAATAGAAGGAACCGTGGTGGAAAAGCTGCCGAACGCGATGTTTCAGGTGCGGTTGGAGAACGGTCATCAGGTTCTCGCGCATATCAGCGGAAAACTTCGTATGAATTATATCCGGATTCTTCCGGGGGATAAGGTTACGATCGAGCTTTCCCCGTATGATCTTTCCAAGGGAAGGATTATCTGGAGAGATAAATAAATCACACCGCCCGGACAAAAACCTGACAGCAGAAACAAAACTGAGATTACAAAAAATGTAAAATAGTGCTTGCATTCAAAAACTCATAGTGTTATACTGTTATGGCGACTTTGTTGAGATGGAGGGTGTACTTTGCCCTTTTGGGCATAGAAGAAAGGAGAATTGCCATGAAAGTAAGAGCATCGGTAAAACCGATTTGCGACAAATGCAAGATCATTAAACGCAAGGGCATCATCAGAGTAATCTGTGAAAATCCGAAGCACAAACAGAAACAAGGTTGAGAAAATAAAGGAGGTGTACGACGCACATGGCTCGTATTTCAGGTGTTGATTTACCAAGAGAAAAACGTGTTGAAATCGGCTTGACTTACATCTATGGCATTGGCAGAACGAGTTCCAATCGTATTCTTGCCGAGGCAGGTGTCAGCCCGGATACCCGTGTCAAGGATCTGACCGACGACGAAGTAAGACGTATTTCAGCCGTAATTGCGGAATCTCAGGTAGTAGAGGGTGATCTTCGCAGAGAGATCGCGATGAACATCAAGAGACTGCAGGAGATTGGCTGCTATCGCGGTATCCGTCACAGGAAGGGTCTGCCGGTTCGCGGACAGAAGACCAAGACGAACGCGAGAACCCGTAAAGGCCGCCGCAAGACTGTAGCGAATAAGAAGAAATAATTGACGCGAATCAGGTTGCATGTTTTAAAAGCAGGAAACAGGATTCAGTAATTCGAGAAAGTAGGTTAGTTTAAAATGGCTAAAAAAGCGTCTACTAAGAAAGTGACAAAAAGGCGTGTTAAGAAAAACGTTGAACGCGGACAGGCACATATCAAGTCATCCTTCAACAACACCATCGTTACGTTGACGGATGCTCAGGGCAACGCTCTTTCATGGGCGAGCGCCGGTGGCCTGGGATTCAGAGGTTCAAGGAAATCTACTCCATATGCAGCGCAGATGGCTGCAGAGACTGCCGCTAAGGCAGCTATCGTACATGGTTTAAAATCTGTCGACGTTATGGTGAAGGGTCCGGGTTCCGGACGCGAAGCAGCGATCCGCGCTCTTTCCGCCTGTGGTATTGAAGTAACCAGTATTAAGGATGTAACTCCGGTTCCACATAACGGATGCCGTCCGCCAAAGCGCAGAAGAGTTTAATTGACAGAGATTGATAGGAGGTACGAAAAGTGGCAGTAGATAGAGTTCCTGTTCTTAAAAGATGTAGATCTCTTGGTTTAGATCCTGTCTATTTAGGAATTGACAAAAAATCAAACAGAGAATTAAAAAGAGCAAACAGAAAAGTAAGTGAGTACGGCATGCAGCTTCGTGAGAAGCAGAAAGCCAAATTCATTTACGGAGTTCTGGAAAAGCCGTTCCGTAACTATTATGCGAAAGCGGATAAGATGGGCGGACAGACCGGTGAGAATCTGATGATCATGCTGGAGCGCAGACTGGATAACGTCGTATTCCGTATGGGATTCGGCCGTACCAGAAGAGAGACCAGACAGATTGTTGATCATAAGCATATCCTGGTAAACGGCAAGTGCGTGAACATTCCGTCTTATCTTGTGAAGGCCGGAGATGTGATCGAAGTCAAGGAAAATAAGAAGTCTTCCGCAAGATATAAAGAGATCCTAGAAGTGACCGGCGGCAGACTGATCCCGGCATGGCTGGATGTTGATCAGGAAAATTTAAAGGGCAGCGTAAAAGCGCTTCCGACCAGAGAGGAAATTGATGTTCCGGTAAACGAAATGCTTATCGTCGAGTTGTATTCTAAGTAATGTTTAGACGCATTGAGAAGACAATCCCCGATAGATTACCCAGAAGGAGGGGCTATAGTCGTGTTCGATTTTGAAAAACCAAACATTGAGATTGTTGAGATTTCAGATGATAAGAAATATGGCAAGTTTGTTGTTGAACCACTTGAGAGAGGCTACGGCACCACGTTGGGCAACTCCCTGAGAAGAATTATGCTTTCTTCTCTGCCGGGTTCGGCAGTCAGCCAGGTTAAAATCGACGGCGTTTTGCATGAGTTCAGTTCGATTCCGGGAGTCAAGGAAGATGTAACTGAGATCATCATGAACATCAAGAGCTTATCCATTAAAAATAACAGCGAAGGAAATGAACCCAAGACCGCTTTTATCGAGTATGAGGGCGAAGGCGTGATTACCGGAGCGAATATTCAGGTGGATCCGGATATTGAGATTATCAATCCGGAACAGGTGATCGCAACCCTGAACGGCGGCACAGACAATCGGTTTTATATGGAGATGACCATTACCAATGGCCGCGGCTATGTGGGTGCAGATAAAAATAAGTCTGACGACCTGCCGATCGGCGTGATTGCGGTTGATTCCATCTATACTCCTGTGGAGCGTGTCAATATGTCGATCGAGAACACCCGTGTGGGACAGGTTACTGACTTTGACAAGCTGACGCTGGATGTTTATACCAACGGTGTGCTGGCTCCGGATGAGGCTGTCAGTCTCGCTGCGAAGGTTCTGAGCGAGCATCTGAATCTTTTCATTGACCTTTCTGAGAACGCCAGAACCGCCGAGGTGATGGTCGAGAAGGAAGATAACGAGAAAGAAAAGGTTCTGGAGATGAATATCGACGAGCTGGAACTTTCCGTCCGTTCCTATAACTGCCTGAAGCGTGCGGGTATCAACACGGTCGAAGAACTGTGCAACCGTACTCCGGAGGACATGATCAAGGTTCGTAACCTGGGTCGCAAGTCCCTGGATGAAGTGCTGGCCAAGTTAAAGGAACTCGGACTTCAGCTGAATCCGAGCGAAGAGTAAGATACACGTTGCCGGAGCCGTAAGACCGAAGAGAGCGGGCAACGGTACGTATGATAAAACAATCAGGAAGACGCGGTTCTGATAAGTCCGATGAGCGTGGAACCGCTCTCCACATTTCATATGGAGGAATAAAAAATGTTAGGTTATAGAAAACTCGGAAAAACTTCCGATCAGAGAAAAGCATTACTTCGCAACCAGGTGACCGCGCTTCTGTATCATGGACAGATCCAGACAACAGAAGCCAGAGCAAAAGAAGTCCGTAAGATCGCTGAGGGGCTGATTGCGCTGGCAGTGAAGGAAAAGGATAATTTTGAGACAGTAACGGTTACCGCAAAGGTACCGCGTAAAGATGCCAACGGTAAGCGGGTGAAAGAGGTTGTTAACGGCAAAAAGGTTACCGTATATGATGAAGTTCAGAAAGAGATCAAAAAGGATCTTCCGTCAAGACTTCATGCCCGTCATCAGATGCTGAAGGTATTTTATGGAGTGACCGAGGTTCCGACTGCTGCAGCAGGCAAAAAGAAGAACACAAAGGTTGTGGATCTTCCGAAAAAGCTGTTCGAGGAGATCGCTCCGAAGTATGCAGGCCGCAACGGCGGTTATACCCGTATCGTCAAGATTGGTCAGCGCAAGGGCGATGGCGCGATGGTAGTGCTGCTGGAGCTGGTGTAAAATTTATAATCAGATTAACCGTTTGGGATGTCAATGTTTTGGCATCCCTTTTTGATTGGGGGAATCGTTGATTGGTGAACCGCCCGTCCCTGAGAGAAAAGAATATCCTCCGAGGACCGCTCGCGCTCAGGTTTTCACGTAGCGGTACACCATATAACGTGTCACTGGCACGTTATATGGATACTAAGGCATAAACTCACCGGAAAAGCATCCGGTTCGTTAAGTGCCGACGTGAAAAATGTCCTCTGCGGATATTCTTTTTTCTCAGGGACTATTGTATTGGCAAGTATAAAAGGTTAGAGATGTGTTGCATAGTTTTAAGGTAAGAATATCGTAAGTTGACCGGCGCTTGCAATCTGCTTATAATGAAATCAGATAGATATAAAAGTTGATTTTTGTCACTTACGATAACAGACAATCTGGTCTGGTCGGATGGAAGGTGAGAAATATGGGGGAAAGATATACAAAACGCATATATAAATGTAAAAGTGCCGCGCGGCGAGTAATTCGTGCGTTGATCGCGTTGCTGCTATGCATCATTTGTGCGTCACCGGTATTTGCCTCGGGCCATGTGATCTCATCCGTTACGATTCGTGTTTCGTCTGATCTGGAGCCGGGTGAGACCCTACCGGGAATTGATTTTGGTACGGACGACAAGACTGCTTCTTCGGGCGGGATTACGGTCAGTGTGTCCGGTACGAAATATTATATTTATGACGCGGAGTGGGTAACGTCTGAGAGCAGAACGATGGAAGTTGGCGATAAACCGGTGATGAAGGTGTACCTGTCGCCGTATGACACGGACGATTATTATTTTAAGGGCAGTTATCGTTCCAGCAATGTGACGATCCGCAACGGTACTTTTGTGAGTGCAAGCAAAAAGGGCGACGATCTGGTCGTCAAGATTCGAGTGGATGCGATCGAGGGTGAATTTGATCCTCCGGAGGAGGCTTATTGGAAGGATAATACACGAGGTACTGCAAAATGGGAAGAACCGGATGAAAATGACAGCGGCAGATATGAGGTTGTGTTAAAGAGGGGTTCATCAAAGATTACGACGATTGAAACAACTGCAAAGACCTATAATTTTTATCCTTATATGACGACAGCCGGTACTTATACATTCCGTGTGCGGACGATCGCGAAGTCAAGCTCGGATGAGGAGTATGGAAAGAGCAGTGAGTGGACAGAATCGGATGAACTTTATATTGCCGAGGAAGACGTCTCAGATGGAACCGGGATTTCATCAGGTACGGCGTTGGAGGTTGCAAGCACGTCATTGGTAGGCTGGATCTATGACAATGGTTCGTGGTTTTACCGATATCCGGACGGCACCTATCTGACGGATGGGTGGCTGCAACTGGATGATAAATGGTATCTTTTTGGAGTCGACGGCAGGATGTTGACGGGGTGGCAGCAGCGCAATAACCAATACTATTATTTTGGTAGCGACGGCGTGATGGTGACCGGATGGCTGACGGTGGATGGGAATATGTATTATCTGAATCCGACAAAGGATTCGTTTGAAGGCTGTATGTTTTCCAACTGCCTGTATACAATAGACGGAAACGAATACTACTTTCTTGCTGATGGGAGCCGTGCGTCCGGCTGGCAGGAAGTGAATGGAAACTGGTGTTATTTTTATCCGGATACCGGGATTCAGGCGAAAGATGTTACGATTAATACTTTCTATATCAACGAGGATGGGTACTGAAAACGATGATATTTAGGTGTTTAATATGACAATCTCATCTGCATCACAAAAATATCACAGGTTTCGGGTATACTCAGAAAAGATATCCGTGGATTTTACAAATCAGGATTCACGGGAAGAACCGTTATTAATTTTGAAATGAAAGATAAATATTTGCTATTGTAATTGAAAAGAGAAGGGATCATCCATGGACAAGGCAGTAAAAAAGTCAAAGTGCAGATCGGACAGAAGGAAGCGAAAGCCTGTGTGCAGGCTGATGCGTCTGGCTCTTGGTCTGGCGGCATTTTCCGTGATATTGATACAGCCGTTGACTCCGGTAGCGACTATATATGCTTCCGATAAAGAAGTAGAGGAGATCACGCTGGGAACGCCGACCCATGCCTGGTGGGAGAGTGACACGGTGGGAAAGTGGACCTCCGTCAAAAAAGCGCATGAGTATCAGGTTAAGCTGTATATCGCGGATGATGTAGAGATTGAATATAATGAAAATACAGAGAAATGGGCCTATTATTATGATGATGACGAGGGAGCGGATCCGTTGGATGCGGTAGCGGTCATTCGGACGGGTGAGACGAGCTGTGATTTCTCCGAATATATGAAGGATTTGCATTCGTACTTTTTCGTGGTTCGCGCAACGCCGAGAGTCAGCGAGATGGCCTATGTCAGTAGCGGAAGCTGGAAAGTTTCGCCGGAGATTGATTTCCGGGGAAAGCTCGTACAGGGGATTACCACCGGTAAATGGCGCAATTACCTGGAGGGAAGCCGTTATGATACCGGAGAGGGAGAGTATCTGACAGACGGATGGCAACTGATTCGCGGCAAATGGTATTATCTTGCGGGTGGTGGATACCGGCAGACCGGCTGGTGTACTGTGGATGATGAGACCTACTATCTGGATGAATCCGGCGTGATGGCAACCGGGTGGTTTTATCAGAATGATTCCTGGTATTATGCGAATAAGAGTGGTGTAGTACAGACCGGATGGGTAATGCCTCAGCCGGGAAAGTATTATTATCTCTATGAGGACGGCACGATGGCAGTTGATACCTGGATTGACGACTATTATGTTGGTTCCGATGGGCTGAGGGTGAGTTAGTACATCGTATGAGCTTTGTATGTTCGTTGCGCAAACAGAATGCACTTTTGGGTGTTGTGAGGAATTTTCGGTAGCCAGATGGAGAAAACTCTTCGAATAAGATAAAAAAGATCAACTCATCTGATTAAATTTAATCATTTAAAAACAGAATAAAATATGCTAGAATCTGTGCAGACAACAGAGAAAAGCTGAGATAGGGAATAGTAGCTGCGGATGATTTTATCAGAGAGCTGCCGGTGGGTGCAAGGCAGAAAAAGAACTGTAGGGAACTGCCCCTGGAGCTTCCGGCTGAACAAAGGATCAGTAGGCTGAGACGGATGCCCTCCGTTACCGGGGTCAGGCGTGATAGCGCCCAGAGAGCATGCACAGCATGAAATAGAGTGGTACCGCGAAAGAATCAATCATCTTTCGTCTCTATGATCCGTCACCGGGTTGTAGGGACGGAAGATTTTTTTTTGAAAGCGTTGCCAAGCGGCTGTACAGACTGCGTGCTTGCACGCAAGGATGTACAGACATTTGGCAACCAAGCCAGAATGAGGAAGTAGGGCGATAGCCCGGATTCCGAATTCTGGCGGAACAGCTGGCTTTCACATAGCTATATGATAATTCCATTTAATAGAAAGGAAGAATTAGAAAAATGCGAAATTATGAAAAATATCAGCGCGCCTATTTTATGCCGCCGGTATGCACGTACGATTGGGTAAAAAAGGATTATGTAGATAAGGCGCCGATCTGGTGCTCGGTTGATCTTCGTGACGGCAATCAGGCGCTGATCGAACCGATGAGTCTGGAGGAAAAGCTGCAGTTTTTTGAACTGCTGGTAAAGATTGGTTTTAAGGAGATCGAGGTTGGATTTCCGGCCGCGTCGGAGACGGAATATAATTTCTGCCGGGCGCTGATCGAGCGTAATATGATTCCTGAGGATGTGACAATCCAGGTATTGACGCAGGCACGGGAACACATTATCCGCAGAACCTTCGAAGCAGTGCAGGGCGCGCCGAGAGCAGTTGTCCATCTGTATAACTCCACGTCCGTCGCACAGCGAGAACAGGTATTCCGCAAGGATAAAGATCAGATTCGCCAGATTGCGGTGGACGGAGCGATCTTGCTGCGTGACCTTGCTGCTGAGACAGAGGGCAATTTTACGTTCCAGTACAGTCCGGAGAGCTTTCCGGGGACTGAGGTGGAGTATGCGCTGGAGGTCTGCAACGCGGTGCTCGATGTATGGAAGCCGACGCCGGATAAAAAAGTGATCATCAATATTCCGACAACGGTAGAGAACGCCATGCCGCATGTGTTTGCGACTCAGCTGGAGTATATTCATAAAAACCTGAAGTACCGCGACTGTGTGACGCTTTGTCTGCATCCGCATAATGACCGGGGTACCGGCGTGGCGACTGCAGAACTGGGAATCCTGGCGGGTGCGGACCGGATTGAGGGGACGCTCTTTGGCAATGGCGAGCGGACAGGCAATGTAGATATTGTGACACTTGCGATGAATCTTTTCTCACACGGCGTGGATCCGGAGCTGGATTTCTCCGATATGCCATCGATCCGGGCCGCTTATGAGAAATTTACCCGTATGCATGTGTATGAGCGGCAGCCATATGCGGGCGATCTGGTATTTACAGCGTTTTCCGGTTCTCATCAGGACGCGATTGCCAAAGGAATGGCCTGGCATGAGGAGAAGGAGACGGATAAGTGGACAGTGCCGTACCTTCCGATTGATCCGAAGGATGTCGGCAGGACATATGAAGCGGATGTGATCCGGATTAACAGTCAGTCCGGCAAGGGCGGTGTCGCGTATATCTTAAAGCAGAATTTTGGCATTGCGCTTCCGGAAAAGATGCGCGAGGAGGTTGGGTATCTGGTGAAACAGGTATCCGACGAAGAGCATAAGGAACTGTCCCCGCAGTGGGTTTATGAGATCTTTACAGAGAGATACGTCAGCAATCAGCCACATTTCTCAATCCCGGAATGTCATTTCAAACAGGTCAACGGGATTTACGCGGAGGCTACGATTGTACGTGACAGCCAGAGCCGCGTTGTGGGAGCAAATGGCAACGGACGTCTGGATGCGGTGTCCAATACAATCAAACAGTATTTTGATATCAGCTATGAGCTGAGCGTCTATGAGGAGCATGCGCTGAGCCAGGGTTCGTCCTCGCGCGCCATGGCGTATGTGGGCGTTACTTACCAGGGGAAGATGCACTGGGGCGTTGGTATTGATGAAGATATTATCAAAGCGTCGATCCAGGCGCTGGTAGTAGCTGTCAACCATATGCTGGATACCAGAGAGATCGAGGAGATTCAGGATGAGCGGATGATCGAAATGCAGAATTTTATCCAGGCCAATTATCAGACGGTGACGCTGACAGATATGGCAAAAGAATTTCATCTTTCCGAGCCATATGTATCCCGTTACATCAAGGAAAAATCGGGCAAGACCTTCGGAGAGCTGGTGACTAACGCCCGGATGAAAAAAGCGCGGACGCTGCTTCGCAACAGTACGATGACCGTGGAGAATATTGCCTATGCCGCGGGATATCAGAATGTGGAGCATTTTAACCGGCAGTTTAAGAAAAAATATAACATCACTCCCATTGAGTATCGCAACACGGTATCCTGACGAAAAAGACTTGTTTTTTCCGGATTACCTGATATGATATAAGAGATGAAGAGCAGTCTGGCCGGCGCCTGGTCCGGCAGCTGAGCGGATAACCAGATAAGGAGTGTAAAGAAATGCAAATTACAAAGAAAACTACGATGGGTGAGATGTTAAATTTTGATCCGGGGATTGCTTATATCCTGATGCAGTGCGGAATGCACTGTGTGGGCTGCCCGTCCTCGATCGGTGAGTCACTGGAAGAGGCGTGTATGGTTCACGGTCTTCCGGTTGAGAGTGTGCTCTCCGAGATCGAGGCGTATCTGCAGACTTCCGGAAAGCAGGCGTAATCAGCCGGATAAAAGAAGATTGCCGAGTCAGTCTCTGGTTTGTTTGATATGGACAAACCGGAGACTGATTTTTATCTTACAGGAAAGTTCGTCCTGTAAGATAAAAAGCCCTCCGGGCGGGGCGCTGCATCCGCCAGGCGCAGCGAGTATGAGGCGAAAAAGCCGCCTCCTACTCGATTACAGATCCGGGGAAGGAATATAGCGGTGTCAGAGTTCTATCGGCAGCGAGACGGAAAAGGTGTTCCTGTTGATTCCATCAGATACGGCGCGGATCTGGCCGTGATGTTCGTCGACAATCGTCTGGGCTATGGATAGTCCAAGCCCATAGCCGGAAATCGTACCACGCGAAGGGTCAGTGCGATAAAAACGAAGAAAGATATGTTCGATTTCTTCGTCAGTAAGCGGCGTTCCCTCACTGGTGACGGTGAGAAGGGCAAAAGGAGAGTTCCGCTTTAAGAGGCTGCTTTCCTTCTGGCCGCGTTCTAATGAGATGGAAATTTCACTTTCGGGACTGCTGTATTTGCAGGCATTGTCCAGCAGGATCGTAATCAGACGACGCAGTTTTTCTGTATCTCCGTTTACGTAAATATCCGTGCTGATCTGAGAAGAGATTGTTTTTCCCATTTCAAAGGCAACCGGTTCAAAGGTCAGGATACAGCTGTCAGTCAGGTAGCTGAGATCGAGCGGCCGGAAATCTGTGACGGACTGCCCGGAATCACTGCGGGCGAGGGTGAGCAGGCTTTCCGTGAGCTGTTTCATGCGCGTGGCCTCGGCCTGGATATGGGAGAGACTGGTACGGTCATTTGCTGTAAAGTCAGCAGAGGATTTTGCAAGCAGACCGATGTTGGCGAGAATAACAGTGAGCGGAGTTTTTAACTCATGGGATGCGTCGGCGACAAAGCGGTTCTGCCTGTTCCATGCTTCTTCAACGGGAGCAGTGATCCAGCGGGAGAGGAGAATGGAAAAGAGGAAAAATGCAGCAAAGGCGGCAGCTCCGATCACCAGGGAATGGATCAGCTGTGAATGGAGGGAACGCTCTTCGCTGGAGGTATCGGCGAACACATAACGCAGGCTTCTGCCGGGCGTTGAATCTTCCTTTAGAAAACGCAGATGCTGTTCAGAGATCAGTCCATTGGGGCTGCCGACGGCATCGGCCAGGGCAACGAGTCCTTCTGCGTCAACCGCTTCAAAACGGACAAGCTGATTTTTGACGACGGAAAGTGTGCCGTCCATCGACTGGTCAATGACGAGGAGAGGAGTCTCATTGCGGTCAGGTCGCTGTTCGGGGGAATCTTCCTCAGAAGGTGGGGTCTGTGAAAGAGCTTTTTCATCCGAGGGAGAGAGACTATTGGAATCCGGATTGCTGTCGAGGGGATGGAGGTTATTGGCATCGTGCGCGTTGTCGGACGGTGGTATCGTGCCGGGAGCATCGGCAGATTCCGGCTGATGGGGATTGCTGCGCGGGGACATTTGTGTGGGCAGATTTTCTCTGGCTGCCGCGCGAAGCTGTTCGTAACCTTGATTCTCATAATTGAGCCGTGCGGAATAATAGAGGCTGAAAAAGATGACCGTGAGCAGGAGCGTGACGGTTGACATCATGATCAGAATGAATTTGCGGCGTAGTTTCCGGATCATGGCGTTACCTCCAGCTTATAACCGAGATTTCTTGCCACAGTAATCCGTACATGAGAGGACAGATGAGAGAGCTTTTTGCGGAGAAATGAGATATAAGCTTCCACACTGTTTGCATTGACATCGGCGTCATAACCCCAGACCTGGTCGAGAATCTGTTCTTTGGACAGGAGACGGCCGTTGCTCTGGATCAGAAGTTTCATCAGATCTAATTCTCTGGCGCTTAAAGTTACATTTGCTTCACCACAGGCAAGCGTGGAGGTGGAGAGATTTAAAATGAGATCGCCAAATTTCAGAATGTCGGACGTGGGTGGTGCAGCGGCGCTGCGCCGAAGGATTGCCGCGAGACAGGCAAGCAGTTCTTCATTTTCAAATGGTTTTGTCAGATAATAATCCGCTCCGGACGTCAGACCATGGACGCGGTCAGACAGATCGGAGCGTGCCGTCAGCATGAGCACAGGGAGATCGTATCCGTCTGAGCGTAGCTGCCGCAGTACGTCGAAACCGTTTATGCCGGGAAGCATGACATCCAGGATCGCGGCGTCGTAGTTTCCGTTTCGGATCTGCTCGAGACCGGTCAGACCATTGCCTGTGGTGTCAGCGTTGTAGCCAGACCGGCGCAGCAGGCTGGCAAGAGTTTGTGCCAGACGTTTTTCATCTTCTATAATTAATATTTTCATGGTGAGCCTTTCTGAATTTTTATGATTTCGGAATATCTGATGTTTCTTTGATGTATGATTATGATATCATGGACCCCGCAGTGCACATTCGAGAGCCTGCGGCTCTCTCATTCGCGGGCTTCGCCCTATCAAAACAGTCATAGTCAAATACGCCTGCAAGCAGTCGATTTGCCTTTGACTGTTTTGGCACTGCTCATTGCTTTCGCGTACATTGTAACACAAGGCAACCGGAAAATTTTGAACAGTTTGTGAATTTAAGGTTTTTTTCAGGTTGGGATGTTAGACTTCGATCATCAGAAGTGATTCTGAATCAGAAAAAATATGAGGAGGAATAATTATTATGAACATGAGAAGAAAATTTGCAGGCATGGTATTAGGTTCCGGTATATTAGTAGCAGCGGCAGCCGGTGGCGCGACGGTTCTGTTAGGCAATATGGTATCGATGGCGGCCGAAGAGACGGAGAGTACGATGGGTGAGAGACCGGAGCATGACGGCAGTGTGATGGCAAAGATCACAGCAGTCGGCGACAGCACGATCACGGTTGTGACGGCAGAAGGCGGTCATGGCGGTCATGGCGGTCATGGAATGGGCAGACCGGAGGGTGAGAGCCTGGCAGAAGGAGAGACCCCGCCGGAGAAGCCGGAAGGAGAGACACCGGCAGAAGGA
>JAJQAC010000071.1 GCA_021204025.1 Clostridiales bacterium | reverse complement strand
AATAAATAGTGCTTGGATGGGTAGCTAAAATGCTGATTAAATCAGCGTTTCCCTAGAATCTTTATGAAATTTAAGATATGACATTCATTATTAAGCCGGGGCAGACGAAGAGGTGCTGATACAGCCTGATTTGTCGTATCTCGGCGTTTTATTTTTTTCGCAGGATTACGATGGGAATTTTCCGGAGAATCCGGATGTAATCCGCGTTCCGCTGTGGCCGTTGCTAAACAGGTATCTTTGGCATACAACAGCCATGCGGTGAGCAGGGAAATATTATCCTGCACGATTGTAATACAGGAGAAGAAAGTAATATGGATCGGGATGCGGTGTTTGACCGTTTTGCGCGCGCCTTTGAGGCTTATTATAATGTTCGCAGAGAGGAGATCGAGCCTCCGTTTGACGCGGAGGCAGAGTTCCATTCCCACGATGAACAGTTTTTTCTGGTGCGCAGCGCGACGATATCTGAGGCGGAATCCAATGATTATGTCTATTTTGCGTCGAGGCAAAAACTGGACGAAGAGCTTCTTCAGGAACTGGATAAGGCCGCGTGGGAGAGAGGACTTGCAAAAGTAAAGCCTCATGCGAATCATCGCAATAGTGATATTACTCTGATTATTCTGGCAGACACCATTACGGAAAGTGCGGCCGCATTGGCGCCGAAGCTGCGGCGTTACAAAAGCTACCGGTTTTCCTTCCATGGATGGACACATTATCGTTTGCTTGCTGTCGAGCTTTCTTCGGGCATGGCGTATACTAACCGCCAGGGCCGGGACCTGAAAAAGCTCGTTCGCATGATAAATAACGGTTTGGGATGAGGGGATGAAAAACCTGAACCGGGACAAACAACCCGCTTACAGCGGGGAATCAAAAAGGAGAGAAACATATGACAGCATTAATGATCATTCTTGCAGCCATCGTCCTTCTGATTATAGGATATGTTTATTATGGATCATGGCTTGCAAAGCAGTGGGGGGTTGACCCGAAGAGGAAAACACCCGCAATTGAACTGGAGGACGGCGTAGATTACTGCGCGGCGAAGCCTGCGGTTCTGATGGGACACCATTTTTCATCCATCGCGGGAGCCGGACCGATCAATGGTCCGATTCAGGCATCAGTATTTGGCTGGCTGCCGGTATTTCTGTGGTGCATTATTGGAGGTATCTTTGTCGGAGGACTTCAGGATTTCGGCTCCCTGTTTGCTTCCATCCGTCATGACGGCAAATCCGTTGGTGAGATCATCCATGACTCCATGGGGAAACGGGCGCAGAAACTGTTTACCATCTTTGCACTTCTGGTGCTGCTGCTGGTAATCGCATCGTTTGTCAACGTTGTGGCGGGCACGTTTTACACTGCGGCAGGCGAGGGCTTTGGTCTGGTTACCAATCCGACCGGCAACCAGACGACGGCGATCATCTCGCTGCTTTTTATCGTACTGGCAATTATTTACGGCATCCTGACGAACCGTATGGGGCTGGGAACGCTTCCCGCAACCATTTTTGGCATCATCGCGATCATCCTGATGCTTGCGTTTGGCCTGAATGTCGGTTTTGCGATGGGACGGACTGGCTGGATTGTCTTTATCGGTGTGTATATTACAATTGCTTCGCTGGTACCGGTATGGATCCTGCTGCAGCCGCGTGACTATCTTTCCAGCTTCCTGCTGTACGCGATGATGGCGATTGCGGTGATCGGTATCGTTTTTGCGGCTTTTGGCGGAGGAAGCGCAACCTTTGATATGCCGGTCTTTACCGGGTGGAGTACCGGTATCGGAACTCTGTTCCCGACTCTGTTTATTACGGTAGCCTGCGGCGCATGCTCCGGTTTCCACAGTCTGATCGCGACCGGTACTTCTTCCAAGCAGCTGGCGAATGAAAAAGACGCGAAGCCGATCGGTTACGGCTCCATGTTGATTGAGTCGGCGCTGGGTATCGTCTCGTTGATCGCAGTTGGTATGGTTTATCAGACCTATACCAGCGGCGGCTTCGGTTCACCGTCCGTAGCGTTTGCGAGTGGTATTGCGTTGATGTTTGGCGCGGAGGGCTCCTCGATTAATAACGTGATCAAGGCGCTCCTGACACTGGCGGTATCTGTATTTGCTCTGACGAGTCTGGATACCGGTACCCGTCTGAGCCGTTTTATGTTCTCAGAGCTGTTCTTAAAGGAGGATGAGAAGAGTTATCAGGACGCGACCGGCATCCGCAGGCTGCTGGCGCATCCGCTTGTTGGCACAGCTGTTATGGTGGTGATCGGCTGTATCCTGGGTGCGTTGAGTTTGAGTCAGATCTGGGCGCTCTTCGGAGCGGCAAACCAGCTCCTTGCCGGCATCGCGCTGATGGCAGTAGCTGCCTGGCTGGGAGAAGCGGGCAAGAATAATAAGATGTTCTTTATCCCGATGATCTTTATGCTGGCGGCGACACTGACCTATCTGATTATGATGGTGCAGAAAAAGATCGTTCTGATCGGAGCAGGCGGCGCTGTATGGGGCGACTGGTTCCAGTTCCTCTTTGCTGCGGCGATGACAATACTGGCGATTATCCTTGTGATCGAGGGTATTCATACGTTCCAGGGGCAGGCTGCGAAGGCGAAGTAAAGGTTTGTGTCTGAAATAATAATGAAAAGAAGGGAATTCCCCGCTGCATGTATTCTGGCAGCGGGGAATTGTTGTAGTGTGCGGGAGCGTATTTTTGTGTTTGTGCCGGAGATATATTTTTAAAGAGAAGAACTCAGGACCTGAAAGCAAAGTTTTGGTCAAATGATGCCTGAAACTAAAATAGTTTGGCAAGTTCCAGATTTTGAAGTCGGAAGCTATGGATTTGAGCCTTTGATCTCAGACTCAGTCCGGCCCGCTGGCAGGCAGATTTGCTTTCGCGCTCATCTCCAGCACGGTCAGTTTTACGATTGCGGTGTGCGCGACGAGGTTGTGATTATACTCAAAGTTCTTCGTCTCCTCGTGGCGTGCCATGATGACATCGTCAAGGGCGTGCTGTTTTTCCTGACCTTCGAGGAAATCGATACGCGCGGTACCCATTACGCTCTTATAGCGCATGGTGACGTCTTTGTACTTATAGACACAGTCCATCTGGATAGGGATATCCATCTCAAAGGAGCATTTCCCATTTTGCTTCATCAGTTCATATTTCCGTCCGGCCATGGCGCCGTGGATATAGAACGCGACCTCAGTACCATTGATCTGATAAGCAAAATTTACCGGTACGATATAAGGGAAATCGCCGTCGGCGAGTCCGAGGCGGATGATCTCGCATTCGTCGATGATCTGTTTTATGATCTCAAAATCTTTTACTTCACGGTCTTTTCGTCTTATGGGTCTCATTTGGACCTTTCCTCCTCATGTTTTTAATGTTTTGATAGCAAGAAGTGCGAAGAACTTCGCATACCATGGGCGACAAAATATTTTTGCTGTCTGCATGGTAATATTATAGAGAAAAATTGAATTCGCTGCAAGGTTTTGCAGAGGTTATTCCTGTCATGATTTCTGTGAGTCTTCAGAAAGGTGATCTTTCCGGAGCAGCCGGATCAGAAAATCGATCTGCGGAGTGACAGGAGTATCCGGCCTAAGGAAAATATAGTGACGCAGAGGCAGGTCAGGTATAATGTGATAATAATAGGGGCAGCGGAATCCACTGGCCCGGGAAAGATAATTGTAGACCATGCCCATCCCGTTTTTTACCGCTTCGATGGCGGTCGGGACGTCAGAAATGGAACAGACATAGTTGGGCTGCACCTCCTGTGCCCTGAAAAAAGCCTGGATGATTGCGTCATAGTTGGTGCCCAGACCTGTATGCAGAGTAGTTTTGCCATGGAATACCCGGACGGGAACCTCTGTACCTGCGGGATAATCCCGGATGACAGGGTAAAATTCCGGAGTGTCCGGGACAAAGGCAGCCAGAAATTCCTGTGAGAGGGGATAATGTATAAGATCCGACGGTAATTTATCTTCCTCCTGTAACGCGACAGCCATGTCCAGCAGACCATTGCGCAGCATAGTCAGGGCCTGGCGCGAATCGATTTCATATACATCAGGCAATTCCCCGGGATAGTCCCGATGATTGCGCTGCAGCGCCTGAGCGAACTGGCGTTGAGAATATTGCCGGTTGATACCAATGCGCAGCCGGGGAGAAGCGCTCCGGCTCATGGCGTGAATTCTCTCATAGGCGTTGTTGCGCAGTTTCAGCATTCGCTGCGCGCTGTCCAGATATAACTGACCGGCTGCAGTAAGCGAAAGATTGCGGCCTTCCCGGAGGATCAGGGTACAGCCGTAATCCTGTTCCAGTTTTTTGATCGCCTTACTCAGAGCGGGTTGAGAGATGCAGGCTCTTTCCGCTGCCCGGGTATAGTTTTTTTCTTCCGCCAGAATGACAAAGTATTCCTGCTCATTAAGATACATGATCACTGTTTCCTTCCTGATATAATAATGTTACATAGGAGCTGTTGCCGTAAAGCTCCTCCACACCATGACAAAGCAGATGGTAAATTTCCATGATCCGGGAGTCGTGGCTTTTTTCCTTTAACAGCCAGACGCCCAGAGTAAATTTGCTGTTGGGAATCGGATAAATGTCACACTGAGCCAGACTATGTGTGATGCCTGCATTGGCAAGGGTATAGCCGGCTCCACTGCGGATCAGATTTTCCGCCAGAATGAGTGAGTTGGTTTCGATCAGCGTTTCCGGATCCGCTCCTGCACGCTTAGCCAGAAGAAACTGCTGCCGATGAAGTTCGGTATCCTGAAATAAGGCGATTAGTTTCAGGCCGCCGATACTTTTCATAGGACGAGCAGCATTGACCTTCTGTCCCGGCGGAACGACCAGAAACAATGGAGAGGATAGCAGTGGCAGAAAAGTGAGCCGGGAGGAAGGCGATGCTCCATGGCAGGCGATGAAGAGATTTAGTTTACCTGTGAGCAGTGACTCCGGCGGTTCATCGGAAAGGAAAGCACGAATGCGCGGCTCCGGGTTTTTGGCAGATTGAGCAAATATTTCCATGGAAAGGCGGGAGATTAATCGCGAATCAACATAGCTGGCGTGACCGACTGTCAGATTTTTCGGCTGCAGGTCGGCGATGGCGGTTCGCAGTCGCGCGTCTTCTTCCAGAATGCCCAGACAGGCATCCGCATATAGATTACCGGCCAGAGTCAATCTGCGGGAATCCCGGTCATAGAGCAAAATCCCCAGTTCGCTCTCCATTCGTTTGAGAGAACTGATCAGGGTGGAGGAAGAAACGCCACATTTTGCCGCTGCTGCTGCCGGATAGCCGCATTCTCTCAGAGCCAGAACGTAATGTAGAATCCCTGTTTTCAAATCAATCACCTCATATTTCTAATTTGGTTATAATTGTTATATAATTATTCATTTCACAAAAACGATGAAAATTTGTACAATTAGGTTAACAAATTTCGCGGGAAGTGTCAATCGAAAGAATGAAAAGTGCAAAATTTTCTCGCTGATTTGCACACATTTTTATTAAAATTTCGGTACACTACACACAAATGAAAAATAAGGAGGATAATTTTTATGAAAAAGGTTCTGGCACTCATTTTAGCAACAACAATGACACTCTCTATGGTTGCCTGCGGTGGCAGCAGTTCTTCCGGCAGTGCCGCCGGCAACGGTGGGACTTCTTCTGAAAGCACCGCCAGCAGCGAGACTTCTTCCGGCAATGCTGAGAGCAGCGCTCCCGCTGAGAGCGTGGTCTGGCCCGAGGGAACTGTGACGCTGACTGTCCCGGCATCTCCGGGAGGCGGTACTGACACGGCAGCCCGTATCTTTGCAGATTATCTGCAGCGCACAACCGGCGAGGCTTTCAACGTGGTGAATGATACGACCGGTGGCAATATCGTGGCTGTTCAGAATGCCCGTCGTTCCAAGAATGATGGTTCTGAGATCCTGTTTTTCCATGTATCCACATTGATGAGCTATTATCAGGGAAAACTGGATTTTAATCCAACAGAGGAACTGACTGTCATTAATGCCTGTGGGATTCAGGCTGGCGGCGCTCTGTGCGCTGTGGCAGATGCTCCTTATACGACTGGTGATGAATTTATTTCCTATGCGAAGGAAAATCCGGGCAAGATTCGGGTAGGAGTGACCATGGGCGGGAACTCTCAGGCTATGGTTCAGTGTTTTGCGGATGATGTAGGGATCGAATTGACGCTGGTGGATGCCGGTAACGAGGCGGACTGGGTAACAGCTATGATGGCCGGCACCATTGATATGGCGTTATTGACTCCGACCACTGCACAACAGTACATTGAGGCCGGCAAGTTCAAAGCAATTGTCGCCGGCAGTGAGACGGAAGATACCGTAAACTGGCCGGGAGTTTAGGCCATGGGCGAACTGGGAGGCAAGAATATCTGGATTCTGGAGATGTACATGTTCGGTCCTAAGGATATGGATCCGGCTACGATCGAAGCGATTAATGAGGTTATGTCTGGATTTGCCAACGATGAAGAAGCTATGGCAACCTATGAGTCTACTATGAAGTGCGCATTTACATTTAAAGATCATGAAGAGGCTACTGCATCCTATAAGGAAAAAGCGGAAACTGCCAAGGCTATGAGCGCCGCCATGGGATTTGATGTAAGCGATAAGTAGAGATCGTGTTTTCTGTGAACGGGAAGGATCATTTGTTATGAGTAAAAATCGAATTTTAGGCATTTTGTCTGTTGCCCTTGCGGTAATTGTATTCGTTGCCACATCTCAGCTAAAGTTATCCATGCAGCTTGCGACCGGAGATCCCGGTCCCTGGCTGTTTCCCGGCATTACTGCGGGAGTTCTGGCTGTATTTGGTCTGATGCTCGTATTTGACAGTGAAAATAATGAAAAGACGTTTCTCAGTGTGAAAGAATGGAAGCGAGCCATTCTGTTATTTGTTATTTTCGTTGCCTATGCGGCAGCGATTGTACTGGTTGGTTTCCTGATTTCCTCGGTCGTGATGTTATTTGTCTGCTGTACGCTGTTCGCTGGAGAGAAAATGCCTCCCATTTATGTCCGCATTCTGTACGCAGGTATTTTGGGTACAGGTATCTGGTTTGTGTTGCAGGAGATCTTTAAGGTCACGCTGCCTGGCGGGATGCTGTTTGGTTGATAGGAGGAACACAAAATGCAGGGATTTATAGAAGCTTTATTTGTACTGCTCTCTCCCACCTGTCTGTTGTACCTGTTGCTGGGTGCTTTCGCAGGTGTGGTATTGGGATCAATTCCCGGCCTCAGCGGAGGCACTGGCCTGGTTATTATGCTGCCGCTGACTTTTCATATGGAAGCGAACCTGGCTATTGCCACATTGGTGGGGATTTATATCGGAGGTGTATCCGGCGGCTATATTGGTTCGATCCTGTTGGGCATTCCCGGCACGACCAATAGTATTGCTACGGTATATGATGGATACGAAATGACCAAAAAAGGGGAGGCTGTGCGGGCACTATCGGCGGCAACTACAGCGAATTTTATCGGTACGGCGCCATCGGTGCTGATCGCGTTATTTGCTTCCAACTGGATCTCCGCCTGGGCGGTAAAACTGGGACCATGGGAGTATTTCAGCCTGATGCTTTGTGCTTTGACGCTGGTTATCACCCTGTCTCAGGGTAATATCGCCAAAGGTATGATTTCCATGGGGCTTGGTTTGCTGATTGCCGCGGTGGGCTATGCTCCGATCTGCGGAACCAATCGCTTTACCTTTGGCACTTATTATCTGTATGGCGGCATCAGTTTTGTAGATGTGATGATAGGACTGTTTGCGGGTACTACGATTCTACTGGAGTTTGCGCGTAATTCTAAGAGCAGCCAGGCTGATATCGTGAAGATCAGTCGTTTCCAGTTTCCCTGGAAAGACTTTGCGGATAATCGCGTCAATGTGATCCGTTCCTGGATTCTTGGTCTGGTAATTGGTTTTTTGCCGGGTATGGGCGGTACGCTTGCCAATATGGTTGCCTATGCTCAGGAAAAGAGCAGTTCCAGACATCCGGAGTTACTGGGTACAGGCTGTGTGGATGGAGTCATTGCCCCAGAGGTTGCTAATAATGCTTCGATCGGCGGCGCGATCATCCCGATGGTCTCATTGGGGATTCCGGGTGACGGCGCGTGTGCCCTGCTGATGGCAGCTCTGACTTTGCAGGGGGTGCAGCCTGGTCCGTTGTTTTCTACCAATGAGCCGGTACTTTTTAACCTGATTTTCCTGGCAGCAGCTATGGCAGCTTTGGGTGTATTTTTGCTGGAGATTATAGGCATGCCCCTGTTCCCGGCATTGCTGAAGATCCCGTATCATTATCTGTACCCGGCGATCTTGATTCTGGTATTTGCCGGCGCGTACATGTCGTCCAATAATATGTTCGATGTGTTCATGATGCTGTTTGCCATTTTGCTGGGAGTTCTGCTGCAATATTTTGAGCTCCCGTCGGCACCTCTGATTCTTGCGGTTGTGCTGGGCGGCAATATTGAAACTTATCTGCGCCGTGGCTGTAATATGGCCGAAAATGGCTGGCATGCTTTTTTTACCCGACCGGTGAGTCTGATTTTGCTGGTGATCGCGCTTGTATGCGTGGTTGTCTCTCTGCTGGGACCAGGATTGAAGAAAAAGCCGGTTAGCTGAGAAAGCGGAAAGGAAGTTGATTCATTATGAAAATGACAAAAGAACAGAAAATGGAGCTTGCGGTAAAACTTCGCGCTCCGGTAAATCTGCCCTTTCAGGCTCCGGAGGGCTATACGGCAGTGGCGGATCAGGTAACGATCCAGACTCTGAAGATCCCGACTTCGGTGGGGGAAAACACCAGCTACCTGATAGAAAAAAAGGGTGGCGCAGAGAATGACCTGCTTATCATCAATATTCATGGCGGTGGTTTTGTGCAGCCTCACAACTTATGGGATGGATATCTGTGTGATTACTATGCGGTCGATCTGGGATGCAAGGTCCTGGATATCGATTACCAGACCTGTCCGGAAGCCATGTTTCCGACTCCGATGATCGAATGTTATGAGGTGGTGCAGTGGGCTATGGCTCATGCCGGGGAGCTGGGAATTGATCCGGATAAGGTGGTGGTAGGCGGTAACAGTGCGGGCGCGACCCTGACGGCAACCACCTGCCTGCAGGTAAATGAAAAAGGCGGTAAAATGCCGGCGATGATCCTGCTGATTTACCCGGCGGCAGATGCCTTTATTACACCGGAAAGCGAGGATATGCTGGACAATGTACCCGATCTGACCAGGCTTGAAAACCGGGGGATATTGTACAATGCGATGTTTACCGACAATGATCCCGCTCTGGCAGATAATGTGTATATTAATCTTGGGCTGTTGACAGAGGATCATGTGAAAAATTTCCCTGAGACGGTGGTTATCACTGCCGCACAGGATTATCTGCGGGAAGGCGGTGAGCGGCTGGCTGCCAGAATCGCAGCCTCGGGCTCTAAGGTGACTTTGCAGCGTTTCATGAATAGTGCTCATGGTTTTTATGCCCGCTGTTCCGGAGACTGGAAAGCTGCCCGTAAGCTGGTATACGACTCCATTCGCAAAAAATTTGATCTGCTGTAAATGTTTTCTTCCTTATCGATAACTTCAGAATCCGCCATTGGCGGTTTCTATCATAAACGATGCAAATCAAAACGACCTGTAAGGCGCCTCTTTAAGGAACCTCTGCAGGTCTGTTTTTATCCGACTGATTGAAAATTTATAGGATAAAGTCGGATTCTGTGATATTATGGTACCAGAATTGAAAATCCGGGTAACAAAATGTGGCTGTGGAGATGGAGGAGATACGTGTATGTCACAGGTTTTACTGCGGGCAGGTTCGCTTGCACTGATTATCGTAGTGGGAATCTGCCTGAATACGTTCGGCATAGTGGGAGAGGATACCGGAGCCGGGATTAAAAAGATCCTGATCAATATTACGCTCCCCTGTGCGATCATTACCAATTTTGCCGGAATCGAGGATATGAGCGCGGCGATGCTGCTGGTATCGGCGGTTGGGCTGGTGATGAATGTCCTGATGATCGTTGTGGGTGTTGTCGCATCGAGAGGTCTGCCGAAAGGCGAGCAGGCAATGAATATCCTGTGCATGCCGGGCTATAATATCGGGGCGTTCTACCTGCCATTTGTACAGAGCTTCCTTCCGGCGATCGGCACAGTGACAGCGTGTATGCTGGATGTGGGAAACAGCGTGATGTGTACGGGCATTACCTACGCGTTCGCCGCCGAATATGTCTCGGAAGAACACCATGGTTTTGACCTGGTTTCTTTTGGAAAACGCCTGATCAGGAGCGCTCCTCTGGTCACTTATGTGGCAATGTTTTTGATTTCAATTATGGGTCTGAGGCTGCCGGAGGCGTTGCTGACTCTGATTGAACCGGCGGCAAAGGCCAACTCCTTTGTAGCAATGCTGATGCTGGGACTCCTTTTTCATCTGGAACTGAAGCCGGAATATTTACAGAAGGTGGGAAAGGTTCTGGTTGTTCGCAATGCTCTGGCAGTGATTTTTGCGTTTGTGGTTTATCGGTTCCTTCCGCTGGAACTGGCGATCCGACAGACGATGGTGCTGCTGTGCTTTGCGCCGCTGAGCGCGGTCGCGCCAGCCTATACCGGTATGTGCGGCGGCGATGAGGGAATGGCCAGTTGCATTAATAGCCTGTCGATTGTGTGCAGTCTGGTGGCGATCACGGGGCTGATCACCGTTTTGGGGATTCAGGCGTGACCGGCTGCTCATAGGATTCTGGTGTGAGAGGCTGCCAGGGTTGAAATGTAAAATGAAATCCATTATAATGCAAAGTGCAAAGAGGTCTGTGCAACGACAGGAGGGAGGACAATTTATGGGCATGTATCTGAATCCTGGAAATAAGGGGTTTCAGACAATTTTAAACGGTGTTTATGTTGATAAAACAGGATTAATCGATTATGTAAACAGTACGATTCATACGCCCTTGAAGTTGACAAGTGTTAGCCGTCCCCGCCGTTTTGGCAAGTCGTTTGCGGCAAAGATGCTGTGCGCTTATTATGATAAGAGCTGTGACTCGCGTGTTCTTTTCGAGGGATTAGAGATATCGAAAAAAGCATCTTTTGAAAAAGGACTGAATCAATATGATGTGATTTATCTGGATATTACGTGGTTTATCTCTACGACAGATCATATAGATGGAATAGTCAGGGATATACAAAACAGCGTTATTTCGGAACTGAGAGAAAAGTTTTTCAATCTGGTTCCGGAAAGTGAAAAGTCGCTGCCCAGGGCGCTTTCCGGAATTTCGGAAAAGACAGGAAATGAGTTTGTTATTATCATTGATGAGTGGGACGCACTTTTTCGCGAGGCAAAGAACAGGGAATCTCTTCAAAAGGAATATATACAGCTTCTTCGTGGGCTGTTCAAAGGTGGAACGACAACGGATGGGACGATTGCGGCTGCCTATATGACGGGAATCCTTCCGATTAAGAAATACGGGACAGAATCTGCATTGACGGATTTCAGGGAATACTCCATGACAAAACCTGGATGCCTGGCCGAATATGTCGGATTTACTGAAGACGAGGTAAAGCGTTTGTGTGAAAATTCCCAGATGGATTTCGATGATTTACGTACCTGGTATGATGGATATTCATTTAGCAGGATTCAACATGTGTATAGTCCGAATTCTGTGATGAGTGCATTACGGGAAGGGGAGGTTTTGAATTACTGGACGCAGACCGAGTCTTTTGAAAGTTTAAAAGAATATATCGGAATGGGTTATGACGGACTGAAAGGTGCGGTTATCGAAATGCTTGGCGGCAGCCATGTTGGCATAAAGATCAGCACGTTTCAAAACGATTTAACGTCTTTTAACAACAGAAATGATGTTTTGACACTCCTTGTGCATCTGGGTTATCTTGCTTATGATTCGAGGAGGCGGGAGGCTTATATCCCGAATCTGGAAGTTGCAGAGGCGTTTGAGGATGCGGTGAGCGCCGGAAAGTGGGGAATCATAGGAGAGGCGATATCGGATTCGGAAAAATTGCTTCAGGCAACTTTGAGAAAAGAGGAAGAAGCAGTGGCCGAAGCTTTGGAGGAAATTCATGGTTCTGTTTCTTCTGTACTTCAATATAATAATGAAGCGTCTCTGAGTTGCGCCATTACAATTGCATATTATACGGCGAAACGATATTATACTATGATACGGGAACTTCCTGCGGGAAAGGGTTTTGCGGATCTGGCGTTTATTCCAAGGCGGGGAGTGGGCATGCCTGCCATGATCATCGAACTAAAATACGATAAGGATGCCGACAGTGCGATTCAACAGATTCATGATAATCGGTATGAGGGTGTGTTAGAGGAGTATTCTGGCAATTTGCTTTTAGTTGGAATCAATTATGACAGGGATACAAAAGGAAAAGAGGTTAAGAGACATAGCTGTGTGATTGAGGAAGCCTGATTATCGGGATTAAGAAGTGCGGAAAGTTAATTTCCTGATTTATTATTTCGGACGATTGTTTTTAACAGACAGTAGAGAAGGGAGCGACAATTTTGATGTTGTCGTTCCCTTTCTTAAATATCATAAAATTGTTCAACAGTTTTGTTTTCTATTCCGGTTTATCCGGTTTAGGATAAATGCTCATCCATAAAAGCAATAATTCCGGTTTCGACCTCGTTCTTAATATCCGTGTAATTAAAGATCTCGTGGCGGCATCCGGGGTAGAGCTTTGTCTTTACCTGATGGCCGGTTTCCCATAGCCAGTTGCTTACCTGGTACACGCCCTGGCCATAGTTGCCGACCGGATCTTCATCACCGGCGATATTGTAGATGGGAAGTCCTTTTGGCACCTTCTGAGCCCAGTCGGTTCCTTCGATGACCTGCATCATGCGGGTAAAATCAAGAAGAGTCTTATTTTTGGTTGGTTTGGTGTAGGCGTTAAACGGGTCGTACGCGTGGTCATACTGGACGTAGGGATCGGAGCAGACCCATTCATTTCCGAGCCGGACTTCGCCGCAGCGTTCATACATCCATCCCAGGAGAAGTTTGGAATAATTCGGGACGGATTCTTCCCCTTTGCCTTCCGCGATTGCCTTTTCGAGCACCTTTTCCGTCTCCGCCGCATGAGGAAATACCGCGGTGGTTCCACAGATGGTTACGCCGGCAAGACCCTCTCCATATTTCGTGATATAGTCCCGCGTAATAAAGGAACCCATACTGTGCCCGAAGAGAAAGTAGGGAAGGTTGGGATACATTTTCTGCGCAATCTGGCGTAAGCTGTGCTCATCCTCCATCATCGTATGGCATCCGGCGTCTCCCCAGTCGCCCCAGGTACCGGGATTTTCGACCGCGGTTTTCCCATGACCGACATGATCATCGGCGGCTACGATATAGCCTGCGTCGAGAAATGCGACGATCATGTGCAGATAACGTCTCGAATGCTCCCCCAGGCCATGGATGAGCTGGACGATTCCCTTTGGCTTGACGGCGGGAACGTAGATCCAGCCATATACCTGATCGCGATTGTTGTAAGATGGAAATTTGATTTCATGCAGCATAGTTGTTAAGCCTCCTGTTTTTTTTCAGAACCAATCGATACGGTTCTGAAGTTATTGTCCGTCATTATTGTACCAATCGGGAGTCGATTTGGCAAGGACCGGGAGGGAACCATTTGCCAGGGATTCTCTGTCCAGAACATAGATTTTCCGGTATGCGCATTTGATCCAGCCCTTGTGTTCCAATTCTTTTAATACCAAGCTGACTGTCGGCCGGGCCAGTCCCAGACACATGGCGATTTCCTCATGGGAGTAGGGCAGGCATTGTCCGGTAATCTCCTTATCCGGGTTGTCTGCCTGTGTTTCTGTCAGAAGAAAAGAAGCGACCCGCTGATAGCGGTTCATAAAGCGGAAGGAATGAAGCGAATAAGACAGGTGATTCATCGTTTCCGAGCAATGTTGCAGAATCTTGATCAGCAGATCCGGGTGCTGGCACAGACAGGGAATCAGCTGGGTGATGCTGCAGCAGATTAGACCTACGTCTGTTACCGCTGAGACGGTAGTTGGACGCAGGCTTTTACTTAAAAAAGAAGATTCGCCAAAAATCCGGCCTTTTTCAATAATTTCAAGGGTCAGTTCTTCTCCTTCCGGAGTGCTGAGCATCACACGTACGCGACCGCTTTGGATGATACAGAGTGTGTTGGCCGCATCTCCTTCCAGATAGATAAATTCATTTCGCGCAAAGTGACGCAGATGTCCTGCCTGTGCGAGTTGTTTCATTTCTTCAGCTGAAAACTTGATTTCCATTGCGATTTTTCCTTTAAATGTCATCTGGATTACATTTAAGATAGCATAAGTGGGGGTATAATGCAAGAAGTCTGTTTCTGGAGGTATTAGTGTGAAAGATAGTTCTTTTATCACTATTTGTGCCGTCAACTGAAGGGCGGCGGAATGGAGATTATTATGAAGATACTGGCCTATGAAGTCAGAGAGGATGAGAGAAATCATTTTCAGCGATGTGCGGAAATGTTACAGGTGGAACTGGTTCTTACGGATCAGGTGCCGACCATGGAAAATGCTTTTATGGCTGCCGGATGTGCGGGAATCACCATGTTGGGGCAGGGAAAGATCGATGCAGCGCTTTTAGATGAGTATAAACGTCTGGGCGTCCAATGCCTTACTACCCGTACCATCGGATATGATCATATTGATGTGGCTTATGCGAAGAAAATCGGTTTGCCCGTGTGCAATGCCTGTTATGATCCCAATGGTGTGGCGGAATATACAGTTATGATGATGCTTTTGTGTATCCGGCATTATAAAGCGGCTTTGTGGCGTATACAGGTCAATGACTATTCCCTTCAGGGGCTTTATGGACGGGAAATGAGAAATCTGACTGTGGGAATTTTGGGGACAGGACGGATCGGAACACAGGTCGCTGAAAATCTTTCTGGGTTCGGCTGTCGCATCCTGGGTTATGACCGTCATCAGGGGAAAGCGGGGCAGTGGCTTACCTATACGGATATTGATATGCTTTACCGGGAAAGTGACATTATTACCGTCCATCTGAATCTGAATGATGAGACACGACATATTATAAATCGTGATACGATTGCCCGGATGAAAGATGGAGTGATTTTGATCAACTGCGCGCGTGGTGCGCTGATGGATAGCGAAGATTTAATTGAGGGAATCGAACAGAAGAAGATCGGCGGTCTGGGACTTGACTGTTTTGAGTATGAGGAAGGCATTTATCATCAGAACCGCCGTGATGACATTATCAGCAACCGTTCCATGGCATACCTGCGCCAGTTTCCCAATGTTGTTATGACGCAGCATATGGCTTTCTATACAGACGCGGCAGTCTTTCGTATGGTTCAGTGCGGGGTAGAGGGGATCTGCTCGGTGATTGGATCGGGTACTTATCAGACGCTGCTTTAATTATATCACGTTGTATATTTTTATGTCAGAACATGTTTCACTTGCCAAAATGTTGTTTACTTTGGGTTATGTTTCGTGATAATTCAGAAATAATTGAAAGTGAAAAATGCTTGCATAAATGGGAAAGGAGAGTATAGTGAGAGAGAAAACAAAACAGGTTTGTCTGAAATATTTCTGGCGGATTTTTAATGTTTATCGCAGAATGAATTTTCTGTCTGTCAGTCTTGGGATAAATTATTTATGGAAAGAGAAGAATATCCATGCAATATACGAATACAGTTATCTTTATCATGGAAATTATGGGGACGATCGCGTTTTCAGCCTCCGGCGCGATGGTTGGTATACATAAAGGCATGGATCTGTTTGGGATCTGTGTGCTGGGAGTGGTGACCGCAGTGGGAGGCGGCATGACCCGCGATGTGATCCTGGGTACCGTGCCAAAGGCGCTGACCAATCCGGTTTATACGTTGATCGCAGCTGCCGCCGCACTGGCATTGTTTTGTATCTTGTATATCAAAAGAGATATGTGGCAGGGAGATCGGCGCCTGGTGTATGATCAGGTCATGTTCGTCATGGATTCCATTGGTCTGGGCGCGTTTACGGTGGTGGGCGTCACGACCGGGATCAGCAGCGGTTATGCGGATAAGACCTTTCTGCTCGTATTTCTGGGCACGCTGACCGGGGTAGGCGGCGGTCTGCTGCGCGACATGATGGCGCAGGATCCGCCGTATATCCTGGTACGTCACATCTACGCCTGCGCGTCGATTGCAGGGGCGCTGTGCTATGTGCTGCTATACCGCAATATTAGTGAGATGACGGCGCTGGCGGTTTCTCCGGTTGTGGTGATCGTGATCCGGGTGCTGGCGAGACATTATCACTGGAATCTGCCGCGGATGAAAGAATAAACGGGAAGCTAGGAAAAGCATCGGATCTGAACATCGCACATCTTCCGCATTTTCTCCTTCATCTCATCGATCCCCAGCACTCCGCAGGCGAACCCTTTTTTGACCAGCTCTTCCGGCAGATATTCATCGTATTTGTCAAAGATGGGCACTTCCCGTGGGTAGACCAGGCTCATCGGATCGATCGGTTGTGCCAGGTCTTCCCGGAGAATCTTCCAGAATTCCCGTTCGGAAACAGTCATGACAAACTGGATAAAATAGGGCCGGGATGGGTCGAGTCCTTTCAGTCCCAGACGTTTGCCGCAGTGGATCTTGAGAAAACGTTCTAACGCGAGAAACGCATAGGTGCCAAGCCAGGGGAAGAGGCAGTACATATTGCCGCCCAGACAGACCAGAGGTTTGTGAACGAGGTCGGAGTTCCTGGCGGAGGTCCGGGCCGTCGCCAGTCTGGTGACGGCATTTTTCATCAGATAAGGGTAGGATTTCTCCTCGCAGAGAACTTTCTGCATCCGCTCAAGAATTTTCGTATTGATATCGCCCGCGACCTCACCAAAGTAGGCGGGTACTTTGCCCTTGACCAACTCGCAGTAGACGAGATGGCGTTTATGATCGACCTCGTTGACTAACCAGACATGACCGGCGATGGCGATCTTTTCCCCGGCTGGCGGTGGTTTGACGATGGTTCCGAGTTCTTCGGAGCCGGCACGTACCGTGTATTCTTCGTTTTCCTGAAATACGGCATAAAATTTAAAATTATTGACAATCCGTTCCCCGGCAAGACCTACGATGAGACCGCCGCCTTCGGTCTGCTGGATATGATCGGTTTTTAACAGATGGCGCAGGAGGATCCGGAAATCTTCCTGGGAGACATTCCGGAAGTATCGCAGGGTCAGGATCCGGGCGGCCAGCTGTGCCGGTGTCATCTCGCCGCCGGAAGCGAGTGTGCTCATCGTCTGGTGATAGAGCAGACTATAGGGTAAAGCGTCAAGTTTCGGCGGTTCTACCCAGCGTTCTTCGAGATAGAGCTGCACCAGAGCGATCCCCTGGATCAGTTTCCACGGGATGGTGACCGGCAGCAGAGCCCGCGCTTCGGGCGGTTCTTCCCGCATGACAAACCACATCTCCGGTGGCAGATCCCGGCGCCCGGTACGCCCCATGCGCTGGAGGAAAGAGGACACGGTAAACGGCGCGTCGATCTGAAAGGCGCGCTCCAGTCGGCCGATATCAATGCCCAGTTCCAATGTGGCGGTTGTAACCGTGGTCTGGAACTGTTCTTCGTCTTTCATCACCGCCTCGGCGGTCTCCCGGTAGGACTGGGACAGATTGCCGTGATGGATGAGGAAACGGTCTGGTTCGTTCTTTGCTTCGCAGTATTGGCGCAGCGTGGTGGTGACTGCTTCGCATTCTTCTCTGGAATTGACGAAGATGAGGCATTTCTTTCCTCTGGTGTGTTCAAAGATGTATCCGATGCCGGAGTCGGCTTCCTTCGGGGCGATGTCCGTCCTGGGCGACAGGGCATCATCGGCCTCTTCCCGGGAAATATCCCTGGAAGATGGGGCATGAGATATTTTTGCAGTCTGGGTATCTTCTCCATACAGATTATTCTCAGCAGTCTGAGTATCGGATGCCGGTACGGTTTCCGGCGGAACCTGCCCATGGATGCGGGTAGGGGCACCGGGATTGGTCGGCGGAAAGGTATAAAAATGTTCCATCGAGAGCCGCCATTTCATCCCGCCCTGCGGCAGCTTTGGGACGATAGTCTGTCGCCCGGTTCCCGCGGAGAGAAAGGCCCCCGCGTCTCTGGGGTCGCCGAGGGTGGCAGAGAGACCGATGCGGCGAGGATTGACATTTGCCAGACGGCACAGGCGCTCGATCAGGCAGAGGGTCTGTCCGCCCCTGTCCCCGCGCATGAGAGAATGTACCTCATCGATGACGATGAACCGCAGATCGCCAAAGAGCCTCGCGATGGCGGAATGTCGGTGCAGGAGCATGGCTTCCAGGCTCTCCGGAGTGATCTGCAGGATGCCGGAGGGGTGCTTCATCATTTTATTTTTATGCGATTGTGATACATCTCCGTGCCAGTGCCAGACAGGGATGTCCGCTTCTTTGCAGAGATCGTAGAGGCGGGCAAACTGGTCATTGATCAGAGCCTTTAACGGACCGATGTAGATTGCGCCTACAGAAGAAGGCATATCTTCGGTAAACAGAGTGAGGATGGGGAAAAAGGCGGCTTCCGTCTTGCCGGAGGCAGTGGAAGCGGTGAGCAGCAGATTCTGATCTGTATTGAAAATCACATCCGCAGCAGCGGCCTGGACGGCCCGCAGCGATTCCCAGCCGTTCTGGTAGATATAGTCCTGGATAAAAGGCGCATAGCGGTGAAAGGTATTCACAGATTTTCGATCTCCTTATATCGTTGCAGGAAACATCATAAGGAAAAGATATATGACGTTTCCTGCATTTATAGTGTAAATTCCGCGTATTCTCCGAGATTATCTGCTTCCTGTTCTTCCAGAGGAGTTTTGGCATAGGAAAAATCTTCGGAGCTCATAAGGGAAGTTACGTCGAGTTGTGGATTTTGAAACAGGATGTCCATCAGCTCAATAAAGTCCCGGATAATCTCTCTGGGGGTGATATGGGAGTTGGCACCCACACGGCTGTATTCGATGCGGATAAAGGTGATCAGGTCGTCCTGAGTCAGGCGACGTTCATAAGCAAAGAGCTGGGCGTGGATATCTGCCAGCTTTTCTACCAGAATCAGCATTTCTTCGTTGGTCAGGGGAGCCAGTTTAATGATGGGAGCCAGCAGATCGCGGGTATCTTCGCGGGCAAAACGTCCTTCTGCCAGCCGGGAGCGCAGAGCTTCATAGCTGTAAATACCTCTGCGGGTATCCTCGATACACTGGGGCGTCCCACAGAGAATGATACCCAGATGACTGGCTTTGCCCTGCAGAGTATCATTGTACATGGTAAGGATCTTTTCGTAGTTATATTGTCGGGTAATGCTGTTGGGAATCTTATAGATATTAACCAGTTCGTCAATGAGTACCAGCATACCGGCATAGCCCGCGTTTTTCAAAAAAGCCGCGAATATCTTGATGTATTCGTACCAGTCATCGTCGGTGATGATGACATTAACGCCCAGATCCTGACGGGCTTCGGTCTTCGTCAGATATTCTCCGCGGAACCAGCGGATGATTTTGGCCTTGATTGTCTCGTCATTATTGAAATACGCCTGATAATAGAGGGTCAGCAGTCTGGCAAAGTCAAAGCCGTGTACCATTCCGCTCAGATCATTGATGACGGTAAAAATTTTCTGTTGTACGAGCCGGCTAAACTCCGGATCGTCAAAGGACAGTCCTGTGTCCATTGCCACCGCACTCTGGATACCGCTGATCCATTTATCCAGGACCAAAGGCAGAGCGCCGCCTTCGGGGCGGGTTTTGGTGGACATGTTGCGGATCAGTTCTTTATAAGTTGCCAGACCCTGGCCTCTTGTGCCCTGGAGACGGCGTTCCGGGGACAGATCGGCGTCCACGACCACGAAATTTTTGTCCATGACATAGTTGCGGATGGTCTGCAGCAGGAAACTCTTGCCGCTGCCGTATTTGCCGGAGATGAAGCGAAATGCCGCTCCGCCGTCGGCAATGATTTCCACGTCATGGAGCAGGGCATTGATCTCCTGTTCCCGTCCAACTGTGATATAAGGTAGTCCGATGCGGGGTACAACACCGCCCTTCAGGGCATTGATGAGAGTAGCGGCGATGCGTTTTGGTATCTTCAACTTGGTATCATTCCTTTCAGGTCGTCCCGGTAATCTTCTACGATTACAGGTGTATTTTCGTTAAATTCGATCACGGTATCGGCAAATTCATCATAGAGCCGCTCGTTGACAGTCTCGGCCAGTACGGAGGCCATGAGGTGTTTTTCCGACAGAAAATCCGGCAGGTCTCCGCCGTATAGAAGGATCTGCATGAAACGCAGTTCATCACCGGAGAGAGGGCAGTTGCCGGAAGCAGATTCGACTGGCGAAACCGTGGAGTTAAGAGGGGGCTTCACCGACCCGGTTAAACTGGTGGGCGGATCGGGATGCTGAGTTCGGGGAGTCAGAGCCGCGTTAGCTGGAGATAGGGAGCCAGTCAACGAACCTCCGGTTCCGGTTATCAGGTGCGCGGGAACGGCAGAATCAGCAACCGGGATCTTCTGCCGGCCGGCGGGAGGTGCTGTGGCATCTGTCGCCGTCCGGGACGGAATTGGGTCCGGATCACGTTCTTCTTCTGTCATCAGCTTCCTGCCAATGATTTCTGAACTTTTGCGGATCCGGTTCAGCTGGCGCAGATCGAATTTGATTACCGGTACGGCTGCTTTTTTCTGCGTCTCTATGGTCTCCTCGATGAACCGTATCATGGTTTTGGTTTCATTGCCGGCTTTGAGAGCCGGACGTATGCTGTAAGATTCTCTTACCAGCCGGTCAGCCGCGCGGACAAAGACGCCGAGATCCCGGTTTCGCTGCGGAGAGAGATAGGCGCGCTCCATGCTCCATTGATTCTGTTCACACCGGTAACATTGCATGGGACTGAGCCAATATTCATAGATGCTCCGGTGAGCAGGATCGAAAAATACCGCTGAACGGAAAGGGCGGTACCAGGTCTTTACCTTGCGCCCGTAAAGTTTTTCCGTGTAGGGACGCTGGTAGCGCTTTGTGTAACGGGCGTTCAGTTTGCGGTAGGCTTCACAGATGACCTGTACCAGTTCTGCCGGATGCAGCTTATATGCCCGGGACTTGTCCAGGCGATACGAAGAGAGCCGCATGATTGCCGGAAACAGCACCTCATTGCTGACGGTGTCGCAGTGCCGCATGGCGTCCATAGCCTCGTCAAAGTCCGCATTTGTGTAAGCCCGGACACGTTCCGGCGGCAGATTATAATAGATGGCATAATCAACGATCCATTGTCCGGCATGGCGCTGGATCTGGGAGTCCAGAGCACCGTACTGTTCGTAAAACGAGATGAATTTTCTCAGCCCTTCTTCTTTGTCTTTTACGCCAATCTGATGCAAAAGTTCATAGATATAGAGATAGGCATAGGACAGAGAGGTCTTCTCGAGACGTCCATGGCGCAGCCGGGTGCGCCATGTAAAATATCCCCGGAGTTCGGCCGTGGACAGATCCTGGTAAGTGGGATAATAATGAAGGACTTCGCCGTTATAAGGGCAGTCATCCTCAAATTGTTCCATGTATCTGGCCTGCAGGTAAAAGATCTTCGCGTCATTGTTACGGTTAAACGGTGTCTGGAAAGCCAGTTCCCGCATATGGCGGTATTCCTTTGGCGTCAGATTGTTTCTGCGCTCCGGGGGAAAGAAGATGGGCTCATCCTCGTAGAACGGCTCCGGGTCGTCATATTCGAAATCATCATTCTCAACATCGTCGTTTTGAAAGCTGTCGTCGAATAGATCTTCGAAGAGGCCGCGTGTGCCTTTTAAAAAGTTAGTCAGTCGTTTCATAATATAACAGGTACCGCATTGCGGATGGTTCCGGGTGACAGGTGTCAAATTTGTTTGCCGTTTCCTATAAGTATAATGAAGCGGAGAGGAATAATCAAGATTCCGGCGAGATTAAAATTCGTATCGTAATAAGATGAATTATAACACAGAAAATGCAGAGATGGCATTTATTCCTGATAATTATTGTCTTTTGGTTTCCGGCCGCAATGGTTTTTCGGGGTTTTGATGTTTGCCATCAGGCTCATAGAGAGAATCAAAAATCTTGCCCGAAAGCGACATTTAAGTTTCAGAAAATCTTCGATTTTCTTTAGAAACTTTATGATTATTTTAGAAACCGTCCATATTTTAATCACATTTTTAGGGCATAATGATAATCGTAAAGCAAAGAAAGCTTTACTCCTCTAAACCATTTTCTTTTATTTGAATACCTACCATTCCCAAAGCAACGCAAAAAGGCACCAGCGAAAGGTGTCTTTTTTGTTGTGTCACAGTAAAAAAAGCCGGGAGGCGGTCACCGCCTCCCGGCCGGCGCGAAGCCGCGGATCGTCTGATGATGGAATATAGAACGCGGCTTTCGCAGTCAGAAAGAAAACTCAAATGTCAAATTTAAAATACCGTACCGCGTTGTTATAAGAGCGAGGGAGGTCATCTGTTTAATTCCAGATGGCTCCAGTGATACAGCGGATTTCCGATCGCCGTCTCGAGGGTCTCGGCCCATTTCTGAAATTTGTCGCGGTCGGAGGCGTCGCCGGTTATGTATTTTTTCCTCGACGCCGTTGGAGCGGATCTGGCGCCATTTATAATGGTCGCCGCCGAGCCAGACCTGGGTGATATTGTCAAATTTGCGGTCTTCATAGATTTCCTGAGGGTTGATGTGGCAGTGGTAGTCGACGATCGGCATCTTCTCCGCATATTCGTGGTACAGCCTTCTCGCGGTCTCCGTGGAAAGCAGAAAATCTTCATCTATAAATGATTTCATAAGCATTTACCTTATAAAACAGTATGATACCACGGTCCCAAAGTCATGAATTGGCCCGCCATAAAGGACTCGCTTTGCGTCGCAAGCGGTCCATTCATGACTTTTTGGACCCTGGTATCATCAGATCAGTCCGGCCATCGTCAGAAGCCCCAGAGAAATAAACGGTACATAGGTGACCAGCATCAGTCCGATGAGGATAGCGATGTAATACATCAGCATATAAGGCAGGACTTTTGCCAGCGTGGTCTTGCCGACCTTGATCGCGACAAACAGGGTATTGCCGACCGGCGGTGTGATATTGCCGATGCAAAGGTTATAGACCAGGATCAGACCGAACTGCACCGGGTTCATGCCGAAGGTCTTTACGATCGGCAGGAAGAGCGGGGTGAAGATCAGGATCGCAGGGGTAACGTCCATAAAGGTACCGGCAACCAGCAGGATCACGTTCATGATCAGCAGGATTACGTAGAAGTTATCGGTCAGTCCGAGCAGTGCGGCGGAGATTGCCTGCGGGATCTGTGTGAATGCCATAACCCAGCCAAGGATATTGGAAACGCCGATCAGGAATACGATCATGCCGCTCATCTTCGCGCTGTCGACAACGATATTCCAGAAGGATTTGAGCGTGATGTTGCGGTAGCAGATGCCAAGGATCAGTGCGTATACTACGGCGATCGCGGAACCTTCTGTCGCGGTAAAGACACCGCAGATGATACCGCCGATGACGACGATGATCAGGGACAGGGACGGGATGGCGCGCAGAGTCGCTCTGCCGAGGTTGCCCCAGTCATATTTGCCTGGTGTGCCGGTGTAACCCTTCTGTTTTGCGATGATAACAGCGATGACGCCGCAGCACAGTGCCCAGATGATGCCGGGAACATAGCCTGCCATAAAGAGCGCCGCTACGGAAGTGCCGCCCGCGGACAGAGAGTAAGTAATCAGTGCGTTGGACGGAGGAATCAGCAGTCCGGACGGGGCGGAGGCGCCGTTGGTCGCCGCGCAGGCCGCAGGGTCATAGCCCTGTTCCTGTTCGCCGTCGCGCACCATGCTGCCGACTGCGGCTGCCGCTGCGGATGCGGAGCCGGAGATCGCTCCAAAGAGTGCGTTTGCGCCGATATTTGTCACCATCAGAGATCCCGGGAGTTTGCCGAGGATCGCCAGCACGAAGTCTACCAGTCTCTTTGCGATGCCGCCCTGGTTCATCAGGTTTCCTGCGAGAATGAAAAACGGAATAGCCGTAAGGCTGAATTTGCTCATGCCGACGAAGGTGCGCTGAGCCGCGGTCAGTACCGAGACATCCATCGGCATGACCTGTATGATGGCGGCCAGGGCGGAGATACCGATCGCGTAGGAAATCGGGACGCCGACCACCAGCAGAATCGCCATTACGGCAAGGATGATTAATAATGCCTGTATTGCCATGTGTTATGCCTCCTTTCCGGCTTCCGCAGCCGTGTTGCCTGAGCCAATCGTGCCATTGAGAATGCCGATAATATTCAGGATCGTGTAAACGATGTTCAGCGCGCCGCTGATCGGCATGACGACGTAGAAGATACCGATCGGTACGCCCAGCGACGACGTCATCTGTCCCATCGCAAGGTTTGTGATCTGCACACCGCCGAAGATCAGGATGACCAGCGCGAAGATGCAGGCGATCACTTCCGCGAAAATCATGAAAAGTTTCTTCATGGCCGCGGGCATCATGTCAATGACGATCGGGATATTCATATGTCCGCGCTCGCCGACAACGATGGAAGCTCCAAAGAGCGCCATCCAGGCGAAGAGGTATGAGACCAGTTCTTCGGACCAGGAGGAAGCGTTGCCGAGGACGTAACGGGTGAATACCTGCCAGCAGGTTAAGATTACCATGGCGAGGAAGCTCACGCCGGCCAGTACTTCGAGGATTTTATTCAGAAGGTTTCTCAGTTGATTCATATGCTTGTCCTCCTATTCTGCCACCGAGGGATACTTTTCATTGTATTTCTGGATCAGGTCGTAGATGGGCTGCAGAGCCGGATTGCCTGCCAGCACGGAGTCATGAAGCGGCATGCAGGCTTCTTTGAAAGGAGTCTGATCCGGGTAAATGAAGTTTACGTGCTGAGTATTCTGCGCGTACTCCTTGGCTGCTTCAACGCCGGAAGTCCACGCTTCGCGCTGTACGGTGTTGATGAGGACGAAGCCTTCTTCATATATGGCGCGGTCTTCTTCGCTTAAGCCCTCCAGAAATGCGTTGTTTCCGATGACGATATCGGGAACCATCTGGTGCATATCGTAAGAATAATATTTGCAGACGTCGCCGTGGCCGTTGTCGGTCAGCGCGAGTTCGTTATTCTCCGCTCCGTCGATGATGTGGGACTGTAAGGCCGTATAAACGTCGCCAAATCCCATCGGAGTGGCGGAACCGCCGAGCAGGCGCATCATCTCGATATTGGTCGGAGACTGCTGGACACGGATCTTAAAGCCCTTTAAGTCTGCGGGTGTATAGATCGGTGTGTCGATCGTGTAAAAATTTCTCGTGCCTGCGTCGAGCCAGGTGACCGCGGTGAAGCCGGCACCGATGGTTGAGTCAAAGATCGGGCTGGTGACAGCGGGATCATCCATGGCGTTATGATAGGCGTCTTCGCTGGCAAAGAGGAACGGCAGGTTGAAAATTTCGTAGTTCTTACTGAAAGTTTCCAGAATCGCGTTGCTGGCGATACAGAAGTCGATGGCTCCGGTCTGCGTCAGCTGGACCATGTCGGTCTGGGAGCCAAGCAGCTCGCTCGGATATACCTGGACTTCGTACTTATCGCCGAGTTCTTCATTGATATAATCCGCGAACGCGGTCAGAGCGATGTGGCTCGGATGGTTCGTGGACTGGTTATGTCCGATGCGGACGATGCGTTTGCCGTCTGAGCTGCCGCACCCTGTCATTCCGAACAGGGCGATCGCGGCCAGACAGAGAAGGAGCAGCATCCGTCGTTTGTTTTTTATCATGGATATCCCTCCTGATTATTTGATGTACTTTTTCAGTGTCGCGCGCACGGCTCCCGGACCGGCCATCAGTTCTCTGAAGTAGCCGATGACTTTGTCAGCGAGACCGCATTCGTACAGGTCTACGCCGAAGATTACGGTATCGGAGAGAATCGGGCGAAGCTGTTCTTCGTTGATCGTTCCGCCGAGGGTCATCCCCGCGAGCTTTTCCTGCATGGAGGCAAGGAGCGGATCCGGACTGCATTCGATCACGTTGCCCTGATCGTCAACGCCGATCAGATAGCGGAGCCAGCCGGCCTGTACCAGCGGGATGAGTGTAAGGTCAGATGCCTTGTGGTCAGGCGAAGCCTCGTAGGCCTTGATCGTCTCGCCAAAGCGGATGGAGAGCTTCTGAGAGGTGTCGGTGGCGATACGCTGAGGCGTATCCGGCATAAAGGGATTGGGCAGACGTACCGTGAGGACTTCGTCCAGAAACTTCTGCGGGTCGATAACGCCGGGATTGATGACGAAAGGCATCCCCTCTTTGTGGCTCATCTGATCGATGAAAGCACGGAGTTCGGGATCGTTCATTTCCTCCGCAATCGTCTCTTTGCCAAGGAGACATCCGTAAATCGCGAGACAGGTGTGCAGCGGATTTAAGCAGGTGCAGACCTTCATCTTCTCGGTCTTATTGACCGTGTCGCGGTCGGTGATGATGACTCCGGCCTCATCGAGCGGCGGACGGCCGTTCGGGAACTGGTCTTCGATCACCAGATATTGCGGCTTTTCCGCGTTGACAAACGGCGCTACATAAGTGTGTTTGGCGGTGACGAAGGGACTGACGTCCTCCACGCCGTCTTTGATTAATTCTGCCTCGACCACCGGATTGGGTCTGGGAGTGATCTTGTCGATCATACTCCAGGGGAAGGCAATGTCGTTTTGCAGATAATCATACTCTTCCTGGGTGATCTTCTGGTTATCCAGCCAGGCTTTGGCGATCTCCATGATGGCGGACTGAAACTTCTCGCCATTGTGAGAGCAGTTATCCATGCTGACCAGAGCAAGCGGAGCGCCGCAGGCGGTACGTCTGGCCAGACACATGGCAGTGAGCTGGGAGAGAAATGCCTTGCAGCCCTGCGGGCCGTTTGCCATATCGTCGACGACAGCCGGTACGAGCTCATGCTTTGCGTTGCGCAGAGAATAGCCCTTCTCCGTGATGGTGAAGGATACCATCTGCAGACTCGGATTTTTGATGATCTCTGCGACACGCTCGCTGTCATAGAGCATGGTCAGACTCTCAGAGATAGAGGCGACGATTTCTTTTTCGATGCTTCCGTCTGCGTTGAGCGTAACGGCGATTGTCAGGTTATCATTGGGCCGGAAACCACGGATAATGTTTTCCTCATCATAGCTGTCACAGCAGATGATACCGGTGTCCATCTTGCCCTGCTCGATCAGGCGCTGGCAGAGGACAGCCGGAAAGATGCGGAAGATATTACCTGGCCCGAAGTGGAGCCAGGTAGGGTTTTTCTTTGTATTTTCTGCGATTTCGGATGGATTATACTCTGGGAGATGATAGCCCTTCCAGGCTTCTTTATCTTTAATAGATTCGAGAGAAAGTTTCATGATAATCTCCTTTCTGGCGGGGGCTGTCGGTTATGACAGACCCCGCGGTGTTCATATATTATAGGAACCCGCTTCGCGGAACCCTATAATCAGATTTACGGCGCAAAGGCATGCGCCTTTTATCGGCAGTTCCTGACGGAACTTCCGATAAGTTATATTATGAGAACCTGCTACGCAGAACCTCATAATCAGATGGACGGTGCGAATGCCTTTTTTTGTCAGTTGCTGACGTGGCTTCTGATAAGCTGTTGTTTATATGCCAAGAAAGTAGTCTCTGCGGGGGAAGAATATCCGCAGAGGACATTTTTCACGTCGGCACTTAGTGAGCAGGGTGCTTTTCCTGCGAACTTAGTACCGCTACGTGAAAACCTAAGCGAGAGCGGTCCTCGGAGGATATTCTTCCCCCGCAGAGACGGACTCTTCGCATATATTACAACTTCCGATAAGCGATACTTAGCAAGAGCGCGGGTATATATTTCTTGTGGAGTAAATAGTCATCAGGCTCTGCTTTTCAAAGTGCTGCATCTGTCTACTCGATCTTGCCGTCCACTCTCTCAAGCATATCCCAGCAGCCCCACAGGTACATGATACCAAGGGCACGGTCATAGAGGCCATATCCCGGACGGCACTGCTCACCCCAGAGATGGCGTCCGTGATCCGGACGCATGTAGCCCTTATAGCCACAGTCGTGATAAGCCTTCATGATCTCAACGATGTGGGTATCGCCGTCGCAGTCGCGGTGAGACGCCTCGGTGAAGTCGCCGTTCGGATAGTGGCGGACATTGCGGACATGTGCGAAGGCGATACGGTCGCAGTAGGTGCGGATGATGTTCGGAATGTCATTATCGGCGTTGGCTCCCAGAGATCCCGAGCAAAGGCAGAGATCGTTGTAGGGATCATCTACCATGGACAGGAATCTTCCGATGGATTCTTTATCAACCAGCAGACGCGGCAGGCCGAAGATATCCCACGGCGGATCATCCTGATGGATTGCCATCTTGATATCCGTCTCGTGGCAGACAGGCATGATCGCTTCCAGGAAATATTTCAGGTTCTCCCAGAGTTTCTCTTTGGTGACCGGCTTGTACGCGGCGAAGAGTTCGTCCAGCTTTGCCATGCGCTCCGGCTCCCAGCCGGGGAAAGTCATCCCGTGCAGGTTATTTAAGATGTAATTCGCCATCTCCTTATAGTCGTCCTGAATCTTGCTCGTCTCATAAAAGAGAGCGGTAGAACCGTCTTCCAGCGGATGGAAGAGGTCGGTGCGGGTCCAGTCAAAGATCGGCATGAAGTTATAGGTGACGACCTTGACTCCGAACTGCGCGAGATTGCGCAGAGTCTGTTTATAATTTTCAATATACTGGTCTCTGGTGGGAAGGCCGATCTTGATATCGTCATGGACGTTGACACTCTCTACGACATCCATGTTGAAGCCCGCTCCCTCGATCTGTCTCTGTGCTTCTTTGATCTCATCGATTTCCCATACTTCTCCGGCCTGTTTCTGGTGCAGCGCCCATACAAGCCCGGTCACGCCGGGGATCTGTTTGATCATAGCCGGTGTGATGCTGTCATTGCCTTCGCCATACCAGCGAAAAGTCATTTGCATAACATTGTCCTCCTTACATTAGTTTTGCCAAGATTGCGTTTTGCCACGGCACGCCTCATTATGATTCGTTTTTCAATGCCCCTCCTTTTCCTGGTTTCGTGTGGCGTTTTTTATCCTTGTATGCTATATTATAGCCAGATCGATAAGAAATTACCATTGTACGATGAATCCAATACATTGCAAAAACGACACTGTTTGAGAGCGATTCTGAAGGAGAAAGACGAGGAGGCAGATAAAGAATGAAGAAGCGGCAGATCGACCCGTTTCTGGCAGAAAAGCAGTATATGGACTCGCCGGAATATGAGATTTATAATTATTCTGACGCAACGCTGCCAAAAGTATTTCCTCATCGGCATGATTATTATGAGATTTATTTTTGCCATTGCGACGAGCTGGAGTATGTGATTGGAAAACAGGTATATCATTTAAACAAAGGGGATCTGATCCTGCTGCCGCCGGGATTTATGCATTATCCATCGAAAATGAATGCAAAAGAGGAAAATCAGTATACCCGGATGGTTCTCTGGTGTGCGACGGATTTCTTCGAGAAGTTTGTGGCGCTTGATCCGGATCTGGATTATATGTGGAAGAGTGTGATCCAGAACTCCTCTTATCAGATTCGTCCTTCAGCGGTTACTTCCCAGAACCTGCATAATCTGTGTATTCAGTTGCTGGACATCGGGCGTGAGAAAGGATTTTTATCAAGGGCGATGGAGATGGCGGCATTGCTGGAACTGTTTATTATGATCAACCGCACTGCGCATAACGCGGGAAATTTCGAGAGGTATACGACGGCGACGAATCTGTTTAACAATATTATATATTATATTCATATCCATCTGGCGGAGGAACTGTCGTTAGCGGAGCTGTCGACCCGTTTTTATGTCAGTAAGGGTTATATCTCCCGGATTTTCCGGGAGAATATGGGGATCTCCGTGCATCAGTATATCCTCGCATTGCGGCTGACCGGCTGCCAGGAGGCGTTGAAAAAGGGTGTTCCGATCAGTGAGGCGGCGGAGTGGTATGGTTTTCGTGATTATTCCAGTTTCTACCGGGTGTTTAAAGGCGCATTTGAGATCTCGCCGAAGGAGTATGCGGAATCCGTATTCAAAATGAAAGATAGAGAAACAAAAAATTCAGAGGGGCAATATGTTAAATAAAATTCATGATTTATGGCTGGGGATATCGATCAGGAAAAAAATCAGTTCCTACGCGATGATGGTGATTCTGGTCATCAGCCTTTTGGTCATGTTCAGCATTCAGCTGGCAAATTTTGGTCTGAACAGCTTTAATGATATTCTGTATGATAATTCGATTTGTTATGATTTTCAGGAGGCAGTGGAGCAGGAGATCCGGTCGTTCGAGCAATATGTAAGAAACCGTTCGCAGGAAAACAGGGAAGACTACACCTCCTGTGTGGAGCGTACGGAAGAGTGTATCGAACTGCTCCCGTTTGATTATAGTCTGATCGGTTCTGAGCGATACGCGAGAACATGGAATATTAAGAACAGTTATCGGAATTATCAGACGGAACGGGATGAACTGTTAAAGAAAGATCCGGAAGACGGAGATTATATTCCTGCCCTGTATCATATCTATGAGCTTCAGAGTTATCTGTCGGTTTACGCCCGGCGGCTGGTGCAGGTAACGCTGACAGAGGGAAATGTGACCTATCAGCAGCGTGTACAGTGGCTGCATCGGATCCCGGGAATGATTCTGTGTTTTTCGGCGGCGATCGTTGTTGTGATCCTGATTCTGACAAGACTTTTGTCCAATGCATTGGTGAGTCCGTTGGTAAAGATGGCGCACAGCAGCAGGAAAATCGCAAAAAATGATTTTAGCGGAGAAGATCTGCTGATCAGTAACCGGGATGAAATGGGAGAACTGGTTTCGGCGTTTAATATGATGAAACATTCCACGGAAGGATATATCAATACCCTGAAGAAAAATCAGGAGATGCTGGAGATGCTTCATCAGGAAGAGATGGAGCGGGTTGAAACAGAAAAGCAGCTGGAAGCGGCACAGCTTGAATTTTTAAAAAGTCAGATTAATCCGCATTTCCTGTTTAATACGTTAAATATGATTTCCTGTACCGCGAAACTGGAAAAGGCGGACGATACGGAGCGGATGATCACCAGCCTGGGAAATCTGTTCCGTTATAATCTGAAGATGTCGGAACAGATCGTTTTCCTGTCACAGGAACTGAAGGTAGTAGACGACTATATGTATATCCAGCAGATGCGTTTCGGCAGACGCATCCGATACGAGCGGAAGATTCTGGTCGATGAGAGGGAGGTACGGATCCCGTCCTTTACGTTACAGCAACTGGTGGAAAACGCGATTGTTCATGGGATTGGCAGAAAAGAGGAAGGTGGGCGGATCCGCGTGAGGATCTGGCAGAGAGAGGGACGGGTCATGGTGTCGGTGACCGATACCGGGGTTGGCATGTCGGCAGAACGGCTGACACAGATTCGCAGCACTGTGGAAGAAAAAGGAGGCAGAACCGCCAGGGTAGGCATCGGCCTGGGAAATATCTGCAAGAGGGTGCGTGCCATGTACCGGCAGGGAGAGGTGCATATTTACAGCAGGGAAAACCGGGGAACTGTGATTCAGATGGTGATCCCGCAGGCAGCGGGAGGACAAGAGGAGGAAGTTCTTTAAAATTCTTTTGAACAGGAGCAAAGCAGGAGGAAGGGGATTATGTACCGTTTATTAATTGCGGATGATGAAATGATCGAGTTGAAAATACTGCGCCGGACGCTGGAGGAGAATCTGGGGGATCAGTGTGTCGTTTTTGAAGCGGAAAATGGAAGAGAAGCACTTGAGATTTACGAGAGGGAGAAGATCCAGATTGCGATCCTGGACATCGAAATGCCGGGAATTACCGGAATTGACGCGGCGGCGGCTATCCGGGCTGCAGATAAAGAGTGCTGCATTATTTTTCTGACCGCTTTTGATGAGTTTTCGTATGCGAAAGGGGCGATTTCCGTCAGGGCTCTGGATTATCTGCTGAAGCCATTTGACGAACAGGAGCTGCTTCTGGTTCTGGAAGAAGCGATGCGTCAGATCGATGAGCGGGAATGGCGCAAAAAACAGTGGGAGAGGATGGAACTGGAGGAGGGACGAGAGGCTCGCGAGGATATCGAAAATGCCCGTACTTCTAAGGTCACGGAGGAAATCTATGCATATATTCGCAAAAATTATCAGAAAGATCTGTCCATGCAGGATGTCGCGCGGGTTATGAATTATTCGGAGGCGTATTTCAGCAGATTGTTTAAACAGAACTTTGGCAAAAATTTTACGGCGTATCTGACGGAATATCGGGTAAATGAGGCTAAGAAACTGCTGACACAGCCGACCATCAAAGTGAAAGAGGTCGGGAAAGCTGTCGGATACAGTGATTCGAATTATTTTACGAAAGTATTTAAGCGGATTACCGGGCAGAGCCCGACAGAGTATCGCAACCGGACCTATCAGCAAAAAGACTGATTGGGAAAGCAGGACGCAGGGAGAAATATTGTTGAAAGTGCATAAGTATCGAGAGAAAAGTAGTTAAAATTTTACTAGGATTAACAAAAATTTACGATTTCTGGAAGAAAAATGTTCCTCTATAATAGTATATGGGTCAGAAGAATCAAATGGCCAAATAATAAAAGGAGGAACGTGTAATGAAGAAAACAATGGTAAGCATGGTGCTGTGCGCGGCGATGGTTGCAGGTGTTCTGTCCGGATGCGGGCTGAAGTCCCCGGATGAGCCGACAACAGCAGCGGCATCGACAGCGGCGGCTACGGAAGCTGCAGCAGAAGGAGCAGCTGAAACTGAGGCAGCAGGAAGCGAATCATCAGGTAAGTATGACACCGCATCGATGCCGGAGGTAACGCTGGTTTACGCGGAAGTAAATCCGCTGGATACGATCGTAGGACAGATCGCGACAGATTTTAAGACAAAAGTAGAAGAACTGTCCGATGGAAAGATGAAGATTGACGTGCAGGCGAGCGGTGTGCTCGGTTCGGAAAACGATGTGCTGGATACGATGCTTGGCGGCGGCGGAACGATTGATATCTCCCGTATCTCCGCGTTCGCGTTGACGAGCTACGGCGGACAGAAGTCCATGCTGCTGTCTCTTCCTTATACTTTTGTAAGCAGAGAGCATTTCTGGAATTTCGCGAACAGCGATCTGGCGCAGGAATTTCTGATGGAGTCTCAGGAGAATGGTTCGGGCGTGCGCGGCTTATTCTATGGGGAAGAGGGTTTCCGTCATTTCTTTACGGTTAATGAGATCAGCGATATCAATTCTCTGAAGGGTATGAAGCTGAGAGTGTCCAACGACCCGGTTATGAACGGACTGGTAGAGGGTCTTGGCGCGTCTCCGACGGTTGTATCTTTTGGCGAGCTGTATTCCGCACTGCAGACGGGTGTTGTTGACGGCGCAGAGCAGCCGATCGCGAACTACAAGTCCAACGCATTTCCGGAAGTTGCTCCGTATCTGATCCTGGACGGACATACCCTGGGCGCAGTTCAGGTTATCATCACCGACGCGTCATGGGATAAGCTGACGGAAGATCAGCAGGCAATCCTGATGGAAGCAGGCGCCTACGCGTCTTCGGAAAACCAGAAGAATTCGGGTGATAAAGAGGCTGCGGTTCTGGAAGAACTCAAGGCAGACGGCGTTCATGTGATCGAGGTTGATGATGTGACCCCGTGGCAGGAAGCAACTGCAAAGGTAATCGAGGATAATACAAAGGGTTACGAGGATCTGTATCAGCAGCTGCTGGATCTTCAGTAAGCCAAAAGGCGCGGTGTTGAGAGAGGAGGAGGTTTTCGGTGTCTTCTGTATTTAAGACGATTGATAAAGTAAAACCGGCTTATGACCTTACTTATAAGATCGTGATGTTTCTTTGTAAGCTCCTTTTGATTGCCGATATCGCTATCACCGCTATGTCCGTGACGGGCCGGTACGTTTCTTTCGTGCCGGACCCATCCTGGAGTGAGGAGGTCGTGCTGACGCTGATGTCCTATATGGCGGTACTTTCGGCGGCATTGTCGATTCGCAGAGGAGCTCATATCCGTATGACGGCATTTGACCGGTATCTGCCCAAGTCCCTGGTGAAAGGACTGGATATCCTGGCTGATGTGGCTGTTCTGCTGTTGGCTCTGGTGATGATCGTGGTGGGGTGGAGTTACGCGACCGGAATCGGCTCGAAGGGCACCTATGTCAGTATGCCGTGGCTGTCCCGGTTCTGGATGTATTTCCCGGTACCGCTCGCGGGACTGGCGATGTTTATTTTTGAACTGGAAGCCATTTATAACCATATCAAAGATATCTGCCTGAAGGAGGGGTGAGTATGGCAGTTAATACATTTGCCATTGCGGTTTTGCTTGGCAGCTTTTTCGTGATGGTTTTTCTTCGTTTTCCGATTGCTTACGCAGTAGCGATCTCGTCTGTACTCTGCCTGCTCTCTCAGGGACTGCCGCTGACGACGGTGTGCCAGCAGATGGTAAAGGGCATCAGTTCCTTCAGCCTGATGGCGGTTCCCTTCTTTATCACCATGGGATGCCTGATGGGATCCGGCGGAATCTCTGAGAAGCTGATTGCGCTGGCAAACGCCTGTGTGGGCTGGATGCGCGGCGGAATGGCGATGGTTAATATCGTTGCCTCCTATTTCTTTGGAGGGATCTCCGGTTCCGCATCGGCGGATACTGCTTCTCTGGGCTCCATCCTGATCCCGATGATGGTGGATCAGGGATATGACGATGATTTCTCAACGGCGGTTACGATCACCTCATCCTGTGAAGGTCTGCTGGTTCCGCCAAGCCATAATATGGTCATCTACGCGACTACGGCGGGCGGAATCTCAGTGGGGAGTCTTTTCCTGGCAGGATATATTCCGGGAGCGGTTCTGGCGATTTCACTGATGGTCGGTTCTTATATCATCTCGGTAAAACGGAACTATCCGAAGGGCGAGAAATTCAGCATTAAGAATCTGCTTAAACAGCTGAGCGTTTCTTTCTGGGCGTTGGCGGCGATTATCATCGTTGTCTTCGGTGTAGTTGGCGGCGTCTTTACAGCGACAGAGTCGGCGGCAATCGCAGTTGTATACAGCCTGATTGTCAGTGTGTTTATCTACAAGGGACTGAACTGGAAAGGCGTGTGGAGAGTGCTGGAGGACTGCGTGGATACGCTGTCGATCGTGCTGATCCTGATTGCGACTTCCAATATATTCGGATATTGTCTGACCACGCTCCATGTGCCGGAACTGGCGGCGAATGCAATTACCGGACTTACGAGAAATCCGATTATCCTGGCGCTGCTGCTGAACCTGATATTGCTGGTTCTGGGCTGCATCATGGATATGGCGCCGATTATCCTGATCGCTACGCCGATCTTGCTGCCGATCGCTACGTCGATCGGTCTGGATCCGATTCAGTTTGGTATCATGGTAATCTTAAACTGCGGTATCGGACTCCTGACGCCTCCGGTTGGCGCGGTGCTTTTTATCGGCTCCGCGGTTGCCAAGGTTCCGATGGAGCGGGTAGTAAAGGCGACGATGCCATTTTATATCTGTATGGTAATTACGCTGCTGCTGATTACGTTTATTCCGCAGATCAGCCTGTGGCTGCCGAGTGTATTGGCGTGATGGGAATCTGAGCTATCGTGAACGGCAAAATATCAGTCGTTCCTTATCATAGCTTTGCACAATAATTCTTAAATTGTACGGGGAGCGGCTGATGACGCTCCCTGTGTGGTTAAAGGGTATGCAGAATGGTAACCCGAAGCGTATTTATGATTGTATGTCTGCAACAGATAGATCGGTTTTAATCGCGCAAAGGAATAGCATGAAAGCGGTGAAAAGGCAAAGAATGGATGAGAAGGGTTCCTGGTTGAAGCATAACAGGAAAGGGAAGGCTGCCAGAAGGGGTATGATTGCGACGGGATTTTTCCTGCTGTCGCTTCTTATGGCGTGCGGAAAAGCAGATAGCAGGGAAGAGACGGCCACGGTGCCGGAATATGTGTTCACGTATGCCGAAAATCAGGCGGAGGATTATCCAACGACGCAGGGCGGCTATAAATTCGCAGAGCTGGTGAGGGAACGCACTGGCGGGAAGATCGAGATTCTGATCAGTGCAGGTGCTGTCCTGGGGGATGAGAAGTCTGTGGTAGATCAGCTTCGTTTCGGCGGGATTGATTTTACGAGGGCTTCCATCTCGTCTCTTGGAGATGTACTCCCCAAAATGAACGTGCTGCAGCTGCCATACCTCTATACGGGACAGGAGCATATGTGGAAAGTTCTGGATGGAGAGATCGGCGATGAGTTCTTTGCGGAGGTAGAGAGTCTTGGCCTGGTTGCGCTGTCCTGGTACGACGCGGGAGCGAGGAATTTTTATACATCCACAAAGCCGATTGAAAAACTGGAAGACTTTCAGGGCATGAAGATCCGTGTTCAGGAGGCAGAAGTGATGGCCGACATGGTGGAAGCTCTGGGTGCGGAAGCAGTGCCAATGACCTATACGCTGGTATATTCAGCGCTTCAGACCGGAGAGATTGACGGAGCGGAGAATAACTGGCCGTCCTATGAATCGATGGGGCATTATGAAGTCGCAAAATACTACACGGTGGATGAACATACCCGGGTACCGGAGGTGCAGCTTGTGTCCCGGTCAACCTGGGATCAGCTGACGCCGGAGTACCAGCAGATCATCCGGGAATGTGCGAAGGAGTCGGCGATTTACGAGAGAGATCTCTGGGCCAGGCGGGAAAAGACGGCGATGAGAAAAGTAGTCGCGAAAGACTGCCAGGTGGTGGAGCTATCCGCTGAGGAAAAGCAACGTTTCCGAAATGCCGTTATGCCTCTGTATGAAAAGTATTATCTGGAATATATGGACCTGATCGAGGCGATTGTGGCGGTTGGGGAAACCGAATGAAATAAGGATGCCACTGCTTTCCAAAGTGAGAGATGGGAAGCAGTGGTAATTTTATTTTTTGAAGATTGAAATTGGTTGTTGATATCTTTATAATAACTGTAAAGAGCGAGGCGGTAGATGGATCCCTGTCTTGTACCAGTTGTCTGCGGCTGCAGAAATAATGGCGTAATCCGTCGGAAAGAAGGATTATGTTGATGATAAAGGAGAATGACTGAGATGATTATCGATTTTCATACGCATGTTTTCCCAGACGCGCTTGCCAGCCGGACGGTCGCGAAGCTGGCGGAGGGTTCGCATGCGCAGTACCGGACGGACGGTACGAAGGAAGGTCTGCGCATGTCGATGTGGCGGGCAGGAGTGGATTACTCGGTGAATCTGCCGGTGGTGACGCGAAGTGGACAGGAGCGGACGGTCAACCGCACGGCAGTTGAGATGAACAACTGTGCGAAAGAGACGGGGCTGATTTCCTTTGGAGGGATTCACCCAGATACAGAGAATTACCGGGAGATTTTACGCGGGCTGGCAGAAGATGGCGTACGTGGAATTAAGATTCATCCGGTCTATCAGGGTGTGGCAATTGATGATATCCGTTTTCTGCGTATTATCGAATGTGCCTGTGAGAATGAGTTGATAGTCGTTACGCACAGCGGGTATGATATTGGCTTTCCGGGAGCAACCCAGGTATTGCCGCAGAAAGTAAGACATATGATCGATGAGATCCATCCGGACCGGATGGTATTGGCGCATACCGGCGGATGGGGCTGCTGGGAAGAAGTGGAGGAATATCTGGTCGGGCAGGACGTCTGGTTTGATCTATCGTTTTCGCTGGCGCCTGTATATCTGTATGAGAGGTTGGAAGCAGCGGATCAAGTCTGTAAGCCCGATACCATTTGTCAAGCCGATGACAGTGGCTGGTATTGGTATTCTGAAGAAAGAAGCGGGGGGGAGCACGGCGTCCGTCTGCGTCCGGACACCCCATATCTGTCACGGGAGCAGTTTGAACGGATTGTGCGAAATCACGGTGCGGACAGGATTCTCTTTGGCAGCGACAGTCCCTGGAGTGATCAGGGCGAGACGATCCGCTGCGTACGGGAGAGCGGACTTGCCGAAGAGGAAGTGAGTAAGATCCTTGGAGAGAATGCCATGGGATTACTGAACGATAAAACCAGACTGACAAGTTTTTCTTGCAGAAACGTGTGAGTGAGAATATAATGTAACTATTCATGAATATTTTTACCGGTGAAGGGAGGGGCAGTTGTGCAGGAGTCTCGTGATCCGCGCAAAAAGTCAGGAAATGAACGACAATTTATTACGGAAAACATCGTGAAACGGCCTCTTACCAGAAAACAGATCATTGCGAGAGGGCTGCTTTTTCTGCTTCTTGCCGTTGGCTTTGGTGTGATTGCCGCGGTGACATTTGTCCTTACCCGGCCGGCTGCCGAACAATTGCTCCGACCGGAGCCGGAGCCGGAAGAGGCTACGGTTACCATTCCTCAGGACGAGATGACAGAAGCAAGCCTGCCGGAAGAGACTGAGAGTGAGGAGATCGATGAGAGTGAGGCAGAGACAGAACCGGTAGAGAAGCTGGTGCAGGACGCTCTGGAAAACTATCGTTATACGGTTGGTGATGTGGGGGCGGTGGTGTCGGCGCTTCGCACACAGGCGCAGAAGGCGGACCGGTCGATTGTGACGGTGCGCCCGGTTCATCAGGATGTGGACTGGTTTGATAATCTGGTGGAAACTTCGGATTCTTATGCCGGGGCGGTGATTGCAGAGACGGATACGGAACTGCTGATTATCACTCTGCAGGCTGCTGTGGAGGACGCAGATTCGATTGGTATTATTTTTGCGAACAGTGAAGAAGCCGATGCCCGTATGAAGCAACAGGATACGATATCGGGCATTGCGATTGTCAGTGTGGAAAAAGAAGGGTTGTCTGAGGATACTTTGGAAAGCGCAGTTCCGCTTGCGCTGGGCAATTCTTATCTGGTAAAAGAGGGAGACATGCTGATTGCGGTGGGAGGCACCGCGGGGATTGTCCATTCGAGCAACTATGGTTTTGTCTCCGCAATTCAGACAAATATGCAGATGATTGACCGTACAGCACGGATTTTGTACTTGGCGATTGATGCGGATGCCGGAAAAGGTACATTTTTGCTGAATCTGTCGGGCGAAATGATTGGCTGGGCGGTTATGTCGGGCGAAGAAACGGGATCGACCGTCGAGATGACGGAGATTATGGGAATCTCAGATTATAAGTCAATTCTGGAAAATCTGATTAATGGTCTGGCAGCTCCCTGTCTGGGCATTCAGGGGCAGGTGGTGTCAGATGTGATGCGTGAGAATGGGATGCCGTCGGGTATTTACGTTGTGAATGCGGTCAGCGACCGCCCGATTTACGTGGCGGGGATTCAGAATGGGGATATTATCACCCAGATCAACGGTCATGAGACGATCAGTACGAATGAATTTCGTAATGTGATAGACGGTCTGATCTGTGGGCAGCTGATTCATGTGACCGTGCAGAGAAACGGCCGTGACGGTTATACGGAGCTGGAGTTCCAGGTGACGGTGGGCGCAAGATGAGTTCTGCTGTTGACCGGATGCTTACGCAACCGGCACAATCGAAAACGATATAAGGTGGTTCCGGATAAAATAAAGAAACAGGGAGTTAAGGTTATGAAATATATTACGACATTGCGGGAAGGCATGCACATTTCCGAAATCTATCTGTGCAAGTCAAAGCAGATTGCGTTGACAAAGAGCGGGAAAGAATACGGGAATCTGGTGCTGCAGGATAAGACAGGAACCATAGACGCGAAAATATGGGATCTTGGTAATCCGGGTATCGGGGCATTTGAGGCACTGGATTACGTACGTGTAGATGCCGATGTGACCGTATTCATGAACGCGAATCAGTTCAATGTACGGCGGATCCGCAAAGCAGATAAGGGAGAGTATAAAGAAGAAGATTATCTGCCGGTGTCATCGAAAGATAATGAGCAGATGTACCGGGAACTGTTGTCATATAATGATAAGATTAAAAATATTTATCTGCGTCAGCTGACGGACAGCTTTTTTGTTGAGGATCTGGAATTTATCGATGCGTTTCGCTTTCACAGCGCCGCGAAGAGCGTTCACCATGGATTTGTCGGCGGACTTCTGGAACATACACTGAGCGTGACCAAGATGTGCAATTATTTTGCATCGGCGTATCCGATGATCAACCGGGATCTGCTCCTTGCAGCTGCGATGTTTCATGATATTGGCAAGGTCGTAGAACTTTCCCGTTTTCCGCAAAATGATTATACAGACGATGGACAGCTGATCGGCCATATCATTATCGGCACGGAGATGGTCAGCGACCGGATCAAAACGATTCCCGGATTCCCGGATCGACTGGCGGCGGAGCTGAAGCACTGTATCCTGTCGCATCATGGAGAACTGGAATACGGTTCGCCGAAGAAACCGGCGCTCCTGGAGGCCATGGCTCTTAACTTCGCGGATAATACCGACGCGAAGATGGAAACGATGATTGAGGCGCTTGGCGCCGGCGGAGAGAATAAGGGATGGCTGGGGTATAACCGGCTGCTGGAGACAAATATCCGCAGGACGACGGAAATGTAGTATGGGAATCAACGGAGTAAAATAAAGAACGGTAAGTGAGGAAAACATTAAGATTTTCGGGATGATGCAGGGCGATAGGTGATGAATAATTCGACATTCCATCATAGACTTGTTTCGATACAACGTGAGAGAAATATGCGGTAAAAATGAATGGAAGGTGCGATCAGGATATCGCTGGTGAAAGAGAAAAATCGATATAGAAAGATCGATACGGAAAGATTAATATAAGAAAATCGGTGTAAAAACAGACATAGAAAAATCAGATACTGCGTTGCCGAGTATCTGATTTTTCTATAGGAGGTGGTTTTGTGTTAACAATATATGTAAATCGTCAAGCCGGAAAAGAGGAGAGCCGGCAGGACGAATCTCTGTTAGACGACCCCGACAGCGGGTTGCGCGCTGTGCTGCCGGGCTCTGGAATGTTGTGATTCAAGAATCCTTGTATCGACCGTGGTAAAACTTCTCAGGGAGAAGTTCCTTAAGAAGCTCTCACCTTCATCGTGTTTTTATGATACCGGACAAATGTGACCAAAGTTTGAGCAATTTCTAAAGGATTTAAAAAGTGATTATGAAATCTTGCTGACATTTTTCGGAAGATTTCAGAGGAGACATATTTATGAGACAGTTATCTATGGAACAGAAGAAAAATGATTTGATTCAATTGACGATTGAAGATATGAGCGATACCGGGGACGGGATTGGCAAGGCGGATGGCTTTACCTGGTTTGTGAAGGATACCGTGATCGGAGATACGATAGAAGCCAAAGTAATGAAAGTGAAAAAGACTTATGGCTTCGCGAAGCTGATTCGCGTACTCACGCCTTCTGCGCATCGGGTCGCCCCGGAGTGTCCGGTGGCGCGCCAGTGCGGAGGCTGCCAGCTGCAGGCGATGAGTTATGAGAGCCAGCTGGTTTATAAGGAAAATAAGGTCCGCAATCATCTGCGCAGAATCGGCGGTCTGGAACTTGCGGAGGATGTGTTTATGCCGATTATCGGTATGGAGAATCCCTGGAGATATCGCAATAAGGCTCAGTTCCCGTTTGGAAACAATAAAGAAGGGCGGATCGTTGCCGGATTTTATGCCGGACATACTCACTCGATCATCGAAAATGAAGATTGCCTGGTTGGAACCAGAGAAAATCAGGCAATTTTGCGGACGATCCGTGAATATATGGAAGAATATGGGATTGAGCCATATGATGAGATAACGCATACCGGTCTGGTCCGGCATGTGCTGATCCGCAAGGGATTTCGGACTGGCGAGCTGATGGTGTGCCTGGTGATTAATGGCGGGGTAAAGGAGCTGAAGCGGAAGGACGTTTTGGTGACGAGACTGAAAGAGCTTTTTGTGTCTGATTTTATCTCCGGCTGTGCGTGTGATTTTATCCCAGACTATGTTTCTGATCGTGTTTCTGATTCTGCCTCAAACCGTGTTCCTGATTTTGTCCCAGGCCAAGTTTCTGATTCTGTCTCGAGCCGTATTTCTGATTTTGCCCCGAACCAGGTTTCTGATTCTGTCTCAGGCTGTGTTCTTGATCCTGTCGCCAATTTCGTCTCCGATAGAAATATTCATGAATCAGAGGGGGATACAGGTGTCTCGGAGGATCAGACAGGGAAGGTCGGGCAGGAGGTGCGACAGGCGAGGGTCGTCAGTATCTGTTGTAACATCAACCGGGAACGCACAAATGTTATCATGGGAAAAGAAACCGTCAATCTGTTGGGACCGGGTTATATTACGGATATGATCGGAACGGTCAGTTATCGTATCTCTCCGCTTTCTTTCTATCAGGTGAATCCGGCTCAGACAGAACGGCTTTACAGCACGGCGCTCTCCTTTGCCGGATTAACCGGCAATGAAGTCGTGTGGGATCTGTACTGCGGTATCGGGACGATCTCGCTCTTCCTCGCGCAGAAAGCGAAAAAAGTTTATGGCGTGGAGATTATTCCACAGGCAATTGATGATGCGCGTGCAAATGCTGTCCTTAATGGGATCGATAATGTTGAGTTCTTTGTCGGTAAAGCTGAGGAAGTCCTTCCGGAGCAATACGAAAAGAATCATGTTTACGCTGATGTTATCGTCGTTGACCCGCCGCGCAAGGGCTGCGATTCGATCTGCCTAGAGACCATTGTAAAGATGCGGCCGGAACGGGTGGTGTATATCAGTTGCGATTCGGCGACGTTGGCGAGAGATCTGAAGTATTTGTGTGGGGAGGGGTATGAGGTGAGGAAAGTGCAGGTGGTGGATAATTTTTGCCTGACTGTACACGTTGAGACGGTAGTATTGATGTCACGGGTTGAGAAATAAGTGGACGAAAAAGTATAGAAAACAAGGGATTTTCAAAAATGAGGTGCAATTTTGGCTGTTTTAAGTTGGCGAAAATCCTTGTAAAATCAATATGTGGGAACATATCCAGCCGAAGAGTTGAGTTGACAGAATGGTTGAATTGGCTAATTACTATATGTTATTATTGGTTTATAGTAATTAGGCGGCAGATGGGAGGAGGATAAGAAATGCAGAAAAGTTCAAAGGTACATTTTATACCTCCGACACTGAAAAGAGAACAACGTGTTGGCATTTATTGCCGTGTCAGTACAAACAGCAAGGAGCAGTTGCAAAGCCTGACCGCTCAAGTATCTCATTTGGCAAGATTGACGGCTGCTATGTTTCAATGGGTATTGGTGGATGTGTATATGGACATTGCTGCCAGCAAGATAGGTTCATCAGGGAAAGAATTCTATCGTTTGCTGGAAGATTGCAATTCGAGAAAGATTGAGATAGTAATTACGAAAAATATCAGTAGATTTGGAAGAGATACTGTAGAAATTTTGGATGCGTTGAATCAGTTAAGAGCATGAGGGGTTCGTGTAATATTTGATCAGGAAGAACTGGATACTGCAAATACGGATAGCGATTTGATGATTTCAATTATTGAATCTCTTGCGTAGGCGGAAAATGAATCACGAAGTGAAAATATAAAATGGGGCATTAAGCAACGAGCAGCAACTGGGACTTCAAAATTGTATGACAGGAAGTGCTATGGCTATAAACATGATAAGGATGGCAAGTTAATCATTGATGAATAAAAAGCTGAAAATGTCAAACTGATATTTGATTTGTATCTTAGCGGTCAAAGCGTTATAGGAATTATCAAAGAGTTGGAAAAACGGAAAATTCTTTCACCTACTGGAAAAGAGAAATGGTGTAAGAGAACGATTGATGTGATGCTTAGTAATGAGAAGTATACTGGAGATGTCCGGCTTCTGAAATCTGGTAAAAGCGATGTTCAATATTTGTCTTCGGATAATAATCCTGCGATAATTTCAAAAGAAGCGTTTGAGGCTGTGCAGATTGAAAAGAAACGGAGAAGTAACATGGCAAAAGATGGGAATGGATGTCAGAGAAAAAACGAGAAATATAGTTCAAAAAAGAAAAAATGATTAAAAGTTGTTGAGGAATAATATATAATGGTATACAGATTGCTCAAATTCTGTTGGAGAAGGGGATTTGCAAATGAGTAAAAGAATCTTTGATAAAAAGAATGTAATCTTACTCAGGGTGAATGAGGAGGATTTAAATAGCTTTTTAGTGGATATGGATATCGACGATATGGGTAAACCGAAATATTGTTTGGATGATTTTACAAGAGCTATATGTAATGCCATTCCGGAATATGTTTTTGCCCAATATGAAGACCCTAATATTCCTCAAAATGATATTGTTGAAAAGTTGAGAGAAGCTGCTCATTGCATTTATAAAATTAAGGATTTCCAATTAATGAAACGGTGGTGTGTGGATAAAGATATTAACGCATATTATGAGTTGAAAAAATCCAGTACAGCTAAAAGAGGAGAATTTGGTGAACTGTTACTCCATTTGATTTTAAGAGAATTCAAACATACAATACCACTAATTTCAAAAGTTTATTTTAAGGATAGTGTGAGTGTACCTGCCCATGGATTTGATGCGGTACATATTTCTGAAAATGAAAAAATACTATGGCTTGGGGAAAGTAAACTCTACGATGATAGTAAGAAGGGAATAAACGCATTAGTTAAAGATTTGAACGAACATATAAATACAGACTATCTTAATGACCAGTTTGTGATAATAAAAAAGAATTTGGAAAACAATTCTATACCTGGCAGGGAGGAATGGATTGATACGATAACGAATTGTACAAAATTAAGCGATAAGATTAAGATTATTAACATACCAATGTTATGTACTTATTCGCATGATATTTATAAGAGGTTTTCTGATATGAATGATCCGGCTGCGATAGTTTACCATGAGTTAAACATCAGAGAATTAAAGGAATATTTTGACAAGCAGAATAAAATGCCATTAAAAGAGAAAGTCAATATAATATTGATGTTATTCCCAATAAATGAGAAGGACGAATTAGTTATACACTTACATAAGCGTCTTTGGCATATGCAGAATATTTGAGGTGGGATATGGATAAGACAACAGAATTTATATTGGAAATTGAAAATGCTGAAATTATTTCTTTTGAACAAAGTTTTAAAATCGTATCATATTGCACACAATTGCTATCTCAACATTCTTCGGAAGCAGAATTAGCTGCTAGAAAGATAGTGATACATGTTTTGGATAATTGGAAAAAAGTTAATCACAATTTATATGAGGTATGGACAGATTTAATTGAAACACTAGGATTTTATCCATATCTTCAAAAGAATAGTTCTGATTTAAAGATGACGTCGTTTGCGGATGATGTACGAATGAGTTATTTTCAATCGGATTTTTTGGATCATACATATTTGCATAAGGAGCAAAAAAAGTTATCTAATTATCTTTTGTCGGGAAAGAATATAATTGCTAGTGCGCCAACAAGCTTTGGGAAAAGTTTACTTATAGAAGAAATAGTTGCTTCAAAGAAGTATAAAAATATAGTTATCATACAGCCAACTTTAGCACTATTAGATGAAACTCGATTAAAACTGAAGAAATATGCGGATGATTACAAGATTATAGTGAGAACGTCGCAAGCATATTCGGAAGAAAAGAGAAATCTTTTTCTGTTAACTGCGGAAAGAGTAATGGAATATGAGCCTTTACCTAAAATAGATTTTTTAATTATAGATGAATTCTACAAATTGAGCCTTAGAAGAAAAGATGGTCGAGCAGACACTTTAAATAATGCCTTTTTGAAGGTGGTAAATAAATTTCATCCGAGATTTTATTTCTTGGGTCCAAATATTGATGGAATAACAGATGGGTTTGCTGAAAAATATAATGGAGTATTTTATAAATCGGATTTCTCTTTAGTAGATTGTGATGTTGTAGATAAGAGTTATTTGATTGACTGGAATAAGAGTGATAAGCAGATAGATAAAGAAAAAATTAAAATTTTGAGTGATTTATTAAGCGAATTGCGAAATGAGCAAACGCTTATTTATTGCTCTACTCCTGCACGGGCAAGACGTATAGCAAAAATATATTTAGAATATTTACAGAGAATAGAACCAAAGAAGGAAAATCAACTTCCTTTAATAGAATGGATTAATAAAAATATATCACCAGAATGGAGTTTGGCAAAAGAATTGCAATATGGTGTGGCAATTCATGATGGATCTTTACAAAAGCATATAGGTGCTTCAATTATTAAATACTTCAATGAAGGAAAATTGAATTGTATTTTTTGTACATCGACGATAATTGAGGGTGTTAATACTAGCGCTAAGAACGTAATTTTATTTGATGAGAAAAAGGGAGGAAATGGAATAGATTTTTTTGACTACAGTAATATTAAAGGACGATCCGGAAGGATGATGGAACATTATGTAGGAAGAATATTTAATTTTTGTCATATTCCGGAGCATAAGCCTATTGTAATAGATATTCCGTTTTACGAACAAGATCCAGAAGTATTAACAAATGAAATTCTTATAAATATAAAGGACGATGACGTAAAGCAAGAAGTTAGAAATCGTTATAATCAAATTAATGTACTTCCCATGGATTTATTGAGTATTATTAAGCAAAATGGTGTTTCAGTAAATGGACAGATTAGGATTTACAACAAATTGATAGCCGATTTAAAATCAAATGGTATAATACATAATATTCAGTGGAGTCAATTGCCTACATGGGATCAAATGTATTATGTTTTGGAAGTGGCAGAAAATAATTTGTTCAATTTTGATGACAAAAGAAGCGTATTTTCTGTAAAGCAACTTGCAAGATATTTAAATATGTATAGGACCAAAAAGAACATTATTGATATTGTTGACGATATTTATAATAGCAAGATAGAAAGTGTAAAGACGCTGACAGATGAGAGAAAAGCAAGATATTACGATGAAGCAGTAGAAAGAGCATTCCATATCTATAGACATTGGTTCCAATTTACTGTGCCAAAAGCGTTTAGAGTAGTAGATAGTATTCAACGTCTGATATGTGAAAGACGAAACATTAAACCAGGGTCATATAGTTTTTTTGTGCAACAATTAGAAAATGATTTTATACGTGAGAATTTGTCTATTTTAGTTGAATTTGGCATACCAAGTAATGCTGTAAGAAGATTGGAAGGAATTATACCCGCCCATTTGTCAGAGGATGAAGTAATCAATTTCATTAAGGAAAATCGTGGAAACATGAAAAAATATTTATTGCCGTATGAAAGTGAGAGATTGGATCAATGTATATAGTTTTTTCAAAAATAGCCTAATTAAAAGAAATTATGATGTGAAGACAATATAGTTGAAAATATTGTAAAATCAACAGATGGCTGATTTTGTGGATTTGTTTGGATATAGCCTAAGTATTACACGTCGAGACGGTAGTATTGATGTCACGCGTTAGCAATGAGCCATGCACAGACCGAGCATAAAGTGCGAGGGAAGATTGCTTTCACGAGCATCTTTATGCGAAGGGATGTATACGGCGAATGCCGTGGATGAGCGTAGCAGCGATAGCTGCGTAGCGAATCAAGGGTAAATGGTAAATAACCCGTCAACTTCCGTCTACCTCCAAAATCTGGGATAATGGTGTGTAAAGGGGCTGTGAAAAAAAGCCCCCTAAAATAAAAGAAAGCTCCTGATACGCATTT
>JAJQAC010000007.1:25172-51708 GCA_021204025.1 Clostridiales bacterium | reverse complement strand
GGATAGAGCAACGGCCTTCTAAGCCGTGGGTCGGGGGTTCGAATCCCTTCAGGCTCGTTTGTTATTATTATGGTGGGTATAGCGCAGCTGGTTAGCGCACCAGATTGTGGCTCTGGAGGCCAAGGGTTCGAATCCCTTTATCCACCCTAAAAAATCCCTTAGGGATTTTTTTTTACCGTGAAAAGCGTTGCCAGGCGGGCGTGGCGGAATTGGCAGACGCACCAGCCTTAGGAGCTGGCGGGTAACCGTGCAGGTTCAAGTCCTGTCGCCCGCATTTTTGTTTTATTTTTCTTAAAATGGGCCATCGCCAAGCGGTAAGGCACCGCCCTTTGACGGCGGCATTTCGTTGGTTCGAATCCAACTGGCCCAGTTGCAGTGGGGAGAGACTCTGGCATATAGCCAGGGTCTTTTTTGTCCCATAGGGGGGAGTGCGTCCTATGGAACAAAAAGCCCTCCGGGCGGGATCGCACTGCGGCGGAGTGGAAATATGTCGCTAAAGCGTCTACGTTCCACTTCGGTCGTTGCTAAACGTGTGCCACCGGCACACAGCAACCGTCGCAGGCGGAGAATCCTGCTTTGCAGGATTCTTTTTTGAATCTTTATTTTTTGACGCGGATGTAGTATATTGATTATATATTGCGGTTACAGAAAGGATTTCTCATGTCTCATCGACTCTTACGAAAAATCTTCATATTGATTTTCTGGATTATCGTGTGGCAGCTGGCTTCGATCATGATTCATAATGTCATCCTTCTGGTCGGTCCGCTGGAAGTCCTGCGCGCGCTGACCCGCATGGCAGTGACAGAAGAGTTCTGGCGTTCGGTTTTGCACTCACTTTCCCATATCGCTCTTGGTTTTGCCGGTGGTTTGGTGTCGGGGGTGTTGTTTGGCAGCCTGGCCTTTCGTTTCCGTCTTGTCCATGAATTTCTGGAACCGGTGATTCTGCTGATCAAGTCGATCCCGGTTGCTTCTTTTGTTATCCTGGCATTGATCTGGGTCGGTTCCGGGAGCCTCTCGGTTTTGATTTCGTTTCTCGTTGTTTTTCCAATGATTTATGTTAATACGATTGCCGGGCTTAAGAGCACGGATGTAAAACTTCTGGAGATGGCAGATGTCTTTGGCGTAAAACCCGGTGGGCGTATCCGCTGCATCTATCTCCCGGCTCTGCGGCCTTATCTGATCAGCAGCTGTGAGATCGCGCTGGGAATGAGCTGGAAATCTGGTGTTGCCGCGGAAGTCATCGGCATCCCGTCACATTCCATCGGAGAGCGTCTTTATATGGCGAAAATTTATCTGGAGACGGGTGATGTCCTTGCGTGGACGCTGGTGATCATCGTGATCAGCAGTATTTTTGAAAAATCAATCCTTGCGCTGCTGCGTCGGGGGAAAGGAGCCGGAGTATGCTGATCCTTCGGGATGTGTGCAAGACCTATGGGGAATTGTCTGTATTGAAAGAAGTGAATCTCGAACTTGCGTCTGACGGGATTTACTGCCTGATGGCTCCGTCCGGCTACGGTAAGACGACACTGCTTCGGTTAATTCTGGGACTGGAGAAAGCGGATTCGGGAGAGATTCGGCGAGATGTCAGCAATAGTCCGAAAAATACTTTTGAGAGGAGATCGTGCTATTATTCGGCAGTATTTCAGGAGGATCGCCTCTGTGAGGATTTTTCCCCACTGGATAACCTTGTTTTAACCTGTGGCAAAACTCTTACGCGGGAGCAGCTGGTTCAGGAAATGTGCTGTCTCCTGCCTGAAGAAAGTATCCGCCGCCCGGTTCGTACTCTCTCCGGCGGCATGAAACGCCGCGTCGCGATCCTGCGCGCCATGCTCGCATCATCCCAGGTGATCCTGATGGATGAACCGTTTTCCGGGCTTGATGAAGATATGCGCCATACCGTGATCCGTTATATCCTCGAACACCGCAAAAACCGGCTGCTCCTTGTCACCACTCACCAGGAGGAAGATGTAGAGCTGCTGGGCGCGAGGTTAATCCGGCTGTCAGATTGTCCATAAGCCCCTGGTCAGGATCGGGAGAAAGGAGTGCATATGCTGGGAACACGGAAAATACAGATTTTGTCTTTCCTGAAGAATCAGGATCACTGGATTACCAGTGATATTCTCGCGCAGCATATCGGTGTCAATAATAAGCTGATTCAAAAAGAGATTCAGGAACTGACAAGGGAGTATCCGGATGATCTGGTGATTCATGCGCACACGCTGAAGGGATATCATCTGGAATATATGTCAGATTCACTGGTGGAAAGAGTGATTCATGAGATTGATTTTCATGAGGAAAATCACAGCAATCATGTCAGGGCCTCCGTGTTGATGCTCTATCTGCTTTTTCAGGAGGATTATGTCAGCATGCGTGAACTTTCCGATATATTTTTTGTGTCAAAAACAAGCGTTTCTTCCTATATAAAGATCATAGAGCGCTGGATGACAAGAGCATATTCGGAGCTTGAGGTAACGGTGTCACGCAAGCGGGGAGTTCTGATTGAAGGTTCTGAATTTGAAAAACGCAAGATCTGCTGTACGGTTTCTACCGGTCTGGTTGTGCGGGAGGCTTTTCGTGATCCGCAGCTTTGCGAGTGGTACGACAAGAACCTTTTGATTGTAAGTAAAATCGTAAAGAAACGATTGTCCGAATACCGGGAACCGATGCCGGGAGAAAAATATCGCCAGATATGCCGGTATATCGTGATCAATCTTTTGCGGACAGAGATGGGGTATGAACTGGAAAAACGTATGGAGTCGGATGAGATCAGTCCGCTTATTCAGACGATTGCAGAAGACGTTGCGACACAGAGCGGCTATAATCTGACTGGACAGGAGCAGACGGATATTCAGAGTTATATTTATTCTTCGGAGCAGTATCAGCTGTCCGTAGGCGAAGCGGAGAAGATGTATGCCGGAATTTTGAAACTGGAACAGTCGCTGATAGATTTTCTGGGTCTTGATATGTCAGTTCTCTTTCCAGACAAGGAGACGCTTTTTCATGTGATCAGCCGCGCGTGTGGGAGAGTTACTTATAATCATACGTTTCCCAATTATTACGCGGAAAAAATAATCCGTACTCATCCCTTTGAGTGTTTTCTGGTGGATCACTTCTTTGAACCCATTTTTCACCTGAATCTAAAGGACGCCGAGTTTACGCCGGTTCTTTTGTATCTGAACGAAGCTTTTGCCCCCTGGCAGAAGTGGTTTCGTATATTGCTGATTGGCAATCAGGATTTTAGTATTCTGAATCATATCCGGTTTTCTCTGGAATCAGTTTTTTCGCGGGAATGGAAATCTTTTGACATTCTGCCGTCCTATTTATATAAGGAAAGAGACCGGCAATGTTATGATTTGTTTCTGACTACGGACAGCGCGCTGTTTTTCCGGAATCCGGATTTTTATCGGCTTCCTCCGGTTATGAATGAAGAAGAACTTCTTTTTGTACAAAAAGATCTGGCGAAGAGAATGGCTCGTTTGAAAGCAGATAAAAAAGAGGAGATGATCTGGCAGTTTGATTTGATTCACCGCAGGACAGTCAGCGATCCGCTTACGTATCTTTCGGATTTGTGTCCGGAATTGACCGGAAAGGAACCGGTGCATTTTTCTCAGGGTCATATGATTTTTGTTACTGTGATTTCTGCTGCGGATCCACCGCGTATTGATATTTACAGTCTGGAGCATAATCTGGTCATTTCTAAAAAATACGTCCGCCGCGTGATCGTCGCAGTGTGGAATCGTTCCATCCGGGATCTGGGACTGTTTTTTGCGATTGTGGGCGACGTCATGAACGAGATGGGATAAGGAAGCAGGCATATTGTCCGGTAAAACTGCTACATTATGTACTTGGCCCATGCTCTCCGCTCCCGCTCCGGTCGGTGCTTAGCGGTCCTGTGTGCCAGTGGCACACGTCAAGGACCGACCGAAACGGAGTGTAGACGCCACTGGCGCTCAGCACCGCAGCGCGGTGTGTGGCATGGGTGTGACCTGTAACGCAAAACTACTCAATATTGACGGTTTTATTGGAATGGACGATTTTATGTTAATGATTTATACTAAAGTCAGTAAAATTGTGCGTTGTGCAAGAAAATGAAAGGGGAAATGATTACTATGATGGACAAATTTACTGAAAAGTTGTTTGTGCTGGCGGCATGGGTAAACGGAAATAAATATCTGTGCGCGATCAAAGATTCGTTTACTTCTGCGATGTCTCTGATTATCGTCGGCTCGATCGGTACGTTGATCGGAAGCGTTGCCTGCTCCCCCGCGAACGGGCTGGCGCAGTTTGAGGCTTTTGCGTGGATGGCCGATTATGCGTCGATGTTTACCCAGGTAAATTCGGCGACCACCAATATGCTGGCTTTGCTCATTGCCTACAATATCGGTTATTATCTGTCTAAATCGAATGGGTTTGACGGGCATTTTGAAGGTCTGGTTTCTCTGTGCGCTGTTATCTGTGCATCTCCAACGACCGTGACTGCAATCATCGGAGAGCAGAGTACCAGCGTGACCGCGCTTGGCACTTCCGTAACAGCCTCGAATGGTCTGTTTATTTCGATGATCGTGGGTATCATCGCAACAGAGGCTTACTGTAAGCTGGCGAGTGTGGATAAGCTGAAAATTAAAATGCCGGAGTCAGTGCCATCGAATGTATCTGCCTCCTTCAGTGGATTGGTTCCGACTACGATTGTACTTTTTGCTATTTCGATCGTTTCTTTTGTGATTCGCTCGATTACAGGTATGTATCTGTCGGAGATTATTTATAAGGTTCTGGCGGTTCCGGTCAGCGCGGCGTTCCAGTATCCGGTCGGGATTATCCTCTGTGCGTTTATCGCGGCAGTTTTCTGGGTCTGCGGTATCCATGGAGCTTCGATCGTTACCGGTATGACGGACGCAATCACGATTGCCGCGTGTAACCACAATGCGGATCTGGTGCTTGCCGGTCAGCCGGCTACCGAGATCGTAACCCGTCCCTTCTGGTCGATGTTTATTACGATGGGCGGATTTGGATGCACCATCAGCCTGCTGATCGCGATCTTTATCGCAAGCAAACGTGCCGACGACCGGGCGATCGCAAAACTGGCGATCCCCTGCGGATGCTTTGGTATCAATGAACCGGTGATCTTCGGACTCCCGATTGTGTTAAACCCGATCATGGCGATTCCTTTTGTCATTACGCCGATGGTATCTGCCGCGATTGGCTATTTCCTGACGTATATTGGATTTGCCGGCAAGGCTTATATTACGATCCCATGGTGTATGCCGCCGGTGATCAACGGATTCCTGGCAACAGGTGGTAATATCGGTGCCGCGGTTGCGCAGATTATCTGTATCGCGGTAGGTGTGGTGATCTATCTGCCGTTTGTGATGATGCGGAATAAGGAAATTGAGAAGGAATCATGACCGTCAGATAGAGAAGATTGATAGCTGTCTATGGATAAAGAAAAAGACCTGACGCTTGCGTCGGGTCTCTTTCTTTGCCTGCAGAGCTGATAAGGAATTTTGCGGCGAATGTCGCATTCATCCCGCGGTGATGAGCGGAGGTGAAAAGTTGCGTCCTCCTCGATTCCATTGTTAAATTTTGTACTTATCGTATGATTTATAAGTTTTTCAACATATCAGCGATACATAGAGATAACGCACTTTTATAAATCCCAACAGAGAGAGCCTGTCTGAATGGAACTATGACAGGAGCAGCGTCTTCTTCATATCGGTAAACCGTTGTCCGCTCTTTTTGCGGGTCGACGATCCAATACTCTCGGACACCGGCTTCGGAATACAGGTCATTTTTCTTTCCGTAGTCCCGTTTTCGGCTTTCAGGCGATACCACCTCAATCACCCAGTCAGGCGCTCCCTCATACCCCTGATCTGTAATTTTATCCGGATCACAGATTACAGAAATATCGGGTTCGACCCAATTCTGGTCATCCGCGAACAGGTTAACTGCGAATGGAGCAGGAATGACGCGGCAAGTACCCTCATGAGAATCAATAAAATTCCCTATGATCTTTGTGAATTGTGCCACAAGGAATTGATGGCGGTATCCGGGAGGAGCCATAGCATATAGTTTTCCGTCGATGAGCTCCGCCCGTTCTCCCTCTGGCAGATTCCAGTAATCTTCTGAAGTATAAAATCTGGTCTGGGGTGTTGGCATAAAATCCCTCCTTTATGGAATCAGATAAAAATCCTCGCCCGGCATCGCGCCGCCAACGGACTGAGGATCCTGGTCGGCGAGTACCTGCAGGTAACCGGCGAGAGCAGATCGCATCTCTTCGCCGGTCAGACAGGTAATGTTGCAGTAGGGCAGTGCTTTTTTGGCAACGGCGGCCTTTTCGATGATGCCGGCGGCTGCGATGAGTTCAGCAGTTTCATCCGGATTGGTCGCAGTGTATTCGGCAGAAGCTGCGTGATCTGCGAGAAAACTGGTAATAGCGTCCGGATACTGATTCAGGAAATCATTGCGCACGATGGTAACGCCGGTGACCAGACGGCTGCCGCTCTCTCCCTGCACAGCATCCCATTCTTCGGTCAGATCCAGGACGATCTTCAGCGCTTCATTTTGTGCGCAGGCGGCTGTGACAAAGGGCTGCGGGAGCACGCCGATCGCATCCGGTTCTTCCTTTAAGAGCGCGGCGACCTCGGTAGCTTCTGATTTGAATTCCAGCGTTACATCATCTTCCGAGAGTCCGTTGGCATCGAGAAGATAATGGAAAACATAGTCGGGGGTCGTTCCCTTGCCGGTCATATAGATCGTTTTGCCCTTCAGATCGGCAATCGAAGTGATGGAGTCATCCGATGCAACGACGTCCAGCACGCCGAGCGTATTGATATCGATGACGGAGATCGCGCCGGAGGTCTTGTTGTAGAGAACGCTCGCGACATTGGCGGGAACCAGGACGATGTCGAGATTGCCGGCGACGATCGCGGAGGAGAGTTCATCCGCGGCGACGACCATGGTAAATTCATAGGAGTTCTGTGTTTCTCCATTTTCTGCCTGATCCATCAGACGGACAAGGCCGATCGAGGTCGGGCCTTTCAGAGAGCCGACGCGGATCGTATAGGCGAGATCAACAGACGCTTCGGCCTCGTTTTCTTTTTCGGCTTTGGCAGTTGTCTCTTCTGTGGATTCGTCCGCCGTGTCGGTTTCTTCACTTTCTGCGTTCTCTTCGGATGCCGTGCTTTCCGGAACCATGCTTTCGTCCGGGTTGGATTCTACGTCTGTGTCAGTACTCTCTTTGCCGGATGGTTCACTTTCGACAGCGGCAGCTGTAGTCTCAATGGAAGCAGTTGTAGTTTCAGCGGCTGTTGCGTTTCCTGCCGTGCTGCCCGAGGAGCAGGCGGTGAGCGCTGCTGCCATGGTGAGCGTCAGCAGAAGGGTGGAAAATTTCTTCATAACTAAAATCCTCTCTTTCCATTTCTTTTCCGTCAGATGTTTTCCGGCATCTTCCGGGTTAGCGCATTTATTATAACATGGATTGGGAGTCAAAGCACTTATTTTGGGTGATTTTTTATCGGATGTTGCGTGTTTTGTTACATGTCACACGTATGCCACGCACCAGATTACGGTGTTGAGTGCCGGAGGCGTCTATACTTCGTTTCAGTTGCTCTTTAACGTGCGCCGTCGGCATACAGGACCGCTAAGCACCGACCGAAGCAGGGGCGGAGAGTATGGGACAGGTACATTATGGAACATAATTTTTGTTAATCGGCCAGATTTGCCCCATACCACCTGCGAAAGATCTCTTCAAATGCTTTCATGGCATTGGAAACATAATGACGCTCCGACATGGTGATATCGAAGATGCGGGTCGCCTGTGGGGATGCGATTTTATAAAAGAAAACATTTTCCGTATCTGGTTTTACAAGGAAATCACTGATGAATGCGGCGCCAAGTCCGGAGCATACAAGGTGCCAGACCGTTACCAGCTGCGAGATCTGAAGTCGTATCTGTGGCGTAAAATGACTGTCCGCGCAAAACTGAAGACTTCTCAGACGGAGATCATTTCCGGCGGAAAGAAACAAAAATGGGGTGTCTTTCAACTGAGTCAGATCGATGCCGGGAGTTTCCGGCTGGAGGTGTTTTTTCTTATGTATTATATCTTCTGTGGTCAGGGCAGTTTCACGCAGATGGTCGTTGATTACATAAATTTCCGGAACAGCCAGCAGGAGGGTATCTCTGAAAACTGGTCGGCGTATAAAAGAATCCTTAGGATGAGCGCTGCAGTTGAAGGTAAGATCAATTTCGTGTTCGTAGAGCAGATTCAGGAGATCGTGAGAGTCTGACTCGGTCAGCTGGAGGTTGATGCCCGGATAACGGTTCATGTATTCCGTCAGAACGGGAGGTAGTACGTAGGCATTAAAATAATGAGATCCGCCGACGCGCAGGCTGCCGGTTTGCAGAGAGGACAAATCATTGATCTGCTGTTCCAGTTCATTTTCCAGATCTGCGATTTCAGAATATTTCCGGATATAGAGTTTCCCTGCTTCCGTAAGTTCCAATGGTTTTGATGTGCGGTTAAACAGGGGCATACCAATTTTCCGCTCTGCGCGTTGAACAGCGATGCTGAGAGCGGGCTGAGTCATAAATAACCGGTCCGCCGCTTTGGAAAAGCTGCCTTCCTGGTAAACGGTATAGATGTATTTCATTTCTGCTTCCATCATGCACCTCGCATAAATTTCGTTTATATAAATATAAAAACTATAAAATTGATTATATACCATTCCTATGCTATTGTAAAGACAGAAATAAAAAATATGAAAGGATGTCAGAAAAATTATGGAGGTTGTACATGAAAATTAATGCGTTGATGATGGATGAGACAGACAATGTTGTAACCTGTATGAATGAGGTTGCCAAAGGGGAACAGGCGGTATACAGAAAGGGAAAAGAACTTTGTTCGGTGACCGCCGTCGAAGATATTCCTTACTGCCATAAGATCGCGGTGGCGGAGATCTCTAAAGGGGAGCAGGTCATCAAATATGGCGAACCTCTCGGTGTCGTTTCCGGGAATATTTCTGTGGGGATGCTGGTGGCGGATCATAATCTGTTCAGCGTACCGAGAGATTATGACTCGGAGATGGCCGGGGATGATTTCGTAATGTGTGCCAGACAGTCCGCAGGAGCACCGGATAAGAAGCCTTTTCAATTTTGGGGATATCGCAGATCGGAAGGGCGTCCGGGGATTCGCAATCATGTGCTGATTCTTCCTACCTGTGCGTGCGGAAGCGAGAGCAGCCGGGTGGTCGCCAGTCAGGTACGCGGCGCTGTGAATATCGTCTTTAATACGGGTTGTTCTGATGTGGCTGCCAATACGGAGATGAGCCAGAAGGTTCTGACCGGCTTTGCGTGTAACCCGAACGTATACGGCGTGGTAATCATCGGGCTTGGCTGCGAGACCGTACCGCATAAAGCGCTCCGGGAGAAGATACAGACGATGACGGGCAAACCGGTAGTGTCCTTTGGAATACAGGAAGAGGGGGGTACATTAAAAACAATTGAAAAAGCAACACGGGCAGCCAGAGATATGGCCATGGAAGCCGCCATGCAGCAGAAGGAACTGTTTGACGTGTCGGAGCTTTTCCTGGGGATCGAGTGCGGAGGTTCGGATGCTACATCCGGCATTGCCAGTAACCCGGCGGTAGGTGAACTGAGTGATATTCTGGTCGATATGGGAGCAACCACTATGCTGAGTGAGTCGATTGAGTGGATTGGCGGAGAGCATATCCTGGCCAAAAGAGGGGCAGACGCCGGTATTCATAATCAGATTATCCAGGTATGCCGCGATTACGAGGAACATCTGACCAGAGCAGGACAGGACTGCCGGGCCGGACAACCGACGCCGGGAAATAAGCTGGGGGGTTTATCTACATTGGATGAAAAGAGCCTGGGGTGCATCCGCAAAGGCGGCACGAGACCGATCGTAGAGGTTCTGGCACAGGCACAGCGTCCTTCCCGCAGGGGCGCGCTCGCTATGGATACTGCGGGATATGATATTTCTTCTGTGACTTCCATGGTGGCGGCCGGCTGTCAGGCAGTGATTTTCACAACCGGGCGAGGGACGCCTACCGGAAACGCGATTGTACCGGTCTTAAAGGTGACGGCAAATGAGAGAACTTTCCGCCATATGGAAGACAATATGGATGTTGATCTCAGCGCTATTATCCGGGGAGAGAAGACTTATCAGGAGATGGGATCAGAGTTAGTAGATACGATAGAGGCTGTCTGCAATGGTAAAATGACTAAGGCAGAGGCGTTTGGATTTTCAGATGTCGCGGTGGATCATGTCTGCCGTTATGTATAAGGAGGAGAAACGTGATGAAATCAAAACAGATGCCTGAAAATATGGCAGAGTACCCAGTCGACCTGGCACATCCGAACCGTACGCTGATTTGCGGACTGTTTGAAGAAACTGTAGACACAGCCGCCGGAAAGAGAAAGTTTTATACCTACATCCCGGAGAATCTGGAAAATTGCAGTCCCTGTCTGGTTGCGGCAATTCCGGCAGTTGCGGATCTGGAAACATATATTGACCAGTCTGGCCTTGCCGCTTTTGCGGATGAGAACCGCCTGTTTTTGTTCCTGGCAGTGAGTGAAGGAAATCAGTGGAAACCGGACGGTTCTGACGCGGAATATCTGAATGCGGTTTATGTTGCGGTTCAGGCCAGAGATTACTATGTGACCATGCAGGACAATATCTATCTCTGCGGGATCGAAGATGGAGCTTACATCGCTCAGCAGGCCGCTATGCAGATGTCAAGTGAGTGGAGCGCGCTGATTTCTCTGGGCGATATTGCCGGAGATATCAAACTTTCAGAACGAAAGTCCGGGGCAAGGGAGCAGGGCGATGTGGAACTGGCAGTAGAAGCCAGACAATCCCAGCTTCCGGTGTGGATGCTGATTTCCGGGGAAACGGAGAATAATCAAAAGGCAATCGAGTATTGGAAAAAGCAGAATGGCACAACGAAGGAAGAATTTTCGGGAGCCGGGTGTGATCACATCTGGATGCCAGACAGTGTGAGAAAATATAATGAGATCAATAATGAAGAAACCTCACAGGTACGTGTAAAAATCGCGGAAACGGCATTTCACATAGATTATCTGCGGCTGGCGTGGGAATTTGCGAAGCGGACGCGCCGTCACAGAAGTGTAGCAGGCAAGGCGCTGCGTAATTATAAGGATCCGATCGCTTGCGGAGCTGAGATTCATACCATGGAAGTGGACGGAATGATGCGGACCTGGTATGAATATGTGCCGAAGTCCTGCACGCCGGATCAAAAATGGCCGGTTGTTGTTGTGATGCACGGAAGAGGGGGCAGCGCGGAAACCTTCTTTGATCTCAGCGGGATGTCTGTGGTGGCGGAGGAGAGACAGTTTATCGCGGTATTTCCGCAGGCCGGCATCCATCAGCAAAAGAAGGACGGACTTAAGAATATCCTGCTCTGGTGTGGCAGTTATCAGGACAAACCGATCAACGATGTCACCTTTATCCGCGCCATGCTCGAAGATATAGAGGGACGCCTTCCCGTAGATCCGGAACGCCGGTATGCCTGTGGACAAAGTTCCGGCGGGATGATGAGCGACCTGCTGGGATATACCGCGGGAGATCTGTTTGCCGCGGTAGCTCCCTGGTCCGCTTTGCGATCGCCAAAGAGAATGTTCGGCAGTTATGAGAAAGGAAAATTATTTACGCCGACCATGTTTCTGTATGGCGACAGAGATTTCCTGAGCGCGGGAACAGAGCCGGATGCGGAATTTCCATTCTCACTGTCGACAGAGGTAAAGGAGATCGTAAGGGAAAAACTGGAAGAACTTGACATCGCCGCGGATGATTATCTGACATGGGAAAATGCTCCGATTATCTGGTATACATACTGCAATCGTCAGGGAATCCCAATGGTGATTGTCGGCAAAGTCAGCAATATGGTTCACGCGAATTATCCGGAAGAGAGCTGGATCAGCTATGATCAGTTCCTGAGCCGGTTTAAGAGGGGAAAAGATGGTACCCTGTATTATGGTGGGAAAAAGGTTACGTTTGATAAGTGATAAAAATAAGATGGAGGATCGATAAGGTATGGATACACAGCTTCTGATTTGTCTCGTGATTTGTGTTATGATCGTTGCCGGATACATATGGGGAAAGTACTCGATGGGTACAGTGGGATGTGTTGGCGCTATCCTGTTTATGTTGACCGGTTGTATTAAGGCCGGGGATTTTCTTGGTAATTTAAGTAACTCCAATGTCATTATGATTGCCAGTATGTTTGTTATCTCTGAGGGTTTCAAGAGAACACAGGCGGTAGGACTGATTGCCGCTACTGTGCAGAGAATATCGAAGGGCAGTATGTGGAAAGTAATGCTGGGCTTCACACTTGCTTCGATTCTGGCGGCGACCTTTACCGGGAGCGCAGTGGCGGCATTTTGTATCGTGGCTCCGATTGTAACGGAAACCTGTGTGGAATTGAAGATCAGTCCGGGTAAAGTTCTGTTCAGTGTTGGACTTACCTGTATCGGCGCATGCGGTATCGTGCCGGTCGGCGGTTCGCTTTCCATGCTGGCAGAAGTGAATGGTTATATTGCGGCAAATGAATATGCGGAATATTCTCTGGTTGTAACTGATCTGTTTAAGGGCCGCGGAGCCAGCCTTCTGGCGTTGTTGCTTTACAGTACCTTTGTGGGATATCGTCTGGCTCCGGGTGAGGAGAATTCTTCAGCGGGTTCAGCAGTTGATCTGAGCAAACGGAATGTAAAATATGAGCCTCTGACAAAGGGAAAAGAACAGATTGCGGTCGGCGTTTTCTGCATGGTATCGTTGGTATTGGTATTTCTGACGCAGATTAATGGCTTCCTGGGAGGAGTGGGTGCTCCTACTCTGGCATCCTGGCAGGTTGCATTTATCGGCGCGGTCGTGCTGGTGCTTGCCGGTATCCTCAGTTCGAAAGAAGCCTGCGGTTCAATTCCCATTGATATGTGCCTGATGGTTGCAGGCAGTCTTTGTATGGGAACCGCTCTGGCAAATACCGGAGCAGGCGACCTGATCGGTAATGCAATCGCTTCTGTGGCCACGACATTTGATAATCCTTATCTGATTGGCGGAGTTTTCTATCTGATTCCATTCCTGCTGACCCAGGTGATGCAGAACCGCACCGTTATGGCAGTCTTTATGCCAATTGCGATTCTGGCATGCAAGAGCATGGGTGTCAGCTGCATGGGTCCGTGTCTGTTGGTAATGGCGGCATGCTGTACCGCATTTATGACGCCGATGGCAACTCCTACCGTCCCGCTGGTGATGGAGATGGGAGGTTACAGCCTGACCAGTAACCTGAAACAGTCCATCCTTCCGGCGATTATTCTGTCGATTGTTAATGTTCTGTGGGTTATGAGTGTTTATCCGCTGTGATAGAAATTTTTGATAGAAAATATCATATTTTGATAATGAACTCTTTTTTACGAAAGCCCCGATCCGTCGGGGCTTAATTTTATGAGAATTATAATGTTTCTGACGGCTCTGATTACAGCTAAATTCAAAGTGAATCAGGGTGTTTTTTTGGTGATATTTTCGCGAAAAAAACGTTGATAAAAATTTGTCATATGGTACAATGAAAGCAGCAACAGAGGGGAAAACATAGAAGCATTGTTTCGCAAAGCCAGGAAACGATGTGCGTTCAGGAGGGAAATTATGGTAACAAATGACGCAACCATTTTACGGATTAAACATGAAGTTAACTATGAGGTCGCAAAGCTTGCGTGGGAAAACAAACTTGATAACGCGGCTGATGATATTCCCTATAAGATGATTCCGGGGCCGCAGGCGCAGTTCCGCTGCTGTATTTATAAGGAAAGAGAAATTATCCGGCAGAGAGTGCGGCTGGCGGAGGGAAAATGCCCGACCGGCAAGGACGATACCAATATCATTCAGGTGATCAACGCGGCCTGCGAGGAGTGCCCGATCGCTTCTTATATCGTTACAGATAACTGCCGGAAATGTATGGGCAAGGCCTGCCAGAACTCGTGTAATTTCGGCGCGATTTCGATGGGACGCGAGCATGCTTATATCGATCCGAATAAATGCCGGGAATGTGGAAAATGTGCGCAGAGCTGTCCGTACAATGCGATCGCGCATCTGGAGCGTCCGTGTAAGAAAGCCTGTCCGGTGGACGCGATTACCTATGATGAAAATGGACTTTGTGTAATCAATGAGCAGAAATGTATCCGCTGCGGCGCCTGTATCCACAGCTGTCCGTTTGGCGCAATCGGCTCTCGTACAGACATTGTGCATGTGATCGAAGCGATTCGCGACGGCAAGCGCGTGGTGGCGATGCTGGCACCGGCGACGGAGGGTCAGTTCGGAGACAATATGACGATGGCAAGCTGGAGAACCGCGATGAAGAAACTTGGCTTTGCCGATATGATCGAAGTTGGTCTGGGTGGCGATCTGACCGCGGCGGCCGAGGCGGATGAGTGGGTCGAGGCTTATAAAGAAGGAAAGAAGATGACGACATCCTGTTGCCCGGCGTTTGTCAATATGATCGAGAGACATTATCCGATGCTCAAAGGCAATATGTCAACGACAGTATCTCCGATGTGCGCGGTTTCCCGTGCGCAGAAAGAGATCGATCCGGAGACCGTGACGGTGTTTATCGGGCCGTGCATCGCTAAAAAGAGCGAGGCAAAGGAACACGGGATCGAAGGAAACGCGGATTACGCGCTGACTTACGGTGAGATCCGCGCAATTATGCGGGCAAAGAATGTGGCGCTGGAACCGGAGGAGAACAGCTATCAGGACAGTTCTGTATATGGTAAACGGTTTGGCAATTCCGGCGGTGTTACCGCGGCGGTACTCCAGTGTATGAAAGAAACGAACGCGGATATCGACCCGAAGGTGCTTCGCTGTAACGGCGCGGCTGACTGTAAGAAAGCACTCCTGCTGATGAAAGTTGGGCGTCTGCCGGAAGATTTTGTAGAAGGGATGGTCTGTGTGGGCGGCTGCGTCGGCGGGCCGAGTAAGCATAAGAGCGAGATAGAAGCCAAGAAGTCCCGCGATAAACTGATCGGGATGGCCGATAAGCGGGAGGTTCATGAGAATCTGAAGAATCTTGGGCTGGAATCGGTACATATGCATCGGGGATGATGGTTCGTATATAAATGACAAAGGAAACATATGACAAGAAAAGACAGAAAAGCAGGTAAAACAGCGCTGTTCGCTCTGATATTGACCATGCTCATGGCCCCGAGCGCATGGGCGGATACGATGGGCGCAATTGTACCGGTGACCGGGGAGCAGTCAGCGCCTCCCGGTTCGGAGGGTACGGTACTGACGTCCGTGATTGTCTCCGGAAACGCCGCGCAGGCGATGGAAAACCAGAGCAGCCAGGGACCAGGTGTAGTAAGTCAGGATGAGGCAGGCTCGCTGGAGGATCAGGCAGAAACTGGCGCGGAAACCGGGACACAGACATCCGGCAGAGTGATTGATCCCTCAAAGCCGATGGTGGCGTTGACCTTTGACGACGGCCCGCAACTTTCCGTTGGCAATCAGATTATGGATTGTCTCGCGCAGTATGGCGGCAGAGCCACTTTTTTCCTGGTGGGCGACCGCGTGGCATCGAGAGCGTCAGAGGTACAGCGGATGGTGGCAGAGGGTCATGAGGTGGCCAATCATACCATGAACCACAAGTACCTTCAGAGTCTGGGAGCGGCAGAGATCCAGGCACAGGTGAATCAGTGCAATGACACGATTCAGGCCGCCTGCGGCGTCAGGCCGACGCTGATGCGTCTGCCCGGCGGCAACCACAATGCGACAGTTCTGGCGAATACGGGGATGCCGATGATCCAGTGGAGTATTGATACGCTGGACTGGAAAACCAGGGACGCCGCATCGACAGTAAGTACAGTTTTAAATCAGATTCAGGATGGAGATATCGTGCTGATGCATGAACTCTATGAGGCGACCGGCAACGCCGTCCTGCAGATCGTGCCGGAGCTGGTAAACCGGGGATATCAGATCGTTACGGTTAGCGAGATGGTGGCGGCGAAGGGATACAGTTTACAGGCGGGTCAATTATATTCAGCGTTGCGATGAAAAGATAGCAGATTAAACTGGTTGACGAAATTTATGATCTGTGATATAACAAAATAAAGCCGATCGGCAAAATCTGAGATTGATTCATAAAAATAAAGCCGATCGGCAAATTTTTTTGGTATTTCATAAGAATAAAGCCGATCGGCATAAAAAGAGAGCAGAATGAAGATCAAAAATTCGGAGGAATTAGGGAAAACAATTCGGAAACGTCGGAAAAAACTTCATTATACACAGGCATATCTATCGGAATTTACGGGCTTAAGCATTACGTTCCTTTCAGATCTGGAGCATGGGAAACCAACGGCCCAGATAGAAAAAGTAATCAAGGTGATCCATATTCTGGGGATGGATCTGTTGGTCGAGGAGAGGGAATGAGGCCATGAGAGAATTGTCCGTTATGATTGAGCTTAGTGGAACTGACGTGTATGTTGGCGATATCGTCGGAAGCGGTCCGGAGGATGCGTGTTTTTTGTATTCGGAAAGCTATAGAAAGAATCTGGAAAGTCGTCCGATATCAGTCAGTCTGCCGTTGATGGGAGAAGGGTTTTCTCCAGATCGTACAAGAAATTTTTTTGAGGGCCTGCTGCCGGAAGGTTTTACCAGGAGATGTGTGGCGGAATGGATGCAGGTGGATGCGAATGATTATCTTTCGATTCTTGCCGGTTTGGGGAATGAGTGCCTGGGAGCAATCAAAATCCTGGAAAAGGGTGTGGCAGAGATCAAACCGGAATATCGCAGATTGTCTGAGCAGGAAGTGAAGGAACTTGCAAAAGAGGGTGCGGCAGAGTCGGCCTGTCTGGTTACAAAGGCGCATTTGTCTTTAACGGGAGCCTCCGGAAAGGTTGGACTTTATTATGATGAAAAAGAACATCAATGGTATCTGCCGATCGGAAATGCTCCGAGCACGCATATCGTAAAGCAGAGCCACGTGAGACTGAAAAGAATTGTTACGAATGAACAGCTTTGTCTGTTGACAGCAAGGTATCTGGGAATTGAGATACCGGAAAGTTTCATTATTAATTTAGGATCTTCCGGAGATGATGATATCCTTTTCGCAACGAAAAGATACGACAGGCAAATGAATGCGGATGGCAAAGTCCTGAATGGAAAACAAGTGCCATATCGGCTTCATCAGGAGGATTTTGCGCAGGCGCTTGGCATATCGACGGCAGCGAAATATGAAAAAAACAAGGAGGAAGGATATTTAAAGAAGATATTTTCATTAATTGAAAATGTTTCCTCAAATCCCCTTGTTGATCAGCAAAGACTTTGGGACATTTGTATTTTTAATTATCTGGCAGGCAACACTGATAACCATATAAAAAATCTGTCATTATTGTATCATAAAGATCTGCGGACGGTCAAACTGGCTCCGGCGTATGATATTGTAAGCACGATGGTATATGATAACAGTAGCGAGAACATGGCGATGAGCATTGGAGGCAGATATACGATTGATGATATCACCAGAAATTCTTTCGGAGCGGAGGCCTCCACACTTGGCCTTGGAGTTAAGACAGCGATGAGACGATTTGACCGGATGGTGTCAAAGTTTCCGACTGCCATAATCTACGCGAAAGAAGAACTCGAAAAACAGGGGTTTGATGATGTTGACAGGATTTGTGAGAGGATCCTTCAACGGGGCGGGATTCATCAGTATATTTAATAACAGGATTAATTTTTGATGGGGCTGTCGTGCTGAATTTTGTACGACAAGCCCCGTCTTATTCCTGTTCAGCCATTTTTATCCTGAATTTCCTTCAGTTTTTTAAACACATCATCCGACGGTTCCCGGATATTCAGGCTGGCGAACCGGTCAAAGAATGTGTGACCGGGATTGATCTGGACAATCACTGCGTCGCTGTTCCGGTAATTCCAGTAGGCGCTTCCGTAGTTCCCATGAGTCCCGATGGCGAGAATCAGATCGGCTTTTGCGATCCATTGTCTGGCTTTCCGGACGTCCGCATCCCATAGACCGATATGGCTGTAAAGAGGCCAGGGGAGGATCAGCGATCCGCAGGATTCGCACAGGGGGAGATCATCCTGATTCCAGATTTCATAACCGTCATAAGCGCGGCCACAGTGTGGGCAGCGGTTGACCTGTAGACTTCCCTGAATTTCCGCAACATGTTCTGAGCCAGCGATTGTGTGCATACAGTCCACATTTGTCGTAATGATCCCGGTGAGCTTACCGGCTCTTTCCAGGTCACGTAGGGCATAGTGGCTGAAACTCGGGTTATAGTGGAACATCGTATGGAGATAATTGCGCAAAAAAGATCGTTCGCCGTCTTCGGAATCTCTCGCGGAGCGGGTGGTGCGGGAAAGCTGACCATAGGTAGAACCGCCTCCGGAGACGGAGATCCCTGCGCCGGTAGTAGCGACGATATGGCTGCTTTGTTTTATATAGTCGGATAGCTGCTGTATTTTGTCCCTGTTTGGATTACCAATCGAAAATCTCATTCAAACTCACCTGCTTTCTTTTATTGAAACAGCATAAAGTTGTTTATGATAACAGTGTGTCCAGCACCTCTGCGGCGTCGGCTCGGATATTCAGAGTGGCGATGCGGTCCAATGGTGTCTCAGAAGGATTGATCTGAACAAGGTTTGTTTCTGGTTTCATGCGGCTCAGATATTCCTGGCTGCGAAAACCAGTGGTACCGATGACGATCACCAGGTCCGCCTCGGCAATCAGATGGATCGCCTTGTTCATATTTTCCTGAGCAATGCTGTCGTGTATGGCTGATTCGGTATAGAAGCTGACCGGCATCAGAGGCGCGCCGCATTTTTCGCAGCGGGGCATATGACCCTGATTCCATACCTGGTAATCAAAATTACGGGTCCTGCAGTCGATGCAGATGTTATCGCGAAAGCTACCCTGAAATTCAATTACATTCTGGGATCCGGCGATGGTGTGCAGACAGTCCAGATTCTGGGTGACGATGCCGTGGATTTTTCCCAGGCGTTCCAGTTGTGCGAGTTGTCGGTGAACGGTGCTGGGCCCCTTGATAAAGGTCGCGTCCAGGAAAGCGTTTTTCATGGTACGGTAAAACTTTTCCGGGTTTTTGCGGACATATGCGGAGGAAAAGATCCGTCTGGCGTTTCCGATGCCGACTGACTGCTTCAGTCTGCGCATACCGTAGAGATAAGAGATTCCTGCGCCGGTGACGACAATCGTTTTGCGGCTTTGGTCCATATATTTTTTCAGCTGATTATATTCATAACTCATGCTTAGATCCCTCCTTTTGTTTTCCCACAGCCGGAATGTCTGTACATAGGCACAATCTCCGGGCAGGGTTGGATGAAATAATGCGGTAAACAGAGTTACCTTTCCGCAATGGTTACACAGTGAGAGCCGGTTTGCGTAGATCTGACACAGGTTTGTGTCTGTGTCCAGATGTTCACAGGGATCATCATAATGAATGACGACGCTTCCGCCGGTTCCTTCCGAGCGGGAATAGCAGCATTTACCGCAGCGATTACATAAGGAGTCCCAGTCTTTTCGCCATCGCAGCCAGTTTCTGAAAATATGGAACAGCAAAGGACTCACCTCCTTGATCTTATATACGCGACACATGTTGCATATGAATATTCTACTGTGATAAGGGAGATTCATCAAGCAACAATGGCGTGAAAGTGTCGCATGGTTCGCGTGACGATCCGCTGCTTGTTGTTATGCGACAAGTGTTGTATAATGCTTGTACCTGGAGTTTGTCCGGGCTTGTGAAGAGACCGGTAGTGAGAAATAATATTTCAGATTTCAGACAAAATAGTGATCAACAGGAGAAGGATATGAACAAACAACCGGAAATTACAGATGCAACAAGAGAATCGTTTGTGTCAGCTTTTTTTGAATTGGCCCAGATAAAAGATATTCACCAGATTACGATCCGGGAGATTACAAACCTTGCGGGTTACAACCGCACAACCTTTTATCGTTATTTTGAGGATATCTATACGTTGATTGAGTATGCTGAGGATGATTTTTTTCAGACTACACGAAAAGCTATGCGGGAACGGAATGGCGGGAGCGATGTACATGACCGGCAGTTTTTCGAGACATTTATACGCTGTTTTCAGGAAAATCCGGATCGCATTGCCGTGCTGATGTCGGAACAGAACCGCTTTCATTTTATCCGGAGAATGAGAGAAAACGTGATCGATCATATTGGCAGGCCGATTGCGGATACGCCGAAAAAGAAAGCCGTCACGGATATGTTTTTTTACGGGATATTTTCCGCGATCGCGATTCATATGCAAAACAGGCAGGCATTGCCCGATGAAGATCTGCTGGAGATCATCCAGAAACTGTTCAATGACTGGTACTGGCCGCAGGTGACAGAAGCAGGTGTGTAATTGAAAAATGCTTTTTGATTTGTTTTCAGTCAAATTTTCATCGTAAGCTGCTTTTTGTTGTGATAGAATGAGCATCCTTTGTTCAAGATGCAGAGACATTTATGCGTCCGCATCTTGATTCAGCAGCTGCAGACGGATAATTCCAAAGAGAAACATCAGCGTCCCGACCACGATATAAATGGTAATCGTCTCGTGAAAGAACAGCGCGCCCCAGAGAATGGCGAAGATCACCATGCTGCTTTGCAGGATCGGGATCATATAAAACGGCAGAAGCGGGATGGCTTTTGCGTTCAGGTAAAACCCGATGCCGGTGATAAATCCGAACATGAGGATGCCAAAGATACAGCCGATATCCGGCCGGATGCCGGAGATCGCGCCTCCCGCGACCTGCGGGATGAGCGGGAGGGCAGAGAGTATGCCCGATATCGTGAAGATCGTCAGGTTGCTGTCGATGATATCCATCCGGTCCGCGATCATTTTCTGGGAGAGTACGTGGCTCCCGGCGCAGACACCGGAAAGCAGGAAGAGGACCATCAGCGGGGCGTTCTCCTGGAGAAACATTTCCGGGGAACGCCCGTTCCATGAGATACATAAAACGCCGGTCAGGCAGAGTACGATGCAGGCGATCTTTTTGCGGGAGAGCTTTTCATGAAAGAGAAAAACGCTCGTCAGAGTTAAAAAGATTGCCTGAGAGGGCTGGGTGACGATGTTTCCGTAGGAAGGACCGTGCGCGAGTCCGTAATTTTCCGTCAGATAGGCCATCCATTTGGCGACGGCGCCAAAGAGGATCCATCCCGCGAGCAGCTTCACGGTTGACCGGTAATCCGGGCGGAACGGCTGACGTTTGACCGCTTTGAGAAGCAGTAAAAAACACACACCGACCGAGAAGCGGAAGAATGTGATAAAAGCCGGACCAAAATACGGACTGATCAGTTTGGCACAGGTGCCGCCAAAGCTGAAAAGGATCGCGACAGTGAGCATATAGAGATATCCCATGGGAGGTGACCTCGATTTCTTATGTATTGATGATTTACTGAGGTGCCTGTCTGGCAATCAGCCTGCATAGTATAGCATGAAATCTTTTTTCTCACAAGAGACATAAAAATTTCATAAAAATTTATTTGTGTTCTTGACAAGATGACAACCCGTCATTATAATAAATGACAGGCTGTCATAAGTGACAGGTTGTCATAAATGACAGAATGTCACGAATTGTGTAGCGGATACATATGATAAAATGCCGGATTTTCAGAATCTGACAGGAGGGAGGGATTGAGATGCCTTCAGAACGCTTTTACCGTCTGTCAGCGGCAAAGCAGCAGAGGATTAAGGAAGCTGTCATGAAGGAATTCGCAAGGGTTCCATTTGAGAAAGTGTCGATCAATCAGATCGTCCAGACCGCGGGGATCTCCCGCGGGAGTTTTTACACCTATTTCAATGATAAAAATGATCTGGTGCGGTGGCTGTTAGAGGACACCCGCGATCAGATGCAGTACCTGATGAATGAGGAGATGAGCCGCCAGGACGGGGATTATTTCTCTATGCTGAAAATCATGTTTGAGTCTGCGGTCAGCGCGATGAAGAATGAAGAGATTTTTTCGGTTTACCGTAACATTTTTTCCAGTCAGGAATGTCTCCGACAGGGAGGTATGGACATGATGCCTTCCGTTGTCAGAATGTATGAGGAGGGCAGTCCGATCCGGCGTATTTATGAGCATGTGGATAAACATGTGCTGAGATTGGAGCGATATGAGGACTTTATCCCGGTTGCGCTGCAGGCCGGAACAGCAATGATGATTTATTTAAAACAGTATTACGAGCATCCGGATAGTCTGACAGAGATCCGCAGACTGTTTCATCAGTCGCTGGATATCCTTCGTTACGGAGCTTATAAAAAGGAAGAGGAGAAGAGAAGGTTATGAAAAAAAGTTCTATTTTCGGGGTCATAGTCGCGGTCGCGTTCTGCGCGATCGTTGCGGTGCGTGTGTTTGCGCCGGAGGCTGAAGAGGAAGAGGAGGTTCTTCCGGTTGTGGAGACAGAAACACTGCAGAAAGGAGATATTGTGCTGTATCGTGACCTGGTAGGCACGGTAGAGCCGGCGGATGTAGTTTATATCTATCCGCAGGAAAGCGGCGATATCACTGGAGTGTTTGTAAAGACCGGCGATATCGTGGAAGCCGGACAGCTGCTCTGCACGATTGACACGAAGCTGGTAGAGTCATCGCGCCTGTCGATGGAGTCCGCGTTGACATCGCTGGAAAGTGCGAGAAATACATACAACCGCCAGAGAGCCCTTTATGAGGCGGGAGATATCGCGTCTGCGACGTTTGAGAGCGTTGAGGCTTCCTATAAGAGCGCCCAGATCCAGTATGATCAGGCGAAGCTGGCGTACGATTATCAGCTGGAGTACAGCAATGTGACCGCGACGATCGGCGGCAAGGTCGAGCAGTGTGGGATCGAGATGCATGACAATGTCTCGACAGATACCCTGGTCTGTGTGATTTCGGGAGAGGGGAGCAAGACTCTCACATTCTCTGTGCCGGAAAAGATCGTCGGTAATCTGTCTGTCGGCGATACGGTCACCGCTACAAAAAGCGGAAGCGACTATCAGGGCGTGATCAGCGAGATCTCATCGATGATCGATTCCAATACGGGGCTTTTTCGGGTAAAAGCGTTGATTGATGAGGGAGACGCGCTTGCGACAGGGTCTACGGTGAGCCTTTCCGTTGTATCGGATCATGTTGCGAACGCGGATACGTTGTCGGTAGATTCCATTTATTATTCCGGCGGGGATTCGTATGTCTATCTGTATGAGGACGGGATCGTGCGGCAGGTAGCTGTCGAGGTCGGTGTCTATGACTCAGAGCGCGCGCAGATTCTGAGCGGAGTGAGTGCGGGCGATGAGGTAATCACGACCTGGACTTCAGAACTGTATGAAGGTTCCGAGGTACGTAAACAGGGCGAAGTGGCAGATACCCAGGTAACAGAATAAATGGGAGGTGGACAGCTATGGGATTAACAAAAACAGTTCTCAGACGGCCGGTCGCCACGGTGATGCTGGTGCTTTGTTTGATTGTGTTTGGCTTCCGGTCGATAATGTCTGCCAGATTGCAGCAGATGCCGGATATGGATTATCCGATGCTGATTATCTATACGCTCTATACGGGAGCGAGCCCGGAGGATATCAATGATCTGGTGACGACTGAGATCGAAGATGAGATTGGTTCTCTGAGCGGTATCGATACAGTTACCGGGTATTCGATGGAAAATATTTCTCTGATCATCATCTCTTACGACTATGATAAAGATACGGATGAAGCGTACAATGATCTGCAGCAGAAGATGGACCAGATCAAGGCGGCGATTCCGGATGACTGCGAAGATCCGATGGTCATTAAGATGAATATAGATGAGATGGCGGCAATTACCCTGGCGATCGATAACAAGACGCAATCAAATCTGTATAACTACGTCAATAATAAGATTGTTCCGGAGATCGAAAAGATTACGTCAGTCGCGGATGTCAGCGTAAGCGGCGGTCAGGAGCAGTATATTCAGATCGAATTGATTCCGGAAAAGCTGGAGCAGTATGGGTTGACGATGAGTTCAGTCGCGAGTTCCGTCGGAGCGGCGGATTTCAGTTATCCGGTAGGCGATACGATTGTGGGTGATCAGCTGCTGGATGTCAGTGCGGGCGCGGAGTACAACACGACGGAGTTGTTAAAAAAGATTCCGATTTCACTCGGCAGTGGAAATATCATTTACCTGGAAGACATCGCGAATGTCGGACTGGCGCTTGAGGATGCGGAGGGCGTGGCCCGTTATAACGGCAACGATACCATTTCCATTGAAGTGACCAAGCAGCAGAGCGCAACCGCTATGGAGGTTTCCTCTGAAGTCAAGGAGGTTATGGCGGAGCTGCAGGCCGCGGATCCGAACCTGGAGGTCATAATTGTAGACGATACCAGCGAGACGATCATCTCCTCGCTGTCAAGCGTATTTCAGACGATGATCATGGCAGTTATTGTTTCGATGCTGATCATTTTCCTTTTCTTTGGAGAGATCCGAGCCTCTCTGATCGTCGGAACATCAATTCCGATCTCGATCCTGGCGGCGCTGGTGCTGATGCAGCTCATGGATTTCAGCTTAAATGTCGTCACGCTGAGCAGCCTTGTACTCGGCGTTGGTATGATGGTGGATAACTCGATCGTTGTGCTGGAGAGCTGTTTCCGTTCGACAAAAGGAAAGGAACTGGCAGGCTATCGCGACGCAGCGCTGGAAGGCAGCGGCATCGTCCTGCAGTCCATCATCGGTTCGACAGTAACGACCTGCGTGGTATTCTTGCCGCTGGCAATGATGACCGGATTAAGCGCCATGATGTTTACACCGCTGGGCTTTACCATCGTTTTCTGTATGGTAGCGTCTTTGGTGAGCGCGATGACGATCGTGCCGCTGTGTTACTGTTACTTCCGGCCAAGAGAAAAGGAAGATTCTCCGGTGGGAGGCATTGTGCGTGCCCTTCAGAAAGGATACCGCAGCCTGATGGATGAACTTCTGGAGAAAAAGAGACTCGTAATTGCAGTATCGATCCTTTGCTTTGCGGTGTCGATCTGGATGGCGACTCAGCTGCGGATGGAGCTGATAGTTTCTGACGATATCGGCCAGATTGATATTGACATTGAGATGCGTCCGGGCCTTAGCGTGGAGGAACAGGATCGGATCTTCCGTCAGGTTGAGGAGTATATCACACAGGATCCGGATCTGGAATCCTATCTGCTTTCCTCCGGCGGAAGCGGACTGAGTACCTCTACGGGAACCAGCGGCACGCTCAATGCTTATCTGCTGGATAAACGGTCGAGAGAGATGGATGAGGTGATGAAAGAGTGGAAGAGGGGTCTGGCAGATGTCACAGGCGCGAATCTGACGTTTAGCCTGGGCTCGTCCATGAGTACCGTGATGAGTACCAGCGACGGGGCGGAATATGTCCTGCAAAGTACACAGTATGATGATCTGAAAGCGGCGTCCGACGCGATTGTGGCGGAGCTGCAGACCAGACCGGAGATCACAAAGGTACATTCGACGATGGAGAATTCGGCGCCGGTTGTGAAGGTTGATATCGATTCGGTGAAAGCGACCGCGGAGGGCGTGACTCCGGCGCTTGTTGCGAGTTCTCTGAATAACATCCTGGACGGGATTGAGGCGACCACGATGAAGGTGGACGGCGAGGACATCAGCGTGATGGTAGAATACGCGAAAGATCAGTACGATACGATCGATAAGCTGCAGGGAATCATGCTTACCAGCAGTTCCGGCACATCGGTGGCTCTTACGGATGTCGCGGATATTTACTTCAAAGACAGCCCTGCGACGATTCTCCGGTCGGACGGACAATACCAGGTGACGATCACCGGTGATTTCCTGACGGAAGATTCGCGGGAACAGGACGCAATCGAAGATCTGCTCTATGATGAAGTGGTCACGAAATATATGGGTTCAACGGTTGTGCTGGCAGAGAGTACCATACAGAAAATGATGAGGGAAAATTTCTCCGCGCTGGGTGGCGCGATCGCGCTGGCGGTCTTCCTCGTATTTGTTGTGATGGCAATGCAGTTTGAATCTCCGAAGTTTTCGCTCATGGTTATGACGACGATCCCGTTCGCGTTGATCGGTTCGTTCGTTCTGCTGTATCTGACGGATGTTTCCATCAGCATGACCTCTCTGCTTGGTTTCCTGATGCTGGTAGGTACGGTAGTAAATAACGGTATTCTGTATGTCGATACGGTGAACCAGCTGCGGAGCGAGATGGAGATGAAGCAGGCTCTGATCGAGGCAGGCGCGATCCGTATGCGTCCGATCTTTATGACGACGCTTACAACGATCGTGGCAATGATCCCGATGGCATTAGCTTTTGGCGATTCGGGCGCTACGATGCAGGGACTCGCGATCGTCGATGTAGGCGGTCTGCTGGCTTCGACTGCGCTGGCTTTGCTTGTGCTGCCGATCTACTATGCGGTTATGAGCGTCAAGCCGAAGAAAGAAATCAGCTATGATTAAATGAGCGAAAGTGAGGAAAGAACATGCTTGCATGTTCTTGACGAACGGCGAATG
>JAJQAC010000007.1:0-25072 GCA_021204025.1 Clostridiales bacterium | reverse complement strand
AATGAGCGAAAGTGAGGAAAGAACATGCTTGCATGTTCTTGACGAACGGCGAATGACGATCATGAACGAAGTTCATGATAGAATGAGATCGGAGGATTGATGTATGAAAAATAAAAAGCGGATCCTGGCTCTTGGTCTGGCCGGCAGCCTGCTGCTTTCCGGCGAGGCCATGGCGGGAAGCCCGGAATTTGCCCGCAGCGAAGACGAGTGGGCAAAGCTGCGGGATGATGTCCTCGAATACGACGAGATCGAGGATCTGATTCACGAATATAACGCGACTGTAATCAAAAATCAGCTGGATCTGAATGATTTCCACAAGGATTACGGCGAGACCAACGATGAGTGGGCCGACCGCTACCGGGAACTCGCGGATGATCTGGAGGACAGTCTGAATTATCCGGATGTGGAGGACTCAGATTACGCGACGACGATGAGTACGATCGTGACCAATGAGATGCAGATCGAGACCTGGCGCGAAGCAGCGGATGATGCGCTGGAAGATTATATGACCTATTATCTGAATTATACGGCGACGGAAAAGACGCTCGCTTCCACCGCGCAGAGTGATATGGTCAGCTACTATTTGCAGCAGTTACAGTTGGAGACGGACGTAAAGAGCCGGGAGCTTCTGGAAGAAACTTACCAGAATATTCAGATCAAGCGCGACCTTGGATCCGCGACAGAGGCGGAAGTGCTGCTGGCAAAGGAAGACTTGCTGGCCGCGGATAAGACGATCCAGGATGACGAGTCCGCGATCGAGACACTGCGTGAGCAGATGATCGTGCTGATGGGCTGGAGCCATGACGCACAGCCGGAGATCCGGGAGATCCCGGAGATCGATTTTGACCATATCGCCGCGATGGATCCGGAAGCGGACAAGGAGGCGGCCCTGGAAAATAATTACACGCTGCGTGTCAATAAACGTAAACTGGAAAACGCGACAGAGGAGGACACCATCGACACTTTGAAGACTTCGATTCGCGAGAATGAGCAGATGATCGGCGCGTCTTTATTGTCCGGCTACCAGGCGGTACTGGCAAACCAGGCGGCTTATGAACTGGCACAGTCGCAGGCAGATCTGGAAGAACGCAATCTGGCGACTGCCGAGCGGCAGTACGCACTGGGCAATCTCTCCCGTATGGAGTACCTTACTCAGAAAAACACGACAGAGAACGCTCAGATTGCGGTAGAGACGGCGCGGCTGGATCTTTTTCAGGCGGTGCAGGATTATGACTGGGCGGTAAATGGCCTTGCAAGCGCATAAGGCGGTGATTGGATGAAAAAAAGAGCAAAAAGCAGGGGAGCAGAAACCGGCAGATTAAAAAGGACAGGGAGAAGTAAGAGATTTTCCTGCATAATTCTGACAGTGATTCTGACCATTCTTCTCCCTTACAATGCGCTGGCAGACGAAAACATTACCAGTGATGTCGGTACCGGCTACAGCGCCGAAGACTGGGCAAAGCTGACAGACAATGTGCTGGAGTATGACGAGATCCCGGAACTGGTGCATAACTTCAACTCGACGATCGTCAATGTCTGGGATACGCTGCAGGATACACAGGAGCAGCTGCAAAAGAGTATCACAGAGCTGGAAAGCCAGAGACGTAAGGTACAGGAGCTGAAAGAGGACGCGGAGGATGACGGCGATGTATCCGCGCTGATCGTTCACACGACGAATGAATACATCTTCGATGCGGTGATAGCGGGACTGCGGCCGACAGCGAATTCTCTGCTGATGCAGACCACGACGCGATCAAGTATTGTCAAGGCGGAAAATCAGATCACACAGGCAGTTCAGAGCCTGATGATCGCCTATGATTCGACAGTAAAGCAGCGCGATACCCTGAACAAACTGTCAGAAATGTACGAGGCACAGTATCAGCTGACACTGCGGGAACAGACTCTGGGGATGGCGACAGAAACCGATGTGCTGACGGCAAAGACCAACCTTTTGTCAGCACAAAGTTCAAGCGCGGCGCTGGAGAGCGGATTGTCACAGATCCTGCCTTCACTTTGTTCTCTGACCGGCTGGGCAGCCGACGCGACGCCTGAGATCGTCCCGATTCCGGCAACGGATCTTGGCCGGATCGATGAAATGGACCTGGAGGCAGACACAGTTAAGGCCATTGGTAACAATACAACATTGATCAGCCAGAGAACCTCCGACAAGGGAAATTCCACGGCGACAGTAAGCGCCCGCCTCGGCGTCATCAACGAGGGCGATGAAAAGCTCACCATCGTTATGAAGCAGCTCTATAACGACGTCCTCTCCAAAGAAACCGCGCTGGAGTCAGCGAAAGCCGGCTGGGAGAGCGCGCAGTTAAGCCGCGACAGTTACGAACGGATGTACCGGCTCGGCATGCTGAGCGAGGCAGACTACCTGGGTACACAGGTTTCCTATTATCAGGAAAAGGCCGCCTACGAGGCTGCGGATACGGCACTCTTGCTGGCGTTGGAGACCTATCACTGGGCCGTCAAGGGTCTGGTGGACATAGAGTAATCTGAAAATCCGGGAGCAGGTGCAAACGGAGAGATAATTCAGGACGGCTTTCTTTTACGGAAAGATCATCATGATAATCCGGATTCCGGTAAGAATCCGGATTTATCTTTGGATCAGAAATTATTCTCGGATCAGAAATTATCGTCGACTCAGACAATTCGCGAGAATCCGAGAGTTCATCCGATTGAGAAAATCCATTTGTCAGAGAATCCTCTTTTATTAGAAAATCCCCTTTTGTTAGAGAAAATCCCTTTGTTAATAGAAGAAAGTCATCCTTCTGGATGCTCTTCTTTAAAATATCCATACTCTCTTCGGGAATCTCACTGCACACACCCTCTACAAAACAAAACTGCGGATAAAGCACACACCACCAGTTATGCCCCCGTCCGCTGCCGAGAGTGACCCGGACAGCGTCATAATATCCACAGGGAAAAGTCAGCCCCGCGTAAGTCCGGCTGGGAAAATAATCATGAACGACAGAGAGCGACGTCCGGTAGTCAAACCCCTCCCGCACCAGCAGACGATCTGCGACGGCCTCCAGATCTGCTCGATGATCCGCGACATAAGAAACCGTCGTATCCTTGTCCGCCTGTGCAGGCAGATGCTCCCTCAGATAATCCAGCAACAGACTGCGGATCTCCAGCTTCACCGTCTGATCGGTACGCTTGTTACTGTCTGCCATCACATGAAACCGCAAAACCCCCGGCGCGATCCTCGCCGCCAGCGTCTCCCGGTTGGTCTGCAGATGGTTCATCGTGAGCAGAAGCGCCAGAGCGAGCAGCGCGAGCCAGAGACCGAAGTAAGATTGGTGCAGGTATAAATTCTTTTTATTCTTCATAAGACTGTTTCAACCTGAAAACCCTTTCGTGTTAATAAAATAATTGTGCGTATATCCTGTAGCTGTGATAAAATATCTTTTGCCATTTACATTACGATCAATCAGAAAACATAAATATGAAAGCAAAGTCTGATAAGCTACTCCTATGAAATTAACTGTCTTAGAGCACCATCATGAGGCGTACATCCAAAATGATATTAATGTATGCCAGCAAAGTAGTCCATGAGACGAACACATATCCGCAGAGGACATTTTTCACGTCGGCACTTAGTGAGCCGGATGTATGTCCGGCGAACTTAGTACCGCTACGTGAAAACCTAAGCGCGAGCGGTCCTCGGAGGATATGTGTTCGTCTCATGGACGGACGTAACACTCATAAAGCTCCTGCAGGTTTAGTACCATGGTGTGAAAACTGTGATAATTGATACCATAAGTATTGACATTTATGGTATAATCAAACATAATTCACACAGAAAATAATGAGGACGATAAAGTGTTGGAGGAAATTATGGCAAGCAAAACAGGAAAAAAGAAAATCGCAGTTCTCTTCGGCGGACAGTCCTCGGAGCACATCGTCTCCTGCATGTCCGCGGCAAATGTGATTGATCTGATAGACAGAGATACTTATGATCCGCTTCTGATAGGCATTACGGAGGAAGGACACTGGTTAAAGGCGGAATGTGCTGACGATATCCGCTCTGGCAGATGGAGAGAGAGCCGGATAGAAGCAGTGCTATGTCCGGATGCGTCACGCCAGAGCGTGATTCTCACAGAAGCCGGCAGATATGAAGAGATCCGGATTGATGCGGCCTTTCCCGTACTGCACGGGCTGTATGGAGAAGACGGGACGGTTCAGGGATTATTTGAACTGGCGAGAATTCCATACGTTGGCTGCGGAGTTCTGGCAAGCGCGGTTTCGATGGATAAATGCACGACTAAGATCATCGTAAAAGAGCTTGGTATTCGGCAGGCCGATTATGTCCCGGTTGAGCGTTGGAAAATGGAGAAAGATCTGGAGGGGACTGTATCGCGGATCGAAGAAAAGTTATCTTATCCGGTATTTATCAAACCGTCGAATGCCGGTTCGAGCCGGGGCGTGAGTAAGGCGGAAAACCGGCAGGAACTGATTAACGGTCTCCGGGAAGCAGCGCATCATGACCGTAAGATCCTGGTGGAAGAAACGATTGTCGGTCATGAGATTGAGTGCGCGGTGCTGGGAGGTGGCTCCCGCCCGGTGCGTTCAACCGGAGTGGGAGAGATCCTGGCAGCGGCAGAATTTTACGATTTTGACGCAAAATATTATAATGAAGCATCCCGGACGGTCATCCATCCTGTGCTTCCGGGAGATTCCGCGGAACGGGTGAGAAGCGCGGCAGAAAAGATTTTTAACGCAGTAGATGGATATGGCCTGGCAAGGGTGGATTTCTTTGTGACCGACAGGGGGGAAGTGATTTTTAATGAAATCAATACGCTTCCCGGATTTACCGCGATCAGTATGTATCCGATGCTGTGGGAGGCGGCCGGACTTTCCAAAAAAGAATTGATTTCTGAACTGATCCGTCTGGCTTTTGAGCGGCAGAGCCATTTCGAACAGTGAAGGGGGATGCGGAGGCGATGAGTCATACGGACAGGAACGCGCCGGTCGGAGTGTTTGATTCCGGCGTCGGCGGATTGACGGTTGCGCGGGAAATTATGAGGCAGATTCCCGAGGAGCGGATCGTATATTTTGGAGATACGGCGAGGCTTCCTTACGGCAGCAAATCAAAGGATACAGTTTTGCGTTATTCCAGGCAGATCGTCCGCTTCCTGCGGACACAGGAGGTCAAGGCGATTGTAATTGCCTGCAATACGGCAAGCGCTTATGCGCTGGAAACCGTGGCGTCAGAGTCTGATATACCAGTGATCGGTGTGATCAACGCGGGAGCGCGTGCGGCGGTGCATGCGACGAAAAATGGCCGGATCGGTGTGATCGGGACGGTCGCGACCATCAGTACCGGCATATACACGGAAGTGATCCGGACAATGCGGCCGGGGATTGAAGTTTTTGGCAAAGCCTGTCCGCTCTTTGTGCCACTGGTAGAGGAAGGACTGTTTCATGATTCCGTGACGGATGAGGTCGCGTCGCGGTATCTGAGCGTCCTGAAGGAAAAGTATATCGATACTCTGGTACTGGGTTGTACTCATTATCCGTTGCTGCGTTCGACCATGCGGCGGCTGATGGGGGAAAACGTAACGCTGGTAAATCCGGCTTATGAGACGGCCCTGGAGTTAAAGGACTTATTAAAGGAAAAGGAAATGAACAGGGATCCTGCGGCAGAGATGCAGGGAGAGCAGTATCAGTTTTTTGTGAGCGATCTGGCAGATCAGTTTACAAATTTTGCGACGGCGATTTTGCCGAAGGAAGTTAAGGAAACCCGAAAAATCAATATTGAGGAATATTAATGTCATGACGAAGGATGTGTTGATCCGGATCTGCGGAATGCAGTGGATGGATGAAGGGGAACCGGAAAAGATGGAACTGGTTATGCCCGGAAAATATTATTTTAAAAATGGAAAACATACGATTGTCTATGAGGAACTGATGGATGATTTCAGCGGAAGCGTTCGTAATATGATCCGTTTTTCTCCGGAACTTATGGATGTACATAAGACCGGACTTGTGGAGACACGGATGATTTTTGAACCGGGGAAAAAGGAACTGACTCATTACGCGACGCCGATGGGCGAGTTTATGATTGAGGTCGCGACGAAGAGTCTTGAACTGGAAGAAAGCGAAGAGCGGCTGCGGGTCGTTGCGGGGTATGAACTGGATATGAATTACGATCCGGTTTCATCCTGTGAGATATCTGTTGAGGTCTGTGCCATGCCGGGCCAGGCGTAGACGGTGTCTGGTGTCAGCAGAAAAATCAGGCAGGAGGTGGATACCTCCTGCCTGATGAGCGTGTGAAAAAATCATTTTTTGAAAATCCGGCTGAAAAATCCCTTCTTTGCCGGCGGAGCCGCTGCGACCGCGCCGCCGCGGACAGCCTTGATCTCCGTTATGTAGATGCCGCTGACGCTTACTTTCGCTTCGGTTTTTACCGGGAGCGCGTCAAAAACTTTATCGTCAGCGATCAATGTGACAATCCTGGGGCCGACTTTTGCCTTGACGATCGGCAGCTTGGCCCGTTTGGCATACCAGGGTGTCTGCTCATAGAGCTGTTTGGGAAGACCGGTTACCTGACTGATCGGAAGACGTTTCTTATCGATGACCAGAATCGAGACGGTCTGTTTGGCGGCTTCCAGAAGCTGCTGATTTTCCAGCTGGCGCTTTTCAGCCTTGCGTCCCAGATAATAAAGAACCGCCAGTGCGATACAAAGAATTACCAAAATCACCAGCAATACATTTAAGAACGTTTGCATGTGATACCCTCCTGTGCCGGCCTTTGTGCGAGGAGCATAAGGGACGGCTGATTTAAAATGAAGTACGTGCCGTCTTTCAGGACCGGAACGATCTTTCCTGACGTACGCCGAATTATAATCCAGTATATCATTTCCCGATAAAAATTGCAAGAGAAAAAACCTTGACTCGTTGACAAATATGTGATAACATGGAGTTTGCACTATTGTGGCGTTTTGGGCTTTTTGCGCCCAAAAATACTTAGAAAACAGGGGTGAAACGTCAATGGAGAAAAGCAGAATGCGCCCGGTGAAAGCCGGAAAAAGCTTTAGAATGAGCTTCGCAAGACAAAAAGAAGTTCTTGAGATGCCGAACCTGATTGAGATCCAGAAGGACTCTTTCCAGTGGTTTGTGGAAGATGGCCTGAAGGAAGTTTTTGATGATATCTCTCCGATTACTGATTTTGCTGGACATCTGAGCCTTGAGTTTGTGAATTTTACATTATGTAAGGACGAGGTGAAGTACAGCATTGAGGAGTGCAAAGATCGAGATGCCACTTACGCGGCGCCTTTAAAGGTGAAAGTCCGATTATATAATAAGGATAAGGAAGAGATTAACGAGCACGAGATTTTCATGGGTGATCTCCCGCTGATGCTGGATACCGGATCGTTCGTAATTAATGGGGCGGAGCGTGTCATTGTCAGCCAGCTGGTTCGTTCTCCGGGCATTTATTACACCATCGCGCATGATAAGCTGGGGAAAAAGCTGTACAGCTGTCAGGTGATTCCTAACCGTGGCGCATGGCTGGAATATGAGACAGATTCCAATGACGTTTTTTATGTTCGCGTAGACCGTACGCGTAAGGTGCCGGTGACAGTGCTGGTACGTGCCCTGGGATATGGTACGAACGCGCAGATTCTGGATCTGTTTGGAGAAGAGCCGAAACTTCTGGCAAGTTTTGGTAAGGATCCTTCCGATAATTATCAGGATGGACTGCTGGAGCTTTATAAGAAGATCCGTCCGGGCGAGCCGTTATCCGTTGATAGTGCAGAGAGTCTTCTGAACAGTATGTTCTTTGACCCGAGACGTTATGATCTGGCCAAAGTAGGAAGATATAAATTTAATAAAAAACTTCATTTTAAAAACCGTATCAAAGGGCAGGTCCTGGCGGAGGACGTTGTGGACACTGGTACCGGTGAAGTGCTTGCCGAGGCGGGAGTTACCGTAGATAAGGAGATGGCGACACGGATCCAGGACGCAGGCATTCCTTATGTCATAATCCAGGGACCGGACCGCAATTATAAGGTACTTTCCAATCTGATGGTGGATCTGGGTACGTATGTACCATTTGACCCGAAAGAAGCGGGAATCACGGAGGATGTATATTATCCGGCTCTGGTGCCTCTGATGGAAGAAGCCGGTGACAACATGGAGGAGCTGAAAGAACTGATCAGCCGCCATGTGAGCGAACTGATCCCGAAACATATCACGAAGGAAGATATTATCGCTTCTATTAACTATAATATGCACCTGGAGGGTGGGATCGGCAATAACGACGATATCGACCATCTGGGTAACCGCCGGATCCGTGCGGTGGGTGAGCTGCTGCAGAATCAGTACCGCATCGGCCTGTCCCGTATGGAGCGTGTGGTAAGAGAGCGTATGACAACGCAGGATATCGACAGTATATCTCCGCAGTCCCTGATCAATATCAAGCCGGTGACGGCTGCTGTGAAGGAGTTCTTTGGCAGCTCCCAGCTGTCCCAGTTTATGGATCAGAATAACCCGCTTTCCGAGCTGACGCACAAGAGACGTCTGTCCGCGCTGGGACCGGGCGGTCTGTCGAGAGACCGTGCCGGATTTGAGGTGCGAGATGTTCATTATACCCATTACGGACGTATGTGCCCGATTGAGACCCCTGAGGGTCCGAACATCGGCCTGATCAACTCACTGGCAACTTACGCGAGAGTAAACCAGTATGGTTTTATTGAAGCCCCCTATCGTATCGTAGATAAAACAGACCCTCAGAACCCGCGGGTTACCGACGACGTCGTGTATCTGACCGCAGACGAAGAGGATAATTATATTGTAGCACAGGCAAATACTCCGCTGGATGGGGAAGGCCATTTTATCAAAAATAACGTGGCCGGCCGTTTCCGTGAGGAGACCTCCGAGTTCCGTAAGCAGAACGTGGATCTGATGGACGTATCGCCGAAGATGGTATTTTCGGTGGCGACCTCGATGATTCCGTTCCTGCAGAACGATGACGCGAACCGTGCGCTGATGGGTTCCAACATGCAGCGTCAGGCGGTGCCGCTGTTGATCACAGAAGCTCCGGTGATCGGCACCGGGATCGAGGCCAAGGCCGCGGTGGACTCCGGCGTGTGCGTGGTGGCAAAACATGCCGGTACGGTGGAACGTTCGGCGTCCAGCGAGATTATCATCCGCAGGGCGGAGGATAATGGACGGGATGTATACCGCCTGAGCAAATTTAAGAGAAGCAACCAGTCGAACTGTTATAACCAGAAGCCGATCGTCAATAAGGGCGAGCATGTGGAAGCTGGCGATGTGATCGCGGACGGACCGTCCACATCGATGGGCGAGATTGCTCTGGGGAAAAATCCGTTGATCGGATTTATGACCTGGGAAGGTTATAACTATGAGGATGCGGTGCTTTTAAGTGAGCGCCTGGTCAAGGAAGATGTTTATACTTCGGTTCACATCGAGGAATATGAGGCAGAGTCCCGTGATACCAAGCTGGGACCGGAGGAGATTACCCGTGATGTGCCCGGAGTCGGTGATGACGCGCTGAAGGATCTGGATGAGCGCGGGATTATCCGTATCGGCGCGGAGGTGCGTACGGGAGATATCCTGGTCGGTAAGGTTACCCCGAAGGGTGAAACCGAGCTGACAGCGGAAGAACGTCTGCTGAGAGCGATCTTTGGCGAGAAAGCCAGAGAGGTCCGCGATACCTCGCTGAAGGTTCCGCACGGTGCTTACGGCGTTGTGATTGACGCCAAAGTGTTTACCAGAGAGAACGGCGACGAGCTGCCTCCGGGAGTCAACGAAACGGTTCGTATTTATATTGCCCAGAAACGTAAGATTTCCGTTGGTGATAAAATGGCAGGACGCCACGGCAACAAGGGTGTTGTCTCACGGGTACTGCCGGTTGAGGATATGCCGTTTCTGCCAAATGGCCGTCCGCTGGATATCGTATTGAACCCACTGGGCGTACCGTCCCGTATGAACATCGGTCAGGTGCTGGAGATTCATTTAAGCCTGGCAGCGATGGTGCTTGGATTTAATGTTTCTACGCCGGTTTTCAATGGCGCGGATGAAGTTGATATTATGGACACGCTGGAACTTGCCAATGATTACGTGAATACTTCCTGGGAAGAATTTCAGGAGAAGTACCGCGATATCCTCAAACCGGAGGTTATGGAATATCTTGGCTCCCATCTGGAACACCGCGAGCTGTGGAAAGGTGTCCCGATCCGGCGGGATGGCAAGGTAAGATTGCGCGACGGGCGTACCGGAGAGTATTTTGACAATCCGGTTACGATCGGCCACATGCATTATCTGAAGCTGCATCACCTGGTAGATGATAAGATTCATGCACGTTCTACTGGCCCTTATTCTCTGATTACACAGCAGCCGCTGGGTGGTAAGGCACAGTTTGGCGGACAGCGTTTCGGTGAGATGGAGGTATGGGCGCTGGAGGCTTATAGCGCATCCTATACCCTGCAGGAGATCCTGACTGTCAAGTCGGATGATGTGGTAGGGCGTGTGAAGACCTATGAGGCAATCATCAAGGGTGAGAATATCCAGGAGCCGGGTGTACCGGAGTCCTTCAAGGTACTGCTCAAAGAGCTGCAGTCCCTGGGCCTGGATGTAAGTCTGCTTGATGAGGATGGCAATGAGGTTGAGGTCAGTGAGAATGTGGATTACGGGGAGACCGATATCCGTTCGATTATTGAAGGAGAACGCAGCTATAAGCGCGAAGAAGAGTCCTTCGGCAGCTATGGCTATTCTCAGCAGGAAATCAAGGACGGCGAGTTTGTCAATATTGAAGAGAACAATAACGAAGACAACGCGGAACCGGAAGCAGATGAATTCAATGAATTAGAGGATTTCGATTACGGCAGCGAAGATTCGGATGAAGAATAATAGGAGGGAGAATCACTCATGCCTGAGATGAAAGAAACTTATCAGCCATTGACATTTGACGCTATTAAGATCAGCCTGGCATCTCCGGAGAAGATCCTGGAGTGGTCCCATGGTGAGGTAACCAAGCCGGAGACCATTAATTACCGGACATTGAAGCCGGAACGTGACGGTCTGTTCTGTGAGAGGATTTTCGGACCGAGCAAGGACTGGGAGTGTCATTGCGGTAAATATAAAAAGATCCGGTACAAGGGCGTCATCTGCGACCGCTGCGGTGTTGAGGTCACCAAGTCCAGTGTCCGCAGAGAGCGGATCGGCCACATCACGCTGGCTGCTCCGGTGTCCCATATCTGGTATTTTAAGGGAATTCCGAGCCGGATGGGACTGATTCTGGATATTTCGCCGCGTGTGCTGGAAAAAGTGCTGTATTTTGCGTCTTATATTGTGCTGGATGGCGGAAATACCGCTCTGCAGTACAAGCAGGTTCTGTCAGAAAAGGAGTACCGGGAGGAAGTTGATAAGAATCCTCCGGGCAGTTTCCGGGTTGGCATGGGCGCCGAGGCGGTGCTGGAGCTCCTGAAGGCGATTGACCTGGATAAAGAATCTGAAGAACTGAAAAAGGAGCTGGCGGATTCGAGCGGGCAGAAGCGCGCAAGAATTATCAAGCGGCTCGAAGTGGTAGAGGCATTCCGCAGTTCTGGCAACCGCCCGGAATGGATGATCATGACCGTGCTTCCGGTGCTTCCGCCGGATATCCGTCCGATGACGCAGCTGGACGGCGGTCGGTTTGCGACCTCTGACTTAAACGACCTGTACCGTCGGATTATCAACCGTAATAACCGTCTGGCCCGTCTGCTGGAGCTGGGCGCGCCCAATATTATCGTCCGCAATGAAAAACGTATGCTTCAGGAGGCTGTAGACGCGCTCTTTGATAACGGCAGACGCGGGCGTCCGGTCACCGGACCGGGCAATCGTCCGTTAAAGTCGTTGTCCGATATGCTGAAAGGAAAACAGGGACGTTTCCGTCAGAACCTGCTGGGCAAACGTGTGGACTATTCCGGCCGTTCTGTTATCGTTGTGGGACCGGAGTTAAAGATCTATCAGTGCGGCCTGCCCAAGGAAATGGCGATCGAACTGTTCAAGCCGTTTGTTATGAAAGAACTGGTTGCCAACGGTTCCGCGCATAATATTAAGAGCGCGAAAAAGATGGTGGAGCGCCAGCAGACCGAAGTCTGGGATGTGCTGGAGGAGGTCATCAAGGAGCATCCGGTGATGTTAAACCGCGCGCCTACGCTGCACCGTCTGGGAATTCAGGCATTCGAACCGATTCTGGTCGAAGGTAAGGCGATCAAGCTGCATCCGCTGGTATGTACTGCGTTCAACGCGGACTTCGACGGAGACCAGATGGCAGTACATCTGCCGCTTTCAGAGGAAGCTCAGGCAGAGTGCCGGTTCCTGTTGCTCTCGCCGAACAACCTGCTGAAACCGTCGGATGGCGGTCCTGCGGCGGTTCCGTCTCAGGATATGGTACTTGGTATTTATTATCTGACGCAGGAACGTCCGGGAGCTAAGGGCGAAGGCAAGGCGTTTAAGAGTGTCAACGAAGCGATTCTGGCATATGAAAATGGTGAAGTGACTCTGCATTCGCGGATTAAAGCCAGAGTTACGAAAACGATGCCGGACGGTACGGTCCGTCAGGGGATCGTAGAATCGACGCTGGGACGTTTTATCTTTAATGAGATCATTCCGCAGGATCTGGGTTATGTAGACAGAAGTAAAGATGAAAATGTGCTGCTGCCGGAGATTGATTTCCATGTAGGAAAGAAACAGTTAAAACAGATTCTGGAAAAGGTTATCAATATTCACGGAGCGACTCAGACTGCGATTACGCTGGATGATATCAAGGCGATTGGTTACAAGTATTCGACCCGGGCAGCCATGACCGTATCGATCTCCGATATGACGGTGCCGGCCAGCAAGCCGCAGCTGCTGGCAGACGCGCAGGCGACGGTTGACAAGATCGCGAAAAACCGCCGTCGTGGTCTGATTACCGAGGAAGAGCGTTATAAAGAAGTGATTCAGACCTGGCAGGCGACGGATAACCAGTTGACTCATGACCTGCTGACCGGTCTCGATAAGTACAATAATATTTACATGATGGCGGATTCCGGTGCGCGAGGATCGGATAAACAGATCAAGCAGCTTGCCGGTATGCGGGGATTGATGGCGGATACGACCGGACATACGATCGAACTCCCGATCAAGTCCAACTTCCGTGAGGGACTGGATGTACTGGAATATTTCATTTCCGCGCATGGCGCACGAAAAGGTCTGTCGGATACCGCGCTTCGTACCGCGGACTCCGGATACCTGACCCGCCGACTGGTAGACGTATCGCAGGATCTGATTATCCGCGATGAGGACTGCTCGGCAGGAAAGGATGAGATCCCATACATGGAGATCAAGGCATTCTCGGATGGCAAGGAAACGATCGAGAGCCTGCAGGAGCGTCTGACGGGACGTACGATTGCTGAGACGATTGTGGATCCGGATACCGGCGAAGAAGTGATCCATAAGAATGAAATGTGTACGCCGAAGATTGCTCCGACAGTTATGCGGGCGCTGGAAAAGCAGGGGCGTGATTCTGTAAAGATCCGTACCGTGCTGACGTGTAAACTGCATATGGGTGTTTGCTCCAAGTGCTATGGAGCGAACATGGCGACCGGACGTCCGGTTCAGGTCGGTGAGGCGGTTGGTATTATCGCGGCTCAGTCCATCGGTGAACCGGGTACCCAGCTGACGATGCGTACGTTCCATACCGGCGGCGTTGCCGGCGGAGATATTACACAGGGTCTTCCCCGTGTTGAGGAGCTTTTTGAGGCACGTAAGCCGAAGGGACTCGCGATTATTTCTGAATTTGGCGGCGTGGTCAATATCCGCGATACCAAGAAGAAACGCGAGATCGTAGTAACGGATATCGAAAGCGGCAATAGCAAGACGTATCTGATCCCCTACGGCTCCCGGATCAAGGTTACAGAGGGACAGGTCATCGAGGCCGGTGATGAGCTGACAGAAGGAAGCGTTAATCCGCATGACATCTTAAAGATCAAGGGCGTGCGGGCGGTACAGGATTATATGCTGCGCGAGGTTCAGCGGGTATATCGTCTGCAGGGCGTAGAGATCAATGATAAACATATTGAGATGATCGTCCATCAGATGATGAAGAAGATCCGTGTGGAGGAGAGCGGTGACAGCGATGTCCTTCCGGGCATCACAATGGATGTGCTTGATTTCAACGAGATGAACGATCGCCTGATCGCGGAGGGCAAGGAACCGGCAGAGGGCAAACAGATCATGCTGGGTATTACCAAGGCTTCTCTGGCTACCGATTCGTTCCTGTCGGCGGCATCCTTCCAGGAGACGACGAAAGTGCTGACAGAAGCCGCGATCAACGGCAAGGTGGACCATCTGGTAGGCTTAAAGGAAAATGTGCTGATCGGTAAGCTGATTCCGGCGGGTACCGGTATGAAGAGATACCGCTCCGTGAAGCTGGATACGGATATGTCGATGGATGACGAGATCGCGTTTGACGACGATGAGATCGTGCTGTCTGATGATGATGAGATGTCCGGGGAAGCGCCGGAGGTATATAATATCGAAGAGAATATAGAAGAATAACTGAAAAATGTTGTGACGCGGCCGCTCCGGGCAGGAATTTTACCGGAGCGGCCGCGTTTTTATCTTACAGGAAAGTTCATAGAATTCTTTATATTTTCGTTGCTAATCGAGTGCCACTGGCACTCAGCAACGGCGCGGGAATGCGCTAAGGCGCATTCTTTGATCTTAAAATTATGAAAAAAATCGAAATTTTCGGTCTGATACTGAGGTGGCGGCGTCCAGCAGATATTCATAGACCTGCCGCATGGATTCCGCTTCTATATAGTCTGGGTGATCCCGATACCCGCCGTGCATGGTCGTAATGACCTCCATTTCGCTGAGGATCATGTCAAACTCCGGTGGGCGTCCGAGAAAACTTCCCTCATAGGAGGCGAGGGCTTTGAGGTACTGGATATCCCACCGCGGGACGATGCAGACGCTGATGGTGGGAATACGCACTTTGGCAAAAGAAGTCTCGTCGCTTTGCGGAAGATAGCGGACAATCTGCGCATTGTGTTTTTGCAGACGCGATTTCTCGCTGAAAGCACGGAGAGGAGACTTGTTTTCATGCCCTTTCCCGCAGATCGCGATCGTATCGCCGAAACCACAGATATCCAGATTGACATAGCCGGTAATGGCGGACCGATCGGTCTCTGAAACATAAAGCCGGCTTCCGGAATTTCCGGTTTCTTCCCCGTCAAAAAAAGCAAAACGAGCAGGTACAGCCTGTTGCCGAAACGTTTTGGCCAGCATGATCAGGATAGCGACGGCAGCCGCGTTGTCATTGGCACCATAACTCCCCGGCACCGCGTCGTAGTGCGCGCCAAAGAGAAGAGAAGGTTCCTCACACCAGGGAGTGAGAAGAATATTTTCTGTCCCCCGCGGATTGCCCGGCTCCGGACCGCTTCCCTGAGTTGCAAAAGAGAACCCCTCAGCGCTTAACGAGTCGATGAGCGCCTGACGGCGCTCATCCGGATCCTTCTTTGCCAGAATCATTAAAAAATTTGTCAGTTGTTCATTTATAAAATCCATAGCAGTCGCCCTTTGATGTCTGATCTCAACCGCGAGGATCTGTTTAGTCAGAAACCGCTTCCGGGCAGGCGGACATCGGCACTTTGATCACAATCTTGCGGATCGGAGCCGGTTCGTCACCGACCTGGATAGCCGGGATATGTACATCCCACGGGAAATAAATAGCAAACGTGCCGGGAACCATCTCAATCGTCCCTTCCGGAGCATCCGGCAGATTGTGATAGAAGAGGATATCTCTGGGCGTATCCAGCAGGTCCTCATCCACCTCGCTCGTCTGATCATCATTATAATAACCCGCGCGCTCAGGACCTCCCGCCGCCAGAAACTGCACATCGATATTGCGGCGGTGAATCTCCGGCCGCAGCATCTCCCGCGGAGCGGTCTTCAGGTCCAGCACCTGGAGAATCATCGGCACGCCGTCCAGCTCGATGTCAAAGACACCCGGTTCCCACGCCGCCAGATCCTCATCCTTGAGATAACGGATCGCACTCTGCAGTGGAGCCGGCAGCATGGCAATCTGGCGCAGGATAAATTCATTGTTTACATTTCCGAAAATCATGGGGATATCCTCCTTAAGAAAAAAATGATATATCGTCCGTCCCTGAGAGGAAAGAATGTCCTCCGAGGACCGTTTGCACTTAGGTTTTCACGTAGCGGTACTAAGTTCGCCGGAAAGACACCCGGCTCACTAAGTGCCGACGTGAAAAATGTCCTCTGCGGAAATTCTTCCCTCTCAGGGACTACTTTACTGGTAACAACTGATGAAACTTTTATCAGAAATTTTCAATAAAAGACACATATTTTTATTATAAAGTGAATGATAAACTTTTGAATAAATGCCTCGTGAGATTAAAACAATATGATGCCAATCAGGGAGTTCAGGAGAGCACTAATATCTGTAGAGGACATTTTTCACGTCGGCACTTAACGAACCGGATGCATTTCCGGCGAGTTTAGTACCGCTACGTGAAAACCTAAGCGCGAGCGGTCCTCGTAAGATATTAGTGCTCTCCTGGACGGACGGGAAACCTATACGTAGAGGACGAAGTTCTGAGAGTATTTCTGCTACTGCATCGCCGTCAGTCCGCCATCCACCGCCAGAACCTGCCCGCTCACAAACTGCGCCGCGTCACTGCAAAGATAAAGCGCCGCAGCCGCGATATCCTCCTCGCGGCCAATGCGACCAAGAGGAATCCGATCCGTTAGTTTTTGATAGAAAACCGGGTCATCCAGCTGGAACGCATTGATCGGCGTCCGCACAAAAGTAGGCGCGATAGCATTGCAGGTGATATGATATTTGCCCCACTCGCAGGCAAGCTGCTTCGTATACATATTGACAGCGCCTTTGCTGGTGCAGTAAGCGAGGTAATCCGAAGTTGTGCCGATGAAACCCTTAACAGAAGAAAGATTGAGGATGCGGCCATACCCCTGAGGGATCAGAAAACGTCGCCCGACCTCCCGCGTAACCATGTGGAGGGCACGGACATTCAGTCCCATTACCTGATCAAACGCTTCCTCGGTGTATTCTTCAGCTGGGATCAGCCGGTTCATGCCAGCGCTGTTGACCAGGATATCCAGTCCGCCGAAAGTTTCCGCGATCTGATCCAACATGGAATTAATTTCGTTCGCTTGACAGATGTCACAGCGGATAGCAAGAAGCTGTCGTTCGTATTCGCTGGCAATGGTTTTCAACGGTTCCGCTTTCTCCGGGTGACCTCCACAGACCGCGACATCCGCGCCCTGCTGCAGGAAAGCGCGTGCAATAGCGCTTCCCAGTCCGCCGGTACCTCCGGTGATGAGAGCCCGTTTACCATTCAGAGAAAATAATTCCTGATAATTTTTCATAAGGTACCTTTCTTCTGTTTAAAAATAGAGAAAAATTATTTACTCAAGCGCAAAAGCGGCCGTCGGTGATCCGGCAAAGAAATCCGGGTTATGGCGCTTTAAAGGCGGAACCAGGAGCAGCATCCGTGACATATGATTATTGTAAATCAGACATGCTTTGTCATTATCCCGGTTGGCGAGCGCGTCGGTCAGATCATTCAGCTCACATAAAAAGCCCTCGATGACGGTGGAACTGCTGGTTGCGAGATGGAGCAGCCGCTGCAGATCCAGATCATTTTTCTGGAGAGCGTCCCAGACCAGATCCATATCGCCGGCAAGCACATAGAGCTGATGGTAATAATTATTGAGCAGACGGGGCGCCTGATTCAGATTGCCCTGGTACATGGTATCATCCAACTGGCAGAGACTGTAATATAAGGTTTCCAGATCCTGTTTTTTTACATTTTTAATAAAAATCGTGTGAATCATAGAAACTCCGAGCTGTTTATGTAGCCATATGGCGTGTTCGATCCGGCCGGTATCGATCTTCGATACGAAAGCCCCCTTGCGGGGAATGATGTCGATCAGGTTTTCCCGTGAGAGCCGGGAAAAGGTCTCATGGACGGGAGTGCGGCTTACATTGAGATAAGAAGCCAGGTCGATCTCATTCATTTTTTGCCCGGGAGTAAGAAATAACTCCAGGATGCAGTTCTTGATTACACGATAGGTATACTGTCGCGCGTCTTCTGAGGAGCGCCGCAGGATCATCCGTTTGCCGGGATCTCTGCTGAAAGGGAGTTGTGTCATAAAAACCTGCTTTCTGATACTCCGATAGGCAGGATTTTGAACTATCGGTCATTAAACTTGTATGCAATTAAAAATTGGCAAAATCCTACTGATACTATCCTAGCATTATTTGGCAAAAAAATCAATTAAAAAAATTGAATATGAAAAAAAGATCGAAAAATTAACAAATTTTGACTTGCATATACTGGATAAATGTGCTATTTTAATATAAAATGATAAATATACAATGAACAGAAAACCAGATCGGATATTATCTTCTTTAATTTTTAAGGACGATAATTTTTTTGGCGCTGAAAGACAAACGGGAGGATAACTTGTATGCAATACGGGCTGGTACCTTCTGAAGAACGGGATGAAGTGTACGAATGGATCCGCAGGCAGCTGCTGAGTTTTGCGGTAAAACCGGGAGAGATGCTCAGCGAGAATTCTCTGTCGGCGCAGCTGAAGGTAGGAAGACCGGCCGTTCGGGATGCGTTGTCGCGCCTGGCAGAAGAGGGGTATGTCAATGTATATCCGCAGAGAGGGACGGAGGTTTCCCGGATTATCCCGGATCGGGTGCGGCAGGCGGTACATACTCATATTGTCCTGGAGCAGGCGGTGATCACAGAACTTTGTTCGAGAAAACTGACGGAACAGGAAAAGGATACCTTTCAGACGGTTCTGCGGGAGCGGACGGCGATGGAGGAAGCTGCCCGCAGGAGCAAGACGGCAGAAACAGACGATCTGCACCGGATCGAGACGGTGCGCGTCTTCCGGCGTTTCCTGCTTGGCACCTGCGGCAAAGAATATGCCTGCGAATATTATCGGATCGTAGACTGCGATATGCTGCGTGTCCTTTATCTGCAATATCACACATTTAATTACAAAATAAACGCTTCTTCTTTGACCAGCTGGGAGCATACGGTGATCGAGGAAAAGATGATGATTGAGAACATCCTGCGCGGAGAGGTTTCTACTGCGTGTCTGATCTGTTCCAACCATTATAATTCGATTCTCTGGAATATGGATCAGCTCCGGAGAATTTACCCACAGTTCTTTGCCGGATAGGCTTCATCTGCCGTTTCCGGTTATAGAGATATCTATTTATTAAATGAAAGGGGATGAAGACAGAGGATCAGAACTTTTTCAGGAGAATATGTACGAAATTTAAAAAAGTAGGAGGAATATCATGGAATACCTGGTTGGTATTATTTTGTTACTTTCATTCTTTGCCCTCGCTTTTTACTGTATCAAGGGCTACAATCTGATGATCGGATTCCTGATCATCACAGTTATCTGGACCGTGCTTCCACTGGCAGGCACGATGTTTGTAAGTGCAGATTTCCTTGCGGAAAATGAGATCCTGCAGTTCAGCGGCGCGAAAGGCCTGGTTTCGATCCTCAATAAGATTTACCAGAGCGCGCCGGAAGGCTGGGGTACCACACTGGTTAACGTATGCTGGGGCGCATGGTTTGGCCGTGTCCTGATGGATACCGGTATCGCGTCTACCCTGATCCGTAAGACCGTTGAGCTCGGCGGAGATAAGCCGATGGTGACCATCGCTCTGCTGAATATCGTTACCGCATTGATCTTTACCGCTATGACCGGCGCGGGCCCGGTTATCGCGATCGGCGTTATCGTACTTCCGATTTTGATGTCTCTCGGCGTGCCGAAGGCAATTGCGATGTTCTCTTTCATGGGTTCCGTTGCGGCAGGTATCTATCTGAATCCGGTAAACTTTGCTCAGTACCGCGCATTCTACATTACCCCCGATGAGATGCCGGACTTCACCCTGGGCTGGTATGCGTTCCACTGGGGCTATGCCGCTCTGCTGATCATGCTGGTAGTGACGACCGTTCTGGCAGGCATTTATCTGGCAAAGAGCAAGACTTCCCATGCATGGGCGGCTCAGAGAAGAAACGCTGCTTCCGAGCAGAGAAATGCTCTGATGTATACTCTGATTCTGCCGATCGTACCGGTTGTGCTGAAGATCGCGTTTGACTTCTCCGTAATCGGCGGTTTCGTAATCTCCGGCTTCCTGGCGCTGTTCCTGTGCGGAAGAATGAAAGGCACCTTCTCAGAGAACTGCCAGCTGGTCAATAAGCTGTATTATGATGGTGTCGTGGATACCGCTCCGCTGGTTGGTTTCCTTCTTACGTTGCCGATGTTCAACTCGGTAGCGAGCTATGCCTCTCCTTATTTCAAGGTTATCCTTGGCAATGTAATGCCGAAGAGTGAGCTGACGGTATGTATCGTATTTGCGGTTCTGCTCTTTATGGGTCTGTTCCGCGGACCGATGACCCTCGTTGGCTGCGGTGCTGCGACACTGGGCGTGCTTTCCAATGTTGCTTCCTTCTCAGTACCGTTCCTGTATAGCGTATTCGCGATCCCCACGATCACGGTCAATATCGGAAGCTGTATCACACAGTCCTGGGTTGCATGGGGCCTTGCTTATACGAAGGTAGAGTCGAAGGATTTCCTGAAACTATCAATCCCCAATGCCTATATCACCGGCGTTCTCCAGTACATCGCTGTATTTGTTATGCTCGGCGGACTGGGCGCGGCGTGGTTTGCTTAAATCATCAATCGATAATATCTCCTGAAAATAATCTGGCTCCTGGGGCATGAGCTTTGGATCGTCATGCTCTGCAGGATATCGGGCGCGGTAAACGCGCCCGGTTTTCCCCCTTCTTTGCACACGATCGCACAGGGAATGGCTGCTGACGCAGCCCGCGATCGGCACAGCAGTAAACGGCTTTACGCCGTTTACTATCATTGTTGAAAGGCAGCATTGATCAACAGAAAGGAAAGAAAATAATGGCGGAAAGTAAAAGAAGAGCTGTCCGTATGGGAATCGACGTAGGCGGCACTTATACCAAGTGCGTTGCGATGGATAACGAGACCCATGAAATCATAGGAAAAAACGAAGTTAAAACTACGCATGACGATGAAAAAGGCGTTGCGGCAGGCGTTGTTCAGAGCTTTAAAAACTGCATGAAGGAGAACAATATTGCTCCGGAAGATGTTGTTTTCGTTGCACATTCTACGACACAGGCGACGAACGCGTTCATTGAGGGCGACGTGGCAAACGTAGGTGTAGTAGGCGTTGCGGGCGGAGGTCTTGAGGGACTGCTGGCAAAACCGCAGCTGACCTTAAAAGATATCATCCTCGACCCGAAGGTTGACCGTAAGATCAAAGTATATAATTCCTTCATTAAGAAGAAAATGCTCAACGAGACTACGATCAATAAGAGTATCGATGATCTTCTGAACCAGGGCGCACAGGTTATCGTAGCGTCGATGGCGTTTGGTGTGGACAGTATGGATGAGGAAGAGATGATCCATGACTGTGCGCAGAAGAAGGATATCCCGGTGACCATGGCTTCGGATATTACCAAGTTGTATGGCCTTACCCGCCGTACCCGTACTGCGGCGATTAACGCATCCATCCTCCCCAAGATGATGATGACGGCAAACGCGACGGAGTCTTCCGTCCGTGATGCGGGAGTTACCGTGCCGCTGATGATTATGCGAGGCGACGGCGGTGTTATGGAGATCAACGAGATGAGAAAGCGCCCGATCCTGACGGCTCTGTCCGGTCCGGCCGCTTCCGTTATGGGTTCTCTTATGTATCTGCGTGCTTCCAATGCGATTTACTTTGAGGTAGGCGGAACGACCACCAATATCGGCGTCATCAAGAATGGCCGTCCGGGTGTTGACTACGCTCAGATCGGCGGGCATGATACTTATATCAGCTCCCTTGATGTCCGTATCCTTGGCTGCGCCGGCGGCTCGATGGTGCGTATTAACGATAAGGAAGTGGTTGATGTCGGACCGCGTTCTGCTCATATCGCCGGCTGCGAGTACGCGTGCTTTACCCCGGAGGAAGAGATCGTCGATCCGCAGATCGAACTGGTAAGTCCGAAGCCGGGAGATCCGTCCGACTATGTGACGATCCGTTTAAAGAATGGCAAGAGCATCTGCTTTACCAACACCTGCGCGGCAAACGTGCTGGGACTCATCGATGAGAAATATTTCGCGCACGGCAACGCAAAGGCAGCCCGTCTTGCGATGCAGCCGGTAGCGGATAAGCTGGGTATCACGGTGGAAGAACTGGCAACTCAGATTCTGGATAAAGACTATGAGAAAGTAAACGCCTGCATTAATGCACTGGCAGATAAGTATCAGCTGGATCATGAGAGTATGAAATTGGTTGGCTGTGGCGGCGGCGCTGCTTCCCTGGTTCCGTATTGTGCGGAGAAGATGGGCCTGCAGTACAGCATCCCGGAGAATGCGGAAGTTATTTCCTCGATCGGCGTGGCACTTTCGATGGTTCGTGATGTAGTAGAGCGAGTGATCCCGAGTCCGACTCAGGAGGATATCCGCGAACTGAAGAAAGAAGCGTCGGATATGGCAATCAGCTCCGGCGCGTCTCCGGATACGGTCGAGGTTCATATCGAGATCGACAGCCAGACGGGTAAGGTTACAGCAATTGCGACCGGTTCGACCGAGGTTAAGACGACCGATCTGCTGAAGGAGTGCGATGAGGCAGAGGCTTATGAACTCGCCGTACAGGATTTCGGCCATAAGGTGAGCGATGTGAAGCTGGCGGATAAGACGGATAAGTTTTATGTATATGCCGGTAAGAAAGATGATAAGACTCCGCTTCGTATCGTAGATAAGAAAGGCTTCATCAAGGTTCAGTGTTCCAACGGACAGGTAGTTAAGTGTAAGGTCAGCGAGTATGAGGATGTGGTAGAAGATCTGTGGGAGAATGGCGCGGTATTTAAGACCGACTCCGTGCTGCGTCCGGATTATTTCGTCTGCGTGGGTCCGCGTGTCTGTGACTACAGCGCGGTTGATCTGGATCAGATCTTCCTGCTGATGGATCTGGATCTGGGAGATCGTGAGCCGGATGAGGAAATTATCGTTGTAGCGACAGTAACAGAGGTCTGATTGCATGACAAAGGAAGAGTTCAAAGAAGCATGTAAGCCGATCGCAAGAGGGCTTTTTGGCAAGCAGGGAAGTGTGCGCTACGAGCGCCCGCACTTCCCGCTGCGGTCTCTGGAACAGATGCTTATTGATCTGGTTTCGATCGATCCGATCGACTGGTATCACTATGTATTCTCCAGAGAACCGTTAAACGGCAAATTTAATGATGAACAGCGCAGACACTGGATGGAGGAGGCGACCGCGTGCGGGCAGGAATATGCCCGGCGGATGATAGCAGAATATGACTCGTCCGATCCGGAGAAGCTGGCCCGCGGGATGGGGATGAAGGTGAGCTACCCGACATTTCCGGAAAAGACCGACCGCGTGCTTTTTGCCGAATATCGGGTGCCGGATACGATCTGCATCTATATGGATGCAGTGAAAAAAGCAAAAAAATATCTGGCAAAACCGGAAATCCGCGCAGTTCTCACGGAAAAGCTGGATGTGAGCAGACTTTTGCTGGCGCACGAGCTCTTCCATCATGTAGAAGAAAAATACAAAAAAGAAATCTACACAAAGACAGAAAAGATCCGGCTGTGGTCAGTCGGCCCGCTGCACAATGACTCTACGATCATTGCCCTCAGCGAGATCGCGGCCATGGCGTTTGCCCGTGAAATCACCGGAATTCCGTATTCCCCTTATGTGATGGACGTATTTCTGGTCTACGGCTACTCGCCCGAAGAGGCCAGCGGTCTGTATGAAGAGATGATGGAATTTGTGGGACGGCAGCCATGCGCCCCGGAAGAGAAATAAGTTATATAAGAAGGAGTATGAATCATGAGTGTACGTATCCCCTACGATACCGTAAAATCAACAGTAAAACAGATATTTCTGAATCTGGGTATGAAAGAAGAGGACGCGGAAACCTGCGCGACGATCCACAGCCAGTCGAGCGCGGACGGCGTGGAGAGCCACGGCCTAAACCGGATCCCGCGTTTTGTCGATTATGTACAGAAAGGCTGGATCAACCTGCAGGGAAGTCCGCAGCTGGTCGGCGCCAAAGGCGCTGTGGAGAACTACGACGGCCAGCTGGGCGTCGGGATCACGAACGCTCTGTTCTGCGCGGACCGTGCGATGGAACTGGCAAAGGTCCACGGGATTGGCTGCGTGGCTCTGCGCAATACGACCCACTGGATGCGCGGCGGTACCTATGCGTGGCGGATCGCTGAGGCTGGTTTTATGGGGATCAGCTGGATCAATACCGAGAGCTGTATGCCGCTGTGGGGCAGTGATGAACCCGGCGTGGGCAATAATCCATTCTGCATCGCGATTCCCAGAGAGGACGGACTGATCGTGCTGGATATGGCGATGAGCCAGTATGCGTATGGCAAACTGGGAGTGTATCGTCTGGCGGGTAAGAAGCTGCCGTATCCGGGCGGTTTCGATAAGGACGGCAATCTCACGGATGACCCGGGAGCGATCGAAGACAGCAGGAGGATCCTGCCGACCGGTTACTGGAAGGGCAGCGGCATGGCGATTTGTCTGGATATGGCGGCCGCTCTGATGGCAAACGGTAATTCCGGCGCGCGGATGGATCAGAACGGACTTGGCAGCTGCGGCAGCTGCTGCCAGATCTTTATCGCGTATGACCCGTACCTGTTTGGCAGTAAAGAAGAGATCCAGACAATGTTAAATGAGCGCGTGGCCGCCGCCGATGCGACGCATCCGGACCATGAGGGCGGTCATGTGAGCTGTCCGGGAGAGCGGACGCTGCGTACCCGCGCAAAGAGCATGACAGAAGGTGTAAATGTGGATGAGATAATCTGGTCTCAGATCCAGTCGCTGGCCGCCGGTAATATGCAGGCGGAAGATATTGCGAGCAAGTAATCAGGAAAAGAGGATAGAAAGTTTGAAACTGAGAGGTAGCGGGTAGAGAAAAACAAGAAGGCATCACAAACA
>JAJQAC010000065.1 GCA_021204025.1 Clostridiales bacterium | reverse complement strand
TGTTTTTCAGGGATTCTCACCTCTTTTAAAATTCTCAAGTGTCGAAGACGGGATAAGATATCCGTGACTTTTCTGTATCTTTTTGTTACAATGAACGAAAGACATAAGTTCCCGGAAGGTTTGTTGATTTTCTGTGGCAGTATCTGTAAATTAACATCATGCAATCAAGATCAACCAGAAGAGGTCCGTACTATGCGATATTTAAAACAATTCCTGATCATCATCACCGTCTCTTTCATCGGCGAGATCTGTAAACGTCTGATCCCTCTCCCGATTTCCGCGAGCGTCTACGGCGTGATCCTCATGTTTCTGTGTCTGGAACTGCGCGTCATCAAAGTCAGCGATATCAAAGAGACCAGCGCGTTCCTGATCGAGATCATGCCGGTCATGTTTATCCCCGCCGCTGTCGGACTGATCGACTCCTGGAGTCTGATCCGCGCGTCATGGCTGAGTTACGTGATCATTTCCGTTCTCTCCACAGTCTTCGTCATGGCTGTCGCCGGGATCATTACTCAGATGGTCGCTGATCACTGCAAAGGACAGAAAGGAGACACCAATGATCAATGAGCTTTTTGCAGAATCTGTATTTTTCGGCGTTTTTATCAGCCTGACTGCCTATTTTGTCGGCATCTGGCTTAAGCGGCGATTTCATATTGGCTTTTTAAACCCGCTTTTAATTGCAATTATCATCACAATCGCGGTTTTACTGATTCTTCATGTGGATTACGATACTTATAATGCCGGCGCAAAGTACATCAGTTACCTGCTCACGCCCGCAACCGTGTGCCTCGCGGTACCGCTTTACGAACAGTTTGAACTGTTGAAACAGAACTGGAAGGCTGTCCTCGCGGGCATTTTTTCCGGCGTGGTGACCAGTCTCTGCTGTATCCTCGCCTGCGCGGTATTGTTCCATCTTGACCATGCCACCTATGTAACTTTCCTTCCCAAGTCCATCACGACCGCCATCGGCATGGGCGTCTCGGAAGAACTGGGCGGATATGTGTCCATAACTGTCGCCTCGATCATCATCACCGGCATCCTGGGAAACCTGATCGCGGAGATGGTCTGTAAGGTCTTTCACATCCATAATCCGATCGCCCGCGGCGTTGCCATCGGCACCGCCTCCCACGCGATCGGCACCACCAAAGCCATGGAATTAGGCGAGGTCGAGGGCGCGATGAGCAGTCTGTCGATCGTGGTGGCCGGCGTCCTCACTGTCGTTGGGGCAAGTTTGTTTGCGTACCTGTGGTAGCGGCGCTACTGACTTTTATGCGTGATAAAAATTATGATGACTACATATTTCGGTATAATCGAATCAGAAAATTTTTTCAGCGAAAGGGCAAAACGCAATATGACCAGAAAATTATATTACGAAAACAATAAACAAAAAGATTTTAACGCGGAGGTTCTCTCCTGCGAATTTGATAAAAAGAAAGGACTGTATGCCGTCGTCCTGGACCAGACCGCGTTTTTCCCGGAGGGCGGCGGACAGTATGCCGATCCCGGCATCCTGGATACGGTCACTGTTGAAGATGTGCATGAGCGCGGCGAGGAAATTTTCCATTATCTCAAAGAACCGCTGACCGTTGGCAGCACCGTTGAGGGGCATATCGATTATACGGAGCGTTTCTCCCGGATGCAGCAGCACTCCGGGGAGCATATCGTCTCCGGTATCGTCCATGGGCGATTCGGATATGAAAATGTCGGCTTTCACCTAGGCGAATTTATCACCACGCTGGATTTTAACGGACCGCTCACACCAGAGGAGATCCGGCAGGTGGAAACTGACGCGAACGCGGCGGTCACGGCAAATATCCCGATCCTTGTGAGTTATCCGACTAAGGAGGAACTGTCCGTTATGCAATACCGCAGCAAAAAGGAACTGGACGGTCAGGTGCGCATCATCACGATCCCCGGTTACGACGTCTGCGCCTGCTGTGCGCCGCATGTGGACCGCACCGGCGAGATCGGCGTCATTAAACTGATCGACGCCATCCGCTATAAAGGCGGTACCCGCGTCTCCATGCTCGCCGGTACCCGCGCGCTCGCCGACTACAATGCCAAAGAAACCAGCGTAAAAGAAATCTCTCATACCCTTTCCGCCAAACCGGAAGAAGTCTCGGAGGCCGTCTCCCGGCTGCTCGCAGAAAACCTCCGTCTGAAAGAAAAGCTCACCCATATGCAGACCCATTATCTCACCGGGAAGCTCGCTGAGATCACACCTGAGGCCATCGACTACTATCTGTTTGAGGAAGAGCTTGATAAAAACGCGGCCCGCCGCTTTGTCGACTCCGGTATGCGGATCCTCAACGGCATATGCGGTATCTTTCTCGGCAATGACGAACAGGGATATCAGTATACGCTGGGGAGCACACATATCAATATGCGTGATTTTTTAAAGGGTTTTCACGCAACCTGCCCTGGTAAGGGCGGCGGCAAACCGGAGATGGTACAGGGAACGGTAAAGGCAACAAAACCAGAGATCCAGAAGTTTTTACATTCACGTTCATAATGCCACAATGTTAATTTTCGTATACACGCTCCGCAATTAACCTATTCATTAAAATCTGCGCCATAAGCTAATCTGACAGTGATATGTCGATATCAGCTCTCAACGTACAAATATTCTGAGAGCTGATATTTGACTTCATTATCATCATGACATTCCTATTTACTGCACCTCCACCCGACTCCCTACGCCGTCCCTGCCGCAGCTTTTCGTGACAACAATTTTATGTTCTATGCGGTCTTTCAGCTCGCTGACGTGAGAGATAATGCCGATCAGACGATTGCCCTCAGCCAGTGAACTCAGCGCGCGCATTGCCTGGTTGAGCGCATCTTCATCCAGAGAACCAAAACCTTCGTCCACAAACATGGCGTCCAGTCGGATCCCTCCGGCGGCTGCCTGGATCTCGTCCGCCAGTCCAAGCGCCAGCGAAAGCGCCGCCTCGAAGGACTCGCCGCCGGAGAGCGTTTTCACACTCCGTTCTGATCCATTGTAATGATCAAGCACATTCAGATCCAGGCCGGCTTTTTCTTTTTTATTGCCTCCGTTTTCCTGACGCTTTAACTCATACTGACCGCTGCTCATCGTCATCAGGCGCAGATTGGCCCGCCGCAGAATCCGGTCAAAATATGCCATCTGCACATAGGTTTCCAGCTCGATTTTCTGTTTTCCGGCAATCGTCCCGTTTGCGGTATCGGAGAGCGCCTTCATCCAGACATATTCCTGTTCCGCTGTTTCCAGTTCACGCTGCCTGCCGCTGACTGAATCACGAATGTTTCGATTATTCTGCAGAGCCGCATAACGCTCCTGGCGCAGCTGGTACGAGACCTTTTTTCTTTGTACCCACTCTTCCCTGCGCCTTCTGCTTTCTGACTCCGCTTCTTCCGGCTCATCCCTTAGCTGGGCTTTCAGAGCAGCAATCGACGTCTCCAGAGATGAGGCTTTCTGATTCAGTAAATCTGCTTTCGCTTTTGCCTCCTCTGCTTCTTTCTCCAGCTTTTCTTTCTGTAAGCAGTTCTCCTTCAGACTGCAGAGCAGTTCATCTTCGCCAAGTCCTCCTGTCTGTTCCTTCAGGATTGCGACCTGTCGTTCTTCTGCCTGTCTGCCTGCCACGAGCCCGGCGTGAGCCGTATCCAACGATGCGATTTCCTTTTCCATCTCCCGGATCTCCTTTTCCCGCAGCGCAATCGCATGCTCCAGATCTTTCTTTTGCCGGATATGCTCCGCGTTGAGGGCAAGAGCCTCCTCCAGACTGAGCCGAGAACTTTCCAGCCGGGATTCCATAGATACCATATTCTTCCATCCTGATATAATATGAGATCCCGTCCAGGTTTCTGATGATTCATTCGCTTCTGTCGGGTTTATTGCTCCCGCCGATTCGTTCGCTTCTGTCAGATTTGCCGCTTCCATCTCGATCTGCCTCGTCAGAGCCGACAATTTTCCGCTCAGAGAATCACTTTCTGAACGCAGCTTCTGAATTTTCTTATGGCAAGCGGTTTGTTCCTTTACGACCTTTTCGAGTTCCCCGTTTTCTATTTTCAGCAACGCGACCTGTTCTTTCGCCGTATTCCACCGAGATTTGGCGGACTGATATTGTGTCTGAAGGAAATCATTCATTTCTGCTGCTTCGGTATCCGTTACATTCGCGTTTACTACCCTGAGCTGGTCTTCCAACCTTACCCGATCCGCCGATTCCCAATACTGTCTCTCTGTCCTTACGAGAAATTCCTCCAACTGCCTGCTGATTTCACCTGCTCTCGCAGATGCCGCCGCAAGCTCCTGCTGAGCTTTTTGTCGTTCATCCGTAATTTGCTTTAATTTTTTTTCTTCTTTTTCTAAAAGACCGTAAAGTTCCTCCAGACGTTTTTCTTCTTTTTTTGCCAGCATCAGTTGCCTCTTACGATCATCTTCCCGTGCTTTCAGCTCTCTGATCATCTGCTGACATCGTTCCCTGACCACAGAGGGCATTGTCAGTTCTGCTCCGTCTTCCCACAGTTCTTCCGCTTCTCCGCATATATCTTTCCACGCCTGTTCCAGCAGCGAGCGCTGGTTCCCCGCGGCAAGGCTGCGGTCCCCGGTTTCTTTTTCTGCCTGTTCTTTTCGCTCCCGGCTCCGGTCCAGTTCTTCCTTCTCCGGCGCATGTTCCGGATAGACTGCCGGCTGCGGGTGTTCCATCGAGCCGCAAACCGGGCATTTTCTTCCTTTTTTTAATGTTCTTGCCAGAAGGCCGGCCTGCGCGTCCAGAAAAAGCTGCTCCTTTAGCTGGTATTCCGCCCGCAGACGATCCCGCTCTGCTGCCGCCTGAACGTATTCCTCCTGTGCTTTCCCAAACTGTCGTTCTCGCTCCTCGCGCAAATCCAGACGTTTTTCCAGCCTGTCAAGCCTGCGTTTCTGTTCTTTGATCTGCCGGCTTTCCTGTGTCAGAATATCCATTTGCCCGGCTCGTTCTTGAAGTCCTGCCTGTTCCTTCCGATCAATATTCAGCAGTTTGCTTTGCTCCTCCTCGTCCGAAGCCAGTTTTGCGCATTGTTCTTTCTTTATCGACATCAGTTTCTGACAATCCACCCTGTTTTTCTCAAGCGAATCCAACTGCTCCAGGCACTCTCTGATCTCGTCCATCCTGCGGTGTGCGTCCTTTTCTTCTTCAGGAGCCAGATGAAGCGACTCGATCCTTGCACTGCGAAGAGCTACTTCTCCCTCGGTCTGTCGTTCCTCTTCCCCCGCAAGACGCAGTTCTGTCTGAATCCTCTGATCGGTTTCCGACTGTTTCTTCCACTCTGCCAGGGTTCCCAGTATCTGCTCTGTCTGCGCTTTTTTCCGCGCAAGTTCATCCCTTTCTCTGGGTGCATTCTGCAGGGACTCCGCCCGCTCGCGGTCAATCGCATTCTGCTCTCGTCTTTTCTCTGTTTCCTGCTCTTTCTTTATTTTTTCTTCCCGGTTAGACGTAATCTTTTCTCCGGCTTCCCGGATCTCTTTTTCCCTCCTATGAATCTCTTTCCAGAGTTCCAGCGCTGCTTTCCCCGAACGAATCCGTTCTTCCAGTTCCGGACAAATCATCGCCGCGGCAACTGTCGCAGCCCGACGATCTGCGGCCGCTGTAAGTTCCGGCAGAAGCGCCTCATGCTCCTGCTTCTTCCTCTCCATGTCCTCCCGCAGCAGACGATTCTGCCGTATCCTCCCCAGGAGTTCATCCTCTCTCCGGATCTGTGCCTCCGCCTTTTCCATCTCCTGATCCAGTTCCAGAACTTTCCTCTCATCTTCTTCCATGACACAGGCAAGGATCTCCAGCCCTCTCGCCGCCTGTCCTTCAAAGTTTTTCTTCGCAAGCCCTGTCAGCTCCCCCGCAAGCGCACAATCCTCCCCGCACTGAATCCCGCTCAGATACTGGGCAATACTGTTTTTTAACCCCCGGTATTGCGCCTGTTTCTGGTTTACCTCCCTGGCAAGGCGATCCTGCAGATCGCCAAACATTCCGGTGCCGAAAATCTGTCGGAAAATCTCACTCCGCTCCGCCGTCCCGGCGATCAGAAGTTTCTGAAAATCCCCCTGCGCAATCATGGCGACCTGCGTAAACTGCCGGTAATTCAGACCAAGGATCTCCGTTACAGCGGCCGTTACTTCTTTTACTTTGGAAACGGATCGATTCTCATCCAGATATTCCAGCGTCGCGTCCGCCTTCTGCATCGTATAACCGCTCCCGCGTCCCTTTGGCCGCAGATACTCCGGATTGCGCGCGACCCGATAGCTCCTTCCTCCCGAAGAAAAGGTAAATCTCACAAATGTCGGAACATCCTCTCTTGCGTATTTACTCCGAAACATCCCGGAATCGCGCACTGTTCCGCTGGCCTCCCCATAAAGGGCAAAGGTAATCGCGTCAAATATCGTCGTCTTTCCCGCTCCCGTATCTCCGGTAATCAGGTACAGCCCCTTCCTTCCCAGCTTTGTAAAATCGACCTCGATTTCCCCCGCATAGGGTCCAAAGGCACTGATCGTCAGTTTTTCCGGCTTCATACCGCGCCCTCACCTTCTTTCAGTTCTGCCAGCAGCTTTCTCACCAGCACACGCTGCTCCTCATTCATCGTCTGATTATTCTGCAGCTCATAAAACTCCTCAAACAGCTCCATCTCTGTCCTGCGCGGCACGTCCTGTGCCGCCTCTACCGTCTGATCCGTCCTCGTTCTCTGGTTGTCATACTCCAGGCGCATCAGATTGGGATAGATCACTCGCAGCTTCTGCATCCCGTCCGGCACATCCTCCTCATCCGTCAGCGTCGCCTGGATATAATCTTCTGTATTTGTCCCTTCGTAACCGGACCGCAGAGTAAGCTCCTCATAAGTCCCACGGATCCGGCGCATGTCGCGAAGCGGAATCAGCGGGATCGTCCGGAGTTTCACCGTTCCTTTTTCCAGCAATTCCACAACCGTTATCGATTTCTCCTGATCTGCCTCAGAGAAGGAATATTTTAACGGCGTTCCGCAGTAGCGCACGGTATCTCTCCCGACCGACTGCGGCCCATGGATATGTCCCAGCGCCACGTAATCAAATCCATCAAATACCGAAGCGTCCACATTGTCCAGGCCACCGACAGTCATCTCTTCCGAATCACACCGCATCGCCCCGGTTACAAACTGATGCGCCACGAGGATATTTCGCGTAGAAGGTTCCAGCGGGATGTGCCGGATGGCAGCAGCCACAGCTTCCTGAACATTCGCCGCTTCCTCGCCCTCCAGTGCATGTCGCACCTGGATCGGGCGGATAAAAGGAAGCAGGCTGATCGTAACATCTCCATAGTGATCAGTTAACGTCACCTGTGTCACAGTTCCGTCATAGACTGACGAAAAATAAACGCCCTGTTCCTGCATCAGCCGCGCGCCGAACGCAATCCGCTCCGCCGAATCATGATTACCGCTCACCGCAAACACCCGGATCCCACGCTCCGCAAGCGCAGTCAGAAAGGCATCCAGCATCTGCACCGCCTCGATCGGAGGCACCGGCTTATCATAAAGATCCCCAGCCAGAAGCACCCCGTCCGGCCTTTCCCTGTACACGATCTCCAGAATCTGATTTAATATATACTTCTGATCCTCTAGCAGAGAAAACTCATTCAGCCGTTTCCCCAGATGAAGATCCGATAAATGAAAAAAAATCAAAATGATGTTCCTCCCCTGTATTTTACTAATTTTCTTGAGTTCTCCTGATGAATCGAATATAATGGAGCCGATATAAGTTATTAAGTTATATATAAACATGCCAATAACCTAGTCCCTGAGAGGAAAAAATATCCGCAGAGGACATTTTTCACGTCGGCACTTAGCGAGCAGGTTTTTGCGAGCTTAGTACCGCTACGTGAAAACCTAAGCGCGAGCGGTCCTCGGAGGATATTTTTTCCTCTCAGGGACGAACTCTTTGCCTTTTATATATCAGATAATATTTTTCGCCCGAAAGGAGTCCCCATGAAGAATCCCGTATACACGTCCCCTGATGCAAACAAACTCCAGTCCGAATCATTGCAGCCGGAGCGTTCCGGCCGTTTTCTCGAACTAGAGAGCCTGAAAATTGAATATGAAAATCTCTTTGACCGCAGCAACAAGCTCGACAACAAAGTTTATATCGCTATCACTTTCTGTGGCTTCCTTTTTGTCTTTATTACGGGACTTTTCAGCGGCATCTCGCAGCTCCTCGGACCGGACACGCTACCTGAAATGATTGCGGTATTTCTCTATATTCTTTTTTGCAGCGCGCTGATGGTTTCCTATGTCTATGTCCTGATTTATTTTATGAGAATGCTGCAACCGGAACACATCGTGCGCGTCGACCCGGAGATCATCCAGTCAGAAGCTCTCGAAACCGTAAACTCAGACGAAGCCTGCCGGCGTCTGATCTGCATTTACCGTAAGATCATCAATGAAAACCTGGACAAACTGCACCTCCGCTGCGATGAATTTGTGCGTGGGCTCCGCTATGTGTATCTGACCGTCGTCCTGGCTTTCCTGGCGTATGCCTTTCAGGTACTGCTGCGTCTGATTCAGTAATACCGGTATTTTCCCCGGCAGCTTTTTCTGGTCACGCCCGCTGCGTTTTTACAGATACGGATTATCCTTACTGAGTCTTTTCAACTCCCGCGGCGTACAGTGAAATGTCTCCTTAAATTGTTTATAAAACAGCTTATTATTGGTAATCCCATTCTGCTCCAGGATCTCCTGGATACCCGCTTCCGTATGGATCAGATCCTGATAGATATGGTTCAATCGCACCTGGCTCACATACTGCATAAAAGACATCCCTGTATTTTTCTTAAAAAAGCGGCAGAAATATTCTTTATTCAATCCCATCTCATCCGCCGCCTCCTGCAGTCGGATCGGCTCAGCATAATGTTCTTCGACATATCGGAATATCTGCTCCACCCGCCCCTGCTGATCCGCATCTAACGCAAGCGCGCGCTCCGGCAGCGGCATGCTGAAATACTCCGACAGTTCCGCGAGGATCTCCAGAAGCAATGCGCCGCTGCGCAGCGGATACGCTGTCTTCTGCTCAAAATAAAGGACTGTCAGATCTTTCAGATGTCCACAGATCTTATAGTATGACTCCATCTGCCAGGAAGCCAGCTTTTGCGGACAGCAATCGATCCGCAGATGTTCCAGTTCCGGCTGGCTGAGGCCAAAATGACTCTTTGAGATATGAATCCGAATTCCCATCGTCTGCGGCAGCTCGTAAATGACCTCATGAACAATCGCGCAGTCGATCACGATGAGATCCAGCGGCCGGATCTTATATTTTTCTCCCTCCATCATAACGGTTGCGCTTCCATTGAGGATATAGAGAATCTCAATTTCCCGGTGCCAGTGCGGCGGCGAATTGTACCGCATCGTCACAAATTCGATCTGAAAGCCGATCTCCGGCGGAATGTTTGTATCCTGATAGTATTTTTCCATAATCTTATTAACAATAAATAATTTCTGTCAACTAATAACTAATTAATCATTCAGCAGAATTTTACATAATCCCACTGAAGTCATGATTAATGATCTCCTGCAGGCTGAACTGTCCATCCTCATATTCATAACGAAAGATCGCGCAGTTTTTGACGCCGCGCTGATACTGAACTTTATTCCGGCTCTCCCATCTCCTCGCAAATCCGGCACAGGCTGCCCCGTGGGAAACCGCAAGTACGATCTGATGATCTTCCCTGCTCATTACTTCCGTCAGCGTCTGATTTACGCGTTCCCGCAGTTCCATCTCTCCCTCTCCGCCAAACTGCTTAAAGAAATCACCGTATGGCAGCTGTGGATTCAGGCACTCATCCTTCCCCTCAAAGACGCCGAAATTCCACTCTTTCAACCCCTTGAGTCTCGTATACAGCATCTTTCCTCCCGTCACAATCTCCAGTGTATCACACGCTCGCTCGGAAGTAGAAGAATACGCATGATCAAATGCGATCTGATGATCGGTAAAATACTGTCCCGCTATCTCGCACTGGCGAATACCAAGTTCCGTAAGCGGAGCGTCACACCATCCCTGGATCTTGTGCTGGACATTAAACAGCGTCTGGCCGTGTCTCATCAAGTATAATGTTTTTTTCATGATTGCTATTTCTCCTTTTTTCAAATTCATAAAAGGCGCATGCTTTTGCGCCGTCAATCCGATTAGAGGGTTCTGCGTCAGCAGGTTCTCATAAATATAGCATATACTCGCTCATGAAGTCAATATCGACCAATTTTTCAGCAATATCCTGCCTTATTTCTGCCATTCTTTTCCTGTATCATATGGGTGTCGGTTGAGAGTACCCGCAGGGCACCATACCCGCAGGGCACTCGCCGGTGAAACTTTAAGGCAGTCGAAAGACTGAATGATCTCGAATGAAACAGGAGGTAACAGATTATGCTTAACAATATAAATACTTTTTGGAAGGAAAACAGCGGCCGTGTCGGTTCCGCACTTTTAGCTGTGGCGGTGGTTACCGCGATGTACAGCATTCCGTATATTGCATATTTTACAAAATACGGTCTCTAATCTGACGCAGGAAGCAGCCGCAGGGCACTAATTGCCCATGGCAGGTTCTGAAATTGGGCTTACGTTTAAAAAAATAAGAAATTTTATCAAAAGGCTCCCGGATACCCGATTCATAATCGGACTGTCCGGGAGTTTTTTAGAAGATAAAAAGGATCTTGCTTTTATCCCGCCAATATACTTCCCTCAATATCAGTAATATCGATACTTTTCTACTGCTTTCTGTTCGCTCTGATGCTCCCCGACAATCTTCTCCATCCATATCATGTCATACCACCTGCCAAACTTGTAACCACATTTCTGAAAATAGCCAACCTGACGGAAACCCAGATGTTCGTGAAACTGCGCACTGTTATTGGTCAGGTATTCGTCTTCCGTCTGCGTATAACCAATACACGCGTATAAATTGAGAATCCCCATCTCTTTCAGCCTGTCCTCCAGCGCCTTATAAAGTTTCCTCCCCAGGCCGCTTTTCTGCGTTATGTGATCCAGATAGATACTCAGTTCACAGCTCCAGTCGTACGCGGCACGGCCGACAAACGCGCCGGCATACGCATATCCCATCACAATCCCGTCTTTCTCGATCACAAGATATGGATACTTTTCCATCGTATGTCTCATGCGATTTTGAAATTCTTCCCGTGTCGGAACCTCATATTCGAATGTGATCGCCGTATTTTTTACATAATACGCATAGATCTCCTGTATGCGCTCTACATCAGACAGATTCGCATCCCGGATCGTTATCACGCCCTTCATCTGCTTTTCCTCCTGTGCCCTGTATCTGTCAGTTATTTCGTTACATCTCTTTCCTGCGTCCCCAGCCTGTAATAACCGCAATCAGGAAAACGACGAAAAGTGCAAATCCGTAGATAGTCCCGCCTGCGACAATAACCGGAGAAAGACCAGTCAGCGCAGCTCCGATAAAAACAAAGACGCTCATAAAAGGAATGATCGCCGGCAGGCTGTTGGCTGTTCCATCCAGCAGATTCGCCCGCCGGTATGGATGAATATTCTTCGCCGCCCCTATCTTATTCAGAATCGGGCCGAACGTCAGGATCGACGCGCTGGTAACCCCTCCCAGAAGGATGGTTGTCACAGCGATCCCCGCCATACAGATCAGTTCCGCACCGCGGTCGGTCTGCGCCATCCTGCTGCTCAGAATCCGGTCAGCGATCAGATTCAGCATCCCGGCGTCATTCAGAACACCCATGATGCCAAATACGGAAATCACCAATGCGCAGGTCGGCAGAATATTATTGACCCCATCAATCAGGAAACCAACCGCTGCACTGTTTGCAGCGTCATTTGCAAAAACCGCTTCGAAACCAAACAACCCTGTCACCAGTCCAACCGCCGTGCCAAAGCTCAGACCGACCAGTATCCCGGCAAAAATATTACGGGTCGCCGTCGATACGCACAACATCACTGCAACCGGAACCAGCATCACCAGCGACATCGGATTCGCTACAGCCTCGATCATGCCTCCCTCATAAGCGCCTCCCATCCCGCCGAACGCTAGAAATACCACAATACTGATCAGCGCCGCGACCGCTGAATATTTGAACCGGCTGGTCACAACACCGCCGACATCCGCCGGACGGCCATCCCGAAACTGCTGCGTCGACGCGGATGCAATCGTCGTATCTGAGATCGGCGCCAGATTATCTCCAAAGATCGCGCCTGACACGATACAACCGGCCATAAACATCTCATTCGCTCCCAGGATCAGTCCTGCCGGATAGAAGATCGGAAATGCGATAAACATCGTTCCAATCGAGGACCCTGTCGCAGTCGATACAATACAGGTTGCTAAAAAGGTAAAGGCAACAAACGCCCCGCCCTGGATTCCCATATGGTTAGCCAGCCAGACAAAACCGCCTGACAGACCGCAGGTCTTGATCAGCTGACTGAACATACCCACGAGAAGCAAAATCACAACTACGGATACCGATGTAATCGATGAAATCCCACGGATCGCGCTGTCCCAGAATGCCGAATAGCTGGTACAGAAGATTCCTCCGACCAGCAGCGCCAGAAAGCCGCCGACTGCCAGAGCTTCCATATTAAATGCCTTAAATCCGATAAACAATACCACACAAAAAAATACATAGATCAGCACCGGGATCAGGGAAAAGAAAATCCCTCCCCGAAACTCCAGCTTTGTTTCATTCGTATTCATCCCCTGTTCCTCCTGTCCCCACAACTTTTCCTATCCTGGATAAACCAGAATAGAAAGGTTCCTGTCATATGCCTTTACGCCTTGTTCAGATTCATCTTCATAATATTACGGTATCTCGATCCTGGCGTACGTTCCAGAGTAAACGGTTCCCCCTCAGGAGTCGGATACTGTCCAACAAACCTGCGGATCTGAGACACTTCTTCTTCCGCCAGATCAAACTCCGCCAGCTTTGCGTTATCCTCAACATGCCGACTGTTGCGGCAGCCCACCATAACCGCTCCCACACCCGGCTGATCCAGGATATATTTTGTCGCTACATTAGCGATGCTCACCTGATGCCGCTCACCGATCTCTTTTAAGAGACATAAAATCTTCTGGAATCCATCCCAGCCAAGAGAATCCTCGATAATCTGTAAATACTTCACATGCGAACGGGTCTCCGGCTCAAAATCCTCCCGTTTCACACCCAGCCAGCGCTCAGAAAGAAAGCCTCCCGACAATGTCCCATAACAGAAACTGTATACATCATGCTCTCTCGAATATGCCAGCAGCGAATTTTCCGGTCTCCGGTCAAACACCGAATACTGCGTCTGGTTGGATACTACCGGAATCCCCGCCTCGACCATCATCTTTAAGTGCTCCGTATCAAAATTGCACATCGCAATATTGCGGATCTTTCCCTTTTCCTGCAGCTTCACCAGATCAAAGGCCGTCTCCATCATGCCCGGCACGTCATAATCCCACCAGTGGAACTGTACCAGATCCAGACAGTCACGGTGCATCCGCATCAGACTGCGGTCCACAACTTTTTCCGTATACGCGAAATTGACCTGATCAAGAATATTCAGATCCGGGACGTATTTGGTATGGATCTGGATATCATCGTGAGAATAATTGCCCATCGCCTTCAGTTCATTTACAAAACGGCCCAGGATTTCCTCCACGCCGGTATAAATATCCGCGCAGTCAAAGGTTGTAAGTCCGCGTTCTTTTAACATATGAAACGCTTTGATCGCGTCGTCGATATCCAGCTGCCCTTTAAGACAATGCTCCGCGGAAAGCTGCCAGCAGCCGTTAATCACACGGCTGAAGCTGTAGCCGTTATCCAATGTAATCCTCGATGAAGTAATTTTTTCAATCATAATGTCTTTACCGCCTTTCCCGGTATTTTCTGTTTTTGAACTCGCAGAAAATCTCCTGTTTTGATTTATTCCTTTTTGTTGTGCAGCGGAACTACCGTACAATCTCCATGCTTCAATATCCGTTTCCCCATCCTCGTAATCTTAAACCGGGCTCCACAGTTTGGATCCGGACACGCGATCAGATGATCCGAAAGCATCCAGTCATTTTCCTGAAGTGGCCGCTGCATCGCCGGAAGCAACGGCAGCAAAGCTCCAAGCGAATACATGGAGAAAGAATTTGTCTGCGGAAATACCAGATTCTCCCCTTCTACCAGGAAATAATCTCCTTCATGATGGCTGCAGACCATCGGCTTTTCCGTCGCGACAACTTCTACTTTTAAATCATACAGGACAAAACTGTCATCCATAATTTTGTCACTCCCTTCCCATCGCCAAATGCTTATATGAACGATACAGAACTTTGTCTTTCATCCGCATCCAGTTCCTGCTGTAACAACTACTGCCTTCTATTTTAACAATCTTATTATCACTGTGCAAGAGTACAGTGATAATAAATCAAATTCTTTTTCATCCGCACTTGCCTGATCTTACTCCTCTGCGCCTTTTTCATATAAAAATCCCACATAGTCATAGAGTTCTTCAAAATCCACCCTGCACTCTCCTCCAAAGATCCCTACCGGAATCTTTGCGTTAAATCCATAAATAACCGGATAATTTTCCGTTTCAAAATCATATACGATCACCCGCTTCTGCTTCGCGTCCACCATCCAATACTCCCGCACTCCTGCAGCCATATATTTGTTCAGTTTTATAAACATGTCCTTCTTCCTTGTGGACTTTGAAAGAATCTCCACCACCATATCCGGCGCTCCGTATACACAGCGCTGGATGATCCTGCTGCGATCACAGATCACAACGATATCCGGCTGTACCATCGTCCTGTCGTCACAGTCCAACTGAACATCCAGCGGCGATACCATCGCAATACACTCTCCGCCCTGTTTCCTGATATGCGTGCGCAGAACACTCCAGATCTCAGAAACCAGTATCTGGTGAATCGAAGTCGGCGCTGCCATATCATAGATCCTGCCATCAATTAACTCCGCCCTTCGTTCATCCGGAAGTGCATAATAATCTTTCAGCGTATATCCACCCTGCTGCCCTTGACTCAAACCGTAGGCGACGGCCGGTTCCCGGATCATCGCACTACCTGCAGACATGGCAGACTTCTGATCTCTTCCTCTGTCTGCAGCCGGAGCAGATGCCTGCTCCTCCGACAGCCACGGTGCGTCAAGCGCCTTCTCCAGTGCCCGCATCGTCTCGTATCGCGGCGACGCTGTAACTCCGGCAAAGATTTTCTGGACCGTACCCAGCGGAACCCCAGACCACTCTGAGATCATCTCATTCGTATAACCCAGATCCTTTTTTCTCTTTCTCATCTCTTCAACAGTCATTATCGTCACCTCCTTAATGGTATTGTAAGCATATTTTCCAGACTTGTCAATCTTTTTATTTCCATTATCATTCCATTGTATTTCCATTATTTCCAATTATCAAAACCATACACCAGACTTCTCTGTCTCAAATTCCTGTTTCCCCATCCCCTTACGATTGACTTTTTCTCATGATTGTGATACTTTAATGTGTAAAAGAGTCAAAGTTTAAATAATTAAAACGTTAAAACGAAAATTGACTCAATACCGGTGAGAAAGGAAACCAAATATCATGCCAGTTATGGAATATCTGGAGAGGAACGCAAGGCTGTATCCTGATGAGGTCGCTCTTGTTGAACTGAATCCGGAAGAAAAAGACACTCGGAGAATGACCTGGAAGGAATACGACCTGATCCAGCCCACAGGTTTCAAACCCTATCGACACGAGATTACCTGGAGCGTGTTTAACGAAAAAGCCAACCGCTTCGCCAATATGCTCATCAGCAGAGGAATTAAAAAGGGAGACAAGGTAGCGATTCTGATGTATAATTGTCTGGAATGGCTGCCAATTTATTTCGGCATTTTAAAGACCGGCGCAATCGCCGTACCCTTTAATTTCCGCTACAGCGCGGACGAGATCGTCTACTGCGCCGAGCTTGCGGAAGTTGATATCATAGTCTTCAGTCCGGCGTTTATCGGCCGCATGGAGACTTACGCAGACCGCCTGATCCAGCATCGCCTGCTGATCTATGTGGGCGACAACTGTCCCACCTTTGCAGAGAGCTATCTGGAACTGGTCGCGGACTGCTCCAGCCAGGCGCCCAGGATTGAGATTACGGACGATGATTACGGCGCGATTTATTTTTCATCAGGCACCACCGGATTTCCCAAAGCGATCTTACATAAACACCAGAGCCTGACCCAGGCCGCACAGATGGAGCAGATCCATCACAAGACCGGCCGGGACGATGTCTTTCTGTGCATCCCGCCGCTCTATCATACTGGAGCGAAATTTCACTGGATGGGCAGCCTGGTCGCGGGCAGTAAATCCGTTCTCTTAAAGGGCACGAAACCGGAAACTATCCTCTCCGCCGTATCGAGCGAACAGTGTACGATTGTCTGGCTCCTCGTTCCGTGGGCGCAGGATATCCTGGATGCCCTGGATCGCGGTGACGTAAAGCTGGAGGACTACAAACTGGATCAGTGGCGTCTGATGCACATCGGCGCGCAGCCGGTCCCGCCGTCCATGATCCGCCGCTGGAAAGAATATTTCCCGCATCATGATTATGACACCAACTACGGCCTGTCTGAGTCTACCGGTCCCGGCTGTGTTCATCTTGGTCTGGAAAATATCCACAAAGTCGGAGCGATCGGCATCCCCGGCTATCGATGGGAATGTAAAATCGTGGATGACAACGGCGAACCTGTCAGACAGGGCGACGTCGGAGAACTCTGCGTCAAAGGTCCCGGGTTGATGACCTGTTATTACAATGATGAAAAAGCCACCGCTGAGGCATTAAAAGACGGATGGCTCTTTACCGGAGATATGGCAATGCAGGATGAGGATGGCTTTTATTTCCTCGTGGATCGTAAGAAAGACGTTATTGTCAGCGGCGGTGAAAATCTGTATCCCGTTCAGATCGAGGATTTCCTGCGCAGCCACAGCAAGATCAAAGACGTCGCCGTTATCGGTCTGCCGGACCGCCGTCTGGGAGAAAAAGCTGCTGCTGTCATCGAGATCAAAGACGGCATGACCTGTACCAAAGACGAGATCGACGTCTTCTGCCGTGAACTGCCGCGTTACAAACGCCCGAAGGAAATTATCTTCGCGGATATTCCGAGAAACTCCACCGGAAAAATCGAGAAACCAAAGCTGCGGGAGCGGTATGGGGCAGATAAGCTGGTTGCCAAAGAGAATATGGCATAGCCTTATGGAATTTAATCCATGTTGTTGAATCAAAAAGGGTCAGAAAAGCGGTGTCCGGGTATCCGGCGCCGCCAAGGAGGAACTATCATGAGAGAATTAATGCTTGGCAATAAGGCCGTCGCCCGCGGTCTTTACGAAGCAGGCTGCAGCATCATCTCCAGCTATCCCGGTACTCCAAGTACCGAGATCACAGAGGAGGCAGCCAAATATGATGAAATTTACTGTGAATGGGCACCCAACGAAAAGGTAGCTCTGGAAGTAGCACATGGCGCCAGCCTCGGCGGCCGGCGCAGCGCGTGCGCGATGAAGCATGTCGGCCTGAACGTCGCTGCAGACCCGCTTTTCACCATCTCCTATCAGGGGTTGAATGCCGGTCTGGTCATCTGCGTCGCTGATGATCCGGGCATGCACTCATCCCAGAATGAACAGGATTCCCGCCATTATGCTCTGGCGGCCAAGATCCCGATGCTCGAACCGTCCGACTCGGCAGAAGCACGGCTTTTTGCCATGAAAGCCTACGAGATCTCAGAACAATTTAACACGCCTGTCTTTATCAAGATGTGTACCAGGGTATCCCATTCCCAGAGCGTTGTTGAGACCGCAGAACGAGTCTGCCCCGAACAGGTTCCCTATGTCAAAGATCCCACTAAGGTCATGATGACCGCAAACTCCCGCAACGCGCATGTCCGTGTCGAAAAAAGGACAAAGGATCTGGCCGCTTTTGCGGAAACCTCAGACTTAAACCGGGTAGAGATGGGAGATACCTCCCTCGGTATCATCACCTCATCGGTATCTTACCAGTACGCCAGAGAGGTCTTTGGCGATAACGCCAGCTATCTTAAGCTGGGCATGGTCTGGCCGATGCCGGAGAAACTGATCCGCGATTTCGCGGCAAAGGTTGGCCGCGTTCTGGTACTCGAAGAACTGGATCCCTTTATCGAAAATTACTGCAGACAGCTGGGCATCCCGGTATCGGGCAAAGATATTTTCCCGATCTGCGGAGAATTCTCCCAGAACCTGATCCGGGAATGTATGGGACTGGAAGTTCCCAAACCGCTCTCGATCGAGGACAAGATCCCGCCACGGCTGCCGGTTATGTGCGCGGGCTGTCCGCACAGAGGCATTTTCTATATGCTTAAAAAACATAAATGCATGGTATATGGCGACATCGGATGCTACACGCTTGGGGCTGTCGCTCCGTTAAACGCAATGGATCTGAACGTGTGTATGGGCGCGTCCTGTTCCGGCCTCCACGGTTTTAACAAGGCGATGGGCGAAGCCGGCGAAAGCAACAGCGTCGGCGTCATCGGCGACTCCACCTTCATCCATTCCGGCATTACCGGTATCACGGATATCGCCTATAACATGAGCAATTCGACGGTTATCATCCTGGACAACTCGATCACCGGTATGACCGGTCATCAACAGAATCCGACAACCGGCAAGAACCTGCGCGGGGAACCGGCCGGCAAAGTTGATCTCGAAGCGCTCTGCCGCGCGATCGGCTTCGACCGGGTACGCGTAGTCGATCCTTATGATCTGGCAGCCGTTGAAACGGCATTAACCGAAGAGCTTGCCGCAAAAGCACCTTCCATCATCATCAGCCGCAGACCCTGTGTCATGATCAAAGGCACCGTACATAAAGCGCCTCTCAAAGTCCGTGAAGACAAATGTGTGGGCTGCAAATCCTGTATGCGCATCGGCTGTCCGGCCATCGCCGTCAGGAACGGCAAGGCTGTCATCGATACGACTCTTTGCATCGGCTGCAAGGTCTGCACGCAGATGTGTAAGTTTGACGCACTGGAAAGCGGGGAGGACTGATTATGGATACGAAAAACATTATGATCGTAGGTGTCGGAGGCCAGGGAACGCTGCTGGCAAGCAAGATGCTGGGTTATGTACTGCTCAATCAGGGCTTCGATGTAAAGGTATCTGAGGTACACGGCATGAGCCAGAGGGGCGGAAGCGTTGTAACCTATGTGCGCTATGGCGACAAGGTCGCTTCCCCCGTCATCGACAAAGGAGAAGCCGACGTTATCGTCTCTTTTGAAAATCTTGAGGCCGCACGCTGGCTCGAATACTTAAAGCCGGATGGACAGATCATCGTCAATACCCAGGAGATGGATCCCATGCCGGTCATTACCGGAGCCGCCGAATACCCCTCGCATCTGGTAGAGAAAATGCGCGCCGCGGGCGCCAGAGTCGATGCTGATGATTTTCTGAAACTGGCCGAAGAAGCCGGATCCTCCAGGGCAGTCAACATTGCGCTGATGGGACGTCTGTCCACCTGTTTTCCGGAGATCTCTGATGAGACCTGGCAGGCTGCGCTCGACGTCTGCGTACCGCCCAAATTCCTTGCGTTGAATAAAAAGGCCTTTGAGTTGGGACGAAATCACTGAGTATGTTATACGAAAGCGCTGCAGGGCGACATGATCGGGCAGGAAGCAAGGGTTGTCTCCTGCCCGTCGCGCGGATTGCTATATACTTTCTAAACCGACATGCGCCGCTCTCGCGGCGCTCCACCACGCATGAAAGTCAGCTGCTCCGCGCTTACGCGCTCCCGCAGCTGCCGCCAGTATTCGCAATCCGGGCTGTCGCCCTACTTGCTCATACCGGCTTGGTTGCCAAATGTCTGTACGTCCTTGCGTGCAAGCACGCAGTCCGCACAGCCGCATGGCAACACTTTCATAGTAAACTAACACGCTTTCCCTTAGTGTATTTCCCCATACAGTATAAAAGATTCTTATGATTACCTGTTGCCTGGTGTACAGATATGTAGCACTGTATATTCCTCTTCAAAGATACTTTTCTCAAAGCAATCTTTGAAAACCGTAAGTTTTTCTTCACAGCTTATTTGCGCTGTATGGTAAAAATTTCTCATAATAAAAGAAATAAACTGATAGGGTGTCAACGCTGTAGTTACGGGAATTCTACAATTTTTATATTGCCCTAATGTTAAATGAGAGACAGGATGCTCAATCGGTTTATACACACCTTCTGACTTATCAAAATCAAATCGAATCGGAACAGTGACAATCTGCTTGTCAAGAATATCTGCATAAAGTTCATCTTCCATATATAGCTCTGGCTCATTTTGAAAGAGTTCTAAATCAGGGGCCGGAAAATAGGCTAATCGATGCTTCATCAGCTCACCGTTTTTGAATTGATATAACATATAAATCAGCGCTCCATCAATTAACTTTACATTAAATGCCCTTCGCTTAAGCGCCTCATAATACATTTCGGAATACGGAATACTCTTTAAAAAGATCGAATTATCAACGCTTGTAACCTTAATTTCCCCCGTTCGTTGTTCGATCGAAGGGAAATTCTGGTCAACACAAAAACCAGTTGCAATTAATTCACTCGTTAACTTTGAAACCTGAATAAAAACATCTCTGAGAGTTAACATGGTTAAGCCTCCTTTCAACCAAGTAATGACCTAAGTCGTTTTACCTGTTCCTCTCCCAGATCTGCAACATAAATTTCTCCATTTTCCAGACCATCAATCAGATCCGTTATGTTAGTCTTACTTTTACGAATTTTATCTTTTTCCGCTTCGCTCATATCTCGATTAACTATATTCATATGATCTCGCTGAGCCTTTGTTGGATAAATGAAATCCAGGGTAAACTCATGGCTTTTCACTCTTTCATATTCGGAAATCAACTTGTCCATTTTCTCACCAACGCCCAAAACACGTACCTAGGCTTTACTACGTGTAATCGCTGTAAATAGTTGATTTCGAATCTTGGCCAGGTCAAAATAAGAATAAAAGCAATCCTGTGCGTTAATAATATACACCATTGCCGCCTCGTTTCCTTTTGCCCGATAAATGCCGGTAAACGAAACAGAATCATTATTTTCCGCAAAAAAAATATCCGGTTGCGTATCTACTCCTGCCGTATGAGAAGCAATTCCCTTCTGATAAAGTAAACCTCGAATAGGCGCTACTTTTTTCTTTATAGTAAGAGGGTTAGGATTAATTACAATAATATCATCTGGACGAAGCTCATCTCGTTGCAGATTAACTTCAATTTCCTTCGCCACCCACCTATTCTGTTCCGCTTCATTTTCAAAGGATTGAAAAACGATTAAATCATCAATTGCCGAATGTGCCTCCAGAAATTCCGGACTGCTCTTTGACGTTCTTTGCAGCACAACATGTTTCCCATCCTCTAATTCACCGGAAGCCACTTCATACCCAATATCCTCCCATAGTTCTTTCTGATCAAACATCTGCACCAGTGCAGATTCCTTTGAATCCGAAGGTATTTCTCTATATATTCCAAATCCTAAGGCATGCGCTGTTACCAATGCCGGACGGGAATTTCGATAACATTTTTCAAGAATAATATCTTCCCGTGGTTTTCCTTCTTCATATGGTTTAAATTTTACTTTTGGCGTGCCATCTGCACGATTACCAAAAATTTTCTCCGGAGCCGGCAACGATTGCATACGCAAATTCTGTAATTCATCATAAGCATAAACAAGTCGTCTGGGTTCTCTTAACATTTCATAACATAACCGCAGAAAACTCGGCGAAAAATCCTGAGCTTCGTCAACCAGAATCACGTCGTACAACGGCTTAATCTCTTCGGCACTCTCCAAAGCTTTCGAGCATGCACCCCCAAATGGATCAACGGTTCCATATTTTCTTTGAGCTGCCATAAAATCAACATACTCTACATTGTTCGTTGAGCAAAAGGTATAGTATAGACCATTTCTTTCCCCGCCGCCAGGAGCGCCCCATGCGTGAATAATATGAATATTATCCCAATCAGGTTCATCGCTTGTTTGTTCCATATAAAACGTATTAATAAATCGACGAAACTGTCCTTTGAGTGAACGAGTATTAAAGGTAACGGCAATTTTCCATTCCGGATGCTGTGCATGAAGATAAGCAGCTTTCAGCGCAAGTACGATTGTCTTGCCAGACCCTGCTAACCCTCGAATGCGCTGAACACCTTCCACTGTCTCAATTACTGCTTTGCTTTGCTGGTTATCTAAATTAGCTATCGAATCCTCTAATTTTCTGAGCTTTGCTCCTTTTGACTGAGGGTTCGTAATTTCACGTTTCTTTCTTCCTTTTCGAATGGTCGAGATAGCCTGTAAAACTGAGATAAGAGTTTCATAGTAACCGGAATCATTCCAGGAAAATTCCTGAATTTGCTTTATAAGCGTATCATCGTTTGTGCAAAGAGGATAATATTCTTCTGTTTCGGGAATCCGCGCCAATGCCGGAGCATAAGTAATAACATTAACTGGAACACAAAGATCACGTTTTTTCATAAGCTGCCTGTAACTCATAAGTTTAGCCTTGATTTTGTTTACACAATCATCCTGATCATTTTCATACCCGATAGTATCTTTCCCCTCAATCAAATTAAAAACCACAAGGCCCTTCTGAGGAGAGATCCACAGTCCATCTATCGGATAAGCACCATCTACGGTTCCTATAATAGGATATCCAATATATAAATACCCCTCCAGCTCTGTATGATTCTGAAAAACCGTTTTTAAGCTTTCGCTTGCCATAGGTTTATTTGTGGTTCCTGTAACTACTGTAATCATAAACATTCCCTTTCTTTTTATTTCACAAAAATAGGATTCATAAAACAGGATAGATATGACTGTATCCAATTATTCATTCTAATAATGTACCAGCCAAATGGCTTCTTTGATGTTTTCTTTTCCATAAAATTCTGATTTCCCTGATCAACCTGTATATCTGTCGTAAGTATACCACAACTCAATACAAAGAAAAAAGAATTTTTCCAGACGAACGATTTCACTTGTAAAATAGGATTATGGTGACAAAACTGTCAGAAATGTTTCAGGACAAGATATCTTTGATTTCTTTCTAGTATACACTTTTTAAGGATTTATACAAGTATTTTTCACAATTTTCTCTTCGCTTTTCGATCAAAGAAGGGATGGGATTCACCTCCTGCTTGCCGCAGGTGCTGGATATCTGATGGACATCTACACTTCGTTTCAGTCGATTCTTAACATGTGCCTACTGGCACACAGAACCGTTTAGCTCCAACCGAAACGGAAACGCAGATTCAAGTGCGGCCTTAGCCGCAAAATACCCTGTCCGTCCCTGTGCATCTTAAAAGGATCGGTCTCCCCGAGCGATCCTGAAAAACAGAATCAACAATTATGAACTATCAATCCTTATAAAAAATATTTTAAGATACTTTCAAACGCCACCCGATATCCCTTCATTCTTTTTCTCTTTCTCCTATAATTCCTCAGAATTCTGATTTCTAATCCAAATTGAAATTTGTCCCGAAGTGCATCTCTTTTTCCGTGATCTTGCATAAGAGAAAGTATCTCAGGAAATTAACAAAATCCGGCATTGACCTTTCCCTCTTTTTCACTTACAATAAATCCGGGTCATAACTATCATCCAATTTCACAAGGAGGTTTTGAAATGGCAAACAACAAATACGCAGGTACAAAAACAGAGAAAAATTTATGGGAAGCATTTTCCGGTGAATCACAGGCAAGAAATAAATATACTTTTTTTGCATCCGTTGCAAAAAAAGCGGGATATGAACAGATCGCAGATCTCTTTTTAAAGACCGCAGCCAACGAAAAAGAGCACGCCGAGTTATGGTTCAAGGCTCTGGGCGAAGTGGGCGACACCGCTGAGAATCTGCTGCATGCCGCAGAGGGTGAAAACTACGAGTGGACGGATATGTACGACCGGATGGCGAAGGAAGCAGACGAAGAAGGCTTCCACGCGCTTGCTGAGCAATTCCGCGGCGTCGCGGCTATCGAGAAGAGCCACGAAGAGCGTTATCGCAAGCTGCTGCACAATGTCGAAGCAAAAGAAGTCTTTGAGAAGAGCGGCGTCACTCTCTGGGAGTGCCGCAACTGCGGACACATGGTGCTGGCCGTTCAGGCGCCTCAGGTTTGCCCGGTCTGCAAACATGCTCAGTCTTACTTTGAGGTCCGCGCGGAGAATTATTAATTTCGTGTAATATGGCTTATCAGAAGTTGCGGTATAGGTGAAGAGTCCGTCTCTGCAGGGAAATCATATCCTCCGAGGACCGTTCGCACTTAGGTTTTCACGTAGCGGTACTCCATATAACGTGTCACTGGCACGTTATATGGATACTAAGGCATAAACTCACCGGAAAAGCATCCGGTTCGTTAAGTGCCGACGTGAAAAATGTCCTCTACGGATATGATTTTCCTGCAGAGACTATTTTATTGGTATATACAATATAACTTATCGGAAGTTCTGTCAGGAACTTTCGATAAAAGGCGCATGCTTTTGCGCCGTAAATCTGGTTATGGGGTTCTGCGTCAGCAGGTTCCCATAATATAACTTATCGCAAGTTGCTTCTTTAACGAACCGTATACTATAACGGACAAAATGCACGGATTGCGAAATGATGAGATATCATTTCACAATCCGCGCATATTTTTTCATCTTGTTCTTTTATCAGCAAATCTCCGATCAATCCGATCCTTTAAAAAACCGCTTTAAAACATCGACGGGAAAACAGTAGCCGGGATCGCCAGCCAGAAATCCGGGAACAGGATCAGCAGTGCCAGTACCGCCAGGGAAGACAGGAAGTACGGCAGTGTCCCCTTAAACGCATCTTCGATCGTGATACCACTGATCGACGAAGCAATCAGCAGGCACAGACCATATGGCGGTGTAACCAGACCCAGCGCCAGGGTTACTACGATAATCAGACCCATGATAATCGGACTGATGCCAAGGTTGGTCGCGGCCGGAAGAATGATCGGCACAAAGAGGATCATCGCCGGAACTGCATCCATGAAGGTACCGACAAACATAAAGAAGCAAACCACAACCAGCAGGAAGATCAGACGTCCGCCCTGCAGATTACCAAAGAAGGTCTGAACCTTCACGTTCAGCTGATAGTAGCTGAGCAGCTCGCCCAGAGCGTTCGCAGTCGCCAGCGCGAAAAGGGACAGAGACGCCATCTTCATCGTCTCTACCAAGATACGCGGCAGATTGCGGATCTTGATGGTGTGATAATAGAAGATACCAACCAGAAGCGCATACACACAGGCAAACGCCGCGGACTCGGTCGGAGTGAAGAGACCACAGGTAATACCGCCGATCAGGATGATCGGAGTCATCAGAGCCGGCAGAGACTGCAGTACCAGTTTAATCACCTGGGGCAGCGGCACACGCTCGCTCTGTGGGAAATTCTTTCTCTTAGAATAATATTTAACAACCGCCATCATCGCCAGTCCGAGAAGAACCCCCGGCACAATACCAGCCATAAACAGCGCTCCTGTCGAACAGTTCGCGATACCTGCATAGACGACCATCGTGATACTCGGCGGGATAATCGATCCCAGCGTCGAAGAAGCCGCCGTGACACCTACGGAAGTACCCTTATCATATCCCTGCTTCTCCATGGAAGGGATAAAGATCTTACCGACGCCGGCCGTATCTGCCTGAGAAGAACCGGAGATACCGGCAAAGATCATGGACACCAGTACGTTTGAGTACGCCAGACCGCCGCGGAAATGTCCTACCAGGGCATTGCAGCAGTCGATCAGCTTCTCTGTGATCGCACCTTCATTCATCAGGTTGGCCGCAAGGATGAACAGCGGAACCGCCAGAAGCGTGAAGCTGTTCAGACCATTGAACATCTTTGTAAATACGACTGTGTTTGGGATCTGCTGCATCGCCGCGATACCGGTAAAGGACACCACGCCAAGTGCGAAGGAAATCGGCACGCCGAGCGCTACAAACAGGACAAACATAATTACCAGCAATGCACCCATCAGTTATTCCCTCCTTTTCCCAACGCAAGAAGCGAGTCGATAATCTCCTCGATCAGATAAATACAGGACGTCGCGCCGCAGATCGGCAGACACATCCATGTCGGTCCTCTCTTAAAGGACGGGATGTTATTCCAGGTATAGTTCCAGAACTGTTTGGTTACCGCAATGCCATATTTCAGCATCAGAAACGCAAAGATCAGCATGATAATGCAGATAATCATTGATAACAACCGTTTTACGGTCCCTTCTTTCAGCATATCGCTGATCGAAGTAAACGCAAAGTGACGCTTTTCATGAACCATGGCGCCCGCACCCATAAAGACCGCCCAGATGAACGAATACATCGATACATCCTCTGTCCAGGTAGCCGCTACACCTGTATACCGGCAGGCCATCTGGATGACTACGGTCATCATAAAGATAAAAAGAAAAAGCGCGCCGACCGCGATCTGAATCTTAGCCAGCAGGTCAATTGCTTTTCTCATCGTTATTCCCCTTTTCTATCAGACTTTCCTTCTCAGGTAAGTACACAGGCTCGGCAATTCTCCGGTATCCCCAGATGTCTGCCGAGCCCGCATCGTCATTTCTTATTCAGATTTATATTGGAGTGTATCCGATGCCCTGATTCCCATAGGGCGAATGCATCGAATACAGCCTCAGAACTTCCGGCTTACTCTGCCGCCGCGCGGATCATCTCCAGTTCTTCGGTCAGACCATTCTCTTCCGCGAACTTATCCTGGATCGGAGTTGCCAGTGCCTTGAATGCCGCGATATCGATATCTGCGTTCTCTGTGATGATTGCGCCGTCATCGATACATTTCTGCTTGGATTCCTCGAACATACGGAAGGTAACCTCACGCTCTTCCTTGGTAGCAGCCTCAGAAGCCTCCTCAATCCATGCCTTCTGCTCGTCGGTCAGGCTGTTGTAGTAGTTGCCATCCATCAGCCACAGACGAGTGGTGAAGTCATGATGAGTCTCAGAGATGTACTTACCGTTATCGGTCTTATGATGCTCTTTCTGCATCAGATTCGTATAGTCATTCTCAGCGCCGTCTACTACGCCCTGCTGAAGCGCCTGATACAGCTCGCCCCATGCTACATTCTGCGGAACCGCGCCGCATGCGATCCAGAATTCCTGCTGTACGTTAGAAGACTGTCCGCGAATGGTAAGACCCTTTAAATCATCCGGGCTGGTAACCGCTTTCTTCGCATATACATCACGCACGGAAGAGCTCCAGTAGCCCATAACACGGAACTGGTTATTCGTCTTCTCCAGAACGATGTCCTTCATCGCGTTACCAAAATCGCCGTCCAGGCAGGTCTCCCAGTGATCAAAGCTGTCAAACAGATACTCCAATGAGAAAATATCGATCTCCGGTACGCCGATCGCAGTCATAAATCCCGGAGAAGTAACGATCATATTAGCAGCGCCCATGCTCAGCTTCTCAACCAGCTCGGACTCATTCTCACCAAGAGTTCCTTTATGTACCGTAACCTGGATCTTACCTCCGGAAATATCCTCGATCACTTCTTTGAACTTATCCATACCATAGGAGTACGGGTTGTCCAGAGAAGTCTGGTTGGATGCAACAATCAGGCTCAGTTCCGGAGTCACCGTTGTCTCAGCTGCCGCCGCCTCTGTAGCTCCTCCCTCCGCTGCTGCCGCTGCCGCGGTCGTAGCTGTTGTGGTCGATGAGCTGCTCGAACCGCAGCCTGCCAGCGAAGCCGCTGCCAGTACACCTGCCAGTACCAGTGAAATTTGTTTCTTCATTTTAAATCTCCCCTCTTTATTTTTATTATATTTTTACGCATACGATTAGGTATTGCGTAACATTCCTGCTGCATGGATCTCATGCGAACACCCATCTGCCCCGGCTAAGAAACGTGAAAAAGCTCCTGTTACAGATTCAGCACTTCCTCCCACTTCTCCTCAATCACCGGAATCCCGTTCGCCAGATTATCTCTGCGAGTATTGATCTCGATCTCTCCCGGATAAAAGACCTTACCGTCCTCAACTGCCGGAATCGATGACTTAATATCTGCCTCCAGTTCCTCAACAATGCGGTCTGTCGTATCCGCATCGTTAAATTTGCCTGGATCAATCGCGATCATGATCTGTGATAAACCAACTTCGTCGCCAAAGGTTCCGATCTTCTGTACGGAATTCGCATTTGTCAGCACCGTAGAAATCAGGTCAAGTAACACGGAAATGCCGCTTCCTTTCCAATATCCCATCGGAAGTACGCGCCAGGTCTTCTCAATCGCCGCCGGATCTGTCGTCAGATTGCCATCTTCATCATATCCGCCAGGCACAGGAAGCTGAATCCCTTTGAGCTTCGCTTCCTCGATCTTGCCATAGGAAAACTGAGAAACCGCGCAGTCCACTACCACATGGTCACCGTTGCTCTTCGGCACCGCAAAGATGATCGGGTTATTGCCGATCTTGCGGTCTTTGCCGCCCCATGCTGGCATATTGGGCATTGTATTCGACCAGCAGATGCCGATACATCCCTCATCTGCTGCCTGCCATCCGTAACTGCCGCCGCGCATCCAGTGATTATTATTTCCCAGGGCGACCAGGCCGATCCCGTACTGCTTCGCAAGCTCGCAGGCACGCGCCATCGCCTGTCTGGCGTTCAGCGGACCAAAACCTCTGTGGCCATCCCAGCGCTCGATCGCGCCCATGGACATGACACATTCCGCTGCGACATCCGCTTTGATCTCGCCCTTGTCCACGTAAGAAACAAATCGCGGGAAACGGTTCAATCCATGAGTATAAATACCGTCCAGACTGTTCTGCGCAAAAACAATCGCCGCATCCGCCGCATTCTTCTCACTGAACCCTCTGGCAAGAAGCACTCTCTGAAATTCCTTCACCATGTCTTCATACTTGATTCTTAACATTGCTTTTCCCTTCCTTTGACAAATATTCTCCGGGAACGAGTTTTCTCGTCCCTTAATGCAAAACTGCCAACAGGAAATAACAAATGATATCCATCTGTCAACGGACACATTGATAATATCATAAAAATCCTTTGATTTCAACCGCAAAAGCATGGGTAATTTTTACAGTATATTTTTTTAAATCTTTATCATATTTTCCCAAATCCGGTTTCCTGTGCAGTTGTTTTCGCAATCGATTGCGAAATTGTGATTTTAAGATATCACAGATCTGTCACAAATGCAAGCTCTTTTTCGCAATCGATTGCGAAAATCCTGCATTTTCAGAAATTCTGCCAAATTTCTCTATTATTATTTAAGCAATATTACCAGTATTATCTCAGATGAGTTTCTGCTCCAGGAGCAAACTATGTTTCCTGCCCGTATGGCCTTTTATCTCACGAGGCACGTTTTCCTGTAAAGCGCGCACATATCCTGCAAAAACTGTTTCCTTTATTTCTACATATCAGTTAAATGATTGGCTTATTTCTGGTAACTTTTAAGTAGATTCTCTTTCAATAATCTCCGCATCCATCCGATAACGGATATTCTCAATCGTTCCCTCCAACCCTTTCAATAAGAGTTCAGCCGCTATCTCGCTAGACTCCGCAATCTTGTTATCAAGCGTCGTCAACTTCGGCATGCAAATCTCCCCATATATACTGTTATCAATCCCGATAATCCCCAGATCTTCCGGGATCCTGCGCCCCATATCCTGCGCGGTTCGTATGCCTCCCGCTGCCAGAATATCAATTGCGTAGATAATCCCCTGCGTTTCCGGCTGTTCCAGGAGAATCTGTCTCGTAATTTCACACCCGGCCTGCAACGTACCTTCCCCGGCCTGACGCACACAGATATCCTCTCTGCCATGCTTCTTCATACCGGCAAGATACCCCGCCTCCTTGAGATCCACGGACGGAGAATCACCGTCCCGGACAAATACGATTTTTTCTTTCCCTTTTTGTATCAGCAGATCAACGCATTTTTCCACGCCGAGAGCCTCATCTACGACAATCCCGGAGACATTTGGCAAATCCATCCAGCCATTAACCATCACAATCGGAACTTTCGGGAGTGACTGACGGATCTGCTCTTTCACGCGCCCGGTTATAAACATCGAGCTCACCAGCACCACGCCCTCTACCCGGCGCTCCTCCAGGATACGGATATACTCCGCCTTTTTTTCATCATCCGCGCCGGTACCCATAATGATCGGACAGTACCCCTTTTCAGTCAAAATCTTCTCGATGCGAAATGCACTGCCGATATGGTGCGGCGAGCGGATATCCACCACAAGGATACCGACCATCCGCGTCGACTGTCTAACAAGTCCGCGAGCCGCCGCGTCCGGTGTGTAATTGTATTTTTCCAGAAGGACGCGAACTCTTTGTCTCGTCTCCTCCTTAATCCCTGGTTTATTATTGATAACACGGGACACTGTGCTTGCCGCGACTCCGGCCTCCCTCGCGATATCATATATGGTCATTGTCTGCACCTCGTAATTATTTTCTGCTTTCACTATACCGTATTTTATGAAGAACGTCAAAAGCAGCTCTATCTCTCTTAATAATTTTTCACGATCACATCGACTCACTCAACCTTACATGTTTTTCACAGAAGATCCGGCGTCCTTCTCCTGGCAGGATGCTCTTCTTTCTACATTTTCAGACAATATCCGATCTCCTTACGCGACCCCGCGATCAAGCAGGAGACAGCTTTTTCTCCTCATGCCTGCCATGCGGATCGGGTAGGAGGCGGCTTTTTCGCCTCATACTCGCCGCGCGGGCCGGGTGCGGCATCAGCCGCAAAATTCCTTACCCGACCCTGCGCATAAAAGAGGCTGTGAAAACATGGTTCGACATACTCTGTTTTCACAGTCTCTCATCAGGTTCCGGGGGGACCTGTCATCCGATCTTTGCCGTCCTTATCTGGTAAATCCAGGAAGTCCTTCGATCGCGTAAGCGCGTACCGGGCAGGAGTCCAGACCGATAATCGGGATCGGAGCATAGGTGATAAAGAATGTATCACTCTGCAGCTGGTCAAGATTCTGCAATACTTCCAGGAACGTGCAGTTCTGAGCCATCAGGATATCATGGAACGGCTTTACATACTCTACCTTGCCTTCGATCGCAACGCCATCGCCAAAGCCAACAGCCTGTACCTTGTGATCTGCCAGCCACTGAGCACAGTCACCGCTAACCTGCAGACGATGATCCGTCGGGCCTCCGGTCAGACTGGTAAACGGCGGGATCCGATGCGGGCTGTCAAGAATCACGGTATCGCCCGGCTGGATGCGGTCGCCAATCGCGGCTTCCAGATCAGCGCCTGTGATCTGATGATCCTCCGGCAAATCAAGCACCTGATAGATACCACGGCCCATAAACTGTGCCAGCGGCAGTTCCGCAGCGCTCGGCCATGTCTCATCATGATGATACGGGCACTCGCAATGAGTCCCCAGATGGCTGCCGATATCCACATTCGTATGGAAATCCGGCACATCGCCGCCGGTATTAAAACGCCACAGATTGCAGCGGCGGCTCTCGGTACTGGGATCAATCACCTTGGTCAGGTCGATGATACGCAGTCCTGCCTTCTCGTATACTTTCGGCGGAAGCTGATCCATCGGGACGGTTTTGGGTTTACCTGCAACCCAGTCGTAAGTAAGTTCGCTCATAAAAAAGCCCTCCTTAAAAATAAAAACATCTTATGCAATCGATTGCTCTTGATGTTTTTAAATTAGCACATTTTTTACAAAAATGCAAGCGTTTTGAGCAATCGATTGCACTAAAATCATAATTTCGGAACTTTCCACAAAAAAACAGAGGGGATTTTGAGCAATATTACCATGCTTGTTTCCCTCTGTCTGTTAGTTATTTTCACTGTCTCATACACATCAGAACACTCTGTCTCCCCCGAGACCTACGCTGATTCCCTCTCAACAATTTCCGAAGTCAGAGAATACCGGACATTTTCGACATTTCCTTCCAGCCCTTTCAGCAACAGCTCTGCCGCCATATTACTCAGTTCTTTCATCCTGGTATCCAGCGTCGTTAATTTCGGCATACAGAGCCTGCCGTAGATACTGTTGTCAATCCCGATCACCGCGACATCCTCCGGCACACGCCTTCCCATATCCTGAACCGTCCTCATCCCGCCTGCCGCCAGGATATCAATCGCGTAAATGATTCCCTGCGTATCCGGATGCTCTGTCAGGATCTGCCGGGTGATCTCTTCTCCGGCCTCCGGCGTCCCGTCGCCCGCCTGATACACGCAGGTCATATTGCCCAGTCCGTGTTTTCTCATACCGGCACGATATCCGGTCTCCTTAAGATCCAGCGACGGCGAGTATCCGTCCCGGACAAATACAATATTTTTCTTTCCTTTCTGAACCATATAGTCTACGCATTTTCCCGCACCGGTATCATCATCCACTACAATCCCGGATACATTTGGCAGATCCAGCCAGCCATTCACCATCACGACGGGAATATCCGGAAGGGACTGGCGAATCTCTTCTTTCACACAGTCAGACATAAAGGTAGACCCCATCAGGACAACGCCTTCCACACGCCGTTCTTTAAGGATACGGATATACTCCACCTTTTTTTCATCTTCCATGCCGGTGCCCATGATGATCGTGCAATACCCCTTTTCCGTCATCTGTTTTTCGATATAAAAAGCACTGCCGATATGATGTTCCACCCGGATATCCACGATCAGAACGCCGACCATCCGGGTCGACTGCGTAACCAGACCGCGCGCTGCCATATCCGGCGTGTAATTATATTTCTCCAGCAATGCCAGAATCTTCTGTCTGGTTTCTTCTTTAAATTTAAAACCCGGTTTATTATTAATCACACGGGATACCGTGCTCGGCGCCACCCCGGCTTCTTTCGCGATATCGTAAATGGTCACTTTTTACACTCCCTGTTTCCGTGTTCTGTGCGTATTTAACGTTATTATACTTGCTCCACCTTTTTTTTACAACGCTATTTCCTGTTACTGTTTCATGTTTTTCTATCATTTAGGAACAAACACCGGGATTTTTTTCTCTATCTGATTTTCAAAATTTATGTCTTTCCGTTGACAAAGACATCCATGGCATCATAAAATATAAGCCATATGAATCAATTGCATAAGGACGAAAAAATGCAGAAAACAGGTATCAAACCACAGGTAATACAGGAAATATGCCACTATGCAGAAATTTATGGGATTCAAAAGGTAATTCTATTCGGCTCACGGGCGCGAGGAGACTATCACAGAGCCAGTGATATCGACCTGGCTGTTTCCGGCGGAGACGTTGCCCGTTTTGCTCTAGATGTTGACGAGAAAACTTCCACCCTTTTATTCTATGATATTGTCAATCTGGACAGAAAGGTACAGAAAGAGCTTCTGGAATCCATCGAAAAGGAGGGAATCGTTCTCTATGAACACAAAGAAATTTGAAAATTACAAGGCAAATCTGGCTGTTCTCACAAAAGCAAACGGTGAAGATCTGCAAAACGAATTTATCATAAGCGGTATCGTTGATAAATTTTTTATTCAGTTTGAACTGGGCTGGAAAGTCCTGAAGGAACTTATGAACTATGAGGGAATCAGCGCGGCCAAAACCGGTTCCCCCCGCGATATCATCAAAGCAGCCTATACCGTCTATGATTTTATGGACGAAACGATCTGGCTGGATATGCTGCGTGCGCGAAATGATATGACTCACATTTATAATGGAGAAGCCGCAAAGCAGCTCGTCCAGGATATTATAAATCGATATATTCCGGAGTTTATACGACTGATGGAAGGAATTCGACAACTATACGAAATCTAGATACACTGGTTGTATTCATGAATAAAAAGCAGTTTCCTGAGTAATCAGATTAAGATTTACTTTAATAAATGCTGCGATACTGTCCGGCGATATCAATAAACGAACGGAATACAGTTATATCACCGCTAAAAACTAATCCACATTCTCCGCCTGCGGCGGTTGCTGTGTGCCAGTGGCATCTACACTCCGTTTCGGTCGGTCCTTGACGTGTGCCACTGGCACACAGAACCGTTTAGCAACGACCGAAGCGGAGCGTAGACGCTTTAGCGACATAAAAGTTAAAACCTTTAAAGGAGAATGTAAAAATCAAAATCGTTGTACTAATTCGACTTAACTTCCTTCCACAACGCATTATAGACCGCGTCGGTTTCATCCCCCAGATAAGAATAAACTTCACTGTTGGTCAGGCTGTCCTTATCCGGGAAGACGGCCTTGTTATTCTGCATCTCTTCATCGAGCAGATCAAACGCGCCCTTATTGGGAGTCGGGTAGGTAATATACTCAAAGTTGGCGAGAGCGATCTCCGGACGGCAGAGGAAGTCGATCCATTTCTCCGCGTTTTCTTTGTTCTGAGTGTTCGCCGGGATGACCCAGGAATCGATTCACAGGTTGGTGCCTTCTTCGGGAATCACATACTCCAGAGAATAATCAAGCCCCAGGCTTTCCACTTCTTCCTGGATATAGAGCATCTCGCCGGAGTAGATGACGCCGACAGCAGCTTCTCCGCCGATCATCTTATCACGTACCTGGTCGATGACATAGGCCTGTACGAGTGGTTTCTGGTCGATCAGATCCTGCTTGGCCTGTTCGAGTTCCTCTTCATTATCGGTATTCATGGAATGGCCGTTTTTCTTTAACGCGACCATAAAGGCGTCACGAACGCTGTCCTGCATCAGGATCTCGCCGCTCAGACGTTCATCCCACAGGTCAGCCCAGCTGGTCGGGGCGGGGACGCCGAGTTCTTCGAGAAGGCTTGTGTTATAGAGAATACCGACCGTGCCCCAGCAGTAAGGAACGGAATACTTGTTATCTGGATCGAAGGCCTGAGACATCTCGATATATTCCGGGTCGATCTGATCAAAGTTGGGAATGTTGTCAAAGTTCAGCTCCGCGAGCAGGTCATTTTCAATCATCTTCTGGATCATGTAGTCGGACGGACAGACCGCGTCATAGATGACTGCCCCGGCCTCAATGATCGGATACATTTCTTCATTGGTTTCAAACATGTCATAGACTACGGTGATACCGGTCTCATCCTCAAACTGGGTGATGACATCTTCATCAATGTATTCGCCCCAGTTATAGACATAGAGCTCATCGGAGCCGCTGTTTTCCCTGTCATCTGCCTGGGTGGTGCTGCCGGCAGCTGCGGTGTCAGAAGATCCGCTGCCGGCAGATCCTCCGCAGCCGGCCAGCAGAGAGGCAGATGCCAGGGCGAGAGCCAGAGCGGCTGTGAAGATTTTCTGTTTTGCGATTTTCTGCGTAGTTCTGTTTGTGTTTCTCTTTATCAATTTTTTCATAACTGTTCCCCTCCCGTTTCCTTGATGGTTTTATTGTGCTGTGCATTTTTATATGCGGGTGCGAAGTTGCTGATGATCAGCAGCAGGAGCACGCACAGAAAAATGCAGGTTGACAGTGCATACATGGATGGTTTGATTCCCCGGCGGACTTCGCTGTAGATCAGCGTGGACAGTGTGTTGACGCCTGCGCCGCGGGTAAAATGTGTGATGATAAAATCATCCAGCGACATGGTAAAAGCAAGTAAAAATCCGGACAATACGCCGGGCAGGATATCCGGAAATACCACCTTAAAAAAGGCGTAAATGGGAGTCGCCCCCAGATCCATCGCGGCTTCATAGGTTGACCGGCTGGTCTGCCTGAGCTTTGGAGTGACGCTCAATATCACGTAAGGGATATTGAATGTGATGTGTGAGATCAATACCGTCTTAAAGCCCAGCGAGATGCCAAAAGCGATAAAGGCCAGCATCAGCGAGATCCCGGTGACGATGTCCGCGTTAAGCATCGGGATATTAGTAACGCCCATGAAAAAGATCCGCGGGACGGGCTTCATGCTGTTGATGGCGATCGCTGCCGCGGTGCCGATCAGAGTAGCGATCAGCGCGGACAGGAGAGCGATCAGCAGTGTGTTGTGCAGAGCGGACACGATATTGCGGCTTGCGAACATCTCCGTGTACCAGCGCAGGGTAAAACCGCCCCATTGAGAACGGGATTTGGATGAATTAAAGGACAGCACGATCATCGTGGCGATCGGGGCGTACAGAAAAATCATAATAATGACCAGATAAAAATCCTGCCATATCTTATGTAGGTTTTGTTTCCATCGCTTCATTAAAAGGCACTCCCTTCTCCGTTTTTATCGTATTTGGCGAGTACTGCCATACTGAGCAGGATGAAGACCATCAGGACCAGAGACAGACCCGATCCCAGATGCCAGTTGCTGCCATGGGTAAATTCCTGTTCGATGACATTTCCGATCAGCAGGATCTTACTGCCGCCAAGGAGGCTGGAAATGACGAAAGTGGTGAGCGCAGGCACAAAAACCATCGTGATGCCGCTGATGATGCCGGGTACGCTTAAAGGGATCCAGATTCGTGTCAGAGTCTGAAAAAAGTCCGCGCCCAGATCGCGGGCGGCGTTGACCACATTGTCGTCGATCTTACAAAGTACATTGTAAATCGGGAGGACCATAAAGGGCAGGAAATTATAAACCATACCCAGAACGATGGCTCCCGGCGTGTTGATCAGGCTTAGCGTCGGAAGATGCAGCAGCGAAAGGATCGTATTGATGACGCCGTTTTTTTCCAGGAGCGTCTGCCAGGCAAGTGTCCGCAACAGAAAATTCATCCACATCGGAAGGATGAAGATAAATACGATAAAGCTGCCCTGTCCGACATTACGGTTGCGGAGGATCATCGCCAGTGGATAGGCGAGGAGCAGGCAGACCACAGTGCTGATAAATGACAGTACGAGCGCCAGTATAAGCGCTTTGCTGTGCTCGGGAGTCGCTATGGCGATCACGTTGTCCAGAGTAAATATGCCGCTTTTATCGGTCAGCCCATAATATAAGATCAGGAAAAGCGGGATAATGATAAATCCGACCATCCAGATCAGATAGGGTCCGGCGAGCAACTTTTTGCCGATACCTTTATTCGTCAAGGTTGATCGCCTCCTCATCCTCAGATTCCGGTTTGTTCATGATCTGAATGTTGTAGGGATCTACGCGGATGCCGACCTTTTTGCCGACCGGACAGAGCCGGGAGCTGTGGACGAGCCATTCAAAACCATCGGGGGTGGTGACTTCCATCTCGTAAAGCGCGCCTTTAAAGATCAGATGGGTGCAGACTCCGTTTAAGAGATCGTCTGCCGGTTCGACCAGATCGATATCCTCCGGGCGGATAACGACATCAACCGGGGCGTGATTGCCGAAGCCTTTATCAACACAAGCAAATTTTGTGCCGAAGATCTCTACCAGTTCATCATGGATCATCGTGCCGTGGACAATGTTGCTCTCTCCGATGAAATCAGCGACAAAGGCATTTTCCGGTTCGTTGTAGACCTGTTCCGGAGTGCCCATCTGCTGGATATATCCCTGGTTCATGACCACGATGGTATCTGACATGGTGAGAGCTTCCTCCTGGTCATGAGTGACATAGACAAAGGTGATGCCAAGTTCATTTTTAAGACGGATCAGTTCGTATTGCATATCCTGACGCAGCTTTAAGTCGAGAGCACCGAGCGGTTCGTCGAGGAGGAGTACCCTTGGTTCATTGACGATTGCTCTGGCGATCGCGATCCGCTGCTGCTGTCCGCCGCTCAGGGAATCAACGGAGCGGGTCTCGTAGCCATCGAGATTGACAAGTTTTAACGCATATTTGATCTTATCATCAATGTACGATTTAGATTTCCCTTTGATTTTCAGACCAAACGCGATATTCTCCGCGATGTTCATATGGGAGAAGAGGGCATACTTCTGAAAAACCGTGTTGAGCTGACGTTTGTTGGGCGGAAGGGATGTGATGTCCTTGCCATCAAAGATGACCTTGCCGTCATCGGGAGTCTCAAAACCGCCGATGATCCGCAGGGTAGTTGTCTTTCCGCATCCGCTCGGTCCGAGAAGAGTAACGAAGGAGTTCTCTTTGACAGAGAGATTTAAATCATCCAGAACCAGAGTTCCGTCAAAACTTTTGGAAATATGAGCCAGATCGATTAATGCCTGAGCCATAGCAAATTCCTCCTGTAGTAATAAAATAGTAGTAATCAAAAACTTGGCGGAGAGCTTACCCAGATGATCTGCGCTCCCGTTTTGCTCGTCAGATAGTGGCGGGTATCCGATTTAAAATAGAAGGATTCCCCCTTTTTGATCCGGTAGGTGTCTGTCCCGATATGCAGGACGGCGTTACCCTGAAGCACGTAGCCGAATTCCTCGCCTTTGTGTGGGTTGTCCGGATCCGTGGATCCGCCGGGTTCCAGCGTCAGATGGATGGGCTCCATCGCGTTGTCAAGTGCATTGGGAACGATCCATTCGACCGTGTTCTTTAATTCCCCGTTGGTTTTTACAAAATAGTCATTTTTCCGGAACAGGATCTGATCTTCCGGTTTTTCATTGAAGAAAGCGCCGAGATCGGTACCGAGACACTGAAGGATATCCGTCAATGTCGCGATAGACGGAGAAGTCAGATTACGTTCCAGCTGTGAGATAAAACCCTTGGAAAGTTCTGTGCGATCCGCGAGCTCCTCCTGCGTGAGTTCGTTGAGGATCCGCAGCTGCTTTAATTTTGCGCCGATATCTATAGTCCGCCTCCCATATGGAAACTATAGTAGACGACAAAAATGATTTGTCGTTTACTATAAAGATAATGTACACGATCGCGCAAAGAATGGCTGTTTACGCAGCCCGCGATCAACGCGATAGTAAACGACATAAAGCCGTCTACTACACTTAATACTAATTAAAAAGTTTAGCAATATTAAATCGAGGTAAAAGTAATCAAAAAGTTTAGTTTTAATAAACAAACGACAGATTAATTATACAGAAAATTAACAGGATGTCAATAGATAAGGAATAGATTTTTTGAGAAATATGTGCTATGATTAACAAAGTTATGTCGGTGGCGCAGATATCATACCGTGTTATGAAGGAGAACGGCATAACGCCATGGAAGATCCGTATGTTATCATAACAGGAGGAACAGGATGGAAGATCAATCAAAATATGTGGCTTACGTAGGCTCTTACTCCTATACAGGAAAAGCAAAGGGAATCACGGTGATGGACGTCGATGTGGAAAAAGGCGTATTTATCCCAAGGACGGAAGTAAAGGTCAATAATTCTTCTTATGTTATTGCTTCGAGCGATGGGAAATTCCTGTATTCGATTGCCGATGAAGGGATTGTAGCGTTTGCGATCCTGCCGGACGGCGAACTGGAAAGGATCAACAGCGCGAGTATCAATGGGATGCGAGGCTGCCATCTGTCGCTGGACGAAGAGAGTAATATCTTCCTTGTATCCGGATTTCATGATGGAAAACTGACGGCAGTGCGCCGCAAACCGGATGGGAGTATCGGGCGGATCGTAGCGGAGGTATTTCATAAGGGACTCGGCGGTGTGGCAGAGAGGAGCTATCGTCCGCATGTGACCTGTGCGAGGATGAGTCCGGACGGCAAGTATGTGCTGGCTGCGGATTCCGGGATTGACCAGGTGCGTATTTATCGTTTCAAAAACCGGAGCCTGAAGATGGTGGACTGTATCCGGTGTGACCTGGATTCTTCGCCGCGCTATTTTATCTACAGTCCGGATGGCCGATTCCTCTATCTGATCTATGAACAGAAAAATGTAATTGATGTATTTTCTTATAAGGATACGCCGAAGGGACCGATGACTGAGAAACTGCAGACGATCTCAACTGTCGGGAAAAATACGAAAAAGATCGCTGCGGCGACCAGTCTGCGGCCATCCTCGGATATGAATTATCTTTTCTGTGGAAACGCCGGTGATGAGACGGCGTCTGTGTACCGGCGGGACGCGCAGACCGGGCTTCTGACACAGCTTTGCTGCCTTCCGGTGAGCGGAGAGTATCCGAAGGATTTCGCGGTATTTCCGGATGACCGGCATCTGGCGTCGATCAACCATGAAAGCGGCACGATTACGTTTTTTGAGGTCGATTATGAGAAGGGTCTGCTGCTGATGAATGCGCGCGAGATCCGCTGCAATGAGCCAAACTGCTGCACAATTGTAAAACTGCCGCAGGAGATGGATGATGGCGAAAAGGATACGAATGAAAAAATATAGAATAGCTATAGTAAATGACAGACTTGACGCAGGAAACATGATAGCAAAGATTCTTGATAATTCCTGTTTAACAGACGCATACGAGGAGGAATCCTGAGAATGGCAGGTTCTACAACAGGCACAGTTTTTCGCGTGATGACGTGGGGAGAATCCCACGGAAAGGGGATTGGCGTGACAGTGGACGGCTGTCCGGCCGGCCTACCGCTGGAGGAAGCGGATATCCAGGCGTATCTGGACCGGAGAAAGCCGGGGCAGAGCAAATTTACAACGGCACGCCAGGAAGGAGATCGGGTCGAGATCCTGTCCGGGGTGTTTGAGGGTAAGACGACCGGCACGCCGATCGCAATGATGGTGCGCAATACCGATCAGCGGTCGCGCGATTACAGTGCGATTATGAATGTATACCGGCCGGGACACGCAGATTATGGATTTGATCAAAAATACGGTTTCCGCGATTACCGCGGCGGAGGCCGTTCTTCCGGCAGAGAGACGCTGGCGCGGGTGGCCGCGGGAGCAGTGGCGGCAAAAGTGCTGGAGACCTTCGGCGTCAGGATATATGCCTATACAAAAAGCATTGGGTCGATTGAGATTGACAGGGCTCGTTTTGATCCGGCGGTGAGGGATCAGAATCCGCTGTATATGCCGGATGCGTCGGCGGCTGCGGCGGCAGACGCCTTTCTGGAGGAGATGATCGCAAAGCAGGATTCCGTCGGCGGCGTGGTTGAATGTGTGATATCGGGAGTACCTGCGGGTGTGGGCGAGCCGGTATTTGATAAGCTGGACGCCTGTCTGGCAAAGGCGGTAATGTCAATCGGAGCCGTGAAAGGATTTGAGATCGGAGACGGTTTCGCGGCGGCGAGGGCGCTGGGATCTCAGAATAATGACGCGTTCTGCATCAGGAAGCAACCAGATGATGTGACCGGATCGCAGGCCGGACAGGGGGAGAAAAAAGCCTTTGACCGGCAGTGTGGACGGCTCGACGGGATTGGAAAAAAGACGAACCATGCAGGCGGCATCCTTGGCGGTATCAGCGACGGCAGCGATATCATCCTGCGCGCAGCTTTCAAACCGACTCCGTCGATTGCGCAGACCCAGTATACGGTAAATCGTGACGGTGAGGAGACGGAGATCGCGATCCATGGCCGCCATGATCCGGTGATTGTGCCACGGGCGGTTGTCGTCGTGGAGGCGATGGCGGCGATGACCGTGCTGGATCTGATGCTGGTGGGACGGAGCGCGAGATTATAGCGATTATAAAGAAGACAGAAAGAGACGACTTCCGTAGTCACTGGTTCTCTGATCAATGACGGTGGCATCAGGAAAATATTGCGGTGGGATGCTGTATTAGTGGTAAGCAGGAAAGGAAAAGAAATGAAAATAGCAATGGGAAATGACCACAGCGCGGTCGAGTTAAAAAACGCGATACAGGCGTATGTGGAGTCAAAGGGCTATGAAGTGATTAACTTTGGTACAGACAGTACGGAAAGCTGTGATTATCCGGTGTATGGGGAGAAGGTCGGCCGTGCAGTAGCGTCCGGAGAGGCAGATTATGGCATCGCGATCTGCGGAACCGGGATCGGGATCGGGATTGCTGCCGGCAAGGTGAAGGGGGTACGCGTGTGTACCTGCAGTGAACCTTACAGCGCGAGGCTGTCCCGCATGCACAATAATACCAACGTGCTGACCTTCGGCGCGCGGGTGATCGGCGTGGAGATGGCAAAGATGATCGTAGATGAATGGCTGGATAACGCCTATGAGGGCGGACGCCATCAGAGACGGGTGGATCAGCTGGCGGAGATTGAGAGCCGGGGCTGATTTAATCCACCAGCGAGACAAAGCCGGGATCCGCTACTCGAATCCCGGCTTTTTATAACATATCTGCTTAATCAACCTTCTGTACTTCACCCAATCCACTTCACACTAGCCTGTCTTTACAGCAATTTCTTCAGCTCCGCCAGACTATGTACCTCATAATCCGGAACGATATCTTCCCTTGCGGACTCGTCAACCAGATTAACCCAGCAGGTAGCAATACCGGTATTTTTCCCTCCCCGGATATCTGAGGTCAGGCTGTCTCCGATAATCAGCATCTTCGCCCGGTCCTTCTCACGAATCCTGGGAAAGCACGCATCGAAAAATTCTGCCTGGGGCTTCTGGCTGCCCATATCCTCCGAGACGAAGATATCTTTAAAATACCGCCCCAGCCCGGACGCCTGCATCCGCGCATGCTGAGTACCGGAAATACCATTCGTGATAATATAAATATCATACCGATCATACAGGTATGCGCAAAGTTCCTCCGCGCTTTCAACCAGCGCCGCGCATGCGTCAAGGCTGTCACGATAGGCATTCTCCGTCTCCTCAGCGTTGATCTCGATCCCCAGCTGCCTGAAAAAAGTCGGATACCGCCCCTCAAAGATCTGCTCTCTGGTAATATCTCCCCGCTCAAATGCCTGCCAGTACCAGCGATTCACCTCGTGGTAACGTCTCAGCAGTTCATCTGTCGGCTTTATCCCATTTAGCCGCAGTACCTTACTTACGCCCTGTCGCTCCGCCTCATCAAAGTCAAAGATCGTACCGTCCATATCCATCAGCAGCGTTGTAAAACGGCGCTCCGGGCACTTGTCTTTTCTTTCAAATTTGTCCTTCAACATTCAAACTCCTGCCCTTCCCGGTTGATCTGTGCAATTCTTCCGCAATATCCCACCGAAGATGGATGATTCTTTATTTTATTTATGATATCATATTCCTTCCAGAAATGCATCGGGAAAATCATCTCCGCTCCCACTTCCCGCATAAACTCTGACAATCCCAGATAAAACCACTGTTCCAGGCGCGGATCGACCGGTATCATCGCCACGTCCGGATGATGACCATCCGCATGAATCTTTTTTAATTCCCGGAGATAATCTGCCTGCATGCTGTGATTCCAGGCATCCGTCTCTTCTTCCCAGTACCAGTCATTCAGATCCCCCGCATGGTAAATCGTCCTGCCGTCCGCCTCCACGATAAACGCCACGCCCTCATCCGTCGACTTATAGGCAGAGACAGTTATCTTGATGTCTCCTGCCGGCAGCTCCAGACGCTCACCGGGACGGATCCTGCAAATCTGCGGAACATAGGACTGGTAGACCTCCGGGATACGCTTTTTCCAGATATCATATGACAAAATCCATCTTGCATCGGGATGACCTGCTCCCAGTTCAAAAATCTTCGGATCAAAATGATCTCCATGACGGTGACTTGCCAGTATCACAACCGTTTTCTCCGGATTCAGCCGAGGTACCGGCCCTCCGACGTAGTCAAAAAGCAGCATCACATACTCTGTCTCGACAAGGAATCCGCTGTGATGCAGATAGATAACTTTCATAATGCCTCCTCTTCCTCATACACAATCTCCCCGCCGCAGACGGTAGCCTTCACCTTTCCATACAACGTCTCACCGACAAATGGGGAATTTGTCGCCTTTGACGCAAACTCACCCACAGTCCATGCTTCCTGCGGATCAAAGATCACCAGATCAGCGGCATGTCCCACCGCGAGATACCCGGAGTCAAGACGGTAGAGCTTTGCCGGATTTACCGTCATCTTCTGCAGGAGCTGCGGCAGCGTCAGAACTCCCCCGCGCACGAGCGTCGTGACCCCCAGAGCCAGCGACGTCTCCAGGCCGATGATACCGCTTGGCGCCTGCGTCAGCGGGCGGGCCTTTTCTTCCGCACTGTGAGGCGCATGATCTGTCGCGATGATATCAATCGTATCATCCGCAAGCCCCCGCAGGATTTCCTCACGATCCGCTGCCATGCGCAGCGGCGGGTTCATCTTCGCCAGTGTACCATGCTCCAGCACAGCCGTCTCATCCAGGGTAAAATGATGCGGTGTCACCTCCGCCATCACATCCGCGCCCAGCCTCTTTGCCAGCCTCACTATATGCACAGAATTCGCTGAACTGATATGCTGGATGTCGATCGTCGCCCCTGTGTGAAGCGCGATCATACAGTCGCGGGCCACCATCGAATCTTCTGCCAGCGCAGGCGAGCCAAAGATCCCCAGCTGATCGGAAACAGCACCATGATTCACACCATTCTCCCGGATAAACGCGGGATCCTCCTCATGAAAACTGAGCGGCACGTCCAGTCTCGCGGCCTCTTCCATCGCCTGTTTTACCAGACCGCTGTCCAGGATCGGGATTCCGTCATCCGTAAACCCTGCCGCGCCATGCGCCTTTAATGTCTCCATATCTGTCAGCGTCTCACCCTTCATCCCTGCTGTGATCGCCGCGGCCTGAAGGACGTGGATACCGGTTTTTCTCCCCTCCGCAAGGCAGTATTCCAGAGTCTCTATATTGTCCACCGGCGGCTTTGTATTTGCCATACAGACTACCGTCGTGAAACCACCGCGCGCCGCTGCAGCCGCTCCGGTATGGATATCCTCCTTATAAGTCAGTCCCGGATCACGGAAATGCACATGCACATCGATCAGCCCAGGAGCCACGATCTGCCCCGCCGCGTCGATCCTGCGTACGCCATCCTTTTCCCTGTATGACCGCGCCGCGCCGCTTCCCATCGCCAGTACCTTTCCCTTATCACAAACTACATCCATAATCTCATCCAGGCCGCTTTTCGGATCGATCACACGGCCATTCTCTATTACCAGCATATCTATTTCCTCCATTCCAGACTTTTTCCAGACTTTTTATTTCGTTTTTAAATCTTCTGATTCCGCATAATATCATGCATTGTATTCATGATATCCACTCCTTATTTCTCAGATACTGGTAGCCTTTTTGATCGTTAACTGTTTATTTGTCTATGTTGGATACAGGCAAAGTCAGCAGGCTATATTCATCGTCTGCCCTGATTCTATTATATTTCTCTCAGTCAAATCATCGAATTCGAAGGATGCAAATATTTTATCTAAAAACTATACCCCTCACATATCTGGTTGCGCGTCCCTGTCCTATCCGACGAACAGAACCACTTTTTACCATTTCTCCCAAAACAGCCTCTACCGTAGTAGGACTGACATCCGGCAATATCTTACAGATCTCTGCCTTAGAAATCGGTGTCAACTGGTTCAATACCGTAGCCTCCACCCGTGATTTCTTCGTAATCTTTTTACCATGAATCACCACGAACCTCTTATCCAATTCTTTATAACACAAATACAGGGTAGACAGAAAGTTTTCAATAAACGGAACGTACGTGTTTTCATTTGATTCCCAGTTCTCCGATGACTGTCGGAGCGCCTCATAATACCAGTCCTTATAATGATTGATCTGTTCCTCAAAAGAAACGTATTTCCCAGCGTCATATCCATTTTTATAAAGAAGCAATAACGAAAGCAGCCTTGACATCCTGCCATTACCGTCGCGAAAAGGATGAATACACAGAAAATCCAGAATCACACAGGGGATCAACAGGAGCTGATTGATATTAGCATCATTTCTGGCATCCATATATGCCAGTTCCATCTGCTCCATTGCACCCGGCGTCTCCGCAGCAGAAACCGGACGAAACCGCACGCGCCGGTTTCCGTTGGCATCTACCTCCAATATCACATTATCCTCAGTTTTATACTTTCCCCCATACTCATAACTCGCAATGGACATCATAGTCTCATGAAGCCGCAAAATATCACTCTGACGGAAATCAAGATACTGATATCCCAGGTGGATCGCGTTCAGTGAATCTCTGTACCCGGCGATCTCCGCCTCATTATGATTCAACGGAGCACTGTTTTGATTTACAATCGCCGCGATACGTTCGTCACTGGTCACAATTCCTTCTATCTCGTTTGAACTTTTCACAGACTGTATTTTCGCTACAGCTTCTAACTCCGTAAAAATCGTTCTGTATTCCTCTTTACGTACTCCCGCCATTGTTTTCAGGCTGGAAATATTGGCCGTTAATGTCACCAGATTAGCCGGAAGCAGACCATTATTCAGAAAAGAATAATCAAATTTTCTCATGCCATTCACCTCTTTCTGCCTATTATTTTACTCTTTTATATGCAGAAGATCAAGAATCCAGCCTTATTTTCTGCATATAAAATTTACATTTATATGCAGAAAAGAGCAGGGAATCTGTTCAAACGCATTCTCACGTTAAACGTTCCTTCGTATCAGTGGCATATATTAAGGACTGACTAAAACGATGTGTAGACACCATTGGCGCCTTACCCCCTGAAAAATGATATCCTCATCCCGAATTTTAGTTGAATTGTCCAAAGTGTCATGTTAATCTATATAGAACGACAAAACATTTACTGCTTACCCCGACCCGGATAAACCAGAATAGAAATTTTTTCATTTTACGCAGATTTTCGCCGATCAGCGGCATGACGATTCAGACCGATTACCAGTTCAAGGGAGGTTATCTCTTTGAAATACATAAAGGGAGAAACAACATGAGTAAACAATCTCAGCAAAGCAACTGTCAGAAAAAGAAGTCTTTGTCCGATCAGAGGCGGACTCTCCTCACTCTTTTTCAGAAAACTCTCTATATCAGCAGCTTTACCTTTGGCGGCGGATTTGTCATCGTCACTTTCATGAAGCGAATCTTCGCAGATGAACTCCACTGGATTGATGAAAACGAGATGCTCAATCTCGCCACGCTCGCACAATCCTCCCCCGGCGCCATCGCAGTCAACGCGGCAATCCTTATTGGCTGGCGTGTCGCCGGTTTCGCCGGGATGTTGACCGCCGTATTCGGGACGATCATCCCACCTCTCGTCATTCTATCGGTAGTCTCTCTTTTTTATGCTGCCTTCGCGACGAACCCCTATGTGGCCCTCGTTCTCAAAGGCATGCAGGCAGGAGTCGCCGCTGTCATTCTCGACGTCGTATGGGGCATGGCCGGCAATGTCATACGATTACGGCGTCCGGTCTACCTGCTGATCATGGCGGGAGCTTTCATCGCCACTGTATGGTTCCGCGTCAACGTCATCTATATTATCCTGGCCGCTATTGGTATCGGTATCGCTCTGGAGGTCTATAACCACAGAAAGGGGGCTGCAGCATGATTTACTGGCAGTTATTTTTAAGTTTTATTCAGGTAGGGTTATTCAGCATCGGGGGCGGATATGCCGCGATCCCCCTGATTCAGAGTCAGGTTGTTACCAGCCACAGCTGGATGACCATGAGCGAATTTACCGACCTCGTCACAGTCGCTGAGATGACCCCCGGTCCCATTGCCGTCAACTCAGCGACCTTCGTAGGCATCCGTATCGCGGGTCTTGCAGGCGCCATCATCGCTACCTTTGGCTGCATCCTGCCCTCATGCATCATTGTTTCGCTGCTTTCCTATATCTATACCCGCTATAAAAATGTCTCAGCCCTGCAAAGTGTCCTCGCCAGCCTTCGTCCTGCCGTTGTCGCCCTGATCGCCTCTGCCGGATTGTCCATGTTCCTTGTGGCGGCTCTGAATGGCGAGTCTCTTACCCCTGCCAGTATCAATGCCATCGGGATCCTGATCTTTGTCGCAGCCTTCTTTATTCTGCGCAAATACAAAAAGAATCCCATCCTGGTCATGATCGGCTGCGGGGTGGTGCGGCTGATTATCGGGATGGTGGCAGGGATCACATAATGACTCGACAAACGCTATTATAAAAGATTCGAGTAGGAGGCAGCTTTTTTGCCTTGCGGATTTTGTCGCACCATGTTAGTATAAACTTGTACTCCAGAAGAATGCGCCGCAGCTGGCGACATTACAGACAAGGCGGTGATGCCAATGGCCAAGGATGCCGACAAGAGCACTGGAGTACATACAGGTACTCCATACGACGACGTGTTTCGTACGCTAACCAACGACTGCAGTCCGTTACTCATTCCTCTCATCAACGAAGTATTTGACGAGAGGTTTACAGGCAAGGAAAAGATAGTGTTTTCACCTAATATCCACTATCTCAACCGGCAAGATGGCGAGAAGGAGAAGCGTATCACAGATACAAATTTTTCCATCATCGGCGCAGATATCAAAAAGTACCTTTTTGAATGCCAGACAAACCCGGACAGCAGTATGCTGGTGAGAATTTTTGAATATTCCACCCAGATTGCGCTGGACGAGAGCAAAATTATCGACAATACCCTGGAAGTGGAAATTCCAAACTGTGCTGTCCTGTATCTGCGAAGCACGAAAAACACTCCTGACAATCTGCATATCTGTATCAGATTTCAGGACAAAGCTCTTACTTATGAGATCCCGTCGATCAAAATGCAAAAATATTCGCTGGACGAACTACTTCAGAAAAATCTTCTTTTCCTGCTGCCTTTCTACATTTTTACATATGACAGACGGTTAAATGAGTACGATACCAATGAAGAAAAGCTGAATGCGCTGAAAGCCGAATACCGAATGATCGTAAATCACCTGGACCATCTGGAATATCTCGGGCAATTGAGCGCATACTTTAAAAAGACACTGATCGAAATGTCAGAAAAGGTCGTGGACAATCTGGCTGCCAATTATGGAGCCGTAAAGGAAGGAGTGAGAACGGTTATGGGAGGACAAATTCTGGAATATGAGGCAAAGACGATTCTGCGCCAGGGACAGATGGAAAATCTTGTGCAGAATGTCAAAACCCTGATGGAAGCAATGAACTGGACTGCTGAACAGACAATGGATATTTTAAAAGTTCCTCAGGAAAAACGTCCGGCGATTTACGCAGAACTGTAAGATCGTAAGGGGGACGATGAGTCCCCCTTTCACTAATATCTCATCGCTGTCCGGGGTTTTAAGACAGCCACTCTCCCTGAAGAAAACGACTGCCCTGTAATATGGAACATAAATATTGAAACAGCAGACACTCTGCGTTACTGTTTCTCTAAAAAATTGATAAATTTCTCAAGCGGATATATGCGCCATCCTATCCCGGATCCTTACCTTGACTTCCCGGTCTCGTTTATACGCACAAATGAGACCAATGAAAAACTATGTTCGCTTACTTAGCTAACATTATCCTTATTGTTCCGCGCGACCAGTTGTGCCTCGCGCTCCAAAGCCTTTTTGTTCTTGGATCTTTTCGGCTATATTATATAAAGAAAAGATTACTGACGTTTCATTCAAAACACTTACATCTTTTCTCCTTCTCCTGACGAAATCTTACGCTTCCTTACAGCTTCCTGACTTCGCTTGACCCTCGAACGGTTCGAGGGTTTATATTCTGCTCATCCGGGGAAACAACGGATAAAATGTGGAAAAGGAGACCGGATATATGAATAAAAGAACAAAGATCATGTTGACCACCTGCGCGGCCGCGCTTCTGACAATCGGCTCTTCCATGAGCGCCTGGGCGGCTAGCGGATGGCAGAACGAGGACGGTACATGGCAGTACTATACTTCCAGCGGGGACGTCGTAACCAATGAATGGAAGAAATCCGGAAACGACTGGTTCTGGCTGGACGACGACGGATATCTGCTTTCCGAATCACTGGTGGAGGACGACGACGATTATTATTATGTCAACGAGGCCGGCGCCATGGTAAAGAATGAATGGCATGAACTCGATAATGAGGATGCCGCCGACGACGAAGCGGACACCTGCTGGTATTACTTCGCGGCTAACGGCAAAGCCTATACTGCTTCCAGTTCCGGCAAGACGGCCTTCAAGACCATCAACAGCGCCCGATATGCCTTTGATGAAGAAGGAAAGATGCTCTATGGCTGGGTTGATGAAAGTTCCAACCGCATCACGGACGATGACGCCTGGCGCAGCGGCGTCTACTATCTCGGTGAGGAAGGAGACGGCGCTCAGAGGGCCAGCCAGTGGCAGCGGCTGGAAGTCGAAGACGACGACAGCGAACTGGAAAACTTCGACGGCTATTACTGGTTTTATTTTAACACCAACGGCAAAAAGGTGAGCGATACCACCAAGACCATCAATGGCCGCAAATATCGCTTCTCTGAAGATGGCTACGCGATCTTTAACTGATACGTCACCACTCCGGCTGATAGTACTGCGTCTGACAGCGACGCAATGATCTACTATAACGAACCGGAGCAGTGCTGGCAGTCCTCCGGCTGGTTCCAGGCAAGTCCGGATGAAACCCTCGATCCCGATGGATATGAGGATGGAGACACCTACTGGTATTACGCACAGAAGGACGGCGAGATCTTAAAGAGCCAGATCAAGAAACTCAACGGTTACTACTACGCTTTTGACGAATACGGCAAGATGCTCGAGGGACTCTACAAGATGTGTGTCAATGACCGTGAGATCCAGAGTTATGAAGAAATCGAAAGTGAAGGCGATCTTCCAGATGCGGATGACGGCTACGAGGTCTATTACTTCGCCAGCACCCCCAAGGACGGTGTCATGAAGACCGGTACGACCACACTTGAGATCGATGGCGAATCCTATTACTATTACTTTATTAAGAGCGGTGACGACCGCGGCGCGGGATATAACGGTATCTACGACGGCTGCATCTATATCAAAGGGCAGCGTCAGGAAGCAGACAAGGACGAGAAACTCACCACAGTCGAATACGAAGGCGAGACCTACCTGGTCAACACCTCCGGCAAGATCCAGAAGAAGAAGACCAACACCAAAGACGCCGATGACAATTATTACTGCACCGACGCAAACGGTATCGTGACCTATGTCGGCACCACCAAGTGGACAGATTCTGACGATTAACCAGCTTGATCATGAACAGCCAGCAAGCCCGGATGTCTGACGGATAATGGCATCAGACGTCCTCTCCAATCATAATGCACACTCCCCATCATACAGGCTTTCTTTCCGGTATATCATCTGCCGGGAAGGGAGCCTGATTTCTTCCGGAATGGAAAAAAGCGCTGCAGTGCGATTCCGCCTGGAGAGCTTTTCCTTCCATAATGTGTACTTTCCTGCAAAACAAAAAAGAGGATACCAACCGGTATCCTACCCTGCGATCCGCCCATATATATCCGTCAAAAATTCTTTTTTCTCTGACGACACGACCGGTATATAAAGTTTCCGATAATAAACAAAGTTCCCATCCTTTACTCCATGCATCGCGATCATCGTATAAAGTTTGTGCGACAGCGTCAGATCTCTGGCAGCGGCCCACTGCAGCATATCCGTCACCAGTTCCGGCTGGGGACTCGTCTCATCCGAAGTCTGAAACAGCGAGACACAGGAAACATCCGACAATCCAAGAGTTTTCTCCGGGAACGAATACCCTTCCACATATTCCGCCTGGTTCTGATACAGGATCAGGCTGGTATCCTGGTAAGCGATATCCGGCGTCCCGGCCTGCGCGTCCAGTTCATACTCCTCCATCGTATACATCATATCCATGCCCGGATAACGGTGAGCATACTCCATGTACAGTTCCTCTCTCTGTTCCTTCTCCACCTTCGGCACGATAATATAAGCTGCCGGGAACTGCTCCAGACGAACCTTTTCCCGGTGCCGGCAAAAATTCAGACAGTCTTCGAGCGAGAGTTTCAGCCGCGCGATCACCTGCTCATGAAAGCGGATCGCTTCCTGTTCCCTGCCGATGCGAGACTCAATCATCTCCGGCATCTGCTCGATAGAAGCTCCCTCTATCGAGGTATCCCAAAGTTTCTCCATATCATCCAGCGGCAGATTCATCCTGCGCTGGTACAGGATACTGACCAGCCGCGCGATATCCTCCCGTGTATAATACCGATATCCATTTTCTTCACGCCGGGAAGGAAGAAAACCCCGTTTCTCATAATAACGAATCGTGTCCCGGCTGACTCCGGTCATCTCAGCTACATCACCGATACGGTATTTTTTATTTTCCATGTTTCTACCTCCTGGCTTTCCTGTTCTGTCCGGCATCCGTAATACCCGGCAGCATATGGAAATAAAATGCGTCGGGCACAGTCACTTCCGCAACATCAGGCGACTGCGACCCACCATTCACTATTTTCATGGTATACCAGACAAAAAATGGAAAATCAAGCGAGGTAAGAGAAGCTTAAAGAAATGTAAGAAAAAAAGCTGTCTTTACTTTAAACCGGTTGTCTGCCCGAGTTTGCCACTTCGTAGATTAGATAATAGAAATTTTTTCCTTATTTTGCAA
>JAJQAC010000068.1:27874-54255 GCA_021204025.1 Clostridiales bacterium | reverse complement strand
ATTTTAATTCGCAGTTGTACTGCGGGAGATGGGAAATCTAATTTGCGGGCTAACATCTATACAACCAAAGTGATTCGGACAGGGGGGACATTTTCGTGTTGCACTTATCGAAAATTTATTTTTCGGTATGTGCTTTTTCTTTTCTGTGAGAAAAGAAGTGTTATTCCATGAGAATCGATTTTGGCTGGGAGAAGAAAAAGGAAAGGGGATTTTCAATGAAACTCAGAGAAAAGTGGCGCAGATCGCTGGCATCCCTGCTGATTGCGGCGATGACGGTCGGTAATTTGCCGTCGGGTTTTCTGGCAATGGCAGATCTTCCCGGAGTGGCCTGGGCGGCGACGTCGTCAGACGCGGATGAAGATGAGGCGACAGAGTCCGATGCGGATGTGGAAGAACTGATCAACGATCTGGAGACAGCGAGCGACGCGGATGCGGAACTGGATGACGACGAGGAAACCGATTCGTTTGAGATCTGGTTCAATCCGGATGGCGGTACCGGCGTGGAGGCTGGCTGGCAGGATGATGCGGAGCTGGTTTATGCCGGCGAGGCCATGAGCGCGAAAAGCAGCAGCAGTAATGTGGTGACCTATTACGGTACAGATTATTATACCGTACAGGGTTCGAGTAATCCATCACCGAAGGATGGGGCGATTCCAACGTCGGGCGCTTATATGTATGTGGTTGCTCCCGTGGATGGAACCGTTACCCTGTACGCAATTAACGGCAGCGGCAAGACCTTCTATGCGGTGAAAGCAGACTCTGAGACTGCCACAACCGGAGAGATCGCGGATACACAGACCGGCGATGGCGGCCAGATGTCCAGTACGGTAGAAGTAGAAGAAGGAGATGTCGTCTGGTTCTACTGCTCTGGTTCGAAACTGCAGTTTGCAGGTATTGTATTCGAAGCGGAAGGATCCGGAGATTCGGAAATTGTCGGCGACGGCGACTGGCAGTTTACTTACTTTGGTCCGTCGACGGGTTCCGCAAAGAACCGCTATGAGCGTGACGATGAGACAAAAGATATCACCGAAGATACTCTGCATCTGTATTCCTGTATCTTTAATGATGACGGGACGACGAAGGACAAGGGAGGAAAGTTTGTATCCTCTGATCCGGCAGACGGAATCAGTCTCTATTATACGACGATCGATCCGACGACAGAGAATTTCTATCTGCAGGCGGACGTAACGATCGATGAGATGAATCCAAGCCCGGACGGACAGGAAGGCTTTGCTCTGATGATTCGCGATATCATCGGAGAAACCGGCGATTCCGGGAGCAATGAATCAAATCTGGTGTCCGTTACCGGCACAAAGCTGCCGTCGGACGCCATGAATGGATCAAATGAGGTCAAGGATATGGTCGGCGTCCGCGATTATACGGGCATTGATAATCCGACGACGGTAGATTCTTCTGTGCTGAAGGTTTATCGCCAGGGATTTGACGCGGACGGCACCAAGATCGCGGTGGGAGATACCTATCGCGTGAGACTGGAGAAGACGAGCAACGCCTATATCACGACTCAGTACGCGATTGAGGAAGATGGCTCGACCGGTGATGAACTGGGTTCTTATACCCTGTATATCCCGGCGCTGGATTCGACGGCGGAGACCGTATCGAGCTACAGTGAGCTGGATGACCCGATGCTGGTACAGGATACCGAGCAGGCGTATGTGGGATTTGCCGCTGCGCGCGGTATGAATGTCACCTATACCAATATTGAGTTTGAGACCAGTGAGTGGGACGCTTCGGAGTGGGAGCCGCAGCAGGAAGTGACCGTAGAACCGGAATACAGCATTACGAGCCCGACGACAGTTGCGGAGGGCAGTTATAACCTGATATTCAAGGCGAATGCAGACGGCACGGCGGATATTTATCAGGATGGTATGCTGATCGAGGAAGGAGCAGTAATCACTGCAAATACCGAATATACAAAGACCTGCACGATCAGCAGTGCGTCGACGGTATTTTCCGTAGCATTTACACCGAATCCGGATTACAAGGTATCGGCGTTTGAGATCCTGTCTACCTATGATACACAGACGGTGACAGCGACGGTTACCTATCGGACGATCGGCAATGGCGACACGATCTATGTCAGCCCGATCGGCATATCGACGAATGGCGGTACGAGCTATGAGGACACGGTTGATCTGCAGACAGCGTTTTCCTATGCGACGGCAGGCCAGACAGTTCTGCTGGCTCCGGGCAAATATGACATGAGCGGCAAGAGCTTCACGATTTCCCGTGGAAGGGATGGCTCGGAGGACGCGCCGATCACCGTGACCGGCGACGACGGCTATGCTACCCTTGATTTTGGCAGCACCGGCAGCGGCATCACCGCCTGGGGTGATTACTGGAATATGAGTTTCATCAACATCACCCGGACGAAGGACGGACAGAAGGGCTTCCAGCTCTTCGGCAGTTACTGCACGCTGGAGCGGATGAATTTCTACAACAACGGCAATACCGGTCTGCAGATTTCGGGTTCGTCGGATGAGACGATCGAGCGCTGGCCAAGTTACAATACGATCCTGAACTGCACGTCTATCAACAACGCGGATTCCGAGATGGAGGACGCGGACGGATTTGCGGCGAAGCTGACGGCCGGCGAGGGCAATGTCTTTGACGGATGTATCGCGGCTTACAACGCGGACGACGGCTGGGATTTCTTCGCCAAGGTGGCGACGGGATCGATTGGCGCGACGACGATCCAGAACTCGGTAGCTTACCGTAACGGGTATCTGATGGTGCCGTCGGGAAGCACGAGGACGGATTGGGATTTCGCGGAGATCACCTGTGATGAGGATGGTACGCTGACGATTGACGAAAGCGCGATTGAACTTGATGCAGGAAACGGCAATGGCTTTAAGATGGGCGGCTCCAATATGCCGGGTGACCATAAGCTGATCAACTCGATCTCTTATGAGAACAAGGCAAAGGGCTTTGACTCCAATTCCTGTACGGATATCAAGATCTATGATTCGACCAGTTATAATAACGAGAGCTACAATGTAGCAATGTATACCAGTGATTCTTCCCTGACGACGGATTATCTGGCGGACGGTATCATTTCTTATCGTTCAGGAACCAATGTGAAAGAGCAGATCTCACTGCAGAGCCAGTCGACTTCGGCGGTTTATGCCGGCAATAACTATTACTGGGATACGAGCAGCCAGACGAGCTATAACACGACTTCCCGTCCGACGACGGTAGAGGACGACTGGTTTATCAGCCTGGACACCAGCGTAGAGCCGAGCCGGAATGACGACGGTTCGATTGATATGCATGGCCTGCTTCTCCTGAGCGATATCGGACTTGAGGCTTCGGATGACGACGCGGGTGCCCGCGGCGAGGCCTGGGGGCAGGAAGAAGCGGAGAAAGCGACGATCTGGGTTGTGGGTGATTCCACGGTATCCGGATTCAGCGATAAATATTATCTGCCGAGAGAGGGTTACGGCGAGGAAATCTCGACCTACCTGTATTCGACAGTTTACAATCTGGCGAAGTCCGGCGCGTCCAGCAAGGATTTCCTGGATATGGATAATTATGCGACGCTGATCGAAGGAAGCTCCGATGTACCGGCGATGGGTACGGCGACCGATACGCAGCAGTTCCTGATCATCGGTTTTGGTCATAATGACGAGAAGACAGAAGAAGCCCGTTATACCAATCCGAATGGCGATTATCAGACAGAGGGCAGCTTCGCGAACAGTCTGTATGAGAATTACATCAAACTGGCTCTGGATGCGGGCGTGACTCCGATTGTCTGCACACCGATTGTCCGGCTGACGGATGATAATACGGAGGAAAGCTATGACAGCGCTTCCGGACATATCACGACTACGACAGTGATCGGTGATGTGACCTTTGAAGGCGGCGATTACGCGCAGGCGATCCGGGATATGTGCGAGGAGCTGAATATTGAATCTGTCGATCTGACGCAGCTGACGATCGATTTGAATGTGGAGATGGGCGATGACGCGCAGTGGATGCACGCGTTTACCGGGGCGAAGTACGCGGATGACGGCGAGACGCTGGTGGCGACGGGCCTGGACAAGACGCATACCAACAGTTACGGCGCAAAGATGAACGCCTGGCTGATCGCGGAGGTAGATACTTCCCTGAAACCGTTCAGTAAGGGCAAAGATCAGCCGACCTATGAGGTTGACTTTCCGGATGCCATTAATCCGGATTATGTGCCGAGCAGTTATGTGAGTCCGACTACGACGAGCGAGATCTGGCCGGTATATACGGATGAGAATGATACCGTCTGGTATGGAACCGTGTTCGGTGATGTAGGAGGAGCGACGAATATCACTACCGAGAATTTCACGGCAGAGATTGATGAAGAGACCCATGACATCACCCTCAGCGTAGCAAATAACCGCGGTAAGATCGCGGCGGCTTCTGACGGCCTGATGATGTATTATGTACAGCTTCCGGCTGGTACGGAGTTTACTCTGACAGGAATTGCGACAGTAAATTCTCTGGCTGCAAATAACCAGGTGTCCTTCGGCCTGATGGCGCGGGATGATCTGTATATTGATGAGTATGTGGCGACTACCATGGGTGATTACGTGGCAGCGGGCAGCAGAAAACAGGGAGAGGTCAATGGCTTCGGCCGTAAGAGCGGTGAACTTTATGACGGCCCGACAGCAGAGTATGTGTACGCGGAGGAAGGCGACACACTGGATATGAAGATCGTCGGCACCGCAGATGGATTTACAATCACTTACGGAGAAAACACGCCAGTATCGGCCGGTTTTGACTATGCGCTGACGGGTGTTGATCCGGATTACATCTATGTAGGTTTTTATGTGGTCAGAAACGCAAATGTGACGTTTGGCAATATCTCGCTTACCGTGGCTGAGGAGTCGGAAGAGCCGGGAGAGTCGGCGACCGTTGACACGACAGCGCTTGAGGCGGCGATTGCGACAGCGGAGACGCTGACTGAGAGCGATTACACCGCCAAGAGCTGGGAAGCGTTAGCTGAGGCTCTGGAGAACGCTCAGGCAGTGCTTGCCGATGCGGATGCGACGCAGGATGAGGTCGACGAGGCGGCAACAGCGCTGACGGCGGCGGTTGAGGCACTGGAGAATGCGGAGGCTGAGACTCCCGAAGAGCCGGAAACTCCTGAAGAGCCGGAAACTCCTGAAGAGCCGGAGACTCCCGAAGAGCCGGAAACTCCGTCGGAGGAGATAACGGTAGATACGACAGCACTGGCGGCGGCGATCGAAGCGGCCGGCACCTATACTTCGACGGGATATACGACTGCAACCTGGAATGCTCTGCAGACAGCACTGGCAAATGCGGAAGCTGTGCTTGAGGCGGCGGAAGCCGGAACAGCGGATCAGGCAGCGGTTGATGAGGCAGAATCTGCATTGACGGCAGCCATTGACGCTTTAAAGAAGACTGCTACTCACGGGCGGGATGCCAGCGCAAACAGCAGCAGTGGCGGAAGCAGCAGTGGTGGCGGAAGCAGCAGTAGCAGCAGCACGTCGGTTTCTGATGGCGTAAGCGGCAGCTGGTCACAGGCAGCGGACGGCAGCTGGAGTTTTGTGACGGCAGGCGGCATGAAGATTGCGGGCAGTATGAAAGCTGACGCGGACGGCAATGCGTACGAGCAGATTGCCTGGGCTAAGATTAACGGCGCGTGGTATGCGTTTGATTCAGACGCCTGTGCAGTTGACGGCTGGAGCTATGATGCGGATGACGCAAATTGGTATTATGTAGATATCAACAGCGGTATGAGGAGCGGATGGCATCAGGATCCGCAGGACGGATACTGGTATTATCTGGATCCGGCGTCCGGCGCGATGAAGACCGGATGGCAGCTGATCAGCGGAGTCTGGTATTATCTTAACGCGCAGCCACAGAGTCAGACCTGGCTGTGGGATGAAGAAAATAACCGGTGGTTTTACGACAGCGCAAGCGTCGTGAAACCTCTGGGAGCCATGTACCTGTCGGAACAGACGCCCGATGGGTATCTGGTCGGAGAAAATGGAGAATGGAGACAGTAACCGGCCGGCGTTTGTACAGAGAGATCGGAGAAAACGAGGGCAGGCGGGAAACCGCCTGTCTTTGTTATGCGCAGGGCCGGGTAAGGAATTTTTGCGGCTGATGCCGCACCCGGCCCGCGCGGCGAGTATGAGGCGAAAAAGCCGCCTCCTACTCGATCGCATAGGCGGATATGGAAATGTTCTTGACAACTTTTTTTCAATATGATATTCTGGTGAAAATTAAATTACTTCAGAGGGAGTAGTGGTGCCTTTGGCATGACAAGTCAACATACCGACCGTTTTTACTGGTCTGGCTTGTCTTAAATAACGAGACTCAGTAGGTAGTGTAATCCATCATTTACAATACCTGGGGAGTCTTATTTTTTTACAGCAGGAGGATAAGGTCATGGTACTCTTTGTGCAGATTCTTTTCACCATGTTTATTGCGGAAATGGGTGATAAGACACAGTTATTAATGGTGGCGATGATGTCGCGGTACCGGATGCGGGATATTATCCTTGGCTCGGTATCATCGATTCTCGCGTTAAATGCGATTGCGGTAGCGTTCGGAGCGCTGGTCAGTGAGATGATACCAACATGGCTGATCAAGACGGTGGCGGGACTTGCGTTTTTTTACTTCGCGTGGTCAACTTTAAATGAGAAGGAAGAAGAAGATGCAGAACATACGGATAAAGGCAACGCTCACCCCATTTTGACGGTCTTTGGTACCTTCTTTCTCGCGGAACTGGGCGATAAGACACAGCTGACGGCAATTGCCTTTGCCGGAAGCGGTGGTTTGTCCAATGCTCTGGTGGTCTGGCTGGCCTGTTCGATCGGTCTCTTTGCGGCGGATGTGATTGGCATGCTGCTGGGATCTGTGATTAAGGACAGGATGTCTGACGGATTTCTGGATAAACTGGCATTTGTGATTTTTGCGGTATTTGGGTTTACAACGTTAGCAGAAGGAGTGGGACTGGCGCCAGGTATCAGCGGTCTGCGCTGGCTTGTAGCCTGTTGTGCGTTGATCATCTTTGTGATTATTTGCCGGGCAACGTGGAAACGATCGGAAAACGGAAAGATGCGTGGGGATTCATCAGAAAGATAAAAGAAAAAAGCACTGTGGATTTTTACGAATGAAAATTTACGAATGAAAATTTACGAATAAAAATTTGCGAATGAGAATCAAAGAAAAGGCAAAAGGAGGATTTCCCATATGTTGTATGAAGCTCTTTTGTTTGCGCTCGGTCTGGTGCTGATCTGCGCCGGAGGCGATAAACTGGTAGACGCGGCGGTATCGATTTCCGAACGGATCGGGATTCCGCACATTGTCGTCGGCGCGACGATTGTCAGTTTTTGCACGACGATGCCGGAAATGCTGGTCTCAACGACAGCGATTATCAATGGTTCCGCGGCAATCTCCGTAGGCAATGCGTTTGGTTCCATCATCTGCAATACGGGCCTGATAGCCGGGATCTCGCTGCTCTTTCGTCCATCGGCGTCCATCGATGTCAGGGAACTGGTCTGGCGATGTGCTTATTTCCTGATGATAATTGCGCTGCTGTTTGGTCTCGGTCTTGGTCTCGGATTTTACAATATGCCGGTGGGGATCGCGCTTCTGGTGCTTTTCGCAGCGTATGCATTGTTAAGCATCCATTCGTCAGGGAACGGGAAAGCGGAAGACTCCGGAGAAGAAAACACGCAGGACGAAGAAAAACAAACGAGTATGCTTCATGATATCGCGACGATTCTGATCTGCGCGGTTCTGCTCTTTGCCGGCGCGAATCTGCTGGTCAATCACGGGATCACGCTGGCCCGGTATCTGGGGATCCCGGAGCGGGCGATCGCGGTTACGGCGATCGCTCTGGGTACGAGTCTGCCCGAGCTGGTTACTACGATTATGTCGCTGGTTAAGAAATATGAGAATATCGGGATAGGAAATGTCGTGGGCGCGAATATTCTGAATCTGTTGCTGGTCATCGGGATCCTGTCGACATTTTCCTTTATTCCGTTGGAAGAGAGTACAGTTATGACAGATATCCCGCTGGCGATGGCTGTTATGCTGATCCTGACGGTGCCGATTCTGATCTGGAAAAGGAGCAGCCGCGTTCAGGGGATCTTGCTGCTGGCGATTTATTTTGGATATTGTGCGATGGCGTTATAGCTTCGGATTTCTTATATATTATACATTATGCTATCAATAGCTGCGTTGCATGGGCGGTGATTGATTGCGGAAAAATCTTCAGGTGGAAAAATAGCAGGAGGACAGAAAATGTCTGGGAAAATATTATTGCCGCAGGATATGTCGAAGGTTGGTAAAGATTACCTGGCGGAACGGGGATATGAGATTGTAATGGGAAGCGGGACGGATGAGGCAAGTATGATGAGGGATATTGTGGATTGTGACGGATTGATCATCCGCGTGCCATCGGTCACCGCAAATGTTCTGCGTGCAGGAAAGAAACTGAAGGTTGTCGGCCGCCACGGTGTTGGTATAGATAATATTGATGTAGCGACTGCCACGGAACTTGGGATCCGTGTGACAAACGGTCCGGAGTCCAATTGTGAAGAGGTCGCGGAGCACGCGATGACAATCCTGCTCACACTGGAACATCGGATCCGGGAATATGACAACGCGGTACGGGCAGGAAACTGGAATGCCCGCAATCAGATCCGGGGAACAAGTGTGACGGGCAAGACGGCTGCCATTATCGGATATGGGAAGATCGGGCGACGACTTGCGGCAAAGCTCCATGGAGGGCTGGATATGAAAGTCCTCGTTTATCATTCCCATGTGAGAGGGGAAGTGCCGGAGTATGTGGAACTGGTTGATTCGTTGGAGAAACTCCTTTCCCGCGCGGATGTCGTGTCGCTTAACTGTCCGTCGACACCGGAGACGAGAGGGATGATCACGAGAGAGCGGCTGGCGTGCATGAAGCCGACAGCCTGTCTGCTTAACTGTGCGCGCGGCGATCTTGTGGACGAGGAGGCGCTTTGTGAGGCACTGTCGACCCGAAGGATCCGGGGAGCCGCTCTGGATGTATTTGCTGAGGACGAGCTGTCGGGAGATCATCCGCTGACGAAACTTGACAACGTGATCCTGACGCCGCACTGTGCGTCCCATACGCAGGAGGGACTGGATAAAATGGCGCTGCATGCGGCGATGGGAGTGGACGAAGTGCTGAGCGGAAAACCGGTGACGTGGCCGGTGAATTAGGAAAATGCAGTTATTCTCTTTAACGAATTTTTAGCAGAATTTTCAGCAGTTAAAAAAAACTGTGGAAAAACAGATGAAAATGTAGTAGAATCTGATTAATTGCAGGCATTGCTATAATAATATAAGCCTGCATCAGATCAGGGAAAAGGAGATCAGGTGTAATGAGCGAAGAAGTAAAGGTAACAGAGACGGCTAAGCCGGAAGAGACGATGGAGGATCTTGCCACTGAGCTTGAGGCTTCCTATAAAAAATATGATGAGCGCCGCAAGAGCGGAGCGATTGCTGAGCAGGAAGGCCCGGACGCTGAGAAGTGGGCAGAGCTGGCTCAGATGCTTGCGGATAAGACCGTGATCAAGGTAAAGATCAAAGAAGCGGTAAAGGCAGGCGTGATCGCGTATGTAGATGAGATCCAGGGCTTTATCCCGGCATCCCAGATTTCCACGAAGTATGTGGAAAAGCTGGAAGACTGGGTAGGAGAGTACTTGGAGGTTGTTCCGATTACGGTAGATGTTGAGAAGAAGCGTCTGGTACTTTCCGGCAGAGTTGTCCAGCAGGAAAAGGAAGCGGCTGAGAAAGCGGCAAAGCTGGCGGCGATCAAGGTCGGCGCAGTGCTGGAGGGTACGGTAGACGGGATCAAGGATTACGGCGCATTTGTCCGGCTGGACGGTGGTGTGAGCGGCCTGCTGCATGTATCGCAGATCAGTAAAGAGCGGATCAAACATCCGAGCGTGGTACTGAAGGAAGGCCAGAAGATCACAGTTAAGGTGATCAAGACGGAAAACGGCAAGATCAGCCTGAGCATGAGAGATCTGGCGCCGGATGCAGAGAAGTCCGAACCGACGTTCCATTATAAGGAGACGGGAGCAGCAGTGACCGGACTGGGTGATCTGTTAAAGAATATTAAGCTCTGATTGGACAGTTTGTCATTCGGGCGACAGCGGATCAGATATGCCGTGATAAAAATAAGTATTGGATAATAGGACAGGTTTTCGGAGGGATCAGCCGGACAAAAAGCTGATCCCTTTTGACTCGCAGGGAACTGAATCAGGGATATCTGCGGTTTTTGTTGCGGCCTGTTGGCCGTACAGGTGTGTTCATCGGAAAAAATCGGACTCATCTGTGCGGATGGGAGGAAGATTATGAGAGTTGTGCTGCAGCGGGTAAAGAGCGCGAGCGTGGCGGTTGAGGGGGAAGTGATCGGCAGGATCGGGAGAGGATTTCTGATTCTGCTGGGAGTATCGCAAGAGGATACAGAGGCTGCCGCAGATAAGATGGCGGATAAGATCTGCAAACTGCGGATATTTGAGGATGAAAACGGAAAGACCAATTTATCACTGGCGGATGTAGGCGGTGAGTTACTGATCGTCAGCCAGTTTACACTTTATGCAGATTGTAAGAAGGGAAACCGGCCGAGTTTTGTCAAAGCAGGTTCACCGGATAAGGCGAATGAGTTGTATGAGTATTTTCAGACCCGGTGCAGAGCGTATGTACCGAAGGTCGAGCATGGGAGCTTTGGCGCTCATATGCAGGTAGAACTGTTAAATGATGGACCGTTTACGATCGTCCTGGAGGGCGATGAACACGGGATCAAAGGAGTATAGAGGAGATTCTTATGTCAGAATATACAGAAGAGAGCAGACTGGAAAAAGAGCTGACCTTTCAGTTCCCGCATATTGCGAAAGAAGAACCGGGACAGATCAAAGAGGCAGCGGAGTTCTGCGAAGGTTATAAGACATTTTTAAATGAGGGAAAAACGGAACGGGAGTGTGTGGCTGCTGCAAAAAAGAGATTACTGGCAGCCGGCTACACGGAATTTGACGCGACAAAGACCTATGCTCCCGGTGATAAAGTATATAAAATCAATCGGGGAAAGGCGATCCTGATGACGACATTTGGCACACTGCCGGTGCGGGAGGGAGTCCGGATCAATGGAGCGCATATCGATTCCCCGCGGCTGGATTTAAAGCCGAATCCGATGTACGAGAAAAATGACATCGCGTATTTTAAAACCCATTATTACGGAGGTATCCGTAAGTATCAGTGGGGGACTGTGCCGTTGGCGATGCACGGCGTGGCGTTTAAGAAGGATGGTAGCAAAGCGGAGATCTGCATCGGAGAAGCGGCAGATGATCCGGTTTTCTGCATCAGCGATCTGCTCCCGCATCTGGCGGCAAAGCAGAATGAGCGTCGCCTGCCGGAGGGCCTTAAGGGGGAGGAATTGAACATTATTATCGGTTCCATCCCTTATACGGACGAAAAAGTAAAGGAACCAGTGAAATTGCTGGCGTTAAAGATATTAAATGAACGTTATGGCATTACGGAAAAGGATTTTCTGCGCGCGGAGATCGAGATGGTGCCGACCCAGAAAGCGGTGGATGTCGGTCTGGACCGCAGTCTGATCGGCGCTTACGGTCAGGACGACCGGGTGTGCGCGTATACGGCTTTGATTGCTGAGATTGAAGCACAAAGCCCTTCCCATACAACTGTGACGATACTGACAGATAAGGAAGAGATCGGTTCTGAGGGCAATACCGGTATGAATTCCCGCTATCTGCTGCATTATATCGATACCCTGGCCAGGATGGAAGGCGCGGACATCAAAGAGGTACTGTCACATTCCATGTGCCTGTCGGCAGATGTCAACGCTGCGTATGACCCGACATTTGCCGATGTCTTTGAGAAAAATAATGCAAGTTTTATCAATCAGGGCTGTGTCCTGACCAAGTATACCGGGGCGCGCGGCAAATCCGGCGCCAATGATGCCAGCGCGGAGACGATGGCAAAGGTAATCGCGCTGATGGAGGCAGACGGAGTCTACTGGCAGACCGGCGAGCTGGGAGCCGTGGATGCGGGCGGCGGCGGGACGATCGCAAAGTTTATCGCGCAGCTGGACATCGACACCGTCGACCTGGGCGTCCCGATTCTGTCCATGCACGCGCCGTTTGAACTGGCGTCCAAGCTGGATGTCTACCATACATATAAGGCTTTTGCCGCGTTTTATAAGGATGGGATGGCGCGGTAGGAATGAAATCCGGTAAGCTGCCAGATAACATTCGTCAAAAAGCAGCTCCTCTTGGAGGAGTATTGTATTGGCAGCTCGCGGTTGAGGCAATAGAAAACGATATAAGGTAAAAGTAGTTTTATACGCTATCATGTGCCGAAGAAGCGGCGCATATCCGTTTAGAAAGAATGAGGAGAGATTATGAGAAATGATACAAGGCTGCTGCTGTGCGCCGCGGCTGTAGCACTGGCGGCGACAGGATGTAAAAGCAACACTGTAGAAGAGACAACTGCGGCGGAGGAAACGACTGCTGCTGTCGAGGAGGCACTGGATCCGGGGACAGTTACGACGCTCGGAGAATATGTAGGCGTCGAGCTGACGAAAGATTCGACGGTAGTTTCCGATGAGGAACTGGAGACGCGGATCCAGAGTATTCTGGATGCCAATCCAGAGTATACGGAAGTTTCCCGGGCGGCAGAGGAAGGCGATATCGTTAATATCGATTATGTCGGGTTAAAGGATGGAGAGGCTTTTGACGGCGGTACCGCGGAGGGCTATGATCTGGAGCTTGGATCCGGCGCTTTTATCGATGGATTTGAAGACGGACTGATCGGCGTAAAGACCGGAGATCAGCGGGATCTGAATCTGACCTTTCCGGAAAATTATGGCAGTGAGGAGCTTGCCGGACAGGATGTCGTCTTTCAGGTGACAGTTAATGCAGTGAAAGAAGTATCGGATGCGGTTCTGGATGACAGTTTTGTGCAGCGGATGTCGGATTTTGGCACCGTGGACGAGTTCCGGGCTGACCTTCTTAAAAGTATGGAGGAAGAAAAAGAAGAACTGGCAGAGCAGGCCCTGCAGGTAGCGGCGCTGCAGGCGGTCATTGGGAATTCAGAGCTGGATGTAAACGCGGATGCAGTGGAGCAGCAGGTCAATAACCAGCTCGCCTATTATGAGTCGATGGTGCAGATGTACGGCATGACTCTGGATGATTATGTCAGCATTTACGGCATGACGGTCGACCAGTTTACCGAAGAGCTGCGGACGATGGTCGAGACCTCGATCGAGCAGCAGCTGGTCGTAAACGCGATCTCAGAGGCAGAAAATATGGAAGTCAATGACGACGATCTCCAGTTTACAGCGGATCAGTTGCAGATGGATTTGGATGAGTTAAAAGAAAATTACGCGGAAGAGCTGGATACGCAGGCGATGGTATATAAAGTTGTCAATTATATTATTGATAACGCAGTGATTCAGTAGGATTAAATGCATTATTTATGCCAATGAAATAGTCACTGAGAGAAAAGAATATCCGCAGAGGACATTTTTCACGTCGGCACTTAACGAACCGGATGTTTTTTCCGGTGAGTTTAGTACCGCTACGTGAAAACCTAAACGCGATCGGTCCTCGGAGGATATTCTTTTCTCTCAGTGACGGACGGTTTGCCCGTAATATCGTGTTTGAAATCACTTACGAGTTATGATAAAGCACACGGAATTATTCTTTGTTATCTACGATAAAATACTCAAAACTCATCTGATTCAGCGCACCCTCAGCAAGATTAATGCAGCTGTTGCCCATGCGGTCGATGCAGCCCAGGATCTGTGTAAATGGTGCGGTGAGTTCTTTCCGGCACATTCCTGCTTTGACGCGCCGCATATGCTGGGTCTGCATTTTAAAGTCGAGATTGCGGACCTGTTCGTTATCTTTCAGGATTTTCTGGAGGGCGTCCTGATCGCCTTTGGTCAGTGCGGCCATAGCGTCACCATACATTTTCAGGATCTGCAGGAGACTTTTTTCGATATCATCGATGGCTTCCTGAGAATAATTGTAATTGTAGCTGATCTTATCCTGGACGGAACCGGCCATCTCGACAGACAGATTGCCCATACGTTCTACATCATTGAGTACGCACATCAGACGCGCGCTCTGGGCAGCCTGCTGTTCGGTCAGGGCGCCGGAGGAGAAGAGATCCGTCAAATAGTCGCTGATCTCCTTGCTCAGAGAGGAGACGGCGGCTCCGTATTCTGTGATCTGGTTTATCGTCTGGGCTTCTGAGCTTGTGATGGCTCTGGCCGCGTCTGAGATCATCATGGTGACCATATCGCTGCAGTGCAGAACCTCCTGCGCGACGAGCCGGAGTGCTGCTGCGGGCTGGCTGATGACATTTTTATCCAGGTAGAGCGGCTGTGCGAGATTGGTTTCTTCCACTTTTCCGTCCGGGATGAGTTTCATAACAATTTTGACCATCACGCCAAGTAACCCGATCCAGATCAGGGTCATGGTGATGTTAAACAGGGTGTGCGCGTTGGCGATCTGCCGGGAGATCACTTCAACTTCCGGCCCAGCCGGAGAAATGCTGCGGATCAGGGCGGCGTAAGGCTTGATGAACCAGATAAAAATCACAGCCCCGGAGATATTAAAGAGTGAATGGGCAACCGCGGTACGCTTCGCGTCTCTGGACTGTCCGACACAGGCAAGGAGTGCAGTGATCGTGGTGCCGATGTTATCGCCCAGGAGAATCGGGATCGCGCCGGTGAGTCCGAGGATGCTGGTAACACCGTCAGGTCCGGCCTGAGAGGCAAAGTTCTGCAGGACGGCGATGGTTGCGCTGCTGCTCTGGACAACCAGCGTCATCAGAGTACCGACAGCTACGCCGAGGATCGGGATGCCGCCGACCTGTGCGATCATGTTGGTAAATACAGGGCTTGACGCCAGAGGTTTCATGACGCCGCCCATAGTCTCAATGCCCAGGAAGAGAAGACCGAAGGCAAAGAGCGTGCGGCCGATATTTTTGATCTGCTCATTTTTGCAGATAAAAGAAATCAGGAAGCCGACAAAAATAAATACGTAGATATAGTCTGTGATCTTAAACGCGATGATCTGCGCGGTGATTGTGGTGCCGATATTGGCGCCGAAGATGATGGAGATTGCCTGTGGGAGCGTCATCAGTCCGGCGCTGACAAAACCGATTGCCATGACAGTGGTTGCGCTGCTGCTCTGGAGGACAGCAGTTACGAGTGCCCCGGCAAGTACGCCGAGTACACGGTTTTTGGTCAGCATCGCGAGGATGCTTTTCATACGTTCGCCCGCGGCTTTCTGCAGGCATTCGCTCATCAGATTCATACCGTAGATAAATACGGCCAGGCCGCCCAGCAGCCCGAAGATAATATTCATTGCTTCTTTCATGTTATTTTTCCTACTTTCTCCCTGTGTTGATGTCATCCCAGCTGACTATACTTCCGGTAAAGATTCCTTTCAGTTCCTCGATTGTGACGTCTGAGAGAGGATTCTGCGCATTCACAATGACAGCGATACCGTCCTGTGCGATGACCTGATATGTGAGCAGTTCTTTTTCATAATCTTTAAGCTCCCGCGAAGCCATGCCAAAATCACAGATACCCTGCATGGCGTCATTTAACCCGGTTGTGGAGTCGGAAGCAGTTACTACGATGGTCGCATGAGGATTGATGGACATGTATTCTGCGGCAAGTTCCTGCAGAAGCGGCGCAGCTGACGTGGAACCATGGATGGTAATGGTTCCGGTTTGCTGACCGGATAAAAATGTTGTGCTGTTTTTGGCCGGTACATAGGATTGACTGACAATCGTCTGACCTTTTCCTGTGACATACGTAAGGAAATCCTGTTCCAGGTCACTTAATGTTCCGATCCACGCGAGACAGAATGGCCTGCTCAGCGGATAGTCTCCGCCTTTTAAGTTTGCGAGAGTTCCGGCTGCGTGATTCACGTCAAGGACTTTTTCTCCGTCAAGACCCGTCAGGGATCCCATGGAAATATAACCGACGGCATTGAGATTCGAGCGTACCTGCGCGATCACCTCCTGCGCGCTCACTGCGATCTGTGCCGTATCCGTTGTACCATCCGGTTTCCCTTCTGCTGTACTCCCGTCAAAACCGACCAGCTGGGCAAATGCGCTGCGTGTGCCGGATCCTTCCTCGCGGGAAATTACCTGGACGACGCCCAGCGCGTCCAGCCCCTCTGTTTTCTGCATGCTTTGTGTTGTCGTGCCGCATCCGCCGAGTGACAGCGCGGCTGCCAGAAGCAGAACCGGCAGGCGGCATTTCTTTTGCATCATGTTATTCACCTTTCTTTTCAAGCCCTGAGGCCGAGTATGGTATCCATTAATTACCTGCCCCATGCTCTCCGCACCGCAGCTCAGTGTGCGGCATAGGTGTGACATGTAATTATCCATCACAAATCATACCTTATGGATGTAAAATCTTATGTGAGGTCTGGGAAAAATCTGTGTAAAATAGGGAAGAAATAGGGAAGAAATAGGGAAGAAATAGGGAAGAGGGATTCAATCATTGACATAAAAATTCTTGCAGAGTATAATAATAGCAACAGGCAGAGATGCCTCCAAATAGTGCCCGCTCCCCGAAATGCGGCTTATAAATGTTCGGGATCACAAATAATGTTCGCTCCCCGAAATGCGGCTTATAAATGTTCGGGATTCAAATGTTTGTAAAGCTCTGTCTTACGGCAGAGCTTTACTTTTTCCGGGGAGGCATTTGTATGATTGACGCACAGTTATTCTTTTTATCTGATGAATATTTTCGGGATTTTCCAGACGACAAATTAATGACAAATAAAGATATCATAAATGGTGTTCCGCATAGCAGACCATGTTTTTTTGCGTTTGCTGATACAAAGGTTCCTGAAATATACTGGCTTGTTCCGATTTCCTCCAGATGTGGTAAATATAAACAGATTGCCTGGAAAAAAGAAGAAAAATATGGAAATTGTAATACGATTCGTTTTGGAACAGTGTTGGGGAGAGAGACCGCTTTTTTAATTCAGAACATGTGCCCGGCTACGGAAGAATATTTGTCTGCATATATTGATAAAACCGGTTGCCCGATACGGATTGACAATCGTCTTGCCGCAGATGTGACTCAAAATGCACAAATGGTATTGGCTAAGGCCAGACGGGGTGCCCGGGTTATTTTCCCGGATGTTTTTAAAATATATGAAAGCCTTAAGAAGGGGAAAGCCGACGAAGAGGAGCAAAATTGTAAAGATAATGTCCGCCTGCGCCCGGTCTCCCTGGTCGGTGCAGGCCCTGGTGACGCCGGGCTGCTGACGCGGAAAGGTCTGGCATGTATCCGGACGGCAGATGTCATCGTGTACGATAACCTGATCTCCGGCTCGCTGTTAAATGAAGCCCGGCTGGACGCGGAGCTGATCTATGTCGGGAAGCGTCTGGGAGCACATTCGATGACACAGGATCAGATCAATCAGATCCTGATCGAGCAGGCGCGGAGTGGGAAATATGTGGTTCGCTTAAAGGGCGGCGACCCCTTTGTATTCGGACGCGGCGGGGAAGAGGCGGCGGCGCTGTGCAGCCATGGGCTTTCCTATGAGATCGTACCGGGCGTATCGTCCGCCTATAGTGTGCCGGCATATGCGGGGATCCCAGTGACGGACCGCAGCTGTGCGTCGTCATTTCATGTGATTACCGGGCATGAAGGCGTTGGGAAGAAGGAATCCGTGGTTGATTATCAGGCACTGGCGAAGGTGGAGGGTACGCTGGTTTTCCTGATGGGACTTTCCCGTCTGGAAGAGATCTCGCAGTCATTGACCCGGTATGGTAAGTGCCCGGAGACTCCGGCAGCGGTGATCGAGCGAGGAAGTACGGCAGGGCAGCGGGAAATTGTCTCAGATCTGGCACATATTGCGGAAAAGAGCCGGGTTGAGGAAATGAAGACTCCGGCGGTGATTGTCGTTGGAGAAGTTGCCGCATTGAGTGAGAAACTTTCGTGGTATGGCCGGAGGCCGCTTGGCGGGAAGCGTGTGCTGGTCACCGGGACGAGACATTTTTCACAGGAGATGGAGCGAGTGCTTCGTCCATTGGGAGCGGAGACAGTGAGTATCAGCGTGATTGAGAGTCGCCCGGTTTTCAGTGAGGAGATGGAGCAGGCGGTCCGTAATCTGTCACAATATACCTGGGCAGTATTTACCAGTGGAAACGGCGTGGAGATTTTTTTCGAACAGATGCGAAGGCAGCGGGTTGATCGTAGGAACATGGCGCATCTGAGATTTGCAACGATTGGAAAAAAGACGGCGGAGGCGTTGGAACGTCATGGATATCTGTGTGATTTTACGCCGGAGTGTTATACGAGTGAGAAACTGGCAAAAGGGTGGATCCCGACGTTACATTCGTCAGACCGGGTGCTGTTGCTTCGCGCGAGGGAAAGTTCGCCGGTATTGCCGGAAAAACTCTCAGAAGCGGGTATCCCCTATGAGAATGTAGCGGTGTATGAAACGTGGACAGATATCAGGCGCGGCGAGGAATTGAACCGGATCATAAAAGAAGTAGATTATGTGACGGTTGCGAGCAGTTCCGTGGTACGGGCGCTGCGAAGTCTAGTGCAGGAACCGCCGGAGAAGAAGGTTAAGGTGATCTCGATCGGTCCGGTGACGACGAAAGCGGCGCAGGCTGGCGGATTGCCGGTATATGCGACAGCGAAAGAGTATACGGCGGAGGGGATCGTGGAGATGATACTGGCAGATGTCCGGGGAGAGACTGCGAACGAATCATAAGGAAAGGATTTGAGGAACATGGATGAGTAAACGGAAATATTCGCTTCGCAGTCATTACTATCTATGAAAGAACAGAAAATTGAGGGAATGAGAGTCAGCCAGCAGGAAAAAGCCGGTTTGGAAATTAAGATAAGATAAATAAAAGAAATTCAGGGAAGAAGATGAAAGGGAACAGATGAAGAAAATACAAGAAGAAAGTACAGGAAGAAGATGAAAGGAGAGGGAGGAAACAAGAAACCGGGATACTTCCCGATGTTTATCAGTCTTGAAGGAAAATCAGTGCTTATTGCAGGCGCGGGAAAGATTGGCAGCCGCAGAGCGCGGATCCTGGCAGAATTTGGGGCAGAGGTGACAGTGGTTGCGCCGGATGGCTGTGAGGAAATGAGCGATCTGCTCCAATGGTATCAAACGGAAGGGAAGAAATCAGCTGCGGAAAATACGGAAAGAGATCATCCGGAGCAGGGAGCATACGGGGAATCGACAGTTTTGACAGGTGCAGGAAAGATATTCTGGCATCAACGCGACTTTAAGGTGAGTGATTTGGAGGGAAAACTCCTGGTAATTGCGGCGACTTCTGATTCATCGTTAAACGACCGGATCGTGTGTTTATGCCGGGAGCGGGGAATCCCCGCCAATCACGCGGGAGATCAAAACCAGTGTGATTTTTATTTCCCGGCAATTGCGCGAAAGGACGATCTGGTAATCGGGATTACGTCCTCTGGGAAGGATCACAGCCTGGTAAGGAGATTTGCCGGGAGGCTTCGTCAGTGGCTGGAAGATATATTTTAGAATGAAAACGGGGTGGCCAAAAGACCACCCAATAGAAGAAAAGAGTATTAAGCCAGTTTCTGCATCAGGCCCTCCTGCAGAACCTGGGAGCAGTTGATCCCGCGCTTATCCGCAAGATTCGCCATCCAAGCAGGGAGTGAGACGTTCTTTCGAACGGCTCGAGTATCAATCGCAGCACGATAAGCAAGGGTGTCAATCTGAATAAGAGTAAGAACCGCATTATCCGGGTGCTCAATATTACATTGCTGAGTTGGCGGGGCGATATCTTCGGGATGATCTTCTTCTGCATCGACAAGCCAGATAGAAGCGGCATCGGTAATCATATCAATTGTGTCGGAAAAGTCTTTTCCGGTAGTAATACATCCTGGAAGATCAGGAACTCTTGCAAAGAATCCGGATCCATCTTCTTCAGGGATAAGAATAGCTGTATAAATATATTTCATGGCGATCTCCTTTCGGAATGCGGGAGTGGGTGCTCCAGCATTCATTTGTTTTGATGTTGTTTGATTTCTTTACGGATATATCGCAGGTCTGTTTCGTTAAAATCGTGCCTTTTCAGAGGAATCGTGCTCTTGCGTTCAGCGTTGTAGTATATGTCATGATTGGCGCCGTTCCGCTTGAATATATATCCGGAGGATTTTAATTCTTTTATTGCAATATCCCTTGGTCTCATGATTACCTCCCTGACAGTTATTATACACAACAGTGTGTAAAAAAGTCAAGAGATATACACAAAATTACGCAATATATAGAAGACTGAATGTTACATATCACACCCATGCCATGCACCGCGCTGCATGGCATGGGGCAAGTACGTAATGGAGCCAAAGTGGCTGAATTCACAAAGGCGTGATTTTCAGGCGATTGACTTTATCACGTCAGCACTTGACAAAATGAAAATTATCATATATACTATGCTTCAATGGCAAAGGTACTTTCGCTTTGTAGATGAATTCACAAAGTGCCTTTTTTGTATACGCAGGGCCGGGTAAGGAATTTTTGCGGCTGATGCCGCACCCGGCCCGCGCGGCGAGTATGAGGCGAAAAAGCCGCCTCCTACTCGATCACAGGGGCGCGTAAGGAAATATTCCAGCTGACTGAGAGGTGTCGTTTTATGATTAAACTGGAAAAAGTGAATAAATATTTTGGCGATCTGCATGTATTAAAGGACGTTGATCTTGAAGTGAAAGAAGGAGAAAAGCTGGTAATCATCGGGCCTTCTGGTTCGGGCAAGTCCACGACAGTCCGCTGTATGAATTTTCTGGAGGAGCCGACAAGTGGGCATGTCTATATCGATGGCAGGGAACTGACGTCTAAGAATAAGACAAAGGTTGTGAGAGAGACGACGTCGATGGTATTTCAGCAGTTCAATCTGTACCCGCATATGACAGTGTTAAAAAATCTTACGCTGGCACCGACGAAATTGCATCATAAATCCAAAAAAGAGGCGGAGGAACTGGCGTATCATTATCTGGAGGTTGTCGGTCTGACAGACAAGGCACATGTCTATCCGACTACTTTGTCGGGTGGTCAGCAGCAGCGGATCGCGATTGCGAGGGCTCTGTGCGCACAGACAAAGATTATCTTATTTGATGAGCCGACCTCAGCGCTCGATCCGGAGACGATACAGGAAGTGCTGGATGTGATGATTAAGCTGGCGAAGGAAAATATTACGATGGTCGTCGTGACCCATGAGATGGGATTCGCGCGGCAGGTGGCGGATCGGGTCGTCTTTATGGCTGACGGCCAGATCATAGAGGAGGGAACGCCGGAGCACTTTTTCGAGAATCCGGAAAATGACCGGGTAAAACAGTTTTTGGGTAAGATTATCCGATAAATCAGCCTTATTTTTCCATAAAATAGTGCCTGACGAAATGAGGAGGATTTGTCTGACAACAGGAGATCAGGAACGGTTCTTAAAGATACCGTGCCTTCTCAAATAAAGATAACAGGAGGAGAATGTTATGAAGAACTGGAAAAAATTTGTAACTCTGAGTCTGACGGCAGGGATGTCCATGATGCTGCTGGCAGGATGCTCCGGGAGTAGCACTGAGACGACGGCAGCCCCGGAGACAACCGCGGCTGCGGAAACGGAAGCTGCAGAAGAAACAGAAGCCGCGGCAGAGAGTGAAGCTGAGGCGGTAGCAGAGGGTTTCGCGGAAGATGTGCAGGCGATCGTGGATCGCGGCGTTCTGCATGTCGGCGTGAAAAACGCAGTTATCGGCTTTGGTTATCAGGATACGCTGACCGGTGAATATTCCGGTATGGAGATTGACCTGGCGCAGAAGATCGCGGATTATCTCGGTGTGGATGTGGAGTATACCGCGGTGACCGCGGCGACGCGCGGCGAGCTGCTGGACTCCGGAGATATCGACTGCGTGCTTGCGACGTTTACCATCACGGACGCGAGAAAAGAAACGTGGGATTTCACAACTCCGTACTATACGGATTATGTTACGGTGCTGGTGGAGCAGTCTTCCGGAATTACCTCTCTGGAGGACCTGAAGGACGCGAAGGTCGGCGTTTCTTCCGGTTCTACTTCCGCAAAGTCTCTGACCGAAGCGATGATTGAGGCTGGATTCATCAGCGATGAAAACTATGACGCGGAGACCTTTGATCCGGCGACCTGGACGGAGGGTCTTTCCTTCCAGCAGTATGACGATTACCCAACCATTTCAACCGCGCTGAGCGCCGGCGAGGTAGATGCGTTCTGCGTCGATAAATCGATTCTGGCGGTTTACAATACAGACAGCCGCACCTACATCGACGAGCAGTTTGCGCCGCAGGAATATGGAATTGCGACAACCAAAGGCTCCGGGTTCTCTGAAGTATGTGAGGAACTGATCACAGGTTGGCTGGCCGACGGTACGATTGACGGTCTGATTGAGGAATATAGCCTGAATTAAAAGATTATGATTGATCGTTCATGGACATTTTAAAAGGATTTGACGTGCCTGCAGACAGACGGCTCCGTTTCATGCGGGGCCGTCTGTGCCCTATGCACAGGGCCGGGTAAGGAATTTTTGCGGCTGATGCCGCACCCGGCCCGCGCGGCGAGTATGAGGCGAAAAAGCCGTCTCCTACTCGATTATGTGCAGAGAGAGGCAGGGAAATATGCCGACAGTTTGATCGGGATCTTTTTAGGGAGGATGAATATGTCAGGATTATTAAGTGCAGATGCCTGGGCGAAGGTGTGGACCTTCCGGGGGACATTTCTTCTGGGTTTGGAAAATACAGCGAAAACAGCCCTTTTCGGTCTGATGCTGGCGTTTGTGCTGGGGGTCATCTTCGGCCTGATGGCTACCAGCGGAAAAGCCATTTTAAAGGCGATAAGCCGGATCTATGTGGAACTGATCCAGAACACGCCGCTTTTGCTCCAGCTGTGCTTTTTGTACTATACGCTCGCTTTTGCGGGAAAGAGCATGGGGATCCAGATTACGGGGATCATTTCTCTGGGTATCTATCACGGCGCTTACATGTCCGAGGTGATCCGGGCAGGGATTGAGGCGATCCCGAAGGGGCAGTTTGAGGCGGCGCAGTCTCAGGGCTTCGCCTATGGGGGAATGATGTATTACATTATCCTGCCGCAGAGCATCAAGATCATCCTTCCGCCGATGGTGAATCAGGTTGTCAATCTGATTAAAAACACATCCTGTCTCTATATCGTAGGCGGCGCGGATCTGATCTCTCTGACATACAGCTTTGTCACTGGAGCGACGACCGGCGGAGCTTATGCCCCGGCGTATCTTGTCAGCGGATTGCTGTTTTTCCTGGTATGTTTTCCTCTGTCGACGCTTGCGAGTGTATGGGAGACTTCACTGAAAAAGAGAGAACGCGCGATGAACACAGCCGCGCAGGCTCCAAAAGAGGAGGTGGGCGCATGAATACCTGGGAAGCCAGTTTCAGCATGTTAAAAAATCCGGCGCTTTTGTTATATCTGTTCCGGGGAGTCGCTTTTACATTGATTATCTCAGTAGTCGCGGTGTTGCTTGGTCTGGTCATCGGCTCCGTACTGGCGCTGACAAGAAATTACTGCACGAATAGAAAAACAAAGATATTCCGGTTACTTTCGACCGCATATATTGAAATTTTCCGAAATACACCGTTGCTTTTGTGGATCTTCATCTGTCTGGTATTCTGTCCGGCACCGAAGTTCATGTCGAGAAAAATGTTTGGCCTGACGGCAGTGGAGGTAAAGCTGTTATTTAAGGCGGCGGTTGCGCTGATCTTATTTACCTCATCCGTCATTGCCGAGATTGTGCGCGGTGGGCTGAATTCGGTCGCCTATGGCCAGTTTGAAGCGGGACATTCCCAGGGATTTCACACCGTGCAGATCATGATCTACATTGTGTTGCCGCAGGCATACCGCAATATTATCCCGACGCTTCTCAGCCAGGTTATCACGACGATCAAGGATTCCTCTTACCTGGCAAATGTGGCGACGATCGAGCTGATAGCGAGAACCAAGCAGTTGCTGAGTTCGGCATATTCCTATAATGGCACGGGGACGGTTAATGTATCGGATGTATTTGTCCTGTTTGGCTTTGCCTGTATGATCTATTTTATCATTAATTTTGCATTATCCTGTACGGTGCGTTACCTGCAGAAACGGAGGAAAAAGATGCCGGCGGCTGTGCGTTTATGAAATTAAGAACATTTACATCGCGGACAGGATAAAAGAAACAGATGATCGTCTGGCGATTGACGGGGACAGAGATGTTTGAGCAGAGATAGAAGTTATAGGAAACAGCTTTAAGTTGCTTATTATCCTGTGCATTGCTTTATAGCGAACGACAAATTATTTTTGTTGTTTGCTATAGATTCGTGAGAGACAACATGAATTCCTGCCCGGTGTCGGTGCGCAGGGGGAGAAAGGGAAAAGACGATGGAAAAATATATCGTGACGATATCCCGGCAGTTTGCAAGCATGGGGCGGATGGTGGCCCAGGAAATGTCAAGGGAGCTGGCGGTTGAGTATTATGACAGAGATATTGTGGAGCAGACTTCCCGCAGGATGGGGCTGCCCGTACCGGAAATCAGTGATTCCGAAGAAAAGAGTGGGTCGCGTCTTTTTCATCACCGGTATCCGCTGGGGATGGGGCTGGTCAGCGTGCAGGAGGAGATTTTCTGTGTGCAGTCAAATATCATCCGTGATCTGGCGGACAGGGAATCCTGTATCATCGTCGGTCGCTGCGCGGACTATGTACTGAGGGATCATGTGCGCTGTCTCAATATCTATGTCTATGCGCCGTATGAGGCAAGGATGCGAAACTGTATCGATCTGCTAGGCATGGATGAAAAGACAGCCAGACAGATGATCCGTGACGTGGATAAAGCGAGAGACAGTTATCGGCAGCATTATTGCAAAGGTGTAAAATCTGTTCTGGATCACAGGGATCTGATGATTGACAGCAGCAGATTCGGGATTGAGGGAACCGCTCAGATTCTCTGTGAGGTGGTGAGGAAAACATTCGGGGCAGATGATCAGTAGTTGAAACCATAGTTTCTTTCTGGTATGATCAGAGAATAGAAATCCATCAACATGAGGAATGGTTGTCGTGCCGGAAGCTGATAGCTATCCGGGACGTGGTAACATGGACGATGGAGATCCGAAAAAACAATTTCAGGAGGAAAATATTTATGGACAAATATCATCAGGACGCCGCATGGGTGCAACATTCACAAATCGCTTCGGAGCCGGCGGGAGAGGGCACGGTTCGGCGGATCCTGGCATATAGTAAGGACGCGATGTGTGTGGAAAATACGTTTGAAACCGGTGGAATCGGCGCGATGCACTGCCATCCGCATACACAGATTACCTATATTGTCTCGGGGCGTTACCGTTTCACGATTGGCGATGAGACGAGGGAGGTCGGCCCGGGCGATACTCTGCTAAAGCAGGGCGGAGTCATGCATGGCTGCGTATGCCTGGAAAGCGGAGTTATGGTGGATTTCTTTACTCCGATGCGGGAAGATTTCATCGGCTGATGGCGTCTTCGGGCAGGGAATGGATCATAAATATCAATATGCTGAGGTGATAGGGAAAGAATTGGAAGAATCTGGTCTTATTGAGAAAAAATGACGATTAGCGACTTTGACAAAACCACTCCTGAATACTATGATTGTTATTGATTGGTTAGCTTTAGCTAATTAAAAGCGGATACCAATAAATCATAAAGGAAGGAGTGGTTTTAACAATGAGTTTCAGAAGAAAACTCGCGGCATTGCTGGTCTGCGCGTTAGTGGCAGGTAATATGCCGTCCATGAGTTTTGCGGCTTCCACAGATGGGAGCGACGGCTCGACTGTGGCAGCAACATCGTCGGACGCCGGTGGAACTTCGACGGCAACGGATTCAGACAGCTCAAAGAGCGATTCATCGACCGGTGAGTTGCCGGATGACCTCGATGGCGAGCTGGAAAATGACCTGGCGACAGGTTCCGAAGCAGAACTGGCGACGGATTCTGAGGCGGATCAGGATGACGTTTACGTCATGATGAACATCCCGTATGGGGATTTTTATGAGTCTGAAGATGTGGATTATTACTTTGATGTGGTGTCCACAGCTACAGAAAGTAAATTCCTTGGGACAACCGGACTGGCAAAGGGTACCTATAACGATGGGACAGATATTCTCGGAGTTGTATATCCGGTGTTCATCAGTGGGGAAGATTATGAAGCCCTGAGCGATGTCGTACTTTCAGAGAATGACAATTATTATATTGCAGAGGTTTTGGAGGAAGAGCCGGCTGCCTACAAGACCCTGACGTACGCGGATGGCACTTACAGCTTCAGCGAGGCGACAGGAGAAG
>JAJQAC010000068.1:2355-27774 GCA_021204025.1 Clostridiales bacterium | reverse complement strand
CCCTGCTTGCGAATGCAGACGCAACCAGCGCAGAGGCAGAGGAACTGATCGGCGAACTGGAGGAATTAATCGAGGAAGCGGATCCGACCGTCTATGTGTCGATGAACATTCCTTATGGAGATTTCTATGGCTCTGAAGATGTGGATTATTACTTTGATGTAGTTTCCACAGCGACGACCAGCAAGTTCCTTGGGACAACCGGGCTGGCAAAGGGCACCTATAATGACGGGACCGATATTCTCGGCGTGGTATATCCGGTAGCAATGAGGACATCGGTATACAATACGCTTAAGGATTCGAGCCTTACCGAAAATGACGATTATTATATCGCCGAGCTGCTGGAAGAGGCACCGGCCGCTTATAAGACCCTGACGTACGCGGATGGCACTTACAGCTTCAGCGAGGCGACAGGAGAAGAGGGAGACGCAAGCGGCCTGTCCGTAGGCGAAGCAGATACCACAAGCTCTTATGGAGATTACATGATCGAGCTGGTGGGCGTGCTGACGGCTGACGGTATCACCATCGGCGGCACGACCGACATCAACCCGTCGGGAGTGATCCTTGAGACCGCGGATGGCAGCACCTACGGCATGGGAATGCTGGAGAATATGTGGGTCGGCACCCGTGTAATAAATGCAGAGGTGGCTTTCTCGGTAGTAGAAGGAAACGGACTCACCAACCACGGCGGAGTCGCTTTCAAACAGTTCGAAGGACTGAACGGGGCGACGATCACAAGCGTGAAGCTGGTGACCAACAAGGGAATCTATACGATCGAGTGCAGCGTAGTGCTGCCGGAGTATTATGCGGGAGAGGACGAGATAGCGGCAGAGATCACAGACGCCGAGACTCTTACGATCTCGATCCCGGATGCCTATGAGAACGTCACAGTCAGCGTATCCTACACATCAGGACGGACGGCTGTCTATGTGGCAGAAAATGCGGAAGTTGTAGATGGTACCGTGGCTTTGAGCGGCGTACTGGATGAGGAGACGACCTATACCGTTACGGTATACAGTTCGAATTATGCGGCGACGAAGCTCACCGTTACATATGGCGAACCGACAGAAGATACCGGTATCACGGAGGAGCAGATTGCCAGACTGAATGAGCTGATTGAGATCGGACAGGCTCTGGTAGATGAGGATGCTTCACTTACGATACTGGCCTCTCATATCGCAGAAGCACAGGAATTGCTTGCAAACGCGGATGCAACCAGTGCGGAAGCAGAAGAACTGATCAGTGAACTGGAAGAATTGATTACAGATGCGGGTGGTGATATCAGTAGTGATGATACTGGTGACAGCGGAAGCACTGATAACAGTGGAAGTGCTGATGGCAGCGGAAGCGCAGAAGGTAGTGGAAGCTCAGATAGCAGTGGCAGCACGGACGATAGCGGCAGCACAGATACGTCAGGAAATGGCAGCAGCAGCGGCAGACCCGCCAGTTCGAACGCTACCAGTCATGGAAGCAGCTCCGGCGGCGGTTCCGGCAGTTCATCTTCCTCTGCCTCGTCTGTAAGTGCCAGCAGCAGTACCTGGGTACAGGATGTCGAAAATGATGACAATACCTGGCGGTTGAGAAAGACGGATGGTTCTTATGCGGTTGGCAGTGTTACGACCGATGAGAGCGGAAATACTCATGAGCAGATCGCGTGGGCTCAGGTCAATGGTGCGTGGTACGCGTTCGGCGCTGACGGTTACGCGGCGCAGGGCTGGGTTCTGGATTATGCGGCCGGTAAATGGTATTTCATCGACATCGATGATGGAATGAAGAGCAACTGGCATCATGATGATCAGGACAATTACTGGTATTATCTGGATCCGTCCAGCGGAGCCATGAGGATCGGCTGGAATCAGATTGACGGCACCTGGTATTACTTTAACAGCAATCCGGTTACCTACACCTGGAATTATGAGGAAAGCACTGGTACCTGGGTATATGATACCAACAGTGTATCGAAGCCTCTTGGTGCCATGTATGCCGGAGAAACTACACCGGATGGATATGCGGTGGATGGTAATGGAGCATGGATTCAGTAAAGAAACCTGATATCAGGAAAATTGAGAGATAAGAACTAAGAAGAGGGATCGCTGCAGGTCAGCGATCCTTTTTCTGTCACAGTAATTATTGCCGATAATGCCAGACAGCGTGTGATAGCGTATTCGGCAGTATGCGATAGGAGGTATGCAGTTACAGGTTACACGTCGGCTGGCTGACGTGTGACCTGTAACGGTAAGCATAAATTTGTCCACAATAATATGATTTTATATTGCAATCATTCTGTATTTGAATTAGAATAATCTGAGTTAGCGAAAACTAACAAGTGAGGTTTGTCAATCGTATGAGTGGAAAAGCAGAGTCTGGAAAAAAGAGAGATTTCATATTAGTTGTAGTGTGTCTGGCGATTGCTCTTGTGGGATGGTTGTTTTTACATTTCACTGCGGCAGATGGAATCAAAATACAGGTTAGGGTTTCCGGTACGCTGACAGCGGAATATTCCCTGTCACAAAGTGGGACATACGAGATTCATGGCGCGGGCGGCGGCACCAACCTGCTGGTAATCTCTGGCGGAGAAGCCTGGCTTACGGAGGCGTCATGTCCAGACAAGTTATGTGTTGGCATGGGAAAGATCAGCAGGGGAGGGCAGTCCATCATTTGTCTGCCCAATCAGGTGGTAGTGGAGGTTGTGGGCGATGAGAGCGAAGGTTCCGTTGATTTTATAACCGGACGATGACCAGTGAAAAACGATATTGTTACGTGGAAACGCCTCAGCGCAGCCCGGGTGGCAATTCAGCATAAGTATAAGAAGACAGACAGTGACGGGAGAAAAATGAAAAAAAGGATATCAGCTATATTAATAATTCTGAGTTTTTTAATGACAGGCTGCACCGGAACAAAAAAGAGCATAGACCAGTCATTATTGACGGACACGGTTTCGTCGATTGAAAACGCATCCGGATCGGAAAATGCAGAAGGGCAGGGTAGGGAAGCACAAAACCAGGCTGTCCATAACAAGGAATTACAAGATCAGAAAATACAGAGTTCCGGAATACAGAGCGCGGAAATCCCGTCCGCCACACGGGAAATCTTCGCAATGGATACTTATATGACAATCACCGGTTATGGAGAACAATGTGAAGAGGCGGTAGAGGCCGCAGTAGCAGAAGTCGAACGGCTTGATGCGTTGCTGTCGGTGGGAAGTGAGGAGAGCGAGATTGGACAAATCAATCTTACGGGTTCCGGGCATCTTTCAGAAGAAACGGCGATGATGGTAGAAAAATCTCTGGAGTTGTATCAGGATACCAAAGGTGCTTTTGACATTACGATTTATCCAATGATGGCGTTATGGGGATTTACGACCGGCAATTTCCGGGTGCCGGAAGAGGAGGAGATTGCTGAGACCTTGAAGCTGGTGGATTGCGGCAGCCTTATTTATGATTCGGGGACAAGGCTCCTGACATTGGGTGAAAGGCAGGGAATTGACCTCGGAGCGATTGCAAAAGGTTTTACATCCAATCGGCTGATGGAGATTTTTGAAGAATATGATCTGCTTTCCGGCGTTGTTTCCTTAGGCGGAAATGTGCAGTGTTATGGAACGAAGACAGACGGCAGCCTGTGGCGCTGCGGAATTCAGAATCCGCTGAATCCGGAAAGTGGTAATGTTGTCGGTATCGTTCAGGTGTCCGATTGTGCAGTAATTACCTCGGGAGGTTATGAGCGATATTTTACAGATGAGGCTACGGGAAAAACTTACCATCATATCCTGGATCCATCGACAGGGATATCAGCAGATAGCGACCTGCTCTCAGTTACCATCGTAAGTCCGGATGGAATGTTGGCAGACGGATTATCTACAGCCTGTTTTATCCTGGGTCTGGAGAAAGCGACAGATCTTTGGAGAGAGAAAAGTGACTCCTTTGATATGGTATTAGTGACCACAGATGAGAAAATCTATGTCACAGAACCGCTGACGTCTTGCTTCTCTTCCAAAAAAGAGGTAAATATTATTTCCGGAGATAAATAAATCAAAGAATGTGAGTAAATTGATTTAGAAAAATTTCAATCGCTGGGAAGAAAAGAAGTAGACGTACTCAATGCATGTGTGAACGCAAACTTATCAATTAACGAGGGCGAGGAGGTGCTGGATGTGTGCCAGGCGATTCAGATGATTGCTGAAAACGCAAAAGAAGAAGGAATCAAAGAAGGACAGGTCTCTGCACTGCTGCAAAGCATAAAGAATCTGACAAAAAACATGGAAATGACAACGGAACAGGCGATGAATGTTTTGGGAATTTCGGACAGTGACCGTAAGATATTGTCTGCACGTTTATGACTTTAGAGTGCGTGTTTTATGTTATGATTATAGCGTGATTAGAAAGAAACGATTGAAAAAATCCCTGAATTGCTGTAAACTGTGCTTTGAGATGTCAGATTACCGTTCACGCACACGAACGTGAACGGTATCGAATATATATATTTGCAGAGGAATTATATGCCGCAGAACAGTGAATATGCCATCCAGGTAGAAAATGTCAGTAAAATATACCGGTTATATGATAAACCGATCGATCGTCTCAGAGAATCTCTGAATTTTACCCATAAAAATTATCATAAAGATTTTTTTGCGCTGCAGGGACTTTCTTTTCGCGTAAAAAAGGGCGAGACGGTCGGCATTATCGGCACCAACGGTTCCGGCAAATCGACGATATTAAAGATCATTACCGGCGTACTGACCCCAACAACGGGAACGGTGCAGATTGAGGGTGTGATTTCTGCGCTGCTGGAGCTGGGGGCCGGTTTTAATATGGATTATACCGGTATCGAAAATATCTATATGAACGGTACGATGATGGGTTTTTCGAGAAAAGAGATGGACGAGAAACTCCAGGATATTCTTGATTTTGCGGATATCGGTGATTTCGTTTATCAGCCGGTCAAGACATATTCGAGCGGTATGTTCGTGCGTCTGGCATTTGCACTCTCGATCAATGTAGATCCTGAGATCCTGATTGTGGATGAAGCTCTGTCGGTGGGCGATGTCTTTTTTCAGTCCAAATGCTATCGCCGGATGGAAGAACTTCGTCAAAAGGGTACGACGATTCTCATGGTGACGCATGATATGGGGAGTGTGATTAAATACTGTGACCGCGTGGTCCTGCTGAATAAAGGTCATTATGTCGCGGAGGGAGCTCCCGGTAAAATGGTTGATTTATATAAGAAGATACTGGCAAATCAGATGGATTCGCTGCAGGAAGAACTCGACGAGATGAATGATTATTCCGGTGGCATGGACGAAGCCGGTGCAGGCAGGGAAACAGACGATCCGAATGGTACCGGGAAGATGGCGTCCGGGGAAGGCAGTACCGATGATGATGCGAACGAAGAGAAAAAATCTCAGAATATCCGGCATCAACGGCGCCGGAACGGAGAGAGACTCATGAAAAATCAGATCTCGATCAACCCGGATCGTACGGAATATGGCAATGGGAAAGCCGAAATCTATGACCTGGGGCTGTTTGATGAGCGAGGCAATCTGACCAATCTGCTCTTAAAGGGCGAGATGTTTACAATCAAAGAAAAGATCCGGTTTTTCTCGGACATTCAGGCGCCGATTTTTACCTATACGATCCGGGATAAAAAGGGAGCGGATTTAACCGGAACCAATACGATGTTTGAGGGCGCTGACGTCAAACCTGTGCGTGCGGGAGATGAATATGAAGTTGCTTTTCGCCAGAAAATGACACTTCAGGGCGGCGAGTATCTGCTGTCCATGAGCTGCACCGGATTTGAACAGGGTGAGCATACCGTATATCATCGTTTGTACAATATTGCCAGCCTGACTGTGATTTCGAATAAAAATACAGTGGGTGTGTATGACATGGAGTCGGAGGTAGAAGTTACTCGGAAACCGGGAAAGGAAACAGATCAATGAAGCAGATCAGAGGAATCGATCAGGAGATACAGGAGAAATTAAAAAAGCATCATGGGAATGTCCGGGAGATTTTGCAGGACAATCACCGTATGGATTTGCTTTATGCATTGTCTGACCAGAGAGAGCTTCTGCTGGAATGGTATGATTTTGCTCCTGAGGCGGAACTTTTACAGATTGGGGCGGATGCCGGGGCGCTGACGGGTCTGTACCGGACGAGTGTCCGTCACGTTACCGTTTTGGATCCGAGGGAAGAAACGCTTGAGACGGTCCGGATGCGCTATCCGGCTGCGGATAATATTACTTATGTTCCGGCAGAGCTTTGTGAATACGCAAAGGCAGCGGCTTCTGTCGGGAAATATTGGGATTATGTGGTAATGATGGGAAATGGCGCGATCCTGGATCAGGAACACATCGCTGCCGCAAAGTCGTTGTTAAAGTCAGACGGCGTACTGATCATAGCGTGTGCGAACCCGGCCGGAGTAAAATACTGGGCGGGTACTGCGCAGGAAGAAACTGGTTTATCCGGAAAACGTTTGCAGGAATATTGTGACGCAGATGGAGACGGTTGCACACGATTTTATTATCCGATGCCGGATTATCGGATCCCGTCGACGATTTATACGGATCGCTATCTTCCGAAAAAAGGTGATCTGACGCGCGTGACGGAAGTATACGATTATCCGCCGTATCATGTCATTGATATGGGTGAGAAGTTTGACATGGTCTGTGAAGAGGGGATCTTTGATCAGTGTGCGAACTCTTATCTGGTTTTCTGGAGCAGGGACAGGGAAAAATTGTATCCGCCGGAGGACCGTATATTTATTAAGTACAACAAGACGCGCCAGGATATTTTTCAGATCCGCACCTGTATTGGCGAGAGACATGCGGACAGAAAACCGGCGGAGCGTTTCGTAGAGAAAGCGGCTCTCGGCCTGCCGGGATCCGCACATATTCTGTCTTTTGAGGAGAAGTACCGGCAGCTCTCCATGCAGCAGAGGTCGATCCGGCTCTTACCGCCGGAGGCGGCAAAGGGGCGCAGCGCTGTGTTTTTCCGGTATCTGGAGGGGCAGACCCGCGCGGAGAAACTGGGATATCTTCTGCAACATGACGGTGAGGCGACAGAACGGATCCGGGAATCTCTCGAACAGATCTTTGATGCGGCTTTGGATTGCAGAAATGATTTTCAGATCAGCGAAGACTTTCTTGAGGTATTTGGACAGGGGTTATCCGAAGAGGAACTGGCGGCGCTGGATGGGGATACCGCATGTAAGGTTTCTAATATTGACGCTCTTTTTGAGAATATTATGGATACCGCGGACGGCTCCTATTGCCTGGATTATGAGTGGGTCTTTACCTTCCCGGTGCCGGAACGTTATATCTGTTACCGCATCTTATATTATTTTTATGAGCAGTATGGAAGTCTGATGAAGACGGTGACGCTGCGGGTGTTTCTGGACAATTTTGGCATCACGCCGGAGATGGCGGATATTTATGGTAAGATGGAGACCAGCTTCCAGATTTATGTCCATGGGGACAACCAGAAACTTTACCTGGAAAACTATCTGCACGGCTCCAAAGGAGTCGAGGGGATGCTGCGGGATGAGAGAGATCTGTCGCACGCGAGAGAACGGATCAGCCAGATGAAACTTTATATTAACGAGAAGGATGTGACGATCCGCAAGATTACAGAGGTAAAACGCCTGACGGATAACCATGTCACGAATCTGGAGATCATCATCCGTGATCTGCGCCATGAGATTGACGAGATGGCAAAAACTCTGGCGTACTTAAATACTCATGAAGCGCTGATATTCCGTGTGCGCAGAAAACTTGGAGAGTGGTTCAACCGCAGATATCCGCGCGGTTCAACAGAACGCAAACGGCTGAAATACCGTAAGGAGAGTATCCTCCATCCGATCCGTACCCACAGGCTTTATGCGACGGAAGAAGGAAAAAATCTGCGCAAGGGAGATTTTGAGATCGGCGACATTTACCGGGAGCATGGGAAGCTGCACTTTACACGGCCGGAGCAGCCGAAGGTATCGATCGTGATTCCGGTCTATAACCAGATCGCGTATACTTATGCCTGCCTGGTTTCCATCCTGGAATATACCAATGATGTGAGTTATGAGGTGATCATCGCGGATGATGTCTCAACGGACGCAACCGCTCACCTGTCGGAATTTGCGGAAGGGCTGGTTATCTGCCGCAACAGCAGCAATCAGGGTTTTCTGCGCAACTGTAATCAGGCGGCCCGCAGCGCGAAGGGCGAATATATCATGTTCCTGAATAATGATACTCAGGTGACGGAAGGGTGGCTGAGTTCTCTTGTTACGCTGATCGAGTCGGATGAATCGATCGGTATGGTCGGCTCCAAGCTGGTGTACCCGGACGGGAGATTGCAGGAGGCCGGCGGTATCATCTGGAGCGACGGTTCGGGATGGAATTACGGACGGCTTGACCAGCCAGACAAGCCGGAGTACAATTACGTCAAGGATGTGGATTATATTTCCGGCGCGGCGATCCTGCTGCCAGTCAGGCTGTGGGATCAGATCGGCGGTTTTGACACGAGATTTGCCCCGGCATACTGTGAAGATTCTGACCTGGCATTTGAGGTGCGTAAGGCAGGTTACCGCGTAGTCTACCAGCCTCTGTCAAAGGTGATTCACTTTGAAGGAATTTCCAACGGGACGGACGTGCAGGGGAGTGGTCTGAAACGTTATCAGGCAGTCAACTTAAAGAAGCTGCAGGAAAAGTGGAAGGATGAGTTCGCGAAACAGTGTGAAAATACGGGCAATCCGGATCCTTTCCGCGCGCGTGAACGCAGTATGGGAAAAAAGATCATCCTTGTCGTGGACCATTATGTGCCGACTTATGACCGCGACGCGGGATCGCGGACGACGTTTCAGTATATTAAGATGTTCCTGAAAAAGGGATATGTGGTAAAATTCGTCGGCGATAACTATATGCACGAAGAACCGTATTCAACAACGCTGCAGCAGATGGGAGTCGAGATCCTTTATGGGCCGGAGTACCAGACCGGGATCTGGAACTGGCTGCGTGACCATGGAGACGATATTGCGGTGGCTTATCTGAACCGCCCGCATATTGCGACGAAGTATATCGATTATATCCTGGATAATACAGACATCAAGGTGATTTATTACGGTCATGATCTGCATTTCCTGCGCGAGAGCCGGGAATACGAGATCACGCAAGATCCGAAGATTCTGGAAGATGCGGAGTACTGGAAGTCTCTGGAGCTTTCCCTGATGCAGAAAGCCGCGGTCTCCTACTATCCGTCCTATATCGAGCGAGATGCGATTCGTGCGATTGATCCGCTGATACCGGTAAAGGATATCACAGCATATGTCTTTGACAGCTTCTTATCGGATATCCGCGAGGACTTTTCAGAGCGGGAGGGACTGCTCTTTGTCGGTGGCTTTGCCCATCCGCCGAATGCGGACGCGGTACTCTGGTTCGCGAAGGAGATCTATCCGCGGATCCGGGAGAAGTTTGCGAGCGCCGGATGCGAACCGCCGGAGTTTTATGTGGTCGGCTCGAAGGTAACGGAGGAGATTCAGGCACTGGCACAGCCGGGTAACGGAATTATCATCAGGGGCTTTGTATCGGATGAAGAACTGGCGAGACTTTATGCAGAATGTCGTGTTGTCGTGGTGCCGCTGCGATATGGTGCGGGGATCAAGGGCAAGATCATCGAGGCGTTGTATTATGGAGCGCCGGTGATTACGACATCCGTGGGCGCCGAGGGAATCCCACAGGCTGAAGATGTGCTGCTGATTGAGGATGACCCGGAGCGGTTCGCTCAGGCGACAGCGGCGCTTTATCGGGATACCGATCAGTGCCGGGAACTGTGTCACAGGACGCAGAGCTATGTCCGCCGCTATTTCAGCGTGGACGCGGCATGGCAGCGGATTGAAGAGGATTTCTGATGTCGGTAGTGCCCGCGTCAGCGGACGTGTTGCGATACATTGTACAGAAATGACTTTTAATGATTCCGCGACTGGCGTTATTGTAAACGGTGTTAGTTCTTTATGGTAGATTTAGAGAAAGATCATGATGGAAAAAGTAATATTTCTTGACCGGGATGGCACGTTAAATGAAGAGATTCATTACCTGTACCGCCCCGAGGATTTAAAAATATTACCGGGCGTACCCGAAGCCCTGAGATGTTTTCGTGAACATGGCTATAAGCTGGTTGTCGTGACTAACCAGGCAGGTGTGGCGCGCGGATATTATGGAGAAGCGGATGTCAGAAGTCTGCACGATTATATGAATTCCCTTCTGGAACCGTTGGGTGCAGGAATCGATCATTTCTTTTACTGCCCCCATCATCCGGAGCATGGCGTCGGAGCATATCGTATCGTCTGCCGCTGTCGCAAGCCGGGGATCGGGATGTTTGAGATGGCGGAGCAGTATTATGATATCGATAAGACCAGGTCCTGGATGATCGGCGATAAGGAGATCGATGTCGAAGCCGGAAAAAGCTATGGAGTCCACACTGCGCTCGTTGGTACCGGGTACGGGGCGGAGGTTCATGCGTCAGATCAAAAGTCTGGACGGGGAAAAACGCCATATGAACTGTATGGAGCAGATCTCGCTGAACTTGCGGAGAGCATTGTGAACAGGGAAATCGTCGAAACATAACTCTCATTCCTGTTTGTGCCGCCGACTGACGGAGGAATGAAGATTTGTCTGAAAAAAGGAGGACTTTATCTATGCTTACACATACCTATGCGATTTGCGCTTACAAAGAGTCCCCCTATCTGGAAACCTGTATCCGCTCGCTGAAACGTCAGTCGGTACAGTCAGAAATCATCCTCTGTACCTCAACGCCAAATGACCATATCCGTTTGCTGGTGGAAAAATACAGAATCCCTCTCTATGTGCGTGAGGGAAAAAGTGAGATCGGCGCCGACTGGAACTTTGCTTATGAGACAGCACAGACAGATCTGGTAACAATCGCACATCAGGACGATTCTTATCATAAGGATTATGGAAAATATCTTCTCAGGAACGCAACATGTTACCCGGATATGACTGTGTTTATGACGGACTGCGGCATCCTGCGGGGGAGCAGGCCCGGATCATCGGGGATAGCAGGCGGGATTAAAAGGATGTTACGGTTTCCACTCAGGCTGAAGAGTCTTGCGAATCAGACGTTGGTGAAGCGGGCGGTGTTGTGCCTGGGCAATCCGGTGATCTGTCCATCCTGTACGTATCATAAGGGGCTTCTGGGGACTCCGCTTTTTACTTCCCGGTATCGTTTTGTACTGGACTGGGATACGATGTGGGGGCTGGCTTTGCGGCCGGGACGTTTTATCTGTGAGGAGCGTCAGCTGCTTCGTTATCGGATCCACGAAGATTCTGCGACAAAGAAATGCATGGACAGCAATCGGCGCTTCGATGAAGAAATGGCTATGTTTCAGAAAATCTGGCCAAGGTCGGTGAGTCGTTTTCTGATGTTTTTTTACCGGTTTGCGGCCAGGGCATATCGATGAAGCGTGTGGGGGATTTGAGGATATCAATCACTGATGTATATTTGAATTTTAAACCCGTGTTGTCAGGCGCCTGCCGGTTTTTGACTATGGGTTTTCAATTCAGATCCGGATGGCGAGGGAGGTGACGGGCCATGACAGAAAAGAAAAAAGAATCCGGAATGATCGGGAATACTTCCTGGAGATCCTGGGAAAGAGATATCCTGCCGATATTGCTGTTGTTTGTGTTCGCTTTCTGGGTGAACCGCAGTATCGAGATCAGGGGATTATATATGGATGACCTCTATCTCTGGTCCTGCTATGGGGAACAATCTTTCTGGCAGTTTATCTTTCCGCTGGGAAGTACCCGTTTCCGGTTCCTGTATTATCTGGCGGCATGGGTGGAGCTTGCGCTGATCGGACCTCATGTGGGATGGATCGTGCCGATTAATATCATACTGAATGCACTGGTCGCTGTCACGATTTATAAGATGGCGCGATCCTTCAGTCATTCCGTTATGATCGCAACTCTGTGCGGCATCTCCTGGCTGGCGTCCCGAATGGCTTATTATCAGATTGCGCAGACATATGGTCTGATGGAGACTCTGGCACTGTGGCTTGCTGTCGGTATCCTGTATCTGCTTTGTCAATACCGGACGGGACAGGGGAAAAACAAAAAACTGTTTTACGCGGCCTGTATCCTTTATTTCATGGTTTGCTTTGTGCATGAGCGGTATATGGTATTGATACCGCTGTTTATTCTGGTGCTCGTTTATGTCGGCTGCCGGGACTGGAAACAGTGGGCGGCGTCAGTGGGAGTATTTGCGCTGGTTCAGCTGATCCGCCTGGCAACGATTGGAACCGTTTTGCCTGCCGGGACAGGCAGGACGCAGGTGGCGGATACATTTTCCATGGGTGAGGCCGTGCGCTACGCGCTTTGCCAGGTGGCGTACGTATTTGGTATCAATGCCGGGCCGGAGTATTTAAATGGTGAGAGTATCAGCGCCGCCCCGATCTGGATCCTGCTGCTGATCGGAGTTGCCGATCTGATGCTCGTGGGGCTGACAGGCGCTTTTGTTCTGCGGCTGATCCGCGAGTGGAAAAACTGCTGGGGATATCTCCAGACGATTACGATCTTCCTGGGGTTTATTGCCGGATGCATTGCCTGTTCGAGCGTGACGATCCGTGTGGAGATGCGCTGGGTTTATGTCTCTTATGCGGCGTCGTTACTTTTCCTGTCATGGATGTACGGCGTACTGACGAAAGATCTGGACCGCAAATCCGGAGAGATCCTCATGGCGGCTCCCTATGCGTTGATGATTACGGCATATGTGATGCTGATGCTGCCGGTGGAGCTTTATTATCGTGGACTCTATCCGAATCTTTATTTCTGGTCGGAACAGACGCGTTATAATTCTCTGGCAGAGGTGACCTATGGTGTTTATGGAGAGGAAATATTTGGAAAACAGATTATCATCGTCGGCGATGATTTTGATATGAGTGATTTTACAGAGGAAACTTTTTTTAAGGTTTTTGATCCGGAGCGTACAGCGGAGAATACGCGGATCCGTCATATCGAAGATGTGCGGGAGATCGGCCTGGTGTCCGATGACATGCTGATCCTGCAGGAGGATGCGGCCAATAACCGTTATCTCGACATTACTCTGCCGGTCCGCACCTGGAAATGCCGCGGACTTTATGGGTATTACACGGACGGCTGGATTGATGAAAATGCCGAGATTCAGGTAATGGCCGGTTCCACCGGTGAGATTGAGATGAGTTTTTATTATCCGGGAGAGATTACCGGGGACGAGTGGATTACGATTTATGTCAACGGAGACGCCAAAGAGTATCTGGAACTGTCAGACCAGCAGACGGAGACATTTGTGACGACGCAGCCCTACAAGACGGTAACGCTGCGATTTAAGACCAATTTCTATGTCCAGGATGCGCAGGAGCAGCGGGGAGAAGATCATCTGGCGGCGATTCTGACGCTGACAGCTGACTGATTCTGTTTTTGAGCCATTTTTGGAAGCAATAACATAGTAAACCGACATGCGCCGCTTTCGCGGCGCTCCACCACGCATGAAAGTCAGCTGCTCCGCGCTTACGCCAGTATTCGCAATTCGGGCTTCTCCGCTCCGCTTCGGTCGGTGCTAAACGAGCGCGACCGGCGCTCAGCACCGCCCTACTTGCTCATACCGGCTTGGTTGCCAAATGTCTGTACGTCCTTGCGTGCAAGCACGCAGTCCGCACAGCCGCATGGCAACACTTTCATAGTAAAACAAGGAGACAGATCCGATGAACCAAAGAACAACAAATAAAATTATATTTAGCTGGAGAAAACTGATTTACTATGGGGTTCCGCTGCTGGGTCTGATCTTTTGCCTGTGGTACATTAAGACAGCGACATTTGACATCGTGTATTCAGACTATATCCGGATTGTAAATAAATATCTCCCAGACGTATGGGCAAAAGAAAACTTTTTCCGTCCTGACGTCCTGACCAGGATTCCGGTTAATTATCTGGAGCGGCCGCTCAATGTGGCGCTCTTTCATTACAGCACGACGTTTGAGATGGCGCTGGGCGCTCTCGGGCTGGCGCTCTCGGCACTGGTGCTGGCACGTTATTGTGACTGGAAAAAGATCGGCATGGGCTGGTATCTTTTTCTGATGTTTCTGCTGTTTGGCCTGGATAAATGGGAGATGCTGACAAATGGTACGGGATGGGTACATTTTCTGGCGTTTGCCTGTTTTTATTATCATTATCTGGTGTTTGACCGTGTCCTTTACGGAGAAGAGAAAAAATGGGATCGTAAGCTGCTGCTGATCCTGCCGCCGGTGATTACGCTGGGGATCGCGGGGCCGTACTGCGCGGTGTATTCTGTGGTAATGGTACTCTCTTACGTCTCTGTGTGGATCGCCGGGTGGCGGCAGAAAAAGCTGACCGGAGAAAACAGGCTCCGGATCGATGGGAAGCTCTGTCTGGCCGGGATCATTGCTGTGGTTATCCCGCTGCTCCTCTATATCTGGAGCGATTCTTACGTGATTGAAGATCATGACGGAGCGGTTAAGAGCGGATTAATCGCGATGTTTCTGGAGGAACCCGGATTCTTTCCACAGTTCCTGATCCGTTCGATGGCGTCTATGGTGGTGGGAGAGGAGACACTGAACGAACTGAAGGAGATCGGCATCCTGAATGGCGTAACAGAAAACCTGTTGGGTGTTTTCCTTGGCATTGGATATCTGGCAGCGTTGATCATTAACGTGAGGAACCGGCTGTATGAAAAGACTCTGGTGCCGCTGATGCTTCTGTTTGCCGGTATGGGAAATCACGCGATCGTCCTGGTCTCCCGTTACATCTTCGCGAGAGTGGATTACGGGATGAGTTCCCGTTACGCGCTCCAGTATCAGGCCGGACTGCTGGGAATTATCCTGACCTTTGCTGTAGCGAAGAAGATCACGGCAGGATGTGCAAAAACGCGGAACCAGATAGACGTAGCAGATCCGGTAAAACAGGGATTTCCTGCTGGTTCAGTTTTGATGATAGCATTCTGCGTGGTGCTTCTGGCGGGACATGGTTATACTAATTACCGTGAGATTGAGAAAGCTCCGTACCGCGAAGCTTATGGAGAGCGGATCGGAAATGCGGCACTGCAATATGAGATCCTGAGCGACGACGAAATCCGGGAGACCTTTGATTACCGCAAGAGCAGGGAAGAAAGCGCCGCGGATGTGAGACGGGCGCTGCGGATCCTGAAGGAGAATCACTGGAATATATTCAGCAGGGTGGAGTATTGAACAGGAGAAGAAGGCAGAAGAGATGTGATATCGGAACTGCTTTTCAGAATATGGCAGGATAACCTGATAAAGGAACCCATAAATACATTGAGTAGGAGAATTCAGATGAAGGTTGTAATTCTGGCCGGCGGCCTGGGAACGCGTATCAGCGAAGAGAGCCATTTAAAACCCAAGCCGATGATCGAGATCGGAGAAAAGCCGATCCTGTGGCATATCATGAAATATTATTCGGCGTTTGGTTTTTATGATTTTGTGATCTGCCTGGGGTATAAGCAGTATGTCGTCAAAGAATTTTTCGCGGATTATTTTCTGCACACTTCGGATGTGACGATCGATCTGGCGAATAATCAGATGCAGGTTCACACCAAACATTCCGAGCCATGGAAGGTGACGCTGGTGGATACCGGACTTCATACGATGACCGGAGGCAGAGTGCGTCGGATCCGTCCCTATATCGGCGACGAGCCGTTTATGCTGACTTACGGTGACGGCCTTTGTACGGTGAATCTGAGTCGTCTGGTGGAATTTCATCAGAGTCATGGGCGGATCGCGACCATCACAACGGTCAATATCGGGCAGCAGAAGGGTGTCCTGGATATTGGCCCGGATCATGCCGTGCGTTCTTTCCGTGAGAAGTCAGACCGGGACGGGACGATCATTAACGGCGGCTTTATGGTACTGAATCCGGAAATCTTCGGATATCTGAAGGATGATACCACTGTATTTGAACAGGAGCCGATGCGCAGACTGGTGCAGGAGGGACAGATGATGTCCTTCTATCATGACGGATTCTGGCAGTGCATGGATACTCAGCGGGAGAAGAAAAAACTGGAGGAACTGTGGCAGTCCGGACACGCTCCGTGGAAAATCTGGGATCAGGATTGAGAGCAAAAAAGGAAAATTGCCGTTTTGCGAGAGGCAGGTCTTTGATACGCTCTGACAGAAATGAGAAGGGATATAGGACGTTAATTCATGTATAATCTGGAGATATGTAAAGAATTTTATGAGGGAAAAAAGGTTCTTGTAACCGGTCATACCGGTTTTAAGGGATCCTGGCTCTGCCGTATCCTGCTCCTGGCGGGCGCTGAGGTGACGGGCTACGCGCTGGAGCCGCCGACGGATCCGTCGCTTTTTCGGACCGTCGGACTGGAAGATCATGTGCGTTCCGTAATCGGCGATGTCCGGGATCTGACTCATCTAAAAGAAACTTTTGCGGATACACAGCCGGAGATCGTCTTTCATCTGGCAGCCCAGCCGATCGTGCGCGAGTCTTACCGAGATCCGGTGACAACGTATGAGACGAATGTGATGGGGACGGTGCATGTACTGGAATGTGTGCGGCAGACGCCTTCCGTCCGGTCACTTCTGAATGTAACGACAGATAAGGTATACGATAATCAGGAGTGGGAGTATGGCTACCGGGAGACGGACCGACTGGATGGTTACGATCCGTATTCCAACAGTAAGTCCTGCTCAGAACTGGTGACACACAGCTATCGCCGGTCTTTTTTTACGGACAACCGGTGTGCGGTCTCAACCGCACGTGCGGGAAATGTAATCGGAGGCGGAGATTTTGCGGCGGATCGTATCCTGCCGGACTGCGTACGCGCGATGGCGGCGGAGAAAGAGATCATCGTCCGTAATCCCTATTCTGTGCGGCCATTCCAGCATGTGCTGGAGCCGCTGTTTGCGTATCTGATGATCGCCCGGAAGCAGGCTGAAGACCGCAGCTTTGAGAATACTTATAATGTCGGACCGGACGAGATCGACTGCGTGACAACCGGCGAGCTGGCGGATCTTTTCTGCAGGAGCTGGGGAGAGGGTGCCCGTTGGGTCAACCGGCATGACGGAGGCCCTCATGAGGCGGGATTTTTGAAACTGGACTGCTCACGGCTAAAGAGAACATTCGGATGGAAGCCGGTCTGGCATATCGAGACAGCGGTTGCAAAAACAGTGGAGTGGTCAAAGGCGTATCTGGCGGGAGAGGATATGCTGGCGTATATGGACCGGCAGATACGGGAGTATGGCTGGTAAGAAGAGGTTTTGACGGACGTCAGGAACTACTTTGATGGCATTCCAATAGCATGATAGACAAGTTGTCGGAAGGGAGAACGATTAATATATGGCAAATACAGAGAAAGAGGCGCGGGAAGAAATCCTCGCTCTGGTGGCAGATTACTGCCAGACCTGGCATCTGGATAATAAGAAGAAATATGAAGTGGGTGACCGGATCCCCTATGCGTCGCGGGTCTATGATGCGGATGAGATGGTCAATCTGGTCGACAGTGCGCTGGAATTCTGGCTGACTTCCGGGCGTTACACAGATGAATTTGAAAAGAACCTGGCACAGTATCTGGGCGTCCGTTTCTGCTCCCTGGTCAATTCCGGCTCGTCCGCAAATCTGGCTGCGTTTATGGCTCTCACATCTCCGCTTCTGGGAGAACGTCAGGTAAGGCGCGGCGATGAAGTGATCACGGTAGCGGCAGGATTTCCGACAACAGTGACGCCGATGATCCAATACGGTGCGGTGCCGGTTTTCGTCGATGTGACGATCCCACAGTATAACATTGACGTGACTCAGCTGGAGGCTGCCCTGTCAGAAAAGACGAAAGCGGTCATGATCGCTCATACGCTGGGCAATCCTTTTGATCTCGGCGCAGTGAAGGATTTCTGTGATCGGCATAGGCTGTGGCTGATCGAGGATAACTGCGACGCGCTGGGGAGCCGGTACTGCCTGGACGGCAAAGAACAGCTTACGGGGACGATCGGGGATATCGGTACATCCAGTTTCTATCCGCCGCATCATATGACGACAGGAGAAGGCGGAGCGGTCTATACCAATGATCCGCTGCTTCATAAGATTATCCGATCCCTGCGTGACTGGGGTCGCGACTGCAGCTGCCCGTCCGGACACGACAATCTGTGCGGTCATCGTTTTGACCGGCAGTATGGAGAACTGCCACTGGGATACGATCACAAGTACGTCTACTCCCATTTTGGATATAATTTAAAGGCGACCGATCTGCAGGCCGCGATCGGCTGCGCACAGCTGCGCAAGTTCCCGGCCTTTGTCGAACGCCGCCGCCACAATTTTGACCGTCTGTACGCAGCGCTGAGCGATACTCAGGATCAGCTGATCCTGCCCGAAGCCTGTCCGGGTTCCCGTCCGAGCTGGTTTGGTTTCCTGATCACCTGTAAAGAAGGCACCGATCGGAGCAAAGTAGTGCCATATATCGAGAACAAAGGCATCCAGACAAGAATGCTCTTCGCAGGAAATCTGACAAGACATCCATGCTTTGATCAGATGCGCGCCACAGGCAGCGGATACCGTGTGATCGGAGATCTGGCCGTGACCGACCGGATCATGCGCGATACCTTCTGGGTCGGCCTGTATCCGGGGATGACAGACACCATGATCGACGAGATGGCAAGGGTGATCCATGAGACGATCCGTTGATCTTGAGAAAGAGGACAAAAACATGACCGACAACCTGAAAAGAGTCCACGAAACCGAACTGAAGATATTAAAAGAAATCGACCGGATCTGCCGAAAGCATAAGATCCGCTACATGCTGGATGCCGGCACACTCCTGGGAGCAGTGCGGCATCAGGGATTCATCCCCTGGGATGATGACGCAGATATTGCGTTTACGCGTAAAAATTACGAGAAATTTCTGAAAGTCGTGAGACAGGAATTACCAGAAACCATGGAATTGATCACGCCCGACAGCTTTACAGAAAATGATGGATTTTTTGATTTTACTGCGCGTATCATCTATAAGCGCAGCCGGGTGCATGAGGATTCTCCGGAGATGGATTATTATGAGGGAAAACTCAACCATTTGTGGGTAGATCTCTTCACACTGGACGAACTTCCCGCCAATCCGCTGGCGGCGCAGGTGACGCTTCTGCTCCATAAGATTATTTACGGTATGGCAATGGGACACCGTTACCGGCTGGACTATAGCAAATACAGCCTGTTTCATAAACTGGCGGTTGGTGGTCTGGCAGGGATCGGCCGGCTGGTGCCGATGAAAGTTCTCTTCCGGCTGCAGCATGTGGTAGCCTTAAAGGATCACAGCCGTCACCCCAAAGTGCTTTATTACAGCAATTATCAGCCGGATTACCTGTATGTAAAACTGAAAAAATCGTGGTGCGATGAGATCACGAACCTGCCGTTTGAGGACACAAAGCTGATGGCGTCGAAACACTGGGATGAGGTGCTGACGTGGATCTATGGGGATTATATGACCCCGCCGCCGGAGGATCAGCGTGTACCGGCGCATTCTACGGTAAAAATCTTAATGGATGAAGACCTGCCGTCGTAAGAGCATGTCAGAGACAGGAGCTGCGCAAACAGAGTGTAGAGGGCAGTTCGCGGAGAGGAAGATGCTGCTTCGTAGCGTGTTTGCGCGCAAAGGTGAGCAGTTGGGAAGCTGAAAAAGGCTTGTCCATTTTGTATTTGCTGGTAAAGATACAACTGTCGGCAGGATGGAGTTATCGATGATGAAGAAAGTATTATCCGTGGTAGTGTCTGTATACAATGAAGAACAGGCGCTGCCGATGTTTGTCCGGACGGTAAAACCGATTTTGGAGACACTTCCCTGGGACTATGAGTTATTATTTGTGAATGACGGGAGCGCAGATGAGAGTCTGTCGCTGTTAAAAAAGTTCGCAGTAGAAGATCCGGGGGTGAAGGTAATCTCCTTTTCCCGCAATTTCGGACATGAGGCCGCGATGATCGCCGGGATCGATTACGCGTCGGGCGACGCTGTAGTGTGCATGGATGCTGACCTGCAGCATCCGCCGGAGTATCTGCCTGAGATTGTAGAAAAACTGGACGCCGGGTTTGACGTGATTCATATGGTGCGGACGGGCAATCACTCCGCCGGAGTATTGAAAAATGTGACATCCGCCGGGTTTTACTGGGTGATTAACCGGATGTCCGATGTGAAGCTCGAACCGGGAGCGTCGGATTTCTTTGCTCTGTCGAGACGGTCCGCACAGGTTCTGCGGGAAAACTATCGGGAGAAGGTACGTTTTCTGCGCGGTTATGTACAGAATATCGGCTTTCGCAGAACTACGATCGAGTATGAGGCGCGGGAACGGGTGGCGGGAGAGAGCAAATACAGCATCCGCAAATTATTTGCGTTTTCGATGAATACGATCCTGTGCTTTTCCAATCTGCCGTTGAAGCTGGGGATGTTTGCGGCCGGATTTGCAGCCTGTCTGGGCGTGATGGTAATGGTCTACACACTTCTCACACGGCAGGGAGCACCCAGCGGATACGCGACCATTGTGATCCTGAACTGTTTCATGTTCGCAATTCTTTTCCTGATCGTGGGGATTATCGGAGAATATATGGCGATCATGTTCAGTGAGATGAAGGACCGGCCGGTGTATATCGTACAGGAGACCGAGAATGTGGAAGGTCCGGTCAGATGATATCATTCCTCATAAATGATTACCCCCGTTTGGTTAATTTCTCTTGCAATAGGAGAGTCGGTATTAATATGCGATATGTCCAGCAGATCGACATCACTTTTGGATGTGGCAGTCCCCTTTCCGTAAGAACCAAATAGGATAGCGCGGCGAATCCCGTAAGAACGAAATAGTGGTAAAAGGGTTTCGCTCAATTGTGGAATGGTATAAATATCAGACATAAGCAGACAACCTTTCTTTTTTGATAACAGTATAACCGGAAGTATAATCGTGTGTAAGGAAATTATTTCATTGTATTAGTGTAGATATGGAAGAAATCATCCTGCGGCATCCATCGGTATATCGGGTGGATGCCGCAGGATTTTTGTGTTTTATAAAAGTGGAAAAATGCTTGACACCGACGGCCTTATCCCATATAATTCACTATGTTATCACATTAGCAGACTAAAGCGCCTGCGGAATGAGGGAGAGGACGATTAATTATGAAAAAACATTTCTGGAAAACATTAACAGGTACCGGAGCTGCGGTAATACTGGCTGTATCCGCTCTGAGCGGATGCTCGGCTCTGGGTACTGCGCCTACTGTGGCCGCTGAGACGACGGAGGCTGAGACGACTTCCGAGGAAACGGAGGCATCGGCATCCGGAACGGAGACGACGGAGGCGGTATCGGCCGGGGCTGATAGCACAGAGGCAGCGGCGGATGGCGGCAGCCGTCTGGACGATATCTTGGCGCGCGGCTACATCGAGGTGGCGACGGAGCCGTATTTTGCTCCGAATGAATTCATCGATCCGTCGAAGCAGGGCGATGATAAATATGTTGGTTCGGATATCGAGCTTGCCCGCTATATTGCGGATCAGCTGGGAGTGGAATGTCATATCATACCGCTGGAATTTGACGCGGTACTGACCGGTATTACAGACGGCAAATATGATCTGGCGATTTCTGCGCTGGCCTATACTCCGGCGAGAGCAGAAGCGATGGAAATGTCAGTTGGATATCGTTTTGGGGAAACAACTCAGTATGGGCTTTTGATCCGTGAAGAGGACGCGGACAATATTAAGACGCCGGACGATCTGGCAGATAAAGTGGTCGTATGTCAGGCTGGCTCTCTGCAGGAACTGTTTGCGACACAGCAGATCCCGGTAATGAAGGAATTAAAGAGAACGTCTTCTTCTAACGACGCTTACCTGACGGTTCAGGAAGGGAAGGCGGACGCCGCGGTTGTGGCAAAAGAAACTTCTCAGCTGTATATTGACGCTAACCCGGAAGGAAAGCTGATGATCGTGCCGGACTTCGCTTTTGAAGTAGATGAATCCACGCAGGGAACCCGGATCGGTATCACAAAGGGCGAGACCGCTCTGCTGGATAAGGTGAATGAGATTCTGAATGAACTGGTGGCGAGCGGACAGTATGACGAGTGGTATGAGGAGTACAGCGAATACGCAAGAGGCCTCGGTCTGTAAGTGAATTTGTCGCAGAGAAGCCGCAGAGCGTGCTTCTCTGACTATTTGATGGAGAAGGAAGATGGCCGGTATGATCGAAACGGTAATAAAGATATGGGATCGATATAGTTATGTCTACATAAGCGGTCTGGCGGGGACCCTGTGTCTGGCTGTGATTACGGTATTGCTGGGAACTGTGCTGGGAATCCTGCTGGCGGTGCTGCGTCTGACAAAATTAAAGCCGGCGGAGCTGTTCGTGCAGTTCTATGTATGGGTGCTGCGGGGGACGCCGATCCTGCTGCAGTTATATTTCTTCTGGATATTCCTGCCTAAAATAACGGGAATCAATCTGTCGGATACGTTCTGTATCATCGTCGCGCTGATTATCAATGCGAGCGCGTATGTGGCGGAGGTCATCCGGGCAGGCATTCAGGCGGTTGACCGCGGACAGACGGAGGCGGCGCGAAGCCTGGGAATGACGTCGCTGCATACGATGACGAGGATTATTTTCCCTCAGGCCATCAAGAATATTCTTCCTGCGCTGGGTAATGAATTTATCGTTATGGTTAAGCAGGTTTCCTTGGCGTCGGTATTCTTTGTCAATGAACTTACGACTTCTTATAAGACGGTGGCTTCCGCGACGTTCCGTCAGGTGGAATCCATCCTGATCGCCGGATTGATTTATCTGCTGGTGACGACTGTGCTTAGTCAGGCTTTGAAATATGCAGAATGGAGGCTGAATCAGAGTGAACGCTAATCAGAAATCGAATGCAGGAGACAGAGAGCCAGTCATTCGGGTAGAGAATTTAAAGAAATCCTTCGGCAAGCTGGAAGTATTAAAGGGCATTACCGAGTCCATCTATGAGGGCGAGGTCGTGTCGGTGATCGGGCCGAGCGGCGGCGGCAAGAGTACGTTTCTGCGCTGCCTGAATCTGCTGGAGCAGCCAACCGGCGGTCAGATCTATTACCACGAAAAAAATATTATGGATAAGTCGGTCAATATCGATCAGTATCGTCAGCATCTGGGGATGGTATTTCAGGGCTATAATGTATTTCCCCATCTGAAGGTGCTGGAAAATATCACAATCGCGCCAATGCTGGAGAAGAAGGTGCCAAAGGCCGAAGCGGAGGAGAAAGCGCTGCAGCTGCTGGAGCGGGTGGGATTGCTGGATAAAAGAGACGAGTATCCGGGCAAACTTTCCGGCGGACAGAAACAGCGTCTCGCGATTGTACGCGCGCTTGCGATGGAACCGGAGGTCATGCTTTTCGACGAGCCGACGTCCGCTCTGGATCCGGAGATGGTAAAGGAAGTGCTGAACGTCGTGCAGGATCTGGCAGATTCCGGTATGACGACTGTGATCGTTACTCATGAGATGGGGTTTGCACGGGAGGTCAGCGACCGGGTATTCTTTATCGCAGACGGGATTATCATGGAAAAAGGTACGCCGCAGGAGATCTTCGGTGCGCCAAAGAATCCGCGGACGGTTGATTTCCTGGGAAAAGTTTTATAAACAGAATTGAATGGATATCAGGGGGAAAGAGAAGGGTCTGAGAGAAAATAATCATGGATAAGACACTGGAATTTATTACAAAGGTGATTGAGGAAAAATCAGAGATGATCCTGGAGGCCAATGACCGGATCTGGGAATATGCAGAACTGGCGTTTAAGGAATATCAGTCAGCGAAGATTCTCTGCGACATTCTGGAACAGGAAGGGTTTGAGGTGGAGACAGGACTGGCGGAGATACCAACCTGTTTCCTCGGACGTTATCGTGTCGGCTCCGGCAGTCCGGTGATCGGGATCCTAGGCGAGTACGATGCGTTATCGGCGCTGAATCAGAAGGCAGGCAGTCCGGTCAAAGAGGAAGTGGTAAAGGGAGCGCCGGGACATGGCTGCGGGCACAGCGCTCTGGGAACCGGGGCGCTGGCCGGGGCGATTGCCGTGAAGGAGTACTTAAAGACCAACCAGAAAGATGGCACAGTCATTTATTTTGGCTGCCCGGCAGAGGAGGGCGCCGGCTCTAAGCAGTTTATGGCGAGAGCGGGTCTTTTTGATGACGTAGATTTTGTTTATACCTGGCATCCGGCTTCGATCAATAAAGTAGATGATACGCATAACAATGCGATCATGGGAGCGAATTTTCACTTTGAAGGGATCTCGGCGCATGCCGGCGCGACCCCGTTTTTAGGCCGGAGTGCTCTGGACGCCTGTGAACTGATGAGCGTGGGATGCAATTATCTGCGTGAGCATATGATCGACGGGGCGAGGGTTCACTATGCTTATATTGATGCGGGCGGCACCGCTCCGAACGTTGTGCAGGATCACGCGACGGTTCGGTATGAAGTACGCTCGCCCTATGTGTATCAGGTAAAAGAACTTTTTGAACGGGTTGTGCGCGTGGCTCAGGGAGCAGCGCTTATGACTGACACGAAGATGACCTATGAGCTGTGTATGGCGTTTACGGAGTGCATCCCCAATCTTGCGCTGGCAAAGATTGCAGATGAGGCGTTGACAGAGGTCGGCGCTCCGGCCTGGGAAGAGTCGGATTACCGTCTTGCCAAAGAATTCCTTGAGTCTTATAACGACCTTACCAGACAGTCCATTCGCTCAGAACTGACCCGTATCTACGGCGCAGACCGGATCGATGCGGTGTGGGAAAAGCCGCTGGATGATGAGATCCATCATTTTAATCCGGAAAGGATTATCTCGAGTTGCGGATCTACGGATGTGGGCGATGTGGCGGCAGCAGTTCCGACGGTTCAGTACCGTGTGGCGACCTGTTGCGCCGGTAATGTCGGTCATACCTGGCAGATGACAGCGCAGACCTGCAGCCCGCTGGGACATAAGGGTCTGCTGACCGCGGCAAAGGCGATCGCCCTGGGCTGTATCCGCACGATGGACCGGCCCGATGTGATCGAAGCAGCCAAAGCCGAGGTCCGGGCGCGCAACGGCGGTCACTATACCTGCCCCCTGCCGGACTATGTAAAGCCGCCGCTGGATACTTACTAAAGAGTCCAGAATGCGACAGCGACATCTTCCTTCCCGCCACAGTGCGATCCGTCGGAGACTTTTTATCTTACAGGACGAACTTTCCTGTAAGACAAAGAAGTATTTTCTGATAAGTTTTAATTGAAAAAATATTTGTCGAATAAAGGAGAAAATGTACATTTTCTCCTTTATTTGTTTGTATAAAAATGGTAAGATAAACGTAATAATTCAGGACGGCGTGACAGCAGGCATAACCCCCTGCGTCAAGCTTGCTTGTAAGCAGGGGGTTATGCCTGCTGTCGCATCGGATGG
>JAJQAC010000068.1:0-2255 GCA_021204025.1 Clostridiales bacterium | reverse complement strand
CGATGCTTCTTGTACGGCCGCAGGCCGTGCAAGAAGATAAGCCGTCCGTGCGGTAGTCAAATCCTGCGTCAAGCTTGCTTGTAAGCAGGGGGTTATGCCTGCTGTCGCATCGGATGGATATCCGATGCTTCTTGTACGGCCGCAGGCCGTGCAAGAAGATAAGCCGTCCGTGCGGTATGGAAAGAAAGGTCTGAAAGAAATATGATAGCGTTAATCCTTCTGAAAAAAATTATTTCCCTGTTTCTGATTCTGATTATGGGCGTGGTAATTGTGCGGCTGAATCTTTTAAAACCGGAACAGAGTAAAGGGCTGTCCGTGGTTAATCTGTATCTGGTCATGCCGTGCATGATCCTGTCTGCTTTTCAGGTAGAAGCAACCGCGGAAGTGATGTCAGGGCTGCTTCTGGCTCTGATAGCAGCAGTGATCATCCACATCGGCCTGATTCTTCTGTCGATTCCGGCGGGACGGCTGTTAAAGCTCGATCCGGTTGAGAGTACGTCGCTCATCTATTCGAACGCGGCTGCTTTGATCGTGCCGTTAATCACTGCAATGCTGGGAAAAGAATGGATCATCTATACCAGCGCCTTTGTCTCGGTTCAGCTCATCCTTTTGTGGACGCATGCCAAATCCACAATCTGCGGAGAGACAAAGATGGATATCCGCAAAATCGTCACTAATATTAATATGATCGCAATTGCAATCGGGATTGTGATGTTCGCAACGGGGATTCATTTCCCCGGACCTGTGGAGGATGCGGTGGATTCTGTCAGCGATATGATGGGACCGATGGGAATGCTGATTACGGGGATGCTGATCGGCAGTATGGATCTGAAGAAACTGCTTTCTTATAAACGTCTGCTTCTGATCGTACCGCTGCGGTTGATCGCGGTGCCACTGATTGTCCTGATATTTTTTAAGATCAGCGGACTGGCCGGATTCACAGAGAACGGGGAGACAATTCTGTTGATCAGTCTGCTGGCGACAATGACGCCGTCCGCAAACACGATTACGATGATGGCTCAGGTGTACGGCGGCGATGCCGAGTATGCAAGCGCGATTAATGTCGCTTCGACCATTTTCTGCATTATTACGATGCCGCTTATGGTAATGCTGTATCAGATGTGAATGACCGGGACATGTTTTCCGGTGAATAATAAATACAATACATTTGCCGTTCGCTGTAACAGCGAATGATCGGTTCATGATTCTATGACAAGGAGGGCTCAGAATGAAATTATCCACAATTCATGATATCCGTACCGAAGCCGAGTACCGAAGCTACGCGGAAGATAATCCGGATCTGACCGCTATTAAACTGGCGGAAAATTTTACACGTAAAAAAAGTCTGGCAGATTTCCATGCACGGACTGCGCGGAGAGTCGTGGCTGTGGCAGCAGTATTCCTTATAGTCATTGTCGCCTTTGTCATGGGACTTGGAGTAGGGACTGTGCGGAGTTCAGAACGCAGCCGCAGCGCGATGCAGACCAATCTGACGGAAGCTCTTTCCGCTTATGAGGGATTTGAGAGTGTGAGGGAGATGAACAACGGAGAATTCCGGGTTTATATTGACGGTACTGTATGGGAAGAACTCAACAATGCGGAAAAGTCCTGGTATTATCGGGGAGTTACCGAAAAGATCAACAATCTGTATCGTGTGAATAGCGGCGTGCAGCCGTTTCAGCCGTTTGAAAAAGGAAGGAGAAAAAGCACCGGTGCGCGCGTCTTTTTCTATGATCAGAACGGGACGCTGCTGGTTCGCCCGTAGTTTTGATGATCGGTAAAAAAGATCACCCCGCGTTTGCATCCACGGGGTGATCTTTTTTGGTTGCAACCCTATTTTATTAAGGTTTTTTTGAAAATGGTTCTTTCCCTCACTCCTGCCTCAGACGGGTTTGTGATAGAGTGTAATGCTTTTAACGGAATTTCAGATTGTTTTGTCCGGGACATTTGCCTGGAATCGAACTCTTTTCAGCATTTTCGGTTTGACCGGAACAGTATCGCCGCTCCGGTGGATACTATTGTAAAACGAAATCCGAAATTTTGCAACTGTTTCTTTGTCTTCTGCTATGGGAATCTTTGGGGCGCCTTGTAATATTTGCCGATAATCAAACATGATGAGTGATAGTTTTTGAACAATGTCCCGATTTTAATACATCTTTTCGATAAAATTATAATTGTAACCCGTTTTCAAGTGTGTTATACCCCGAGTTTGCCACTTCGTAGATTAGATAATAGAAATTTTTTCCTTATTTTGC
>JAJQAC010000045.1 GCA_021204025.1 Clostridiales bacterium | reverse complement strand
CCTGAATCAAGGCTTTGAGAGGATTTGAATTCAATTCAACTGTCGAAGACCCGATTTAAATTTTGTCAAAAGTATATGGAAAGAAAATATAAAATTTGGTGATATTTCAGATTTACAGGAGAAGATATTTGAATATATAATAGTATTAACAATATGAGAACGATATCATATTAATTGTATAATTAGAATTGTCTTATACAGTTAAATAAGCATTTTAATAATGGGAACGATAACATAAATACATGAAGACATTAGCTGGCATAAGAGCTGAAGGAGGAAAGGGCGAAATCAGATGAAGCAGTCAGAAGAATTTACAAGGCGTATGGAGAGCCGTTATGACGAATTAAAATGGCTTTACTGTGAATTATATCATAATGACAGGCAGGGGCTTGCCTGGCTCTGCGATTCGATGGAGCGTTATTATGAGGAACGCAGCGAATCCTGTAAAGAAAAAGACCGCCGGAGGGAAGCCAACCCGGACTGGTACAAGGGAAACGATGCGCTGGGAATGATGATGTACACGGAGAGCTTTGCCGGAACGTTGAAAGGTGTGAAGGATAAACTGGATTATGTGAAGTCCTGCGGTGTGAATCTACTCCATCTGATGCCTCTTCTGGAAAGCCCAAAAGGGAGGGATGACGGCGGCTATGCGGTGGCGGATTTCCGGAAAGTGCAGCCGGAACTGGGAACCATGGAAGATCTGAAAGAGTTGACAGAAGAATGCAGCCGGCAGGGGATCAACTGCTGTATGGATTTTGTCATGAATCATACGAGCGAGGATCACGAGTGGGCGAGAGCCGCGAGAGCGGGAGATGCGGATGCAAGGCGCCGTTATTTCTTTTATGATAACTGGGATATCCCGTCAGAGTATGAAAAGACAGTGCCGCAGGTATTTCCGACGACGGCTCCGGGAAATTTCACCTGGCTGGAGGACTGCGGACAGGTGGTGATGACGACGTTTTATCCCTATCAGTGGGACCTGAATTACGGAAACTGCGTGGTCTTTAACGATATGGTAGGAAATTTGCTCTTTCTGGCAAATTGCGGGATTGACGTAATCCGCCTGGATGCGGTACCATATATATGGAAAGAGCTGGGGACAAACTGTCGGAATCTGCCGCAGGTTCACAATCTGGTGCGGATGATGCGGCTTGTCTGTGAGATCGTCTGTCCGGGCGTCCTGCTCCTGGGCGAGGTTGTGATGGAACCGGCGAAGGTTGTGCCGTATTTTGGTACGGTAGAAAAGCCGGAATGTCATATGCTTTACAATGTGACAACGATGGCAAGCACCTGGCATACAATCGCGACCAGGGATACCGGACTCCTGAAGCGGCAGCTGGATCAGGTGTGCGCGCTTCCGCGGGAGTATGTCTTTCTGAATTACCTGAGGTGCCATGATGATATCGGCTGGGGGCTGGATTACGACTGGCTGAAAAATTTTGGTATCGATGAAGCGGCTCATAAGAAGTATCTGAACGATTATCTGACCGGGCGCGGTTATGGAAGCGATTCGAGAGGAGCGCTTTACAATGATGATCCCAGACTGAGAGACGCACGGCTCTGCGGAACGACGGCGTCGCTCAGCGGTCTGGAGGCGGTGCTTTATGAGCGAAATGACGCGAAAAAGGAGACGGCTCTTTCGTGCATTAAGATGCTTCACGCATACCTCCTGATCCAGAGTGGGATCCCGATGATTTACAGCGGAGATGAGGTTGGCCAGCTCAATGACTACAGTTATAAAGACGATCCGTTTAAGCGGGACGACAGCCGTTATATCCACCGGGGAAAATTTCCGTGGAAGCTGGTGGATGCGAAAGACGACACGGCGATGGAGATCTTCCATGAGCTGAGGAAGCTGGAGACGATACGGGCAGGCAGAGATATCTTTGCGGGAAAGGCGTCTGTGGAGACTTTTGAGACGGGAAATGTCCATGTGCTGGGGATCCGACGCAGACTGGGCGAGGATGTGATCACGGCGTATTTTAACTTCAGCGGTGAAAATCAGACCGTATGGGAGATGGACAGGGAGTGTGCCACAGGCGCGGTGGATCTGTGCAGCGGGAGAGCGTTATCTGATTTTCATGATGAACTGCAGCCGTATGGATATGCATGGTTTGGAAAAGAAAGGAGAAAATGCAATGATGGATGTAGTAGCATTAGGAGAATTGCTGGTTGATTTTACGTATAATGGGATGAGTAGTCAGGGGAATGGTCTCTATGAGGCAAATCCGGGCGGCGCTCCGTGCAACGTCCTGGCGATGCTGCAGAAGCTGGGGCGTAAAACTGCTTTTATCGGCAAAGTAGGGCGTGATTCCTTCGGAGAGATCCTGACGGCCGCGGTCCGGGAACAGGGAATCAATACCGATTCGGTGAAGTATGATGATCAGATACACACGACGCTGGCGTTTGTCCACACAAAACCGGATGGTGACCGGTCATTTTCCTTTTACCGCAATCCCGGCGCGGATATGATGCTGACGGCGGATGAGGTGGATGCGGACCTTATCCGTGAGGCAAAAATCTTTCACTATGGGACACTTTCGATGACGGCGCCCGGAGTGGAGGCGGCGACGAGGTACGCGATCGAGACAGCAAAGGCGGCGGGCGTCCTCTGTTCTTTTGATCCGAACCTGCGTCCGCCCTTATGGGACAGTCTGGATACGGCAAAAGAAAAGATTGCGTACGGACTCTCTCAGTGCGATATCTTAAAGATCTCTGACAATGAGATCGAGTTCATGACTGGAGAAACCGACATTGAAAAGGGAGTAAACCGCATTCTGGAAAAGTATCCGATTCCCTTTGTCTGCGCGACGATGGGGAAGGACGGTAGTAAGGCATTTTTTGACGGGAAAGTTGTAGACGGGAAAGCGTTTCTGCGGGACGACACAATCGAGACGACCGGAGCGGGCGATACCTTCTGCGGATGTATGCTGGACTTTGTCCTGAGCGAAGGTATCCGGAATCCCGACCCGGACAAGGTACGCGGCATGCTCGCGTTTGCCAATGCCGCCGCTTCATTAATCACGACCAGAAAGGGAGCGCTCCGCGTGATGCCAGAGAGAGAAGAAGTGGTTAATATGTTAACCAAATATTGAAAAATTGCTTTTTGGTTAAAATAATATCCATGAATAATCTTGACCTTTTGAGATCACCGGCAGATGTCGCATCTGGGTCTACACTCTGCTTCGGTTGGCGCCGGATGTCCACTGGTCATCCGGCGTCGCGCGGCAAGTAAGAGGTGAAAAGGCCGCCTCCTGCTCGTTTCAGCGGTTCAGTCCAAGCCAGTCTAAAAGCTGGCGGACATACCGTTCAAAGACCGCCGGTTCTGAGAAGGAGACATTGGCAAGGGGCGCATAACTGAGTTTGTCACTCCGTTCCTTTTTCATAACCGGTTCCCAGAGCGGTTCCCACTGGGGGAGAAAGCAGCCGTCCTGCCTGATATAACAGGTCTTGGCGGTTGCTTTTTTTCGCGCTTCTTTGGCGACAAATTCGCCAACGCTTTTATGGATAGCCATATCCTCGTAGATCAGATAATAATAATCCCTGTAGTTCTCAAAGAAATGCTTAAGGGTACCATGATATAACTCAATCTCAAAGGTGATGCGGTTCCCATCGATGTGACAGCAAACCGGCTGCACAGTGGATCTGACCGGTACAGGGGCACTGACGTCACTACTGGCAGAAAGAACAAGAAACGGAGCAGGATGATCGGCGATGCCTGTCTGCGTCAGGATTTCCTGGCTCTGGAAACGAATCGGCCAGGTGAAATAATCCGCGTAGTTTAAGATCGGCAGAATTTCCGGCATCCCTTTTAAATCGTCTTCGTTATGCAGAATTAAAAGATCATAAAGTGTAGGATTGCGCGTTGCGAGATATTGATGATATACTTCAATCAACTGACCGCCATTGTACTGGTCGTCCCGCTGGATACCAAGAAACTGTTCGATCGATTTTTGCTTCATGTTTTCCATGCCAAGTAGTCGGCGGTAAGGACGAGTCCTTTTGTAAATGTCAATACTTTCCACATCAGAGAAATCATAATCAAGTCCCAGATGCCGGCATCGTTTCAGCAGAAAGGGAATATCAAAACCTTCGCCGTTAAAATGAACGAGAGTGCGGAATTTCCTGAGAAACTGAAAAAAAGCGATCAGAATTTCCGCTTCGGAATCTTCCCGGTCCGCAAACCACTGGATCAGCTGCCATCCATCCGGAGCTTTCCAGACTCCTCCGATCAGGTAAGTCCGGGAACTGTCACCGGAAAATCCGGTGGTCTCAATATCAAAAAAAAGCAGATGATCCGGCGATCCGAGGCGCTCCAGAGGATAGGTTTCGCGGATGGATACCGGTTTGCTGATTGTGATCATAAAAACCTCGTTAAAATATATGGATGGTTTGATTATAAATGGATTTTTCACTGTCGTCAATGATTCTGCCCATGATCTTCCTGTATAAAAATAATCGTCAGTCCCAAAATAAGAGTATCTGTATCACAGATAAAGAATCAGGAAGATGTATCTGACAGTAAGAAACAGGAATCATGAAACATGATAGCAGGAGGAAAAACATGAACGTTTTATCAGAAACACTGACAGACGGTGAATGGTATGAGGATGACGGATCAGATCTTGATGATCTGAAAATCTGCTCGGCGACAGATTGTACCGGATTGATCCCTGCTTTGCCTCAGACAGAGACAGAATATGGGAATTATGAGGAAATCTATCCTTTCCTCACAAAACCTGCGCCGGAGAAACCAAATAAGGTCTCCTGAAAACGAATATTTGTTCGAATTGCCCTTGCACCGTTAATCGGAATATGTTACAATGAATGGAAGCGAGCCGGATATGCCTGCATATCCGGCTCGTCCCGGATATCGGCCATAAATCTTAGACTTATGCTTTCATGGGAGATACATGTGAGATGAAAAAAGGCTCATAGTCAGATCAGAATCCCAATCATTATCGGATTTGGGAGATTTGTGGCAGATAAATCCTGACACATTGGACAGACAAAGGAGCGTGGAGATGTTTTCCTATATCAGAGGTTCACTGGAAGAGGTGGGAGAGACTGCGGTGACAGTGGAGACGGTGGGGATCGGATGGAAGATTCTGGTTCCGGCATCCGTCCTCGATCGTCTGCCACGTATCGGTTCTGAGGTAAAACTCTACACCTCTTTTCAGGTTCGTGAAGACGACATGACATTATATGGATTTCTGACAGGACAGGACCGCAGGATGTTTGAACTGCTTCTGCTTGTGACAGGTGTCGGTCCGAAGGCAGCGATGGGGATTCTGTCTGTATTGCAGCCGGATGATCTGCGTCTGGCTATTATCGCGGAGGACGTGAAAGCGATTTCCCGCGCCCCGGGGATCGGACCTAAGACCGCAAAGAGGATTATCCTCGATCTGAAAGACCGCATCAGCGCAGAAGAGATCCTGCCGGAGGCTTTTCCATCCGGTGGCAAGGCTACCGCGGCACAGACAACAACCGCAGCCGGATCACAGGGAAGCCCGGCGAGAGAAGCCATAGAAGCACTGGTTGCGTTGGGATATTCATTATCCGAAGCGACCAGAGCAGTGCGTGAGGTCAAGGGGGCAGAGAAAATGACTACGGAATCTGTATTAAAGACAGCGTTAAAATATCTGGCATTATAGAAGATATTCTTTCCTCTCAGGGACGGGCGGTTCATAAATGGATTTTCTGTAAGTTGAGTAAGTTGAAATTGATAAACGGAGTGAAGATGAATCATGGAACGCAGAATCATAACCACACAGGCAACCGCGGAAGATGAAAAGATCGAGCCGGGTCTGCGCCCGATGTATCTGTCTGAGTATATCGGCCAGCAGAAGATCAAACAGAATTTAAAAATCTATATCGACGCGGCAAAAGCCAGGGGGGAATCTCTGGATCATGTTCTCTTTTACGGTCCTCCCGGACTGGGCAAGACAACACTTGCCGGTATCATTGCCAATGAACTTGGCGTACATATGAAAGTTACGTCCGGTCCTGCCATTGAGAAACCGGGGGAGATAGCCGCAATTCTCAATGGACTTCAGGAAGGAGATGTCCTTTTTGTTGACGAGATTCACCGATTGAACCGTCAGGTTGAGGAAGTCCTGTATCCGGCGATGGAGGATTTTGCGATTGACATTATGCTGGGAAAAGAGGCTTCCGCCCGTTCCATCCGCCTGGATCTGCCGCATTTTACACTGGTCGGAGCGACTACAAGGGCCGGTTTGCTTACGGCGCCGCTGCGGGATCGTTTCGGAATCGTGCAGAAGCTGGAGTTTTATACACCCGAAGAACTGAAGATGATTGTAAACCGCTCTGCTTCTGTGCTGGGGGTGGAGATTGAGTCAGAGGGAGCGCTGGAAATCGCCAGACGTTCCCGTGGGACGCCCAGGCTGGCAAACCGTCTGCTGAAACGTGTGCGGGATTTTGCGCAGGTTAAATATGACGGCAGAATTACAACAGAAGTCGTGGATTTTGCTCTCGATATTCTGGACGTAGATAAAGAAGGCCTGGATAATAATGATCGCAATATCCTGCTTCTGATGATTGATAAGTTTGGAGGCGGACCTGTGGGTCTGGATACTCTTGCCGCGGCTCTGGGAGAAGATGCCGGGACGCTTGAAGATGTATATGAGCCGTATTTGCTCATGAATGGGTTTATTAACCGGACGTCCCGCGGCCGCGTCGCGACGGAGCTCGCGTATCGCCATCTGGATATTCCCAAACCACAATAAGTAATGAGGGAGCGGAGCGTGAATGGAAATCGATAAAACCGCTTGTTGTGTGTGGTGATTTTTGCTATAATCACATTGGTTCGGTCTGTCCGCAACAGGATGGGCGGCGGGGCAGAATGATGATTGGATATAATATCCGGGAGTAGACAGAGATGAGACAGAAAAATTATACAGAAGTTTTGATAGATGGAACAATATACACTGTAAGTGGCCTTGAGGATGAGCTGTACCTCCAGAAAGTGGCCGCGTACCTGAGTGATAAAATCGGAAAAATTAAAAAGAATAAAGGCTACGGACGGCTTAGCGCGGAATATCAGGCACTTTTTATCGAACTGAATATCGCGGATGATTATTTTAAAGAACAGGAGCGTGCGGAAGAACTGGAAAATCAGAAAACCAGACTGGAAAAAGATACCTACAGCCTCAAACATGAGCTGATCACCAATCAGATGAAGTTAGAAAATCTTCAGAAACAACTGGAGGAAGAGCAAACCCGGGTCAACGAGCTGCAGAAGCGTCTCGATGGGTTTAAGGCCGGAGAGGAACAGCGGAAAGCGTTTCAGGCAGCGGCGGCCGCTGCAGGGAATAAGCGTTCCCATTAAAGTATTCACATGAAAGAATTCCAGAAAAGAGAGTTCCGCACGCGGGACTTTTTTCATTCATCGATGGAGGCAGGAAGGATAACGTGAGATCACAGATGGAGATATTGGCGCCGGCTGGTTCCGTTGCAAGTATGAAAGCGGCGATTAATGCGGGAGCGGACGCAGTGTATATGGGAGGCAGTCGTTTTGGCGCGCGGGCCTATGCGGACAACCCTCAGGAGGATCAGTTCCTGGAGGCGATGGATTACGCACACCTGTATGGCTGCAAGGTCTATATGACAGTCAATACGCTGATGAAAGAAAAAGAACTGGATGAGTTGTATGCGTACTTAAAGCCATATTATGAGCGGGGAGTGGATGCGGTTCTTGTGCAGGACTATGGGGCGTTTATGCAGATTCGGGAGCTTTTCCCTGACCTGCCGCTTCATGTAAGCACCCAGATGACTGTGACGGGTCCGTATTTTGCCAAACGGTTAAAGGAGCTTGGCGCGTCGCGGATCGTGGCGGCGCGGGAACTCTCCCTGGAGGAATTGCGCGGCATCCGTGACCAGGCGGATATCGAAGTGGAAAGCTTTGTGCATGGGGCATTATGCTATTGTTATTCCGGTCAGTGTCTGATGAGCAGTCTGATCGGCGGACGAAGCGGGAACCGCGGACGCTGTGCGCAGCCCTGTCGCCTGCCTTATGAATGGGAGGAAAATGCAGACAAAAAGAACCGTTATCTTCTGAGTATGAAAGACCTGTGTACGCTGGAGCTTCTGCCGGATATTCTTGAGGCGGGAGTGTGCTCACTTAAGATTGAGGGACGGATGAAAAGTCCGCGTTATACCGCCGGCGTGGTTCGTATCTATCGCAAGTATGTGGATCGTTATCTGGAAAAGGGAAAAGACGGATATTATGTGGAAAAGGAGGATGAAGAGGAACTTTTAAAACTCTTTGACCGCGGAGGATTGACGCAGGGATATTATCGGAAACACAATGGACGAGATATGATTGCGCTGCGGGAGAAGCCGTCCTTTCGTGAGGGAGATCAGGAGCTGTTTGACTTCCTGGATCAGCAATATGTGAATGTAGAAACGCAGATACCGCTTGTCGGGACTGTATCAGTCTATGAGGGAGAACCGGTGCGCCTTACTCTGACGGTGTATTGTCTGACGGAAATACCAGTGAGTGTTACGGTGACCGGAAGCGTGGTGCAGAGCGCAAGGAGCCAGCCGTTGTCAGAAGAACAGATTCGCAGACAGCTGAATAAGACGGGAAATTCCCGGTTCTATTTTGAAAGACTGATCTGCGACCGGAAAGGATCCTGCTTCCTGCCAACTCAGGCATTGAACGAGCTGCGGCGGGCGGGAATGGACGCGATCACGGAAGCGTTGTTAAAGCCATACCGAAGAACCGTACTTCCTGAAGCAGAGACCGGGATAAAAGAATCCCTGAAAAAGACCGTGATACGAAACAAGGAGCAGGAATCTGTGCCGTGTCTGCATGTCTCTCTGGAAGAATTGCGGGGACTGGATACTGTGCTCGGACACAGGGAGGTGTTGGAGGTTTACCTGGACGCGTGTGAGATCGGGGCAGAGTCCTGGCTGGATGCAGTGAAAGCATGCCACAGCGCAGGAAAGTGCTGTATGCTTATGCTGCCACAGATTTTTCGTACAGAGGCAGGAGATTATTTTCGGATTCATCAGAAAGAACTGAAGGGAGCTGGTTTTGACGCTTTTGTGATCCGCTCTCTGGAGGAACCGGACTTTTTGAGAGAACAGGGTATGGATCAACCGTTGATCTTTGATGCCAATCTTTATGCGTGGAATCACCGGGCGGAGGATTTTTTATATCAGGAGGGAGCGTCCCGGTTGACACTTCCGCTGGAACTTAACAGCCGGGAACTGGAATCTCTTGGCTGCCGGGGTAAAGAATTGATTGCTTATGGATATTTTCCGGTAATGGTGTCCGCTCAATGTGTGCAGAATACAGGGAATGGCTGTAACCGGAAGCCCGGGCTTCTCCGGATGAAAGACCGTACAGGAAGAATCTTTCCCGTACGCAATCATTGCCGTTTCTGTTATAACACGATCTATAATCCGTCGCCCCTGTCGCTTCTGGGGCAGGAGTCGTTGGTCAGAAGGCTTGCGCCAGGCTCGCTGCGCCTGCAGTTTACCTGGGAAAGTCCGGCCAGGATGGAAGAGATCCTGCAGGCATATGAGGAAGGATTCCTTTATGGCAGGGAGGAAGGTCATCCGGACCGGGAGTTTACCCGTGGGCATTTCAGGCGCGGCGTAGAGTAAAACACTGAGAACTGGGGATATTATGATTAACGTGATCATTGAAGTTTCCAAATATGTCATGATTTTACTGATGGCATTTTATACCTTTTGGAATTTCAGCTATTTTCGATTGCAGGAAGAGGAACGGCAGAAGAAGATCTGCCGATATCAGAATGTGGATATGTTCCTGCTTCATCTGCTCGGCTTTCTGATCCTGTACTGGAAAACAGGGGATGACCGTATGGTGATGCTGTATCTGGCACAACTGATTTTGTTTACGGCATTTATCGGGTTGAACCGGCTTTTTTATCCCGGAGGTTCGAGAATCCTGGTGAATAATATCTGTATGTTTTTGTGTATTGGTTTCCTGGTGCTGAGCCGGCTGTCACTGGAAAAGGCGATTCGTCAGTTTGTTATTGTGGCAGCAGCTGCGTTTACCACATTACTGGTTCCGCTGCTGATCAACCATGTATGGCAGCTTGTGTTGATTCCGTGGTTTTATGGAATAGCGGGACTGCTTCTGCTGATTATGGTCTGGCTGGTGGGAAATAACAGCTTTGGGGCGCAGCTTTCGATTACGGTGGCAGGGATTGCGTTTCAGCCATCAGAGTTTGTCAAGATATCATTTGTATTTTTTGTCGCGGCGATGTTCTATCGTTCGCGGGGATGGAAAAGTATAACGGCTGTGACGGCAATGGCGGCGGCACATGTGATCGTGCTGGTGCTTTCCAGAGATCTGGGAAGTGCTTTGATTTATTTTATCACTTATATTGCAATGCTTTTTGTCGCGACTTCGGACGTAGTGCTGTTGCTGGGAGGGATCCTCAGCGGCTGTGGAGCTTCGGCAGCGGCATATCTGTTATTTTCTCATGTAAGAACAAGGGTATTGGCCTGGATGGATCCGTGGTCGGATATTGATAATCGTGGGTACCAGATCACGCAGTCTCTGTTTGCGATCGGTACAGGTGGCTGGTTTGGTATGGGGCTGTATCAGGGAATGCCTTATAAGATCCCTGTAGTGGAGAAAGATTTTATCTTTGCGGCCATATCAGAGGAACTGGGAGGTATTTTTGCTGTTTGCCTGATTCTGATTTGTGCAGGCTGTTTTTTACAGTTTATGATGATCGCATCCCGGATGGAGGCCTTGTTTTATAAGCTGGTTGCCTTTGGACTGGGGATTGAGTATATGGTACAGGTTTTTCTGACGGTGGGTGGTGTGATCCGTTTTATCCCGTCGACCGGTGTGACTCTGCCTCTGATCAGTTACGGGGGCAGCTCAGTTCTCAGTACCTTTCTTCTGTTTGAAGTGATCCAGGGACTGTATATTCTGAAAAGAAACGATGAAGAGAATGAAGTAGAGTACGACGAGGAAAGACTATGAACAGGGAAAAACCGAATCCAAAAGCAAATAAAAGCGTGCTGGCTGTAACCTATATGCTGTTGGCGGTTTTTGTATGCATGATCGGTTATTTTGGTTACTTTGTCCAGATAGAGGGAAAGACGGTTATTAATAATTCTTATAACGCGAGGCTGGATCTCTTTGCGGAACGGGTCATCCGGGGGGAAATTCAGAGCAGGGACGGGCAGATGCTGGCGGGAACCGAGACAGTGGATGATGGGACGGAGATAAGGGTATATCCGTTCGGGAGTCTTTTCGCTCATGCAGTCGGCTATTCGAATCCGGGCAAAACGGGGCTGGAAGCTCTTGCTAGTTTTTATCTGCTGAGTTCTCATGAGAATGCCGCGCTTCAGCTGATTCATGAGCTGTCTGGCCGCAAAAATGTGGGAGACAATGTGGTTACTACGCTGGATGTGGATCTGCAGAAAGCGGCGTCTGATGCGCTGGGTGGCAGAACAGGCGCGGTTATTGTTATGGAGCCGGATACAGGGAAGATTTTGGCGATGGTATCAGAACCCGGATTTGATCCCAATACATTATCGGAGGATTGGAACTTTCTGATTTCCGGAGATAATACTGATGCGCAGCTCTTAAACCGGGCTGCGCAGGGAGTTTATCCTCCCGGTTCTGTTTTTAAAATCGTAACACTGCTGGAGTACCTCCGGGAGCATCCGGATGACTGGAGAGATTATTCCTTTGACTGCGGTGGGATTTATGACAGTGGAACGTATACGATTTCCTGTTATCACAGTACCGCACATGGCCATCAGAATATCGGAGAGGCATTCGCAAAATCCTGTAATGGTGCTTTTGCGAGCCTTGGTCTTACGCTGGATCAGGACGCGATGAGGGAATTAACCGCACAGCTGCTCTTTAATGCAGAACTTCCGGTTTCGATGGAATACAGCAGGAGCTCTTATGCGATGGGCAGCGGAGCAGACGAGTGGGAGATCTTACAGACCTCTATCGGTCAGGGAAGTACGCAGATGACGCCGATGCATGTGGCGATGATTACGGCCGCAGTCGCAAACGGAGGCCTGCTGATGAAGCCTTATCTGATTGACCATGTGGAGAGTGCGGCGGGCGATGAGGTAAAAAAGTTTACGCCGGAGGCGTATGGAACTCTGATGACAGCCCGGGAAGCGGAGATTATCGGCACGGCTATGCGTATGGTGGTGACAGAGGGAACCGCGTCTGCAGTGGATACAGAGGCTTATGAGGCGGCAGGGAAGACCGGTTCTGCCGAGTTTGAGACCGGCAAAGAAACACACGCCTGGTTTACGGGTTATGCTCCGTTGGATAATCCGCAGATCGTTGTAACTGTGATTGTGGAGGAAAGCGGATCCGGAGGAGCAGTTGCCGCTCCGATTGCCAGGGCGGTCTTTGACACATATTTTTCCCGGTGATAAGGAAAACGGATACAATAGCTTGTACTGTATTTTATTGCTTGCAACTTTCTCCAAAAAGCGTTATACTGTATCCGGTTATTAAAAGCACACCCGGCGTCCGGTTAAATGGGTGCCGAGCAGGAGGAATTGCAATGATTGAAGCAACGAGCTGTGGAGGTGTGGTTATTTTTCGAGGGAAGATATTAGTCCTTTATAAGAATTACAAGAATAAATATGAAGGCTGGGTCTTGCCAAAGGGAACTGTAGAAGAAGGCGAAGAATATAAGGAGACAGCTCTGAGAGAAGTAAAAGAAGAGACGGGTGCCAGTGCGCAGATCATAAAATATATCGGGAAAAGCTCCTATTCATTTAATACCCCGTAGAATATGATTGAAAAAGACGTTCACTGGTATCTGATGATGTCGGACAGCTACTACAGTAAACCACAGAGAGAGGAGCATTTTGTCGATTCCGGATATTATAAATTCCATGAGGCTTACCATCTGCTGAAATTTGCAAATGAAAAGCAGATTCTGGAGAAGGCCTACGGAGAATATCTGGATCTGAAGAAAGCGAATCTCTGGGGAAGCAGGAAATATTTTTGACAGATGGAATCGGTTATGGATGTAACAAAAGAAGCTGTACGGGAAAAAGACGTTTTCGAACGTCTTTTTCTTTTATGCACCTTGAAAAAAACCCGGAAGTATTTTATAGTAATAAGAGGATTACCGGAGAGGGTTGATAACGATGGCATCGAAGTTTCGGCAGGAGTTCGACTTGAGGCGGATACAGGAGACGATGAATATCTCTGATAAAAGTATTGCCGGCTGTCCGATCTCCGAAGAAGAATTGCGAAAAATTTATTATGATTACAGAGAGTTTGTGCCGCAGCTGGAAAAGTTCCGTATCGAGATACTGGGTTCGCTGACAGAGAAGCTGACGGGAAAGGTTCATTCGATCCGAAGCCGGGTCAAGGAGCCGGATCATCTGATCGGCAAAATCATTCGCGGCGTTTACCGCAATCCCGCCAAATATCATCAGATCAGTGCAGATAACTACCGTAAGATGATTACCGATCTGATCGGGATGCGGATCATCATCCTGGATAAACGGGACTGGAAGGGAGTTCATCAGGATGTGATGACGATCTACCGGAATCGTCCGGAGCTTTACGTGCGCCGGTCGAAGGATATTCTGGAAAATTATGATCGATATTCTTATCTGGTCGAAGGTCACGAAGACGTTCCCGAATGCAGTTATCATGCGGAACGGCCGGTGGTGTATATCGCGTCAGAGGATGACCGCAAGCTCTATCAGGACGAGTTCCTGAAACAGGATAATTCGAAAGCTCATTATCGGTCTATTCACTATATTATAAGATATAAAAGTATTTATTTTGAGATGCAGATGCGGTCACTTTTTGAGGAGGGCTGGCTTGAATTTGACCATCGCATGAAATATCCCAATGACCAGTTTAACCGCAAAAAGCAGGATTATATTACGATTCTCAGTAACCTGGCGATTGCGGCGGATCAGCTGATCTCGTGTTATGAGGAGAGTAATTTTCAGTCGGACAGCGAAAACGCGGAAGAGTCGGAGCGTTATGGCAGATACCAGGAGGATGATCTGACCGGTCAGGGACTGGAAGACAAAATGAAAGAATTGTTTTGAGATTTTTACAAAAAGACCGGAATTGCTTTGCCCCGGCCTTGTGGAGGAAAAACATGGATCAGAAGATTTTGGGCTCTGCACAGAGAGAAAAGCTGTTTCACAGCAGAGAAGCTGTGGATGGCGCCAGGCGTCTGATGGAGCGGATCGAGATTGACGACATGGCGATGGAGATCCTGCCGAATAATTTCACCCAGTTTACAGGAGAACTGGAAGAAAATGAATATTTGTCCTATTGCAGATTTCTCTCTTCTGCGAACGGACAGAAGGTGATACAAATGCTGGAGGTGCTGGATGAGAGAGAACTGTTTGAGTTATAGTGAAATTGTGAATTATTTCGGAGACGAGAAGATTACCGATCGATATCGATTCCTCTATGATAAGATTACAGAGTATATCGCGGTACGCGGTCTGCAGGATAAGCTGATGATCCATGAAGGACTTCTTCAGCAGACAGTGATGGATTATTTTGTGGACATTTACCGGCTTAAGGAATTTCATAAGATTGATAAGGCGGATATGACAAAGATTCTGGCGTATGAAGCATACTGGCTGTTACGAAGAAAGCCGATCCTGCCCCTGGCGAAAAGCGGGGAGAGTCGTCTGATCTTTGCCAATGAAGGTTTTGTTACAACACTCGTGGCGCACGAGTTTTTGCTTCCGTCAGCGGATGAGCCGCTCAGCCAGAATGAAGAGGAGTACATGCTTGAGTTTTTACGGCATCTGAATTACCATTTTAAGTATCGCAATATCGAGAAGCAGAATCTGGAACTGGTACTGCTGTCGTTTAAGACAGGAAGAAGCGTCTGAAGATCGGAAAAGAGAGCTCTGCTTACATAGACAGGAAAAGGAGAAAATAATTATGTTAAAACAGGTGTCAATTTACGCGGAAAATAAGAGGGGAGCGATGCTGGACATCACGGGTATCCTGTGCGCGGAAAAGATCAATATTCTGGGATCTGTCACGAATGACAGCGCCGAGTACGGGATCGTGCGGATGGTTGTGTCTGATCCGAATCGTTGTGTGGAGATATTGACAGAGAAAGGATATATCTGCAAGCTGACGAATGTGCTGGCGGTGGAGGTAGAAGATGAAGTCGGTAATCTGAATCACCTGCTGGCAGCGTTGTATGAGAGTTATATTAATGTGGATTATGTTTACCTGTCATTTAACCGGGAGTCTGGTAAACCTATCATGGTGCTGCATACCGAAGGACCGGAAGAGGTCGAGAAATGCCTTCAGGCGAAGGGATTTTCACTGGTGTAATATAACTTATCGGAAGTTGCGCCAGCAACTGCCGATAAAAGGGGCGTTAGCCCCGTCCATCCGATTATGGGGTTCTGCGTCAGCAGGTTCCCATAATATAACTTATCGGAAGTTATATACACCAATAAAGTAGTCTCTGCGGGGAAATCATATCCGTAGAGGACATTTTTCACGTCGGCACTTAGTGAGCAGGGTGCTTTTCCTGCGAACTTAGTACCGCTACGTGAAAAGCTAAGCGAGAGCGGTCCTCGGAGGATATGATTTCCCTGCAGAGACGGACTCTTCGCCTATAACATAATGTAACTTATCGTAAGATGCAAAAATGGCGGGGTTCCTCTGGTTGTGAGGATGCCCGCCATCTTATTTGCCATGTACACAGGTAACTGTGCAGTCTTGTTATCGTTATGATTTCGTGGCGCCCGCGATGATTACGGTGCCTTTATCGTCGTCATCAACCGAAGTCTCGGAAGAAGAGCTTGCAGAAGAAGTGGACGATGTTACTCCTTCGGTAGATGTGGCGTTTGCGGTGCTGACGGAAGAGGAGCAGATACCGTTATCCGCGAAGGTGTAGGCAATGCCGTCGATGGTGTACGTCGTGCCGGCGATCATCTTGCCGTCAGAGTCCATATAATAATAATTTCCATTGTCAACGATCCAGCCGGTGATGCAGTGACCGGAATTATTGAAGAAGTAATACGAACCGTCGATCTCAGTCCAGGAAACAGACATCTTTCCGGATGACGGATTCATATAATATTTGTTGGTGCCGTCGCTCAGCCATCCGGTCATCATCTTGCCGTCGGAACCGAAGTAATAATAGCCGTCATCGGTCTGCTGCCATCCGGTGATCATCTTGCCGTCGCTGCCGAACATGTACCAGCTGCCGTCGATTTCAACAGCGGAGTTAATGACACATTTACCGGAGTCCAGTGCAAAATAATACCATGCGCCGTCCATTTCTCTCCATCCGGTTCTCATCGCGCCGTCGCCGCCCATAAAGTAATAATCGTCACCGATCTTCAGCCATCCGGTTACCATGGAGCCATCGTCAAGGAAATAATAATACTTTCCATCGACTTCCAGAAGTCCTGTCATAGCCTGGCCACTATCATTGAGGTAATACCATTTATCATCAATTTCCTGGAAGCCGGCGGCGTAAGAAGAAAATGCCGGAGCCAGCGCCAGAACACATACAGTACCTGCAAAAACAGCCTGTTTTAACTGTTTGCTTAATTTCATGAGTTTCACCCTCCTTGATTTTGAACTGATAAAGACATTATAGCATTGAAATCAATGAAAAAACTAACAATTCCATTACGATTTATGTATCCTTTTCCATAACTTTTTGTCAGAATTGCGCCGATGGGAATTCTTTTCGGGGAAATCCCTCTTCACAAGATCTGGATTTTGTGTTAGTATGAAAGGAAATTGATGCAGCGGTTCAAATTGCCGCAGATAAGCCACTATGAAATATTATTTCGATAGGGAGCTTCCATTAAGACTAACCAAGGAGAACGAGACATGAAAAGACAGGAAGTCGTAGTGAACTTACATGATCAGTCTGAATTAAGCCCGGCAGCGCTTCTCGTGCAGGTATCGTGTCGCTATCGCAGCGATATCCATATTGAGATCGGTAAGAACAAAACGATCAATGCGAAGAGCATCATGGGCGTAATGACGTATGATTACCGGCAGGGGGAGTCGGTACTGGTGACGGCTGAGGGTTCTGATGAGGAAGAGGCTGTAGCAGGTGTTTGTGCATTTTTAAACGGCAGAAAATCTTAATGATAAGGACACCAAAAGAGGGATCCCGGCAGATGCGCTGCCGGGGTTTTCTTTATATGCGCACGGGCGGATATGGAAATTTTGCGGCAGATATAAAGGGGAAGAGGAAAATATGACGACACTTGTAATCGCGACTGATCTGCACTATCTGGCTTCGGAATTAAGGGATCGGGGAGAGGCGTTTGAACTGCTGATGCAATTTTCTGATGGCAGACGGACGGAGTATTCCGGTGAGATATTTCAGGCGTTTCTGAATGAAATGTTGTGGCTTCGTCCGGATGCGCTGCTGGTGACCGGGGATCTGACGTTTAACGGAGAGCGGCTGAGTCATGAACGGCTGTCAGCCGGTTTTTTACTTTTAAGAAAAGCCGGGATTCCTGTAATCGTGCTGCCGGGAAATCATGATCTGGATAATCGGATGGCGGGTTCGTATATTGGCGGTGAAGCGACACCTGTGGAGAGCGTGACCAGAGACGAATTTTTGTGTTATTATTCCCTGGAGGGGGGAGCATCTGCACGTCCTGTGGCGGAGGATTCTTTCCCGGGGGGTTTTGTTTATGCTCTGGAAGAGGATCTTTGGCTGCTGTGTGTGGATGTTAATGGAAATGAAGCTCCTTGCAGCCTGACGGATGCGATGCTTTCCCGTATCCGTTCTGTGTTGGACAAAGCCCGCAGGAGGAACGTGCGGGTGATCGGAGCCAGCCATCAGAACCTGATGCCTCACAATTCTCTGTTGTCAGAAGGATTTGTTATGGATCGGGGAGAGAAGCTCCTGGCGCTTTATCAGGAGTATGGGGTACGTCTGCATATGAGCGGACATATGCATGTGCAGCATTGGAGAGAAGACTCCGGCGTGACAGAGATTGTTACATCGGCGCTTACAATTCCTCCGTGTCAGTATGGGATCTTGACCATTGATGGAAACAGAGCATTTTACCGAACGCAGCCGGTTAACGTAGAGACCTGGGCAGAGAAAAGCGGAAATGCCGATCCGAATCTGAAAAATTTTGTGAAATATGCTTCCGCTGCCTGTCTGGATGCTGAAAAAAAGAAACTCAGGATGGAGTTTGCCGGTTCCGGACTGTTGGAATCTGATATAGAGGAGCTGGTGTCCGGCATGGCGCGGGTGAATCAGGCGTTTTTTGCCGGGAGACTGTACAGTATGGAGGAGAGTGGTCGCATCCGGGCGCGTTGGAGGGAACTGGCACCCGGCAGCTTCTGGAATCTTTATATGGACAGCATTTTCGGAGACAGATGCAAGAATGAAAATAAAGTAGACATTCAGATATAAGAAAATGAGGAAGATTTATGAGAAAAGAAAACAATATTTACACAGGAGTTGTGATAGCAGCGTTGATGGCGTTCGTATTGTCTGTGTCTGTCGCGGCACCGCTGGTTTTTCGATCTTTTTATTATGCGCATATTGAGGCGCTGGATCTTGCGACGCAGTCAGGATATACGTCAGAGGAGATCCGGGAAGCATATGATGAGATGATGGATTTTTGCATGAAGGGGGAGCCTTTCGGAACCGGTGTGTTAAAATGGTCAGAATCAGGGAAAGACCATTTTGCAGACTGCGCGGTGTTATTTCATCTGGATTTTCAGGTGATGCTGGCATCTGTGCTGATCCTGATCGGATGTCTGATTGTTTACCGAAAGTATCCAATCTGTTCGAAGCGCTTTTTTAACAGAGGACCTTTTTTCTGGGCAGGGGGTCTGGAAGCGCTGGGATTTCTGGTGATAGCAGGACTTGCGGCGCTGGATTTTGACCGGGCTTTTGTGATTTTCCATCATCTGTTTTTCCCGGGGAAGGATAACTGGGTGTTTGATCCCTGGGAGGATGAGATTATCCTTGTCCTGCCTGAGATTTTCTTTCGCAATTGCGCAATTCTGATTGTGGGGGTGATGTTTGTGCTCTGTGCGGTTTTGATTGGGATTGATATTGCGCTGTCTTTGCATCGGCGGGGTGTGAATAAATAGAAAGAAAGGGGACAGATTACTATCAGAAGTCAGATAGATAAGGAGAAAGAATCGCATGCAAGAAACGGGAAAAACAAAGAGAGCTTTTGAAATGTTATCGGAACTTTTAGAACGTGCGTGCGCGCTGCAGACTGCGTTGACGCTTTTTGAATGGGATAATGAAACGCTTGCGCCCAGAGAGGCTTCAGCTCTGACAGCCCGGACGCAGGGAGTGTTATCAGCAGAATACCAGAAGATTATGATCGGAGAGGAAATGCGAAACTGCCTGAAAGCCTGCGATGGAGAAGATCTCAGTGAGAAAGAGCAGGCAATTGTGAGAGAGGCAAAGAAGGAACGGGATGAATTATGTGCCATCCCTCCGGAAGAATATCGTGCCTATCAGGAACTGATCTCCCGCTCGACCCGCATCTGGACAGAAGCAAAGAAAAAGCAGGACTTCGATTTGTTTGCGCCAACTTTAAAGAAGGTGATCGACTGTCAGAAAAAGTTTGCCTCCTACCGGGCAAAAGAAGGTCAGAAGCTGTATGATGTGATGCTGGATGATTATGAAAAAGGATTTGACATGGAGAAGCTGGATGAGTTCTTTTTGCTTTTAAAGCGGGAACTGGTGCCGTTTCTCCATGAGATTCAAAAGAGCGGGATCGAGATTGACGATCATTTCTTAAGTGGAAATTATCCTGAGGATAAGCAGCGCGAGGCAGCGGTTCTTCTTGCCGGATATGTGGGATTTGATTTCTCGAGAGGAGTGCTGGCAGTCAGTGAGCATCCGTTTACGACCAATCTGCATAATCGGGATGTTCGGATCACGACAAACTTTAAGGAACGTGTGGACAGTTCGCTTTTTTCTGTGATCCATGAGTCTGGACACGCAATTTATGAGATGGGAATCGCCGATGACCTGACGCAGACGCTGGTGGGGCAGGGAGCTTCGATGGGCATGCATGAGTCGCAGTCTCGTTTCTTTGAGAATATTCTGGGACGGAGGGAGTCTTTCTGGGTTCCTGTATATGAGAAGCTCCAGGAAATCTTCCCGGAAGAACTGGGGGAAATTGCGCTTGCGCAGTTTGTAAAGGCGGTCAATAAGGTTTCGGCGGGTCTGATCCGTACGGAAGCAGATGAACTGACATATGGTCTTCATGTACTTGTGCGTTATGAACTTGAGAAAGAATTGATCGAACAGGATCTTCCGGTAGAAAAGATTCCCACGCTCTGGGCAGACAAGTATGAGGAGTATCTGGGCATCCGTCCGCAGAATGTATCAGAGGGAGTTCTTCAGGATATTCACTGGGCGCAGGGCTCTTTCGGGTACTTTCCGTCCTATGCGCTGGGGAGTGCGTTTGGCGCGCAGATTCTCTCTGCAATGGAAAAAGAGATGGATATCGATCGATTGCTTGCGGATGGTCGTATCAGTGAGATCAGAGAATATCTGAGAAAGCATATTCACAGATACGGGAAACGAAAGCCTGCGCGGACACTTTTAAAGGAAATGACCGGTGAGGATTTCAATCCCGAATATTATGTGAGTTATCTGAAGGGAAAATACGGGAAAATTTACGGACTCCAGTCATAAAATAAAAGAAATTTCCGTAATAAATCAATAAGAATACCGGTAACAGGGAGCGACAATGCCGGAAACAGGAGTCAATCAGAAACTGGATCTCGAATGGAATCTCGCGTTAGAACTGACCGATCAGGAGCGCAAAGCGTCAGAGGAACTTTCGGCGGGATATAACTTTGAGGAAAATACCTGGGAGGTAATCGTTAAATATTCCGGAAGTCTTGACGCAGTACGGAAAATGGGGCTGTCTGTTGAGGAGATGGTGAATGAATACGCGATTCTGCGCGTCCCGGAGAGCAGGATTGATGAAGTGAGCAGGCTTTGGGAGATTGAATACATGGAAAAGCCAAAGCTGCTCTATTTTGCCAATGACCGGGCATGGGCAGCATCGTGTATTCATGCGCTGCAGGGAGACCGTGTGGGGACGGGACTTACAGGGCGCGGCGTTTTGACGGCGATTCTGGATTCCGGAATTGATTATTTTCATCCGGATTTTCGTAATGAGGACGGAACGACGCGGATCGTTCTTCTTTGGGATCAGCAGAAAAACCGGATTTATGAGGCGGAGGAGATTAACCGGGCGCTGAAAACCGGAAACCGAAGTGAGGCATTGGGGATTGTGCCGTCTTCTGATGTCAGCGGACATGGAACGGCGGTGGCCGGGATCGCGGCGGGAAACGGACGTGGGCAGAATGGACGTTACCGGGGGGTTGCATATGAGAGTGATCTCCTGATCGTAAAGCTGGGGACTCCCAAACCGCAGGGTTTTCCGCGGACTACGGAGTTGATGCGTGCGGTAAATTTTGTGGTTACGGAAGCTATCCGCCGCAGACAGCCGCTGGCGGTTAATATCAGTTTTGGAAATACATATGGGCCGCACGACGGTACCGGTCTGCTGGAGACATTTCTGGATGATATTGGAAATTTAGGAAAGACGTCGATCATTGTTGGCAGTGGAAATGAGGGTGTTGCGGCCGGACACGCGGGCGGCAATATCCGTCCGAATGAAAATACAGAGATTCGGGAAATGCTGTCTGTTGCCGGTTATGAAACCGGGCTTTCGGTACAATTGTGGAAGTCATATGAAGATCCTCTGATGATTTCTATTCAGGCACCTTCCGGGGAACTTTTAGGGCCGCTGCCTCACAGGATGGGAGTCTCGCGTCTGGAATATCACAATACAAGAATTCTTGCGTACTGCTCAGAACCGGCGCCTTACAGCGCGGCACAGGAGATATATTTTGATTTTTCTGCGAGGAATGGCGGATACATTGACAGCGGGATCTGGACCTTTATACTGACAGGGATTGTGCATGCGGGAGGGAGATATGATTTCTGGCTCCCTGTGGCGTCTGTTCTGAATCCATCCACCTGTTTCCTGAATCCCAGTCAGGAGGCGACTCTTACCATCCCGTCTTCTGCGGGCAGGGTGATCACGGTGGGAGCGTATGACGCGCTGACTGATATTTTTGCGGATTTTTCAGGGAGAGGTTTTGCACAGACAGACCGACAGATCAAGCCGGATATCGTAGCGCCTGGAGTCGGACTGATGGCTCCTGCGGCCGGAGGCGGTTACCAGTCGGTAACGGGTACTTCCTTCGCCGCTCCTGTAGTAACCGGAAGCAGTGCATTGTTGATGCAGTGGGGGATTCTGGAGGGAAATGATCTCTATCTGTACGGGGAAAAGATGAAAGCATATCTGCGCCGGGGCGCCAGACCGCTGCCTGGATTTCGCGAGATTCCGAATCCTCAGATCGGATATGGCGCGGTCTGCCTGGAGGCCAGTCTGCCCGGACGTACCTGAGGGAAATGTCTGGAGTGAGACAGAATGTTACAGGTCACACTCATGCCACGCATCGCGCTGCGTGGCATGGGCCGGCTCCGGGACAGTAACGCTTGAATAAACAAAAAACATATGTTATGCTAAAACGCAGTGACAGGATATCACGAATGAAACAGATATCAGAAAGGATTGTAACATGGATTATTTTTTGATTGACTATGAAAACACCGGGGAGAGTGGACTGAAAGGGATCCGGGAACTGGGAGAGGATTCCTGTACGGTGATTTTTTATAGCGAGAACGCAGATAAGATCAGTTTTGAGATGCATCAGACGCTCTGCTGCTGTAAGACAAAACTGGAATTTCGCAAAGTTTATACCGGTAAGAAAAACGCGCTGGATTTTCAATTGTCGACGTATCTTGGCTTTTTGATCGCTACGAACCCGGAAAATCATTTTTTTATCGTGAGTAAGGATAATGGGTACCGGGTGGTGATGGACTTCTGGAAAGAAAAGAAGATCCGTCAGATCGACTCGATTAGTCGTGCTCACGCAAAGCCGCTGATGATCGAGACCAAAAAGCAGCTGCAGCCGCTTTCTGAGCCTGTAATGGGAACTTCTTCAGAAGAGAGCCGGCAGATGCAGACATCGGCTGTGTCATCAGAAATGACGGAACAGGAGTCAGCGGATCGGACATCGCAGCAATCAGCAGAAATGTCGCCACAGAAACCATTTACGGCGATGAATGCCCCGGATACGACATTGACTGATCGATCAGCAGATATTCGGGTGATGCCGGACGAGTCGGCTGACGAGAAAAAAACGGACGATTGCGGGACGATTGAGAATCAATCGGAGCAGAATACGGTAAATCCGGAGCAGAATGCAGTAAATACAGACGAGACGCCGGAAAATTCGCAGCAAAACACCGGGATAACAGAAGACAGGGCAGAAGGGTTGGAAAATCCTGAGACGAAAAAGGAAATTCCGGAAAAACGGCCTCACCGCGGCGGGCGCAGAAAGAAAACCGCGTCACAGGTGCCGCCGGTTGATGAATACCAGCCCTCGCCGGAATTGAAGGCAGCAATTGCCCAGGTAATTGAGGGAAAAGAAGAACAGGAACATATCGGTCGTTTTATTGTAAAGTACAAAACAAAGCAGGGTGTTAATAACGCGATCGTCAAACTCTACGGAACGGAGAAAGCGGGAGAACTTTATAAAAAGATCAAGCCGCTCTTAAAAGATAAGAAGGGAAAATGATGGCTTCGTTGACAACTCTGTGTTATATCGAAAAAGACGGAAAATATCTGATGCTCCATCGGACGGTCAAGAAAAATGACGTGAATAAAGATAAATGGATCGGCGTAGGCGGGCATTTTGAAGCGGATGAGAGTCCGGAAGAATGTCTGTTGCGTGAAGTAAAAGAGGAAACCGGATATACGCTGACCTCGTGGAGCTTTCGCGGATTGGTGACGTTTGTCTCCGGAGGAGGCGTGACCGAATATATGGCGCTCTATACTGCGGACGGATTTACCGGCGCCCCGACGAGATGCGCGGAGGGGGAACTGGAGTGGGTGGATAAAAAGGAGCTTCTGTCATTGAATCTGTGGGAGGGTGATAAGATTTTCCTGCGGCTTCTGGATGAGAGGACGTCGTTTTTCTCTCTTAAGCTGGTTTATGACGGAGGGAATACACTGGTTCGGGCGGATCTCGACGGGAAACAGCTACCATTATGAGAAGCTGATCTGCCATAGCATGTGAGCCTGCCGGCGGCAGGCTCGTATGCTATGGATCATAAGAAGCGGTGCAAAAGGCTTTTACGGTTTGGAGATTGTGTCATGTGGTCTGCCGTTTTCCCTGATCGGACGCGGTGGCGGGATATCGACATTGGGGTTCTGAATATGATGGTTCAGCGCCGCACCCAGAAAAAGAATGCAGATGCAGAAATATAGCCACAGCATCAGCAGTACGATCGCTGTCAGGCTTCCGTACATTCGGGAATAATTGCTGAAGTGTGTAAAATAAATCGAATACAGATAGGAAAATACCATCCAGCCGATGACCGAGAACAAAGCTCCTGGAATCTGATGCCAGGGGTTTTGTTTTTTCCATGGGAGGATTGTATAAATCCCGATAAAACAGATAAAGAGGATCACAAAGGAAATCAGGCCGCTCATGTTAAAAAGGTTTTCCAGACGGAGCAGAACCGCAGGAAAATAACGTTGCGCAAATTGCTCTAACGAAGAGCCGAGCACAAGAAGAAAAAGAGACATGATACAGGCAGCGAGAAAAACCAGTGTATATCCGGTGCTGATCATCCGACGGATGATATAATTCCGTTTGAAAGGGCATTCGTAGACCCGGTTTAAGCCGCGTTCAATTCCCATCATGCCGATCGAGGCAGTCCACAGAGTTGAGATTGCCGTGACAGAGAGGATGGTTCCCGTGGTTTTCACACTCAGGTCATTGACATTGATGATGCTGATGGCAAAACTGTCAAGGGTATCTGGCAGGATCTGTATGAGAAATCGAAGAAGATCCGATTTGTTCACGGAAGGGATAAAACGCAGGATCGTGAGCAGCAGCATCAGGAAAGGAAATGCGGCAATGACAATAAAAAAAGAAGCCTGGGCTGCGTAGACCGGGATATCATTCTGTAAAAATCTCTTACCGATACGGTAAAAATCCTGAAATAATGAAATCAATAATGGCATGGGAAAGAAAACCTCCTGAAACAGACGGAAATTCGTATTTCTCTTCACCATAGTATCATTCCTTCTGCAAAATGGCAAGGAGTAACCGTTGTCAGATTTTTTTGAATTGCTTGTAGCTTATCATAAATTATGTTAGAATGATAAAATATTATAATGATGGAGTAAAAATGATGTAAAAATTAACAGGGGAGAAGAGATGAATTACGCGACAATCAAATCGGTGGATGTAGCCAATGGCCCGGGCGTCAGGGTCTCGCTTTTTGTCAGCGGCTGCAGACATCACTGTAAAAACTGTTTTAATCAGGAGACATGGGATTTCCAATATGGGGAACCTTTTACATCCGAGACGGAAGACCTTCTGGCCGGATATCTTGCGCCTTCTTATATTGAGGGACTCACTCTTCTTGGAGGCGAGCCAATGGAGCCTGAAAACCAGGAGGGTCTGCTGCCGCTGGTACGCAGGATACGGGAGCAATACCCGAAAAAAACGATCTGGTGTTTTACGGGATATGATTTTGAAAAGGATATCCTTGGCAGGATGTGGGTCTCGCCGGTTACAAGAGAACTGGTTTCGCTTTTTGACGTTATGGTAGATGGAAATTTTATCGAAGAAAAAAAGAATCTGAGCCTGAGGTTTCGAGGATCGGAAAATCAGAGAATCCTGAACGTGAGAGCCTCGCTGGCGCAGGGAAAGGCAGTCTGGCAGGAAGAATTCCGCCATTAACGGAAAGCAGAGATGAATAAAAAAAGACTGATAAAAAATATCGTCGATCAGGTGATGGAAGCACAGTTAAAACTCGGATATGCAAGGGAAAGCCTGGAGCTTTATTATCCACTTTCCTCGTTGAATGCGCTGCTGGAGACGGAAATTACGGACGTTCCTAAGATGCGTGATCTGCTGGTCCGGGAGTATTCGGATATCCAGGGGATTCCGATGAAGTTTACCATTCATGCCGGCAGGATCGCGGTAGGAATCGGACCGCAGGGCGCGGAATATGTCCATGAGAAGGTACCGGTTCCGGCATTTTTAAAAGAACTGATTGCCTTGATGGGTGATCATTGCGCGTGTTCGTTGGAGGAGATCCGGGCGTTATTTGAGCATTATGGCAAATGCTGCATGGAAAAAATGCCGGAGGGAAGCGATTTTGACGCGGTCCTTTTTTTTGAGGATCCGTCCGTGGATGAATATTATTATTGTATCAAGACAGAAGAAATGGGTCATACGATTTATCACCGGTTTATCCGGGAAGATTATCTGGAAATACGAAGCGAGGTTGTAAGGTAACATGAGTCATGCAGGTAAAAAATCATCGACGATGGATATGACAGTCGGCTCGATCTCAAAACTGCTGATTGCTTTTGCGGTGCCGCTCCTGCTGGGCAATCTGTTTCAGCTTTTATATAATACGGTTGATGTCCTGGTCGTAGGTAATTTTGTAGGCAAGGAAGCGTTGGCCGCTGTCGGATCGACGACGTCCATCATTAATATGCTGGTGTCCTTTTTCAATGGCTTTTCCGTGGGCGCAGGTGTTATTATCAGTCGTTACTATGGCGCGCATGACAGGGAACAGATGCACATTTCGATTGAAACAACGATGGCCTGTACCTTTGTTTTCAGCGTTTTGTTCACTGCGATTGGAGTGGCAGGAGTGCCGTTGATGCTCCGGCTGATGTCTACGCCCGATGATGTGCTGGAGTCAGCGACGACTTATCTGAGCATTTATTTTGCGGGAATTTCCGGGTTATTGATTTATAATATGGGGAGCGGGATTCTGCGTGCGGTCGGAGATACCCGGAGACCATTAATGTTTCTGTGTTTTACCAGTATTTTGAATATCTTTCTGGATCTGCTGTTTGTGCTTGTTTTCCATCTGGGGATTGCGGGAGTGGCCTATGCGACGATATTGTCTCAGTTTGTTTCTGCCATTCTGATACTGATTATGCTGACCAGGACATCCGATATCTATAAACTGGTCTGGAGGGATCTGGCGATCAATCTTGGCATTCTGAAACAGATCATGTCGATCGCTCTTCCGACGGCGATCCAGTCGACGGTTACCTGTTTTTCGAATGTGATCGTTCAGGCTTATGTCAACGCTTTCGGTTCCGGTTGTATGGCGGGCTGGAGTACATACGCAAAAATCGATCAGTACATGTTCCTGCCGATGCAGAGTATGGGACAGGCTGTGACAACCTTTGTGAGCCAGAATATTGGCGCGAGAGACGTCGGGCGCGCAAAGCAGGGGACCAGGACCGCTCTGATGATGACGCTTGGAATTACCATTGTGACCTCTCTGATTATCTGGACAGGAGCGACTCCGATCACCCGTATCTTCAGCAGCGATCCGGAAGTGCTGGCATACGCGAGACTTTTTGTCCGTATGAACGTTCTCGTCCTGAATCTGGGATGCTTTAATCAGGTTCTTGCCGGCGCTTTGCGCGGCATCGGAGATGCCAGAGCGCCGATGGCAATTATGCTGATTTCTTTTGTAGCTTTCCGGCAGCTTTATCTGTATGTAGGAAGCCGGATTGCTCATGATATTCATATCGTTGGTTTTGGTTATCCGGTAGGCTGGATTCTGTGCGCGATCCTGATGATCTTGTATTACCGGTTCAGTCACTGGGAGGAGAAGACGCTTGCAAAAATAGGATAGGTTTACTCCTGAAGATAATGAGTCGGATTCTTTGGGGCGGAACAGAAAAAGAGAAAATTTAGAAGAGATGCTTTCCGGCAGATATGATGCGGTAAGGCATCTTTTTTGTCTTACAGGAAAGTTCGTCCTGTAAGATAAAAAGCCCTCCGGGCGGGATGCGCACTCGCGCGTAGGGAATTATGTCGCTTATGCGACCGCGCTCGGCGCGAGAATCCTGCTTTGCAGGATTCTTTTTTGCGTTTCGATTCTTTTACAAAGACTTAACACGCCCGCGATTTCAGATTTAACGTTACGCTCCTATAATCTCAGACGTAATGAAAGGTTACAGGTTAGAATCTATTATAATTTAGGAGAGAATGAGTATTATGAAGAAATCAATCGCAGCAATTGCAGCAATGAGCATGATTATGGCCGGACTTACCGGATGTGGTTCCAGCCAGACAGCAACAACTACGGCGGCAGCAACTACAGCGGCTGCTGAGACTACAGCGGCGGAAACAGCAGCAGAGACGACGGCAGCAGAAACCGAGGCGGCAGCGAAGGCAGAAGGCCCGATTACGGTTGTGTCCCGTGAGGATGGTTCCGGTACCAGAGGCGCTTTTATCGAACTTTTTGGTATTGAACAGAAAAATGACGCAGGTGAGAAAGTTGATTATACAACTGAGGATGCGGAAATCACGAACAGCACGGCTGTTATGATGACAACAATCGCGGGTAACACCAAAGCAATCGGATATATCTCTCTGGGGTCTCTGAATGACAGTGTTAAGGCTGTTGAGATCGATGGCGCCGAGGCAACGGTAGATAACATCAAATCCGGCGAATACAAGATTGCCCGTCCGTTTGTCATTGCAGTTCAGGAGGGCTTAAGCGAGCAGGCAACTGATTTCATCAGTTTCATCATGAGCGAGGAAGGACAGACCGTAGTGGAAGATAACGGTTATATCAGCCAGGGCAATGAAGGCGCTTATGAGGCGGCGGATGTAAGTGGTAAAGTGGTAGTAGCCGGTTCTTCTTCGGTAACTCCGGTTATGGAAAAACTGAAAGAGGCATACGAGGCTGTGAATGCGAATGTTGAGATCGAGGTGCAGCAGAGTGATTCGACAACAGGTATTACCTCCGCGATTGAGGGCGTATGTGATATCGGTATGGCTTCCAGAGAGCTGAAGGACAGCGAACTGGAGTCCGGCCTGATTCCGACTGTAATCGCGATGGACGGTATCGCTGTGATCGTGAACAATGACAGCCCGGTAGAGACACTGACCAGCGAGAATGTAATGAATATCTTTATGGGTGAAGTAACAAACTGGGAAGATGTGCAGTAAAAAGAAAGAGATCGGGCAGGAGGCGGCTTTGTCGGACTCCTGCCTGTCGTATCATAGGCCGTGAGCAGCTTTTGCTGTAAATTTTTCAGATACGGCTTTGTAGATAAAAGGAGTCTTTCATGAAAAATATAAAAGAATCTGTAATGCATGTAGTGTTTCTTCTTTCTGCGTGTGCGTCGATTCTTGCGGTGGCCATGATCTGCATTTTCCTGTTCGCAAACGGGGTGCCGGCGATCGGTAAGATCGGCGTTCTGGATTTTCTGACAGGGAAGACATGGAAACCGGGTAATAATATTTACGGAATTTTTCCCATGATTCTGGGGAGTATTTATGTGACAGCAGGAGCGATTGTGATCGGTGTGCCGATCGGGATCCTGACAGCGGTCTATTTATCCAAGTTCTGTCCGAAGATGCTTTATAAGATCATCAAACCGGCAGTTGATCTGCTGGCCGGAATTCCGTCTGTGGTTTACGGCTTTTTTGGCATGGTAGTGATTGTTCCTGCGATGTCATTCCTTTTTGGAGGAAGCGGAAAGAGCATGGCGACTGCCTCGGTGCTTCTTGGTATTATGATTCTCCCGACCATCATCGGTGTTTCGGAATCTGCGATTAATGCGGTGCCTTCCAGTTACTATGAAGGCGCATTGGCGTTAGGAGCGACGCATGAACGCAGTGTGTTTTTTGCAACGCTTCCGGCGGCGAAATCAGGCATTCTGGCCGGTGTTATCCTGGGTGTCGGACGCGCGATCGGAGAGACCATGGCGGTGATTATGGTAGCAGGCAACCAGGCGCGCATGCCGAAGGGATTATTTGAGGGAGTACGCACTATGACGGCCAATATCGTGCTGGAGATGGGTTATGCGACGGATCTTCACAGAGAGGCCCTGATTGCGACGGCGGTTGTATTGTTTGTCTTTATTTTGATTATCAATCTGTCATTTTCTCTGATCAGCAGAAAAGCGGAGGTGTAGGAGATGGAAGGAATTGTGGAGATTAATCGGCAGACGGTTGTTCAGAAAATGAAAAGTTACAGGAGAAGCCCTTTGTCGCTGCTGCTTTATCTGCTGGTGACGTTGTCTGCTTTTCTTACGGTTCTGACGTTGCTTTTTCTGATCATTTATATCCTGGTTAAGGGGATTCCTTATCTGACACCAGAACTTTTTGCCTGGGAATATAACAGCGAGAATGTATCGCTGACTCCGGCACTGGTCAACACCATCATGATGACGGCGCTGGCGCTTGTGGTGGCAGTGCCGCTGGGAATCTTTGCGGCGATTTATCTGGTAGAATACGCAAAACGCGGAAATAAACTGGTTTCGGTTGTGCGAGTGACCGCGGAGACATTATCAGGGATTCCGTCGATTGTCTATGGCTTGTTTGGTTTTCTGTTTTTTGCGGTAAAGCTCAAGTGGTCCTATACGATTATGGGAGGCGCGCTGACGCTGGCAATCATGATTCTTCCGTCTATTATGCGAACCACGGAAGAGGCTCTGAAAGCGGTGCCGGATTCCTACCGGGAGGGAAGTTTTGGTCTGGGGGCGGGACGCCTGCGCACAGTATTTCAGATTGTTCTTCCTTCTGCTGTGCCGGGAATCCTTGCCGGTGTGATTCTGGCGATCGGACGTATCGTTGGTGAGACGGCGGCTCTGATGTATACGGCAGGTACAGTTGCCGGTATTCCGTCAAGTCTTTTTGGTTCCGGACGTACTCTGGCTATCCATATGTATGTGCTGACCAATGAGGGCCTGCATACCAATCAGTCTTATGCAACAGCGGTTGTCCTGCTTGTAGTTGTGATCTGTATTAATGCGATTTCAGGTTTCATTGCCAGACAGGTCGAAAAACGCTGATTGCGGAAATAAAAACAGTTGAGAGGATGAATATGGATAAGTTCACGATTGAAAACATGGAACTGTATTATGGCGATTTCAAGGCGCTGAAGGGAATTAATCTGAATATTCAGGCAAATGAGATTACCGCATTTATCGGGCCGTCCGGATGTGGAAAATCTACTTTGCTCAAATCGCTGAACCGGATGAATGACCTGGTGGAAGGGTGTAAGATTACGGGAAGCGTGAAACTGGATGGAGAGGATATCTATGGAGATATGGATATCAATCTGCTGCGTAAGAGGGTAGGTATGGTATTTCAGAAGCCAAATCCATTTCCCATGAGTGTTTATGACAACATTGCTTTTGGTCCGCGTACTCATGGGATTCATTCCAAAGCGCATCTGGATGATATTGTCGAGAAATCTCTGACAGATGCGGCAATCTGGGATGAGTTAAAGGATCGTCTGAAAAAGAGTGCGCTTGGTTTGTCCGGCGGACAGCAGCAGCGTCTGTGTATCGCCCGTGCGCTGGCCGTGCAGCCGGATGTTCTGTTGATGGATGAGCCGACTTCTGCTCTTGATCCGATTTCAACTTCTAAGATCGAAGATCTTGCGGTCGAACTCAAAAAGGAGTATACTATCGTCATGGTGACCCATAATATGCAGCAGGCCGCCCGTATCTCAGATAAGACAGCGTTTTTCCTCCTTGGTGAGGTGATTGAATTCGGTGAGACCGATCAGATCTTTTCGATGCCGAAGAACAAAAAAACCGAGGATTATATTACGGGGAGGTTTGGCTGATATGAGAGAACAGTATGCGAAACAACTGGAATATCTGCATGTAGAAATGGTTCGTATGGGTGCTTTGTGCGAGGACACGATCACCTGTGTTACCCGGATCCTTTTAGGAGAAACCGCTTTGTTGGAGCAGCTCCAGGAAACTGCGCAGCAAATCGAACAGGAAGAAAAGGATATTGAGAATCATTGTATGCGGTTGATTTTAAAACAGCAGCCGATAGCGACCGATCTGCGCACGGTATCATCCGCGCTGCGGATGATTTCTGATATGAACCGGATTGGAGTCCAGACGCAGGATATCGCGGATATCTGCCGCTGCCTGAAAGGGAAACATCTGGAATGCGAGGCGCTGCTCAGGGAGATGGCAGAGGCTGCCGGTCACATGGTGACAATGAGTGTGGATTCTTTTGTCCGGCAGGATCTGGAACTGGTGCACGAGGTTGTGGGATATGATGACGTGGTGGATGATCTTTTTGACCAGATCAAGAAAGAACTGATCGGGATCCTGGGGCAGGGGACTGATGAGGAACACGGAGAGATCTGCATTGATACGCTGATGGTTACCAAGTATCTGGAGAGAATCGGTGATCATGCCAGTAATATTGCGACATGGGTAGAGTATTCGATTACGGGAAAGCGTACAAAGTAATCAATCAAAGACAGTAAGGAGAATGGCTGTGATTTATTTAGTGGAAGATGATAACAGTATCCGGGATCTGGTTGTTTATACCCTGGAGACAAGCGGACTTCCTTCCAGAGGATTTGCTGCTGCGGCTGAGTTCTGGGAAGCGATGGAAAAGGAAACACCGTCGCTTGTACTGCTGGATATCATGCTCCCTGATGAGGATGGTCTGAGCATTTTAAAAAAGCTGCGCCGTTCTTCTCAGTCAGCCAGGCTGCCGGTGATTATGCTTACCGCCAAAGGGACGGAATATGATAAAGTCGTGGGCTTAAACGAAGGAGCGGACGATTATATCCCGAAACCTTTCGGCATGATGGAGCTGGTTGCGCGGGTGCGTGCTCTGCTTCGGAGAGCGGAGTCAGGACAGGCGGAAAAGACGACGGTATTCCGGATCGGGGATATTATGCTGGATCCCAAAAAGCATGTGGTAAAGGTAAAGGATGAGACCGTAACATTGACTTACAAGGAGTTCGAACTATTACAGCTTCTGATGGAGAATGAAGAAAATGTCCTGACCAGAGAACAGATCATGGGAAAGATCTGGGGTTATGATTTTGACGGTGAAACCAGGACTGTGGATGTTCATGTACGTTCTCTGCGGATCAAACTGGGTACGGCGGGAGACCGGATTGAGACTGTTCGTGGTGTGGGATATAAGATCGGGAATTAATGATGATGAAGATGAAGAGTAAAATCTATCATAATATATGTATGATGGCTGTGATTACCATGGTACTGGTTACCATGGTAACCGCTTTTTTATTTTGTGGTGATCTGCAAAAGCAGATGAAACAGGAGGTAAGGGCAGAACTACGTTATCTTTCAGCGGCCATGGAAACGGATCCACAAGGGTTTCTGTCAAGGCTGTCCGGCCGCGGAGACGGTAACGCGGTTAACCGGATTACCTGGATATCGGAGGACGGAGAAGTACTTTACGACAGTTATTCGGATGAAGAAAGCATGGAGAATCATGCACAGCGTCCGGAAGTGTTGCAGGCATTGTCGACTGGCCGCGGGGACAGTACGAGACTTTCCGATACGCTTTCTGAGCAGACTTACTACAGTGCGCTACGCTTGTCCGATGGCACGGTGATTCGGGTGGCCAGTACGACGAGAAGTGGATTTGCAGTGCTGGTGCAGACAATTCCCTGGATGGTGATCATGGCGATCGTAATCTTTGCCGGGACCTTTTCCTTCGCTCGGGTACAGACGCGCCAGATCGTCCGCCCGATTAATGAGATGGATCTGGATCATCCGGATCCGGAAAAGGTTTATGATGAACTCTCTCCTCTGATCCGCAGGATTGAAAAGCAAAATGAGACGATTGTAAGTCAGATGGCGGAGATCTGGCAAAAACAGGAAGAGTTTACGGCAATTACGGAAAATATGGAAGAAGGTTTTATCATAGTAGATTCTCACGCTGAGGTAATTTCCTTCAACAGCAGTGCGATCCGGATCCTTGGCGTCAATATGATGAACCGGGACGGCCGACCAGCCAATGTGCTGGATCTGAACCGTTCGAATGCCTTCCGTCAGGTGGTTGATCAGGCGCTGGGTGGTCATCACAGCGAACAGAAGCTGGAGTTAAATGGAAGTTTTTATCAGATCATAGCGAACCCGGTTCATGTGAGCGCGAACAAGGGAAATGGTGCTGTCGTGATGATTCTCGATGTGACGGAGAGAGAATACCGGGAGGAGATGCGACGGGAGTTTACCGCCAATGTATCCCATGAATTAAAGACGCCGCTGACTTCGATTTCGGGATATGCGGAAATTATGCAGAACGGTATGGTACATCCGGAAGATATGTCACGCTTTTCCGGCAAAATCTATAGTGAGGCACAGCGGCTGATCTCTCTGGTCAATGACATTATCCGGCTTTCCCAGCTCGATGAGGGCAAACAGGATGTGGAAAAATCAAAAGTAGATTTATATATGGCAGCTTCCAGAACACTGGATTATTTAAAGGAAACGGCAAAGAAGGCAGAGATTTCTCTCTGCCTGAAAGGAAAGCCGGTTGTTATAGAAGGCGTTTCCGCGATCCTGGATGAGATGATCTATAATCTCTGTGATAATGCGATCAAATATAATCGTCCGGACGGATATGTGATTGTGACAGTCCGGAAAGAAAACGGTCATCCGATCCTTAAAGTAGAAGATAACGGGATCGGCATCCCGGATGCGGATCAGCCTCGCGTATTTGAGCGCTTTTACCGGGTAGATAAAAGTCATTCCCGCCAGATCGGCGGCACAGGACTTGGCCTGTCAATCGTAAAGCATGCCGCGATCTACCATAACGCGAGAATAGAACTTAGCAGCAAGGTTGGGAAAGGGACAACGATAACGATTACATTCCCGACCTTATAAGAGCAGGATGTTATGTGCGCGGCAGTCGTCGCGCATTTTTTCCGGCCAGAGGCTTGCCTGTACCTCTCCGATGTGAGCACGGTTTAACAACAGCATACACAGGCGGGATTGCCCGATACCGCCGCCAATGGTGTAGGGGAGCTCCCGGTTAAGAATCATCTGATGATAGGGGAGCTTGCGGCGGTCATCGCATCCGGCTTTCGTGAGTTGTTCATCCAGAGATTTTTCATCTACACGGATTCCCATGCTTGAGATCTCCAGCGCACAGTTTAACAGCGGATACCAGTAGAGGATGTCGCCGTTTAACTGCCAGTCGTCATAGTCCGGGGCGCGGCCATCGTGCGGCTCTCCGGATTTCAGTTTGTCTCCGATCTTCATCAGAAAGACACAACCGTATTCCCGTGTAATCTGATTTTCCCGTTCCTTAGGCGAAAGCTCCGGATAACGGTCTTCCAGCTGCTGCGTTGTGATAAACGTGATGTCATCAGGGAGATGATTGACGGCCTGCGGATATTTATACCAGACCTCATGCTCCATGTGCTTGATGATTTTGCAGATGGTGCGCACTGCCAGTTTTAAGGTATCTTCTGTGCGCTGTTCTCTCATAATGACTTTTTCCCAGTCCCACTGATCCACGTAACAGGAGTGGAGGTTATCCAGTATCTCATCACGGCGGATGGCGTTCATATTAGTATAAAGCCCTTCGCCCGGCTGAAAATGATATCGTTTCAGAGCCAGACGTTTCCATTTCGCCAGGGAATGTACGACTTCGACGGTTTCCGTGCCAATGTCCGGGACATCGAAAGCTACCGGGCGCTCGACGCCGTTTAAGTTGTCGTTTAAACCGCTGTTCTTTTCGAGAAAGAGAGGAGCGGAGATGCGATCCAGATGCATCTCACGGCCAAATTCCTGCTGAAAGGTATCGCGGATGTACTTGATCGCAGACTGAGTTTCGCGGACTGAGAGCTGGGGATCATAATTTTCAGGTAATATCAGTGACATATGGATTCTCCTTTTTTTATTGCAGAGATCCCGAACTGACGGGATTCTTTGCTTAAACTCCGAACCAGAGACGGAAGATCACCGCCAGGATCGGGATTGTGATCATGGAACAAAGCGTGGACAGCACAACGATAATGTTGCTTGGTCCTGCAGTGGATTCATATTTGCTCCCTGCCATCGCGAGCATGGAACCGACCGGCATACCGATTGTCATGGCACACATGCAGATCAGAAGTTTATTGTCAGTCAGCAGGTTCAGATAAATCGCGGTGAGTACCGGCATTACCAACAGTCTTAAAAAGGTAATGACATAGATGCGTTTTTCTCCGAAAATGTCCCGGATCGAATAGTCCGCCATATTTGCTCCGATGATCAGCATAGAGAGTGGAGTTGTGACATTTCCGATAAAACTTGCCGGCTCCAGTATCAGGTCGGGCAGGGTGATCCCAGTCAGGTTAATAACAATTGCCAGCACGCCTGCGATCATGCCTGGGGTGAGCAGGCGTTTCGGATCGAAACCGGAGGCCTTTCCCGCGTCCCGATCGATCAGGAAAGTCGCAAGGGCATAGAAAAGGACATTATATCCGAAGTTGAAGATCGTCGTATAGAAAATCGACGAATCGCCATAAAGCGCCTGCGTGACAGGGTAGCCCATAAAGGCGGTATTCGCGAGCATCAGGGAAGACATATAGATTCCCCTGGTGCCTTTTGGCGCCCGGACCAGCGCGGCGGCGAGCCAGCCGATCAGAGGAAACGTACAGTAGAGGATCGCGCCGCCAAAAAGCATCAGCAGCACATCGGCTCTGCTTCCGTCTGCGATCGAGCCGACAGAGCTGATAATTAACAGGGGCACCGTGATATCGACGATCATCGAGGATAGTTTTTTGTTGGTATCCGAAGTGAGAATACCGCGTTTGTTCAGATAGAAACCGACTCCCATGGTAAAGAGCAGTTTAAACATCGTTACAACAATGGTCATAGAAAATCACCTCTTACGTGCAGAATCAGATCAAATGGAGTCGAACTCCCGGGTGATTTCCTCAGAGGGAGCAGCTGTCAGGAGTGAAACAATAACAATCAGGGCGCTGCTTACAAGAAATGCGGGTAGCAGTTCATAGATGTTCCACGCGCCGCCCATCGGGCGAACAAGATATTTCCAGGCAAAAATCATGACGCCGCCGGATACCATCCCGACCAGGGCTCCCTGAAAATTGGTGCGTTTCCAGAACAGAGAGAACAGCATGACCGGTCCGAAGGAGGCGCCGAAGCCAGCCCAGGCGAAGGATACGATGTTAAAGACAGAGCTGTCTGGATCCCATGCCATGAAGACCGAGATGAGCGCGATGACCGATACCGTAACACGCGCAATATTCATGGACTGTTTTTCTGTAAGGCGGATTTTGAGAAAATCCTGGAGCAGATTCTGGGAAACGCTGGAAGCTGCCGTCAGCAGCTGGGAATCCGCTGTGGACATGGTACAGGCAAGGATTCCTGCGAGGACAATGCCGGCGATCAGAGAGAAGAGAAAGCCGTTGGAGCCGAGAAGCCTTGCAAACTGGATAATGGTTGTCTCAGACTCGGCGCTTGTGGTAAACGTCGGGATTGCGCCGGCGACTGAGGCGGCATAACCAATGATACCGATCAGGATCGCTACAAACATGGAAATAAATACCCAGATCGTTGCGATTCGCCGGGAAAGTCGGATCTCGTTTTCATCACGCATAGCCATAAAACGAAGAAGAATATGGGGCATACCAAAATATCCGAGACCCCAGGCTGTCGTAGACAGGATGGTAATCGGACCGTACTCAGTAGCCGTATGTGCCGCCATATCATGAAGCTGAGTCATGCTGAGATATCCTTCCAGAGAGCGGGCGTTGTCCACGACAGCGCTCCAGCCGCCGGAAACGTTAATACCGAAAAAGACGATGACAACCAGAGCAATCGTCATAACGATACTTTGAATCAGATCTGTTGTGGAAACCGCAAGGAATCCGCCCATGACTGTATATCCTACGATAATGAGTGCTCCGATGATCATGGAAAGATGATAATCTGTGCCGAACAGACTGGAAAACAGGGTACCGACCGCTTTAAAGCCGGAGGCCGTATAGGGGATAAAAAAGATCAGAATGACGACTGCCGCGATACACATCAGGATGTTTTTATCATCCCGGTATCTTTTTGAGAAAAATTCAGGAATCGTGATGGCGTTGCAGGTAATGGAATAGCGGCGCAGCCTTCTGGCGACAATCAGCCAGTTAAAATAGGTGCCGACTCCCAGTCCGATGGCGGTCCATCCGGCATCCGCGATACCAGTCAGATAGGCTACGCCGGGCAGTCCCATTAAGAGCCAGCTGCTCATATCGGATGCTTCCGCGCTCATCGCTGCGACCAGAGGCCCGAGTTTGCGGCCGCCCAAAAAGAATCCCTCGGCGGAGTTATTTCCTTTTCCGCTGAAATAAACGCCGATGCCGATCATCAGCGCCAGATAGAGAACAATTGCGAGAATAATACCAGGTTGTGACATGATTTTCCTCCTCTTTTCTTAAAAAAACATTTGACAGAAAACAGTGTTGTTCCGTCCCCTCAGGAACAACAAAATAACAGGCTGATTATATCATGAAGGAAATGAGAACGCAAGAAAAAACAGACCTTTGAAAGGCCTGTAAAAGGGAGGAGCCGATGATCCCAAGTGAGATCATCGGCGATTATGAAAAAATTTTATCAATTGGTGTAGGCTTCGCTTGCATTCATTACTATACCCGGAAGTTATGAAATAAATTTAGCGGATATTTGAAAAAAATGTAAACAAATCATGAACATCAGCGGTGATACTGATCAAGCAGCTGTTTTTTCATATTCCACAGAGCCAGCGAGAGATCGACATGTACCTTGTGCGGGTTGTAGAGACGGAGTGATTCCGGCCACAGCGTGTTTTTCTCCTGCGTGCAGTATTTCTGCAGATCCATGACGGACGGGCTCTGATAAACCTGTTTGCCATTCAGAAAAACAGGAACCATCAGCTCTCTCATGGTGTAGCTGCCGGGCGCGAGGTGAGTTTTCTTCCAGGTCTCAGTCGGATCAAAAAGCAGGAGCGAATTGGATGTGTCAAATTTTTCATCGACAAGGCAGATGAGATCAGCGATAATCTTTCCGGTGGCTTTATTATAGATCCGTCGGATCGTTTTATTTCCCGGGTTCGTAATCTTTTCTGCATTTTCGGAAAGCTTGATCTTGGGGATAAAGGCACCGCTTGCTTTGTCTTTGATGGCGGCCAGCTTATAGACGCCGCCAAACGAAGGCGTATCTTTGGATGTGATCAGGTTTGTGCCAACGCCCCAGCTGTTAATAGCTGCTCCCTGCAGTTTCAGGGAAGCGATCAGATGCTCATCCAGATCGTTGGAGGCAGAGATGACGGCATCCTGAAATCCGGCCGCGTCCAGCATCTTTTTGGCTTCCTTGGAGAGATAGGCGAGGTCGCCGCTGTCAAGACGGATTCCGTAGAAGGAAAGATTGATACCGGCATCGCGCATTTCCTGAAAGACCCGGATCGCGTTGGGAACGCCGGAACCCAGAGTATCATAGGTATCGACAAGCAGGATACAGGCCTGCGGATAAAGTCGGGCGTAAGTGCGGAAAGCGGTCAGTTCATCAGGGAAACTCATGATCCAGCTGTGAGCATGAGTTCCTTTTACCGGCACATCAAACATCTTGCCGCAGAGGACATTGGAAGTACCGATGCATCCTGCGATCATGGCTGCTCTGGCTCCATAGATACCGGCGTCCGGCCCCTGTGCGCGGCGCAGACCAAATTCCATTACACCGTCTCCCTGAGCGGCATAGACGATACGCGCTGCCTTGGTCGCAATCAGGGACTGATGATTGATGAGGGTCAGAAGCGCTGTTTCTACCAGCTGAGCCTCCATGATCGGAGCGATGACCTTGACAATCGGTTCCCGCGGAAACATGACAGTGCCTTCCGGGATCGCATAAATATCACCCGAGAAATGAAAGTCTTTCAGATAATCGAGAAAGTCTTCTTCAAAGATACCAACTGAGCGCAGATAATCGATATCTTCCTGGTCAAAGTGCAGGTTATTGATGTAAACGATCACCTGATCCAGACCCGCGCAGATCGAATAGGCGGAATGGTCAGGGTTGGTACGGTAAAACGCGTCAAAAATAACGGTTTCATTCGCATCTTTTTCCTTAAAATATCCCTGCATCATGGTGAGCTCATAGAGATCGGTAAGCAGAGTGAGATTACGTTCAGACATGAAAATTCTCCTTGTGTTGTTTTGTAAAATTTAGGTGAAATCTGTGTATAAATTGATTCATACTATACCATCGGAAAAGAAAAACCACAATACCATTGTTAATTAAATAACAATTTAGTATGATATAAAAAATGAGCATTCCTTATTTTATTAAGTTAAGAAATGCTCACTGGAATACTGTCTGCTCATTCGGATTTGCTTTGCCATATTTTCATGATTCGGATCAGTTTCGCCTGTTCCTCCGGTGTAAAAGTCTGAAACAGGCGGAGAAGTTCGGCTGTCTGTTGTTCGCCCGGAGTGTGCTGAGCTTCCTCCGGGCGTCCGGCGTCTAAGATCAGATCTACCGGAACATGGCAGAGATCCGCATAATAGAGCAGGACACGCAGGTTGAGTTTTGCGCGATTGTTTTCGACATTGCTGACAAAGGCGATCGTGCACTGAAGATCATTTGCTACTTTTTCCTGAGTTACACCGAGATCCATTCGTAATCGCTTCATTTTCTGGCCAACTTTGGCAAAATCCATTTCGTACATGATGGTTACTCCCCAATAACAATAATGGTAAAAAGGTAAAAGAATTAATTTACATAATTGATTTTAATATAAATTTTGCTTTGTTTCAATGCGCTTATATAGTATAATTTTATATATAATTTGAGAACTTCGGCTCAACTTTCAAAAGAGCACTTGACAATTCTTTCCCAAATAAATACACTAAGAAGGAATGTGCGTAACAGATGTAAGGAAATTCGGAGGCAGAAAAGTATGTATGAGAAGGTTTCTACAGATCTTAAATTTGTAGAGCGTGAGAAAAAAACCAAGAAATTCTGGGAGGATCATCAGATTTTCCGGAAGAGTATGGACAGCAGGAAAGAGGGACCCGTCTACACTTTTTATGACGGACCGCCTACCGCGAACGGAAAACCACACATCGGTCATGTCCTGACTCGCGTGATCAAAGATATGATTCCGCGTTATCGTACGATGAAAGGGTATATGGTTCCGCGTAAGGCAGGATGGGATACGCATGGGCTTCCGGTCGAACTGGAGGTTGAGCGAATGCTGGGGCTGGACGGCAAGGAGCAGATTGAGCAGTACGGTCTCATTCCCTTTATTGATAAATGTAAGGAAAGTGTCTGGAAGTATAAAGGCATGTGGGAGGATTTTTCCGGTACGGTCGGGTTCTGGGCGGATATGGAACATCCATATGTCACTTATCACGATGATTATATCGAATCCGAATGGTGGGCGTTGAAGCAGATCTGGGAGAAGGGACTCTTATATAAGGGCTTTAAGATTGTTCCGTACTGTCCGCGCTGCGGTACGCCGCTTTCGGCGCAGGAGGTAGCCCAGGGCTATAAGACAGTTAAGGAACGTTCCGCTGTCGTGCGTTTTCAGGTGAAGGATGAAGACGCGTATTTTCTTGCGTGGACGACAACTCCCTGGACGCTTCCGTCCAACGTTGCACTGTGTGTCAACCCGGGTGAAACCTATGTAAAGGTTAAGGCCGCGGACGGAAACGTGTATTATCTCGGCGAAGCTCTGCTGGATAAGGTGCTTGGTAAACTGGCGACAGAGAATGCTCCGGCTTATGAGATTCTGGAGAGATACACGGGCAGGGATCTGGAATATAAAGAATATGAGGCGTTATATGAGGCTGCTGCCATCGAGGCTGCAAAGCAGCATAAGAAAGCGCATTATGTGGTATGTGATAACTATGTCACGATGTCTGACGGCACCGGGATCGTCCATATCGCGCCGGCGTTTGGTGAAGATGACGCACAGGTTGGCAGAAAATATGATCTGCCTCTGGTAAAATTTGTAGACGAGAAAGGTTGTATGACGGCAGAGACACCATTTGCCGGTATGCGCAACAAACCTTCGGAAGCGGAATTAAAGAAAAACCCGCCGGTGGTCAGTGCGGATCCGGAAGTGCTTAAGGATCTGGATGCCAGAGGATGCCTTTTTGATGCACCCAAATTTGAGCATGACTATCCGCATTGCTGGCGCTGCGACACGCCGCTCATTTATTATGCGCGGGAGTCTTGGTTTATCCGTATGACGGCGGTGAAGGACGATCTGATCCGCAATAACAATACGATCAACTGGATTCCGGAGAGCATCGGCAAGGGGCGCTTTGGTGACTGGCTGGAAAATGTTCAGGACTGGGGCATCTCAAGAAACCGTTACTGGGGTACTCCGCTTAATATCTGGGAGTGCGAGTGCGGACACATGCATTCGATCGGAAGCCGGCAGGAGCTTTTTGAGATGAGCGGAAATGAAAAAGCGAAAACTGTCGAACTGCATCGGCCCTATATCGATGAGATTACGTTCCCGTGTCCGAAATGCGGAAAGACGATGCACCGCGTGCCGGAAGTGATTGACTGCTGGTTTGATTCCGGAGCGATGCCGTTTGCTCAGCACCATTATCCGTTTGAAAATCAGGATCTGTTCCGTCAGCAGTTCCCGGCTCAGTTTATTTCTGAGGCGGTTGATCAGACGCGCGGATGGTTTTATTCTCTGCTTGCGGAGTCAACGCTTCTTTTCAACCGGTCTCCATATGAAAACGTGATCGTACTGGGACATGTTCAGGATGAGAATGGCCAGAAGATGAGCAAGTCCAAGGGAAATGCGGTGGATCCGTTTGAGGCCCTGGAGACTTATGGCGCGGACGCGATCCGCTGGTATTTTTACATCAACAGTGCCCCATGGCTGCCAAACCGCTTCCACGGCAAGGCAGTGCAGGAAGGACAGCGCAAATTCATGGGAACGCTTTGGAATACCTACGCTTTCTTTGTATTGTATGCGAATATCGATGAGTTTGACGCGACAAAATATACGTTAGAGTATGATAAACTTTCGGTAATGGACAAATGGCTGTTGTCCAAGATGAATTCGATGGTGAAGGCGGTTGATGAGGATCTGGATCATTATCGGATCCCGGAAGCAGCGCGGGCACTGGAAGAGTTTGTTGATGACATGAGTAACTGGTATGTGAGGAGGAGCAGAGAGCGCTTCTGGGCGAAAGGGATGGAGCAGGATAAGATTAATGCTTATATGACGCTTTATACTGCTCTGGTTACAACAGCAAAGGCAGCGGCTCCGATGATTCCGTTTATGACCGAGGATATTTACCGGAATCTGGTCTGCAGCATTGATCCACAGGCACCGGAGTCTGTGCATCTGTGTGACTTTCCGACGGCGGATACGGAACATATCGATACAGAACTCGAAAAGAATATGGATGAGGTCCTTAAGATCGTTGTATTCGGACGGGCTGCGCGCAATACTGCCAATATCAAGAACCGTCAGCCGATCGGGATGATGTACGTCAAAGCTGATCTTGCACTGTCGGATTATTATACAGAGATTATAGAAGACGAACTGAATGTCAAGAAGGTAGAATTTGTGCATGATGTCCGCCGGTTCACGTCTTACAGCTTCAAACCGCAGCTTCGCACCGTGGGTCCGAAGTACGGCAGACAGCTTGGCAATATCCGCAAGGCTCTGTCTGAGGTCGACGGCAATGAGGCAATGGATCGGTTGAAAGCGGACGGCGCGCTGAAATTTACCTTTGGCGATACGGAAGTGATTCTGACGGAAGATGATTTACTGATTGATATGGCGCAGGCGGAAGGCTATGTTTCCGAAGGCGATAACTATATTACGGTTGCGATCGATACCAATCTGACACCGGAACTGGTGGAAGAGGGATTTGTGCGTGAACTGGTCAGCAAGATCCAGACGATGCGCAAAGAAGCCGGATTTGAGGTGACTGATCATATCAATGTGTACCAGGACGGCAGTGAAAAGATTGCTGAGATCCTGGCAGCGCACATGGACGAGGTGCGCAGGGAAGTACTTGCCGACCAGGTAATTTTGCAGCAGCCGGCCGGTTATGTGAAAGAATGGAATATCAACGGTGAAAGGGTAACTTTAGGAGTTGAGAAAACCGTATGAGCGGAAACGCGCTGCGGACGAGAGGAGAAGAGACAATTCATGAAACAGGCTTTTAACAAAGAAATATTTAAGAAAACGGTAATTGACAATGTCAAGAACATTTCCCGCAAGACGATCGAGGATGCAAGCCAGCAGCAGATCTATCAGGCTGTTGCTCTGGCGGTAAAGGACATCATCATCGACGAATGGATCGCGACTCATAAGCAGTATGAAAAGGACGACGCGAAGACTCTGTACTATATGTCCATGGAGTTTTTGATGGGACGTGCTCTGGGAAATAATATTATCAATATTATGGCGCAGAAAGAGATCAAAGAAGCGCTGGATGAACTTGGCCTCGATCTGAATGTGATTGAGGATCAGGAGCCGGATGCGGCACTGGGCAACGGCGGACTGGGACGTCTGGCGGCGTGTTTTCTGGATTCCCTGGCTACATTGGGCTATCCGGCTTATGGCTGCGGTATCCGTTATCGTTACGGCATGTTCAAACAGAAGATTGAGAACGGATTTCAGGTTGAGGTGCCGGATAACTGGCTGAAGGATGGGAATCCGTTTGAAGTGCGTCGTATGGAATACGCAACCGAGGTGAAGTTCGGCGGTTATGTAAAAACGATTTACGAAAACGGCAGAAACCGTTACGTACAGGAAGGTTATCAGTCCGTGATGGCGGTTCCGTATGATATGCCGATTGTCGGATATGGCAATAATGTTGTCAATACTCTGCGGATCTGGGACGCGCAGCCGAAAAATTCGTTCCATCTGGATGATTTTGACCACGGTGATTATAAGAAAGCTGTGGAAGAGGAAAATCTGGCAAGAAATATCTGCGAGGTTTTGTATCCCAATGACAACCATATGGCAGGCAAGGAACTGAGATTAAAACAGCAGTATTTCTTTGTTTCTGCGAGTATGCAGCATGCGGTTGCCAAATACATGGAAAAGCATGATGATATCCGGAAATTCCATGAGAAGAATGTCTTCCAGCTGAACGATACCCATCCTACGGTAGCGGTGGCAGAACTGATGAGAGTCCTTCTGGATGACTATAGCCTGGAGTGGGATGAGGCATGGTATATTACGACTCATACCTGTGCCTATACCAATCATACCATTATGGCAGAGGCTCTGGAGAAGTGGCCGATCGAACTGTTCTCACGCCTGCATCCCCGTGTATATCAGATCGTGGAAGAGATTAACCGCCGTTTCCAGCGCCAGATCAGTGAGCGGTATCCGAATGACCACAATAAGATTGCGAAGATGTCCGTAATCTACGATGGTCAGATCCGTATGGCCAACATGGCGATCTGCGCCGGTTTTTCGGTCAACGGTGTTGCGCAGCTTCACACAGAGATCCTTAAAAATCAGGAACTGCATGATTTTTATGAGATGTTCCCGGAGAAATTCAACAACAAGACCAACGGCATCACTCAGAGGCGGTTTCTGCTGCATGCAAATCCGCTTCTGGCTAACTGGATTACGGATAAGATCGGAAATGAGTGGATTACGGATTTGTCGGCAATCAGCAAGTTGAAGTTATATGTGGATGATGAAAGATGTCAGCATGAGTTTATGAATATCAAGTATCAGAATAAACTTCGTCTGGCAAAATATATCAAAGAGCATAATGGCATTGATGTAGATCCGCGTTCGATCTTTGACGTGCAGGTTAAGAGGCTTCATGAGTATAAGCGTCAGCTGATGAATATTTTCCATGTTATGTACCTGTATAATCAGTTAAAGGATCATCCGGAGATGGATATGGTGCCGAGAACCTTTATCTTCGGCGCGAAAGCTGCGGCTGGTTATAAGAGGGCGAAGCTGACAATCAAACTGATCAACGCAGTTGCTGATGTGATTAATAACGATGCGAGCATTAACGGCAAGATTAAGGTTGTCTTTATAGAGGATTACCGGGTATCTAATGCGGAGATCATTATCGCTGCGGCTGATGTCAGCGAGCAGATTTCCACTGCCAGTAAAGAAGCGTCCGGAACCGGTAACATGAAGTTCATGTTAAACGGAGCTCTGACAATCGGTACGATGGATGGCGCAAATGTAGAGATGGCCGAGGAAGTGGGTCAGGAGAATATGTTTATTTTCGGCGCGTCCTCGGATGAGATTATTGCGCTTGAGAAGAACCGTCAGTATTATCCTCAGGATATTTTTAACAATAACTACGAGATCCGTCGTGTATTGATGCAGCTGATCAACGGTTATTACTCGCCGAATGATACGGAGCTGTTCCGCGATATTTATAATTCTCTGCTGAACACACAGTCCAGCGATCGGGCGGATATGTATTTCATTCTGAAGGATCTGCCGTCCTATGCGGAAGCGCAGAGAAAGATTGATGAGAGGTACCGGGATCAGAGATGGTGGGCAAAGACAGCAATGTTGAATACGGCCTGCTCCGGCAAATTCTCATCGGATCGTACGATCGAAGAGTATGTAAGAGATATCTGGCATCTGGACCGGGTAAAGGTAGAACTGTAATTATGTCTTGATTTTGATCAGATGGTTACCCTGTGAAAGGTAAATCATCTGGAATGAACAGAGAAACCCCTTCATAGACTACTATTAGTTTATGGAGGGGTTTATGCGTAAATGGATCATGAGGACAGGTATTCTTTTGCTGTTGCCGTGGATTGTGTCTTTTCTCTGGGCACATGCCGCAGGAGAAGTAAGAGGAATGCAGAAAGAGATCGAACAGGCGGTGATGGAAGAAAACAGGAGTGCGGATTCGGAGAATAACGTAAAAACAACGGAGAGAGTGATACGGATTGATCAGGGGGACAAAATCCTTTACCGGAGACTGGAAGATTTTCTGCCGGGCGTTGTAGCGTGTCAGATGCCGGATGAGATCGACGGAAGAGAATATGATCCGGAGGTGTGGAAATGTCAGGCGATTATTGCAAGGACTTATATCTGCAGCCTGATGCGGTTGAGAACGGAGATTGATGAGGAAGAACTGGATCTGGATTATCTGGGAGAAACAGAAAGACTGTCAGTGACGGATCAGACGCAGGTGCTGCACAAACTTACACTTGCAGAGTCAGCGGTAGAAGAAACAAAGGGAACGGTGATGAAACAGGATGGACAGTATATCCTGCCGATGTTTCATGAGATGAGCGCGGGAAAAACCCGCGCGGGTGGAGAGCAGTTCCCATACCTTTTGCCAGTTGACAGCAGCTCTGATACAGAGCGGGAGGGTTATCTGGAAAAGTTTGCTTTTGGGAAAAAAGAATTTGCTGAAAAAATAAGCCGGGTTACGGACACAGTTTCTGTAAAGCCGGAGGATCTGCTGTCTGAAGTTCAGATGATTCAAAAAGACGAGGCCGGATACGTGGACGAGATTAAGATCGGGACAGGAACCTATACCGGAGACGAGGTGCGATATTCACTGAGACTGCCGTCCCCATGCTTTCAACTGGATGAGGATGGTGATCAGATCCGGGTGATTGTGCGCGGGCGCGGGCATGGTTATGGTCTCAGTCAGTCCGGCGCAGACAGCCTGGCGCGGAAAGGCTGGGGATACGAGGAGATCCTGTCTTATTATTATAAAAATATTGTTTTCATTTCTGAATAAGGACGCCGCCTTTGGTAAAACTACTACCGAGGTGATAAAACTGTGAAAAACAAAGTTAGTGAAATGCTTAAGGACAAATTATTTCTTGTCATGCTTGTACTGGGTCTGCTGACAATTGTAGCTGCAGCGGGCGTGCTGACACTGAGGAGAAGCGGCGGAGAACCCCCATATATGGAAATGGAAGAGGGAGACAGTCTGCTGGCTAAGGAGAAAACGCAGAATACTGCGGATGAGGTTGCAGGGGAATCGGACGCGTAGCTTGTGAGACGGGAAACAGAAACCGATGATATTCTGTCCGGCGGAGAAAATCCAGATACAGTAACCAGCGAGGATACTTACGAGGTTGCAAAAAAGGACCTGTCAGGAACCGCAGGGATACCGGCGCAGGAGGATGCGCTGGCGGCAGGAAGCGGTCTGGATGCGGCGACCGCATTTGTGCTGGATTTTGCGGATAACAGCCGAATCGCGTGGCCGGTTCGGGGCAATGTAATTCTGGATTACAGTATGGATGCTACAATTTATTTCCCGACGTTAGATGAGTATAAGTGCAATCCGGCGATTGTCATTCAGGGAGAAGTGAGCGAACCGGTCAGCGCTCCGGCAAATGCCAGGGTCCTGGAAAAAGGCAGTAATGAAGAAATCGGAGATTACCTGACACTGGATTTCGGGAATGGTTATACTGCTGTCTGCGGACAGTTGAAGGAAGTCGGCGTGTCGGAGGGCGAATATCTGGAGAAGGGACAGCTCCTGGGATATGTAGCGGAGCCGACCAAATATTATACCGTAGAAGGAAGTAATTTGTATTTTGAAATGAGGCATGAGGGAAAGGCAGTTGATCCGCTGGATTATATTGAGTGAGGGATGAGAGATAGCTGTCGGGAAAACAGGAAAACCTTAAGTATGGATGTGAGAACCAGATTGTGATGTATTGTGGTTGTGAAGTGTAAATATTGGATTACAGGATTACCGGAAAAGGCATTGGGCAATGGATTGTCCGATGCCTTTTCCGGCTGATGCCGGGCGGTGAGCACCGGTGGCGCTCGTTCAGCACCGACCGGAACAGAGTGTAGAGTGGCCGCGGCGAGCAGGATGCGAAAAAGCTGTCTTCTGCCCGATCACAGGGCCGGGCAGGGAATGATAGCTGAGCCTGCCGGGAAACAGGAACAAAATCTGATGTCTTCTCATAGTATGACATTACAGAAAAAATAAAGGGATATTTCCAAAATGGATGATTATTGTATAAGAACACCCCGGACAAGGGAAAGCGGTATAAACCGTCCCAAACGTCCGGCGCCTCCCTGTATGGGAGAAGAATGTGGATACTGTGCCAGTCCGCTTCCGATCCGTCCGCCACAGACCCGGGCAGCAGTGCAGATGCCGTCAGCCGGACAGATGGCCCGGCCAGCGGGAATGATCAGACAGGAGAATAAAACGCCGATGAGTGCATATCAGCCGCAGACATCAGAGCCGGCATATAATTCTCTGGCAATGGGATATGTGCCGAAGCAACGTTGGGGGCAGACTTATCCGCCCGCACAGGGTCTGGACCGGGGAACCATTTTCCCGGAGCTCGATCGGCCATTTCTGACGGGGAGGTGTCAATCACTATGATGAAGGATCAGGAGAAGAAAAAGCAGCTTTTAGAGCAGGTGGATCAGTATGGTTTTGCGATGGATGATATATTGCTGTATCTGGATACTCATCCGGATGACCGGCATGCGATCGAGTATTTTCGATGCGTGCAAAAATCATACCATGATGCCGTGAAGGATTATGAATCTGTGTCAGGCCCATTGACTTATGATCATGAGAGTGAAGATGTGTGGAACTGGATCGAAGGTCCATGGCCATGGGAAGGAGAGGAAACGTATGTGGAAATATGAAAAGAGGCTGCAGTATCCGGTAAAGATATCGCGGCCAAACGCGCAGATGGCATTATTTATCGCGAGCCAGTATGGCGGACCGGATGGTGAGATGGGTGCGTCCATGCGTTATCTTTCACAGCGCTATGCGATGCCTTACAATATGGCAAAAGCGGTTCTGACAGATATTGGCACGGAGGAGCTGGCACATCTTGAGATAGTTGCGGCGATTATTCACCAGCTGACGAAAGGGCTGACCGCGCAGGAGATCAAAGATTCCGGACTGGGAGCATATTATATCGATCATGCTGCAGGCATCTGGCCTCAGGCGGCGGGGGGAGTGCCGTTTCAGGCAACGGAGTTCCAGTCCAAAGGAGATCCGATTACCGACCTGTTTGAAGACCTTGCGGCGGAACAGAAAGCCAGATCAACTTATGATAATATTCTTCGCGTTGTAACAGACCCGGAGGTTTGTGATCCGATTCGTTATCTGCGTCAAAGAGAAATTGCTCATTTTCAACGTTTCGGCGAAGCATTGCGTGATGTACAGGAACATCTGGATTCACGGAATTTTTACGATTTTAATCCTGCATTTGATAAAAAATCATAAATTTTATGAACAAAATTTTTATAAGGAGTGGTTTTTCAAACTAACTTTCTCATATAAGAATATCGCATTGAATTTTCTGAGAAATTGTGGTATATTGATATCGAACACGTTTGCAATTTCTTTGCAATGTGAATAAATGAGAAGGAGTGTTTACTATGGATTACATTCAGAATTACTCTCTGAAGGGGAAGGTTGCCCTGGTTACCGGTGCTTCTTATGGAATCGGTTTTGCGATTGCTAATGCATTGGCGGGCGCGGGTGCAACGATTGTGTTCAATGACCTCAGACAGGATCTTGTAGACAAAGGTCTTGCCGCTTATAAAGAGGCCGGTATTGAGGCACATGGTTATGTATGCAATGTTTGTGATGAAGATGCGGTAAATGCGTTTGTTGCTAAGGTTGAAGAGGAAGTTGGGGTAATTGACATCCTGGTAAATAACGCAGGTATCATTAAGAGAATCCCGATGATCGAGATGACCGCTGCAGAGTTCCGTCAGGTAATTGATGTTGACCTGAACGCTCCGTTTATCGTAGCAAAAGCTGTTATTCCGAGCATGATCAAAAAGGGTCACGGAAAGATTATTAACATCTGCTCTATGATGTCCGAGTTTGGCCGTGAGACGGTTTCCGCTTATGCGGCTGCAAAGGGCGGCTTAAAGATGCTCACCAGAAATATCTGCTCTGAGTATGGCGAGTATAATATCCAGTGTAACGGTATTGGACCTGGTTACATCGCGACCCCGCAGACGGCTCCGCTTCGTGAGATCCAGCCGGATGGATCCAGACATCCGTTTGACCAGTTTATCGTATCGAAGACTCCGGCAGGTCGTTGGGGAGAGGCTTCCGATCTGGGAGGACCGGCAGTATTCCTTGCGTCTGACGCATCCAATTTTGTAAACGGACAGATCATCTATGTTGATGGCGGTATTCAGGCTTATATTGGGAAACAGCCTTCCGGAAACGCATAAGAAAAAGTATAATCATAGATGTGCTCAGCCCCTCATATATGAGGGGCTGGAAAATGAATACCTCATCTTTTTTAAAGAAAAGAAAAATAAAGGTTGCAATTTTTGAAAATCGTGATAGAATAATGTGCGGAGGCGTAGCTCAGCCGGGAGAGCACATGCATCACACGCATGGGGTCGCAGGTTCGAACCCTGTCGTCTCCATTTAGTTCCTTGGGGATGTAGCTTAGCTGGGAAAGCGCAGCGTTCGCAACGCTGAGACCGCGGGTTCGAATCCCGTCATCTCCATCTTATCTCATAAGGGCAGGTTCCTTATGAGATAAATTTTTTAATTTCATATATTTTTAATCGGGGTATGGCGTAGCTTGGTAGCGCGCTCGGCTGGGGGCCGAGAGGTCGCAAGTTCAAATCTTGTTGCCCCGATTTTTTGTTGTGTTTGAGACGTTTTGTCACGTCTGAGAAACGGGTGACCTGGTATTTTTGAAATAGACTTTTTATCCTTTGTGTGTTATAGTTAAGAGGTCTGTATGATTTACAAAATTCATGAAAGGAGATTATTACTTATGAATGACGAATTGTTTACCGAGATGTATCATCTCATGCGATCCATGAATGATCGTTTGATTCATGTTGAAAGCGATATGACTGAATTCAAACAAGAGATGACCGAATTCAAACAAGAGATGACTGGATTCAAACAGGAAATTACAAAAGATGTTGTTGAATTAAAACAAGAGATAACCGATTTGAAACAGGATATGAATAACCTCCATCAAAAAGTGACGGATCTCGAATTGATGATTGAGAACGATGTCAAGCGGGATATTCATATTCTGGCTGAGAATCATATGAATATCATCGATCGGGTAAATGCAGCGATTCCTTTGCTGGACAAACAGAATCTGCATGATATACAGATACGGTACGTAATTAATAAAGTAGATCAGCTTGAACGGGATGTTAAGCTGCTGCAGTCGGCTTAAAGACAGATCTGGCAGGGAGAGAACCTTTGAAAGGTTCTCTTTTTCTGCAATGTATAAATTTTTTAAAATAAGCAGATAATACCTTACGGAGGTTGTTGCTCATGAAAAGGTATTTTTTCTGCATATTTTTATTGTTTGCGGTTAGTATTGTCTGTGTGGTGAGCGGAGTTTCCCTGACGCGTTTGCGACAGATGGAGGAGCCGGCGCCTGGCGGGCGTGAATCATCGGCTTTAGGGAGTGCAGAGATCCGTCCGTCCGGCGGCTATCCGGCAGTAAATCAGGAGGAGGTTCTCCATGAAATGGCGGAAGCCAGGGAAAGTGATAATATTGCAAAACCTGGGGAATATTATTTGGTGTGTGAGAACGGATTCCTGATGGTGTTTCAAAAAGACAGAGAAACGATTTGCCTCTATACCCATATTCCGGTTACGGATTTTCCAGAGACGGAGCAGGAGAAACTTCGGATAGGAATCGGATTTTCCAGCATGCTTGAAGTACTTCATTATCTGGAATCTTATACCAGCTGATCATAGATCATACAGGCTGAGAGACAAAAAATCAGTTGAAAAGGATAGACAAAGCGGATACAATAGGAAAGTATGATAAGGATTAATCAGTTAAAACTTCCGGTTGATCATGAGCCGGAAGATATCAGAAAAAAAACAGCAAAACTGCTTCACGTTGCGCCGCAGAATCTCTCCGGTCTGAAAATAAGGAGAAGATCTCTTGATGCGCGAAAAAAGCCGGAACTTTTTTTCAGCTATGTGGTTGATGTCACGGTGGCAAATGAGGAACGGCTGATACATAAAGCAAAAAATACGCAGATCCTGTTACACAGGGAGGAAGAATATCATTTCCCGAAATCAGGAAAGGAGTGTCTGCATGAGCGCCCGGTTATTATAGGGACGGGCCCGGCGGGGCTCTTTTGTGGATATATGCTGGCTAAACATGGATATGAGCCGTTGATTCTGGAGCGAGGCGAGGATGTAGACACGCGGCGCCAAAAAGTGGATCATTTCTGGTCGGGGGGAGAGCTTGATCTGCAATGCAATGTTCAGTTCGGAGAAGGCGGAGCAGGTACATTCTCGGATGGAAAATTAAATACACTGGTAAAAGATCCGGCTCAGAGAAATCATCTGGTGCTTGAAACCTATCATCGATTGGGGGCGGATGAATCGATCCTTTATGATAGTAAGCCACATATTGGCACTGATGTCCTGAGCGGAATCGTTAAAAATATGCGGGAGGAGATCATCCGGTTTGGAGGAGAGGTGCGTTTCGCCAGCCAGATGACAGAGTTACGCCAGAAGGACGGGCGTGTCAGCGGGATCGTTGTGAAGGACTGGAAAAGCGGACGGGAGATCACGATTCCAACGCAGGTGCTGGTACTTGCGATCGGTCATAGTGCGAGAGATACGTTTGAAATGTTGTTGCGGGCGGATATCCCGATGACTGCAAAGGCATTTGCGGTAGGATTGCGGATTCAGCATCCGCAGTCGATGATCAATTTGGCACAGTATGGCCGGGAATTTGTCAGTCAGCTGGGACCTGCAAGCTATAAAGTGACAGCACCGACTTCGTCAGGCAGAGGCGTCTATTCATTCTGCATGTGTCCGGGCGGATATGTGGTGAATGCTTCTTCGGAAGCGGGGCGTCTCGCGATTAATGGCATGAGTTATCATGATCGGTCCGGGGTAAATGCGAACAGCGCATTGATTGTGACTGTAAATCCGGGCGATTTTATGGATTCGTCACCGCTGGCAGGAATCGCATGGCAGCGTGACCTGGAGGAGCGGGCGTTTCGGGCGGGAGGCGGGAACATTCCGGTTCAGCTTTATGAGGATTTTTGCCGGAACCGTGTCAGTACATCGATGGGCGTGATCCGGCCAGAAATACGGGGATCCTGGTCATATGGCAATCTGCGGGAGGTGCTTCCGGATGTACTTTCGGCTGCTTTTACAGAAGGAATGGATGTTTTTGGAAAAAAGATCCGGGGATTTGACAGACCGGATGCAGTACTGGCCGGGATTGAAAGCCGTACCTCGTCACCGGTCCGTATTTTGAGAGATGAATGTCTTGAGAGTAAACGGAAAGGATTATACCCCTGTGGGGAAGGAGCCGGATATGCGGGAGGCATTACGTCTGCGGCCATGGACGGGATTCGTGTCGCGGAAGCGATCGCATCGAGGTATTCGCCGCGGCTGAAAGACAGATCCTTCAGTCGTTTCTGAGATGACAGGATATAAAAGGACAAGTTTGAAACTGAGAGGTAGCGGGTAGAGAAAAACAAGAAGGCATCACAAAC
>JAJQAC010000025.1 GCA_021204025.1 Clostridiales bacterium | reverse complement strand
TCAGGGGGTTATACCCAGCGAGCCGAGCCACCCGTTTTACGGGTGGCGGCGACTTGATGGTTATGCATTTTACGCTGCTTCATTGATTTAAAGTTTTGAAATAAACAGGATTGAAGTTTTGTTAATTGTATGTTATGATGGATAACGTCTGGCGCACGAGTAATCGCTGGCGTCAAAAGAGATGAAAAGGGAGAATAGAAAGATGAAAAAGAAACTGGCAATCATTCTTAGCGCAGTGATGGCATTGTCCATGAGTGCATGTAGTGTGTCTACCTCATCCAAGACCACTGAGACGACGGCTGCTGAGACGACAGCGGCTGCAGCTGAGGCGGAGACAGAGGCTGCGGAGAGCGAGGCAGAGGAGACGGAAGCGGAGGCAGCAGAGACCGAAGCAGCGCAGTCGGAGACAGATTATCCGAATAAGCCGATCAATATGATCATTCCTTATGCGGCAGGCGGTACAACTGATGTCTACGGCAGAACGCTGGCGGCACAGCTGGAAAAGGAGCTTGGACAGTCTATTACTGTTACCAATCAGGGCGGTGCTTCCGGAAGTATCGGCAGTCAGTATGTGAAAGATCAGGCATCTGATGGATATACCCTTCTTGTATGTGCAGAGACGATGGGTACTTATCGCGTGATGGATACCGCGGATCTGGGATATGATGATTTTACCGTTATTTCTCCGCTGGTAGGAGACCCGAAGGTAATCGTTGTCGGCAAGGATTCCCCATATGATACGCTGGAAGATCTGTTAAACGCAATCAGTGAAAATCCGGGCAAGATCACGATGGCACATTCTGGTCCTGGAGGCAGCGGACACAATCAGGGTCTGGTGCTGAGCGCGCTCGGTTATGATGTTGCCATGACCAGTTTTGACAGTGGAAACGCGGCTCTTCTCGGAGTAATCGGTGGTCAGGTTGATTTTACTAACCCGAATATTTCGACGCTGGGAAGCTATATTGAGAGCGGAGATGTGAAATGCCTGGCAGTATTCGCATCCGAGAGAATGGAAGCTTATCCGGATATCCCGGCATTTACCGAGACGGTACCGGAAGCAGAGAAGTATGTAAATATCCCGTACACGGTGCTTTCCCTGCTTGTCAATAACGATGTTCCGCAGGAAGTTGTCGATGTGCTGAAGAAAGCGACAGCAAACGTGCTGGCAAGTGATGAGTGGACTCAGTTCGCTACGGATAACTGCGCGGACAAGCTGTATGAGAAATACACGACTGATGAGGAAATCCAGGATTTCTATGACAGATGGCAGTCGATCGTATGCTGGCTCCAGTATGACAACGGCGTAGCGCCGAACAGTCCGGAGGATTATGGCATCGCGAGAATTGAAGAATAGTTAGTGAATCAAACATCTGGACTGCCTGGTGTCACAGCCAGGTAGTCTGTTATTCATGCACAGGGCGGGGAAGGAATTTTGCGGCTGATGCCGCACCCGGTCTACGCTCCGCTTCGGTCGTTGCTAAGCGTGTGCCACTGGCATGCAGCAACCCGCGCGGCGAGTATGAGGCGAAGAATCGTCTGCTGCTCGATTATCAGGAAGGGAAGAAAACATGAAACCGAATCATCTGACCAATCATTCCATTCAGGAGGGAATCTTCTTTTTGCTTTTAAGCGCATGTCTTTTCTGGTATGGGATGAATTCATACAGCAATAGCTTTAATAAGGACTGGTCGCAGTCCCCGTATCTTTTTCCGGTACTGGTATCGCTGCTGATGGCTGTTCTTGCAGTATCGCTGGTTTATCAGGGATTGAAACAGACGAAAGACAGCGCGGGGAATGAAGGTAGTTCTGCAAAAAAATGCACGGCGCAGGTGCTGGTAGTTCTGGGAATCACGTTGTTATATTATGTCGCGCTGGCGGTGCTGAAGATTCCGTATATTACCTTTGGCATTCTCGCCTGGTCGCTGACGATTTCCAATTTTGAGATTGTAACGGTGATCTTTCTGCTTGCAATGATGTTCTATCTGGGGGTGCGGAAGCTGCCGGTACTGATCCTGGTACCGATTGGTACTTCACTTTTCTTAAGCGTTACGTTCCGCGCGATGCTTCACGTACTGTTACCATAGGGGGATACGAACATGGCAGAAATGTTATCAATTATGGATCCACGTTTTATCGTACTGGTTTTTGTCGGATCAGTGGCGGGCCTCTTTGTCGGCTCGATCCCGGGATTATCCGTTTCTATGGCGACAGCGCTGCTGGTCTCGATTACCTACACATGGGAGACCACAGATGCCCTGGCAATGATCATGGGCGTGTATGTGGTAGGGGTATTCAGCGGAGCAGTATCAGCGATCCTGATTAATATTCCGGGAGCGCCGTCGTCGGTAGTGACGACACTGGACGGATATCCGCTTTCGAAAAAAGGAGAGGCGTATAAAGCACTCTATTACGCAACGATTTATTCTTTTATCGGTAGTGTTTTTGGCCTGGTGTGTCTGTGGCTGCTGGCGAAGCCGGTGTCGCAGATCGCGATTAAGTTCCGGCCGATGGATTACTTTTTGCTGGCATTATTCGGATTGGCTACGGTTGGTTCGGTGACGGCAAAAAATTATTCCCGTGGTCTGATCTCGGCGGCGATCGGTCTGATTATCAGTATGATCGGTCTGGATCCGCTGATGGGAACGCAGCATCTGACCTTCGGTATCGACGGCCTTAAAAGCGGGATCAATACGGTGCCGGCTCTGGTAGGACTTTTTGGATTTGCGGAAGTTTTAAGTGTGGTATATGACGGGCAGTTAAAGGCGACGGTGCTGACGATGGAGAAGCAGAAGATCAGCCTGAAGGAAGCGTTAAAGCACTGGAAGTTGTCTTTATACACATCAACGATTGGTCTTGTGATCGGAGCGCTGCCGGGAGCAGGTGGACCGGTGGCAGCATTTCTTTCTTACAATGAAGCAAAGCGGATTGTGAAGAAACCGTCGGCGCCTTTCGGAGAAGGTGCCGTCGAGGGTATCGTGGAGAGCGAATCTTCTAATAACGCCTGTATCGGAGGAGCGCTGATTCCGATGCTGACACTGGCGGTACCGGGAGATGCGGTAACGGCGATCATCCTCTCAGTCTTTTATGTGCATGGATTAAAGCCTGGTCCGATGTTTATCCGTGAGAGTATGAGTTCGTTTCATGCGATTCTGGCAGGAGGTTTTCTGGCATGTGTCGCCATGCTTTTTCTGGGACTGTTGGTTGCGCCGAGGATCAGCAAGCTGATCTCTGTTCCGAAAAATATTCTGCTGCCGGTTGTGACCGTACTTTGCGTTGTTGGTTCTTTTGCCTGCAATAACCGCCTGTTTGACGTGGCGCTGATGTTTTTATTTGGGTTGCTGGGATTTCTGATGCGCCGCCGCGGGTATCCGGGAGCGCCGCTGGTACTGGCGCTGGTGCTGGGACAGACGATGGATTCCAATTTCCGGCGAGCGGTGTCGCTGGCATCTGTGGCTGACAACAAACTGTTGGCGATGTTCGGGCACCCGATCACAATTGTACTGCTGATCTGTACGCTGGCTGTGCTGCTGGGAAATGTGCCGGTGGTGAAGAAGGTACTGGCGAAGAAAAATTGATGAGAATGTAATATAATCTTGTAGTAAAATGAATATTTTATATTTTTCCGGGATGACCTGTACAGAGTTTTATGGTGTGGTCACCCGGTTTTATTATCAAAAAATGATCCGAAGAATTGAGAATGAGTTTTAATATATGAGATCATGAAAAAAATAATATTAAAATTTTTAGGATTATAATTAAGTTAATATTTTGCTTGCAAATCCTGAAAGGATCTGCTACAATGTTTAGTTGTGACACAATATTTTCCTTGCTTCCGGTTCGTCCGGAGGCCAGAGACCACAAGGAGGTAAAAAGCAATGCACAAATACGAATTGGCGGTTGTTTTAAACGCAAAACTCGAAGATGAAGAGAGAGCGGCCGCACTGGAAAAGGTACAGGGATACATTACCCGTTTCGGTGGTACGGTAACAAACGTTGATGATCAGGGCAAAAAGAGACTTGCTTATGAGATTCAGCACATGAAGGAAGCTTTCTATTATTTCATCCAGTTCGAGACCGCGCAGTCTGATACCGCGAAGCAGGTAGAAGACCATGTCCGTATCATGGAACCGGTTATCCGTTACCTTTGCGTAAAACAGGACGAAAAGTAATCGAACACAGAGATCGTAAGAGAGAAAGAGTGAAGGTATGAATAGAGTAATCCTAATGGGCAGATTGACCCGGGACCCGGAAGTAAGATATTCACAGAGCAATATGGCAATTGCGAGATATACGCTTGCGGTAGATCGCAGAGGCCGCAGAAATCAGGATGGCGGCGATCAGCAGCAGACGGCGGATTTTATTAATATTGTGGCATTTGACCGTTCCGCTGAGTTCGCGCAGAAATATTTCCATCAGGGTATGAGGGTTCTGGTATCCGGTCGGATTCAGACCGGCAGTTACACCAATAAGGATGGTCAGAGAGTTTATACCACAGATATCATAGTAGATGATCAGGAATTTGCAGACAGCAAGAACGCAAGTAACGGCGGTGGCAGCTATGGCGGCGGTTATCAGCCGACATCGAGACCGGCTCCGTCAAGTGCGATCGGCGATGGCTTTATGAATATTCCTGATGGTGTAGAGGACGAAGGATTACCTTTTAACTAGGAAGAGAGATCCTGGTCAGGGCGGATTCATGAGAGAAGGAGGACAAGCCAATGGCATTCAATAAGACTGACAAACCGGCAGACGGCGCCAGAGTAAGAAGAGGCGGCATTCGCAGAAGAAAGAAAGTATGCGTATTCTGCGGTGAGAAGAACGGTGAGATTGATTACAAGGACGTTAATAAGTTAAAGAGATATGTATCTGAGAGAGGTAAGATTCTTCCGAGAAGAATCACCGGCAACTGTGCAAAGCATCAGAGAGCTCTGACTGTAGCGATCAAGAGAGCACGTCATATCGCTTTAATGCCGTATATCATGGAATAATAAGAAAAAGATTTGCCCCCGCCGAATCATGGCGGGGGCAATTTTTATGCACGGGGCCGGGTAAGGTATTTTGCGGTTGACACCGCACCCGGCCCGCGCAGGCGAGTAGGAGACGAAAAGCTGCCTCCTGCTCGATTACAGAACCGGGTAAGGATCTGTTATTTCACAGGAATTCCGTTCACTTCCACGGTCCCGTCAATCGTGATAACAAGGCACTGGCGTCCGTCGATCTCGCGGGTCTCGACCAGGTCGGGACGTTCCGGATTTACTTTGATGATAACGTCCGGGGTTTTCACCTCAAAGGCTTTTGGATTGATCAGGTTGGAGGCGAACATCTCAGCCTTTTCACCGGCAGTCTCGTCAAAACGCTGGTCAAACTGTTCCATCTGTTCTTCTTTGACACCGCTGTTTTCCAGAAGCGAGCGAACCTGTTGTTTGTCCAGGATGAGAGGCTCCGGCTCGTCTTTGTGCTCTTCGATCATCTCAGTGAGATTTTCATGAATGGTGCAGACTGTTTCATAATTGCAGTCGTCGCCGAGCGTATCTTGGATGATGGTCTGGAAGGATTCTTTCTGATCGTCGGCGGGAAGCGGAACCGGGCAGCCAAGCAACTGCTCGATCAGGCTGTCATGCAATTCCTTTGCGTTTTTAGAGTAATATAATACGCTATGGATATCCGTGGAGCGGTCATTGAACGCCGGGAAGAGAAATCCGACATCCGGAAGCCCGGCGACCCAGTCGCGGGTGCGGTTGGAAAACATGTTTTCTGTCTCGTGATAGCTTAATCCCGGCTTGGACAGATCGACGGGGCAGATGCAGCAAAGCAGGTAATGGAAAACATCATCTGAAGCATCGTCCATCTCCATGCCGTCGCCTGCGCGTCCGGGGATGTCGTAGGTATCGTCGATCAAAAGGATCAGGTAATTGCCGGTATGTACATAAGTTTCAATCACACGGTCATAAAAAGCGTCCAGAAGCGAGTCATCTTTCAGATGGCTGTCGCGCAGCTGTAAAAGCTGTGCCTGCGTGCCGCCGTCCATTTCTGTATCCAGTGGGAAATTCAGATTAAGCAGATTTTTTCCCAGAGTACCGGACAGGTTTTTACGGAGAATTTCAAAATATTTATACATATCTTCCTCCGGAAGAGATAAAAATGCCTCCCGGAAAGTTGCCTTTTTATTTTTCTCACCGTCGACGTAGCATCCGCAGATGCAGGAAATGGAACAGTTGGCGGGGGTGAAAAGTCTTTTCAGTTCGGATATTTCTTTTTTTATCATAATGAACGCCTTTCTGTTTGTGATGGGGATGTCCGCCGGAGCGGATATTTTGAAATAAAAAATCCTGACAGAGGATTATTTTAAACGAAAAAGAGCAGAAAAACAATTGTCAATCTCGATAAAACGGGTTTTACGGGTGGAAAGTGGAGGAAAGAAAACCCGTTGATTGACTGTGAATACCTGTTTGTGGTACAATAAAACAAAAAATGTGGGGATTTTGTGTTTGGGAATCTACAAGGAGAGGACATGGACAAAGATAGCAGGGCAAAAAGCCGGCTGTATGTATATCAGGCCTGGCCGCTGATTTTATCAGTGCCGGTTCTGTGCGGTAATCTGGCGGTGGCCGTAGCCAGTAAGCGTATCGCTTTGATGATCTCACCGTTTACATTGATCTATATCGTTCTGGCAGTGTGGCTCTATGTTTCTCACAGGAAACGCCTGTTGAGTACACTGACGAGATATTCTTCGGAGCATTCCTGGGTTCAGAAGCATCTTATCACAAAAATGGAGCTGCCATATGCTTTGTCAGATGAAAAAGGCTGGCTTTTGTGGTATAATCAATCTTTTCGGAGAATACTGAATGCGGAGAAGGTAAAAAAGAAGAATCTTCTTTCGCTGTTCCCGGAGATTACGAACGCAGACCTTGAGATGAAGGATGAGTCCGCTGAGGTTCATGCGGTACTTGGAAAAACAAGATTCCGGATACACCTGCAGCGGATCTCCATGAAATTGCAGGGAGAAGAGAAGGATTCGCTGGTAGGGGACTGTCAGGAGATCTTCGCGGTTTATCTGCAGGATGAGACGGAGATTCTCGCGGTTCGCCAGGAGATCGAGGATGAGAAGCCGGTCGTCGGGATGATTTACCTTGATAACTATGAGGAGGCACTGGAATCGGTTGAGGAAGTGCACCGGTCACTTCTGATGGCGTTAATCGATCGTAAGATCAACAAATACATTGGTTCGATGGAGGGTATCGTAAAGAAGCTGGAGAAGGATAAGTATCTGTTCATCCTGAATCAGAAGTATATGAATCAGATTCTGGAGGAGCGATTTTCGATCCTGGAGGATGTTAAGTCTGTCAATATCGGCAACGAGATGGCGGTTACACTGAGCATCGGTGTGGGTATGGACGGCGGCAGCTACAACAAAGATTATGAATATGCCCGCGCTGCCATCGATATGGCGCTGGGGCGCGGCGGCGATCAGGCTGTGGTAAAAGCGGGAAGCAAGATACAATATTATGGTGGGAAGTCTCAGCAGCAGGAAAAAACAACCCGCGTCAAAGCCCGCGTGAAGGCGCATGCGTTGCGTGAGCTGATGGAGACCAAGGACCGGGTTCTGATTATGGGACACCGTCTGGGTGATATTGATTCGTTTGGTTCCTCGGTCGGTATCTATCGGATCGCTGTTTCTCTGAATAAAAAAGCTCATATTGTGATTAATGAACTGACGACGTCAGTTCAGCCGATGCTGGAGCGTTTTCGAAGCAGTGTGGATTATCCGGACGATATGATTTTAAACGGAGCGCAGGCGGCGGAACAGGTGGACAGCAATACGCTTCTGGTGGTTGTGGATGTCAACCGGCCGAGTATTACGGATGCGCCGGAACTTCTGCGGATGGTAAAGACGATTGTGGTGCTGGATCATCATCGGCAGAGCGGCGAAGTAATTACCAACGCGGTGCTTTCGTACGTAGAACCTTATGCTTCATCAGCAAGTGAGATGGTGACAGAAATCCTGCAGTATATTGCGGATGATATTAAGATCCGGCCGATTGAGGCAGACGCGATGTATGCCGGCATTGTCGTAGATACGAATAATTTCCAGAACCAGCCGGGTGTGCGTACGTTTGAGGCGGCGGCTTATCTGCGTCGGTGCGGTGCGGATGTGACGAGAGTGCGGAAGATGTTCTGCGACAGCCTGGCGGAGAATAAGGCCAGAGCGGCAGCGGTACTGTCGGCGGAGCTTTACCGCGGTTATGTCGCGATCGGCGAGCTCCCGGCGGAGGGACTGCAGAGCCCGACGGTAGTGGGAGCGCAGGCGGCGAACGAATTACTGAATATCAAGGGAATCAAGGCGTCGGTGGTCATGACTGTTTATCACAATACCGTCTTTTTAAGTGCACGTTCGATCGATGAGGTCAATGTGCAGGTGATGATGGAAATGTTAGGCGGCGGCGGGCACCGCACCGTTGCGGGCGCACAGCTTGCCGGCGCGACGATCACCGAAGCGAAACGCCGGGTAAAGGAAGTCATCGATCAGATGTTACAGAAGGGAGAAATATAGAAATGGATATTGTATTGCTGCAGGATGTAAAGAGTCTTGGAAAAAAAGGTCAGATTGTAAAGGTAAATGATGGATATGGCCGCAATTATATTCTGCCCAAGAAGCTGGGTATCGAGGCAACGGCCAGAAATCTGAACGAACTGAAGCTGCAAAAAGCGAATGCGGAGAAAGTGGCGGCGCAGGAACTTGCCGATGCGAAAGAACTGGCATCAAAGATCGAAGCAGCATCCGTGACTCTAAAGATGAAAGCTGGGGTCAGCGGCAGAGCGTTTGGTTCTGTGTCGAGTAAGGAAATTGCGGTGGCAGCAAGGGAACAGATCGGCATGGAAATTGACAAAAAGAAGCTTGTTCTGCCGGATCCGATCAAGACTTTCGGCACTCATGAGGTGCCGTTGAAGTTGCATAAGGATGTGACAGCAAAACTTAAGGTAAATGTAGTAGAGGAATGAAACGTACAGGAGAAAAATCATGGATGAAGCATTGATGAAACGGGTGCTTCCCCATAGTGCTGAGGCAGAACAGTCGGTGATCGGTTCCATGCTGATGGACAAAGACGCGATTGTGGCTGCCTCAGAAATCGTTCAGGCGGAAGATTTTTATCAGAACCAGAATGGGATCATGTTTGAAACTATGCTGGAGCTTTTTAATGAGGGCAAGCCCGTGGACCTGATTACCGTCCAGGATCGCCTGAAGGAGAAGGATGTGCCGCCGGAGGTGGCAAGCCTGGATTTTGTCCGGGATATCATTACGATGGTGCCGACTTCGGCAAATGTAAAATCGTACGCGACGATTGTCCGGGAGAAAGCAGTTTTACGAAAGCTGATTAAGATAAATGAAGAGATCGCAAACGCGTGTTATCTGGGGAAGGACTCGATGGAAGAGATTCTCGCGGATACAGAGAAACGGATCTTTGATCTGCTGCAGAATCGTGGATCAAATGAATTTACGCCGATTCGCCAGGTAGCGCTCAATGTGCTGGAAAAGATCGAAACGGCATCCCGCAATCCGGGCGCGGTTACGGGGATTCCGACCGGATTTATCGATCTGGATTACAAGACGTCCGGGCTTCAGCCATCGGATTTTGTGCTGATTGCGGCGCGTCCCTCTATGGGAAAGACAGCGTTTGTTCTGAACCTGGTGGATCATGTGTCGATCCGCAAGGGGCTTCCGTGTATGATTTTCAGTCTGGAGATGTCCAAGGAGCAGCTGGTAAACCGGCTTTTATCGATGGAGTCTAACGTCGATTCGCAGAAGCTGCGTTCCGGTAATCTGGCAGATTCTGACTGGGACGCGGTTGTAGAGGGGATCAATACCATCGGAAGTGCCAATCTGATCATTGATGATACGCCGGGAATCACGATCTCGGAGCTGCGTTCCAAATGCCGCAAGGCGAAGCTGGAACATGGCCTGAGCATGATTATTATCGATTATCTTCAGCTAATGTCCGGATCCGGGAGAGCCGGAGATAACCGTCAGCAGGAGATTTCAGAGATCTCACGATCCCTGAAAGCGCTGGCGCGTGAAATGGCCGCTCCGGTGGTGACTCTGTCACAGCTCAGTCGTGCGTGTGAGACACGACAGGACCATCGGCCGATGCTTTCCGACCTGCGGGAGTCCGGGGCAATCGAGCAGGATGCGGATCTGGTTATGTTTTTATATCGTGATGATTATTATAACAAAGATACAGAAAATCCAAATATTGCGGAGGTGATTATAGCCAAGCAGCGCAATGGTCCAATCGGAACGGTTAATCTGCTGTGGCAGCCGGAGTTTACCAGATTTGTTAATCTGGCACGGTAAACGGGAACAGTAAGCATAATTATCTGATCTCCTTCATATGATACAATAAGCCGTAAATCTTGAAGAAACTTAAGGAGAGGAACCATATGGAGGAGACACATTATTCCATTAAGGAAACGGGAAGAAGGGTTGGCGTGGAATCTCATGTCCTCCGTTACTGGGAGGACGAGCTTAATCTGGATATACCAAGGAATGGGCAGGGTCACCGGTATTATACGGAATATCATATCCGGTTGTTTCAGAAGATCCGATCGCTGAAAGAAAAGGGCTATCAGTTGAAAGCGATCGAGGGTGTACTGAAAAAATACGCGGCTGCAATCTTAAAGGAAGGAAATGTGGGAGATCATCAGATGGAAAATGATACAAAATTAAGGCTGGTACCGAAGACGGAAGAGACAGCAGTTGAAACTGCACAGGAAACGGACAAAATGAACCAGTTTCAACAAATCATGAATCATATTATCGGACAGGCTGTTGAAACAGCGCTTCAGGAAAATAACGAGACAATGAGTGAGGAAATCAGCCGTCAGGTTAATGATCGGATGGTACGGGAACTGGAATATATGATGCGTATCAATGAGGAACGAGAAGAGGAGCGGTTTAAGATGCTGGATGAGACACTGAGGGCATATCAGAGAGAAAATCAGGGAAAGCTGGAAGCCGCAGCAACTCGTCTTCCGTTTTTCCGGAAGAAAAGATTCGCAAGAAGCGGAAAGAAATTATAACAGAGGGTGTTTTTATTTTACAGGACAGGGATTTTCAGAAAAGGAAAAGGGGCTGTGAGAAATGAAGTGAATAAAACTTCATTTCTCACAGCCCCCATAGTTTCATCTGTTGTTAATTAAGCCTCGCTGATCGCGCCAGTCGGGCAAGCACCCTCGCAAGCACCGCAATCGATGCAGGAATCAGCGTCAATTACATACTGACCATCACCCATAGAGATCGCGCCAACCGGGCACTCACCCTCACAGGTGCCGCAAGCTACACAAGCATCACTAATAACACGTGCCATAACATTATCCTCCTTGAAAATAAATGATAAAAAAATTATCTATACATTTCTGTGGTTTTATTCTATACCATCTTTTCAAAATATTCAAGTGGAAAATGTTGCGCAATTGGATAAAAATGAATACAATTTTCAGTTAGCTTTGGATAACTAAGATACAAATAGGATAATCTTTTCAGAACCAGGAGGAGTTAAATTCGATGTTCCAAATGCCCGCAAATAAAGGCTTGCAAAACCTACGA
>JAJQAC010000058.1 GCA_021204025.1 Clostridiales bacterium | reverse complement strand
AACCGCATAACCCACGGGCTGGCTCCACAGATGGCTGCATTCCGACACAGTCAACCGCTTCATCGCCACGATAGCTGGTCATCGCCGCTATCCTCTACAGAGATTATAACACAAAAACAGCTTTCGTCAAAGAATTTTCTGTTTTTCTCGCAAAAAATCCATGACTTTCTTCCCTAACATGCCTTAGTTGCATGCCTTATTTATTATATGCGGAATGGATGAAAAATCAATTGAAATGACAAAATTCTTCTGCGTCTTCCTTTATTTCACCGCTACCGCCTCAATCTCAACCAGCGCTCCCTTCGGGATCGCAGCTACCTGAAATGCCGCGTGCGCCGGACAGTTCTCTGTGAAAAACTTCGCGTAAACTCCGTTCATCGCGCCGAAATCCGCGATATCCGCCAGTAATACCGTCGTCTTGACCACATCCGCCATCGTCATGTCCGCTGCCTTGAGGATCTGTTCGATATTTTTCAGCGACTGCTCTGTCTGCTCCTCGATCGTCGGTCCGGCAAACTCCCCTGTCGCCGGATCAATCGGAAGCTGCCCTGACACATATACCGTGTCGCCCGCCTGAATCGCCTGAGAATATGGTCCGATCGCCGCCGGAGCTGCTGCTGTGGAAATTACTTTCTTTGCCATAATAAAAATTCTCCTTTTTCTCATATTTTGCTGCTGCCATATCCGGCTCGACAGCAGATATCGTCCCTGTGCAACCGGATTGTTTGGCGCAGCCACAATAAAATAACATGATAATAGCATATTAAATTTAGCTGAAAAAGTCAATATCACTTCCGGTCAATATATGGCTTCTGTTTTTCATTCGCAGTCCTGCCCCTCCAAATACTGATCAAATATATAAAACGCAAGGTTGATTTTTCTCTTTTCCGGCGTTAGAATAATCAAAGTCTATTTTACTTTTGATGTAAAGGAACCAGCATTCAATGAAAACAGAAAAACCGGACATACAAAAACTCTGGACACTCTTTAAAACCTGCTTTATTATCAGCGCCTGCACCTTCGGAGGCGGCATGGTTATCATCTCCATGCTGCAGAAAAAATTTGTCGAGGATCTTCACTGGATCGAACAGGACGAGGTCATGGATATGGTTGCCATCGCCCAGTCCTGTCCCGGCGTCATGGCAGTCAATACTTCGATCATCATCGGTTACCGGATCGCCGGCCTGGCGGGCGGACTCCTTACTGTCCTCGGCACCGTGACGCCACCGATGATCATTCTCACGATCATCTCTGCTTTTTACGTGCAGTTTCGCAGTAATCTGATCGTGGCGCTGATCCTTAAGGGGATGCAGGCCGGAGTAGCCGCAGTGATGATCAATGTTACCATCACAATGACCAGAAATGTCGTCCAGGACGGCGAAATCCTCTCCTGGATCATGCTGATCGGCGCCTGTCTCGCAGCAGTCGTATTTGGAATCGACATCATCCTGATCCTCATTGTCTGTGGTGTCATCGGCGGTATTTCCACATGGATCCGATACCGTTCCCCTGCGGGAAATACCGGTATCGACGGCTCAACCGATAACCAGAACCAGAAAAATGACAGAGAGGAGAACTCCGGCAAATGATTTATTTTGATTTATTCCGCACCTTTTTCCTGATCGGCATGTTCAGCTTCGGCGGCGGTTACGCCTCGATGGAACTGATCCGCAGCCGGGTAGTCGCCCAGCAGCATTGGCTCACCAACACGGAATACACCGATATTATCTCCATCGCGGAGATGACTCCAGGTCCGCTCGGCATCAATATCGCGTCCTTTGTCGGGACACGAACTGCCGGTATCCCAGGTACGATCATCGCAACTCTGTCCTATGTACTGCCTGCCTTGGTAATTGTCAGCATCATGGCCACGATCTACTACCGCTGCCGTTCGTTAAACGGCGTCCAGGGAGTCTTAAAGGGACTGCGCCCCGCAGTCGCCGCCATGGTCTTCGCCGCAGCGGTCAAACTCGCCGCCAACGCTTACTGGGGCGGTCTGGATCAGCTCCGCTTCGAGAATACCAACCTCGTCGCTCTGCCGCTCTCGCTGGTCTTTCTCTGGCTGCTGCGCACAAAAAAGCTCGGTCCGGTGCAGACCATTTTAGGCAGCGGGGTCGTTGGCGCGATTCTGTATGCAATTCTGGGTATGATGGCTGTATAGCGCTATTATCATGCCGAAAATAGCTTGTCGGAAATTGCGTTGTATGTAAAAAGTCCGTCTGTGCGCGGAAAGAATATCCTCCGAGGACCGCTCGCGCTTAGGTTTTCACGTAGCGGTACTAAGCTCGCAAAACCTGCTCGCTAAGTGCCGACGTAAAAAATGTCCTCTGCGGATATTCTTTCCCCGCAGAGACTACTTTGTTGGCATATGTCATTTTCCCTTCAAGGTGATTCCCTTAAAACAATCTCATAAGGATCAGGCTCCATACCGGTATCGCGACGACCGACAGCAGGGTCGTAAAAATCACGATCTTACTCGCAAACTCCTCTGCCTGATGGTACTTAGAAGCCAGGATTACCGTCGTACTGCCGGCCGGCATTGCCGCCAGGATAACCGCTACCGACGCAACCAGCGGATCCGTATGAGCCAGCAGACATCCAGCCAGCACTACGCACGGAATAAACACCAGACGGATCCCCGCGTAAAAAACATCGGTCTTTGTCAGCAGTGTCCGCAGATCTGCTCCTGCCATAATCGTGCCGATCAGTATCATCGTAACCGCGGTATTACAGCTTGCGATACTGCTGATCGTCCTGCTTAAGAACCCGGGCAGCGGGATGCCGGATACCATCAGAACCATCCCGATCGCCACCGCGATAATGCAGGGGTGAGTCACGACTTTTCTCACCACTTCTTTCTTACTGCTGCTCTCCGTAAAATAAGAAAGCCCGACAGACCACATGATGATCCGCTGCGGGATCAGATAAATCGACGCGTACATCAGGCCCAGAGAGCCATACAGTCCCTCGGCGACCGGATTACCCAGCAGGCCCGCATTGGAGCAGAGCGTCGCGTACTTAAGAACTTTCTTCTCTCCCTCCGGGAATCTCCGGTAACAGGTCGCTGAAATCACCGTGCAGAATAACTGCAGCACAATCGAAACCAGCAGGATCTGCAGACTGCTCATCAGGACGTCACGGGTCAGTTCGATCTGGAACGCCTGGATAATATTGCACGGCAGAAATACATCAATCACCAGATCCGTAATCACCCGTTTCCCTTCTGCCGTAATCAATTCTTTTTTTCTCAGAAACCAACCCAAGCCGATCTCCAGAAAAAGCATAATCTGTAAGTTAAAAAGTCCTTCTAACTGCATGGCGCCGATTATTTCCCTTCCTTAGTAAGATTTTCCCAGATAATACTGCTGATAATAATGCACTCTCAGCAGATCAAAAATCTTCATGATCTGATAGTTAAAATTAATCCCGTCGTAACGTCCCGGAACCCGCAGTACAAAATCAGCCACCTGATGCTGCGGCTGGGAGTAAGTGGGATTCTGCGTAATCAGAACCGTCTTCGCGTCGTTTACATGGATATCCTGGTTTGCCGCCAGAAATCCGCGCATCGCACGTCCGGTCGCAGAGATAAACAAAATCAGGTCATTTTCGCTGAAATGCAGTGATTTATCAAAAGCATGATACTGATATACCGGCTTGCCAAACGTAATCAGATCGGTCTGAAACTCCACCGCCAGACTCATCGGATACAGAGCTCCCACCAGGATCACCCGTCCGGCAGCATCGATCGATTCACAGATCCGGGAAATATACTGAAGCATCTCAGCATCCGTACAGTCTTTTTCCATGTCTTTCACGAAATCTTCGGAACTTATGCCGATCATCCGCGCGCGGATCTGATCGACGCGGGTGATCTGATGCCGCACCAGACGCTCATGAAAAGCCGGATAGTCTCCAAATCCCAGCTTTGCGATAAAGGACAGGATACTCGACTCCGGGATTCCGGACTCTTTACTGAGATCCGCAAGCGACCAGTCCTCGATCTCCTGATAATGCCCTACCAGAAAAGTGCAGAGCAGGAAATCATCATCATAAGTCAGCACGCCATTCAAAAATTTGAGAATCCTTGCCAATAATACATCCATAATATCTCCTACTCCTCCTCCGGCAGATCCGCCTTTTTTATCACATAAACCGACATATCATTTAAACAGATACAGTTCAGCTGACCCTTCGGGAATGGTCCCAGGCCTCCGTCGATCCCGATCTTATCATGGTGAACCGGATCCCTCCAGATATCGAAACACTCCTGAGTCGTATGCAGAAAACAGGTCGGCGTGTGCCCGAAGATAATCAGCTTATCCTTCAGGCCGGGCGACATGTAAAACCACTCCCGCATCCACGCGCACTCCTCTTCTGTCTGCTCATAAAGCGTCTTTTCCGGATTGATGCCCGCGTGGATCAGGACAAACTTCTGTCCTCCGATCTCACGCTCCACAAAGTCAGGGCAGGAGTTGACATAATTTACCATTCCCCGGTAAAAATTTTTCTTTGCGGCATCAAATTCCTCTTCCGTCATATCTGTCCGCCCGATATAATCATGGTAGCTTTCTATTGTCTTGCCTCCGCCATTGTCCTTCCACATACGGCGCTGGAACGACTTTTCATCCTCTGACATCAGCGCATCCCGCATCATCAGTTCGTGATTGCCCTTCAGCAAAAAGATATTATCTCTGTGCTGCCACAGGAAACGATAGATCTCCAGACTGCTCGGCCCCCGGTCACAACAGTCCCCCAGAATATACAGTTCATCTTCACTGCCAAAATGAATCTTTTCCAGCATTTTGAGAAAGATCCGGAAATGGCCGTGCAAATCAGATAATACATATGTCCTGCCTGCCATAACTCCTTACCTTTCTTTAATAACTCCCCTTTTTCAACAGCTTCCGGATATAGGCGAAGGTCTTCTTCTCTCCCTTTTCTTTTAACATCTGCAGGATCGTTTCGAGCAGCGCCTGGGTCTCCGGGTGCATCGCTCCGGTAAGAAACGGCTTTTCCCGCTGATAATATTCCCATGCGCTCGCGTCGGTATATTCTTTTCCCCGATACACGCAGGAAGCGGCGATCCGATCCATGACCATCTCAATCACATAATTTAACGGCATCTTTGCGCCGGCCAGACCGCCGGCCGCACGGGAAAAATCGATCCAGTACTCAAAATGGTGGCGATTGCGTCCTTTATGATGGAGCCAGGCAATCGAATAACCCTTTTCTTCCCTCTCTACCGCGTTCGGGCTGCGCGTACCCTGATAATACTTCACACCGGTTATTAATTCAGTCGGACTGTATTTGGACAGATCATGCAATAACCCCTGCTTATAAAGGCCGACTTTAAAACAATTTTCCATTACCAGGAGCTTGTGCGTGGTGATGGTTTTCAAATGTCCTCTCAGGTTGTCCCACTTACTTTTATCCACGCTGATTCCTCCTTTGTTTTTTTCTCCTCAAAATCGAGCTGGCGGCTGGATTTGGCCTCATACTCACCGCCCGGGTCGCCGGGTGCCGGCGATACACGTTTCGCAACAGCCGAAGCACAACGCAGACTGTCCGGCTCCGGGTGGGATATTTTCATGCGCTCCCCAGTGCATAAAGCCAGATCAGCCGCGGAAAAACTTTCCGGCATCAGTTCCTTCAACAGATACTCTTTCTGTTGTCCGCGTTCATCCGCCATCAGGATACGGAAGGTTTCCGGATCACAAAATTCCATCATAACCTGACGGCACACACCGCAGGGCGCCGTCAGCTGCAGGCTGCCGCCCTCCGGTCCGCCGACGATAGCGATCGCTCTGAATCTCTGGCAGCTTTCGCTCACCGCTTTAAAAAAAGCAGTGCGTTCCGCACAGTTTGAAGGAGTATAAGCCGCATTTTCGATATTGCATCCCTGATATACCGTCCCATCTGCCGCCAGCAGAGCCGCTCCCACCTGAAAATGGGAATATGGCGCATAAGCCCGCGTCCTCGCCTCAACCGCTAGCCGGATCAGTTCCTGATCATCCATGTTTCAAACCGCCTCTCCATCTGATTTTTCTGCTGGTTCTGTTATTTTTGTACACTTTCTCCGGTCTTTCCCGGCTTTTCCCGATCCTGCCGGATCAGGATGCGCGCCGCCTCGATCGCTGTACGGACCGCCGCGTCGGTGTCCCGGACGATCGGATTATCCAGACCGGCGTCTTCCCGCACCTGATTTCCCATCACGAGGAGTACGGTGCCGACACGCACGCCCAGCGCCGCGGCGACGATAAAGAGCGCCGCCGACTCCATCTCCGAGCCTTTACATCCAAGCTTCACCCACGCGTTCCATTTTGCCTGCAATTCCGCCGCCACCGGCTTTGTATCCGGAGAATGCTGACCGTAGAAAGAATCCTTGCACTGCACCACGCCCACATGAAAAGGAAATCCCAGACTGACTGCCGCCTGCGCGAGCGCTCCTGTCACTGCATAATCCGCGGCTGCGGGGAATTCGATCGGGGCATATTCCCGGCTGGTTCCCTCCATGCGCACCGCGGCGTTTGCCACAATCAGGTCGCCGCTCATTACCGGCAGCGCCATCCCGCCGCAGGTTCCCACCCGCAGGAACGTATCCGCTCCACAGCGAACCAGTTCTTCCATCGCGATCGCCGCGGACGGGCCGCCGATCCCGGTTGAGGTCACGCTGACCATTTCTCCATCTAAGATACCAGTATAGGTGACAAATTCACGATTGTCCGCGATCGGTCTCGCATCTTCCAGATAGCGGGCAATCTTTACGCAACGTTTCGGGTCCCCCGGCAGGATCACATATTTCCCGACCTCTCCCCGGCCGGCCTGTATATGATACTGTTTATCCGGATTTTCAGAATAATTGATCATCGCGTCACCCCTTTCCTTTCGCGATCTCCAGCAGCTCTTTTAATTCATCCACGGTGATCGGATAATGTTTATTACAGAACTGGCAGTTCACCTCGATCGTTTCTCCATCATCGATCATCGCCTGCAGATCCTTCACTCCTACGCTGACCAGCGCCTTTTTATAATGTTCTTTGGAACATCCGCAGGCAAATTGTGTCGGCATCCGTTCCAGGATCTCCAGACCAAATTCTCCCAGTACTTCTTCAAGAATTCCCTCCGGGGTCATCCCGGCGTCCAGCATGGTCGTAACGGAATCGATCGATCCCAGTTTGCGTTCCAGTCCGGCGATCATCTCTTCTGTCGCATCCGGCAGGAGCTGGATGATAAAGCCGCCGGCCTGACGCACGGTATTTTCCTTATTCATAAGGACTCCCAGCGCGACGCTCGACGGCGTCTGCTCGGACTCCGCGAAATAATAGGTCAGATCCTCGGCGATCTCACTGGTTACCAGTATCGTCTGACCGACATAAGGTTCTTTCATCCCGATATCTTTGATCACGCTGAGGACTCCAATGCCCAGAGCCCCCGCCACGTCTAATTTCCCCTTTTCGTTGGGCGGCAGAATCACATCCGGATTTTCCGCGTAGCCTTTTACGTTTCCTTTGGCGTCTGCCGTCACCGTAATCGCATGAATCGGCCCGCTGCCCTCCGCGCGCAGAGTCAGCAGATCCCGGTCTCCTTTCATCATCGCACCCATCATCGCGCCTGCCGTAAGCATCCGTCCCAGCGCAGCTGTCGCCACCGGGCTTGTATTATGCGCGGCCCGCGCATATTCCACCATATCGCGCGTACTGGCGGCAAACGCGCGGATCTGCCCGCCGCCCGCTGTCGCGCGGATCATATAATCTGACATTGTTCATTCCCTCCTGTATGGACTTTTGCCGGCAAATCTTCGACACGCCCTCCATCTATCGCTGACCGGCACTTTCATCGGTGCCTGTCTGATTCTGTCTTCTGACCACTCTTTCTTAAACATTCTCCCGGATCTGGATTCTACCGGCACTCTCAACCACATTCTTACCCTGCTCACGAACAATCACATAGACGCGCTCGCTGTCCTCACGCGGACTCTCATGGGTAAACGCGTCATACATCGTCACCATCTCCATCCCCGCTTCCGCGACTGCCTCTCTTACCCGATCCATTTCATAGGAACGTTGAAAATGTGTTTCTTCATATCGCCGGTATCTGCCGTCCCCCTCCCGGATAAAGAGCGTCAGCTCATATTCATTGATCTCATTTTCTTCATCATAATAGTTTTCCCATATAAAACTGCCCTCATCCCGGTTCTCCGCGATCGTCTGCTCTCCCAGGATCTCACGGTACTTATACGGCGTATTCAGGTCAAAGATAAAAATGCCGCCCGGATCCAGATAGTTATTTGCCAGCTTCAGCACACGCACCAGATCGTCATATTCCGTAAGATAATTCATCGAATCACAGATGCTGACAATCGCCCGGACTGTGCCGTAGAGTTCGAACTCCCGCATATCCTGCAGCAGATACAGGATATCCGGTCTTTTCTCCCTGGCAGCTCCCAGCATTTCCTCGGAACTGTCCACTCCGATCATGTCATAGCCCCGATCCGCCAGAAGCGCCGTCAGCGTCCCCGTGCCGCAGCCCAGATCCAGGACAAGACCGTTCGATACTCCATATTTCTCCAGCAGCCCGGAGAGGTATTCGCACCACTCCTCATAGGGGACGTTATCCATAAATAAATCATAAACTCTGGCGAACTCGGTATATGCGTCCATCCTTTGCCTCCTCTGTGTTACCTGTGAACCTTTCCTCCACCGATGATTTTCCTATCCGCTGCATCAAAATTCACTCTGCGTCCATAATACAATGAACACAAGTGAAGAAAAAACATGCGGGCATGTTCCCGGCGGACGGCGAATGTCGACCATGAACGAAGTTCACGATAAAATAACAGAGGCACACCATATCATCTGGCTGCCCCTGCCGGTATCTCCTGTTACAGGGATCTGCCTGCGCAGAATCCTGTAATCAGATTAACGGGGCTGACGCCCCTATGATCAGCAGTCGCTGACGCAACCTCCGATCATCTTTATCATGCGTTCTTTCCACAGCACTTCTTGTACTTCTTCCCGCTGCCGCACGGGCACGGATCGTTCGGGAAGATTTTCTTCCCCTTACGGATGGTGCCGGACGCTTTCTGCTCCTTATACAGTTCCTTTCTGCGCTCCTCTGTCAGGATCGCGTCCCACTAGGGCAGATTGTAGAGCCAGTCCGCCTTCGCCGCTACCATATTATAATAGAGCTTCTCCGGATCGATCTCAATCTTAACCTCTGTGTCCTCTTCCATCGTGTCGATCGGATTTTCATAATCCTTCAGGCTCTCATTGATGCCGTCGAGGAATCCAGTCATAATCAGAATCTCGGTTTCGTATTTCTCCGCCAGTTCTCTCACCGTGCCGGTCACAACCTGAGTCGGATCAGCAAGCAGCTTCTCGTAGATCCCTTTCTCAATCGCAAAATACCCGTTCCAGAGCTGATCCTTCTTTTTATTATCCAAACCATCGCCATAAGCGAGATTTCTCCAGTTTTCTAATAAAGTCATGTTTGTATCCTTCTTTCCTGATAGGTTCTTTGTCTGGTAGTAGTATATACCACTCGCAAAAATTTTGCAATTTTTTTCTGGCAGATATGTATAAAACATTCCTAGCGGGGGATACTTTCATCAGTACCAAAGAAAAAAGAAATACTTATCCTCCCCTTTTTGATCGGTTCCGGTGCAAAGGCGTATCGGAACCGGTTTTTTATCAGGAAAATCAAGGGGTTTCAGACTTTCCCTTATGATGAGATGGAAAAGATTTCCGGCTTATACACCATTTATACACCATTTTGCCAATCATCTGCCGTGGGGGACGTCCTCCTTCTCCTTTGACAGTCTCTTTTCCACATACTTCGATACGCCATCTGAAAATATCTGCGCCTGACTGATCTGGTCTTCAACCTCAGCCTTTGATATGATATAGTAATCATCATAATCTGACTCTGTTCTAACCTCAAAGGCTTTTGTCAGAATCTTGGAATATTCTTTTTCAAAGATCCCAGTGCGGACATAGTTCTTCTGAAAATAAGCCATCACGCCTGCATGTTTCGAAAAATCAACTTCATCCAACGCCAGTATACTCCTAATACTATGGAAAATACTATAATAGGGAACGGTTCGCAGCACTACAATAATCCCCTGAATTCAAGAGAATTTTTGCTGATTCGAGACACTTTACCGCTTTTTCCAATCGATATCTGCACAAGTCTATCTTCCTGTCATCCATAAATCGCCACTCCTTCTTTCGCCACATTCTGATAAAACGGCAAAAAATCCTGATTTTCCTCAAAATGTTTCCGGTCTCTTAACAGTATCGATACGAACACCCCTTCCTCAAGAGATATATCGCTTGCCATCTCAGACGTCCTGTCACGCAGTTTCCTGATTTCATCCCTGTCACAGTCCAGCAGTATCATAATGTCAATATCAGACTCATCGGTATGATCGCCTCTGGCATAAGAACCATATAGGATAATCCGGTTCAACTGGTTTCCATAAATCTTTCTGGACTCTTCTTTTACTCTTCCCAGTACACCTTGCAATTCTGATTTACTGCACATAAACCATATCTCCCTTCGCGAAAACACAGGGCGTTCTCATATTCATTCGCATATAACACAACGATTTCTAAATTCTCTTATGACATTAAGTATAGCAGAAAATCCATAGCACTACACTAATTTTTTCAACCAATTGCTCTTCTGATATCTGACGCAAGACTAAATCGAACAGGAGTCAGCTTTTGCCCCATACTCGTTTGTGTAATCCGGGTGCCGACCTAAGCCGCGAAACATCTTACCTGACTCTGTGCAAAGAATACCGCGCCCCAGAATTCCCTGTGAACGCGGTAAAAAGTCAGCTTGTCCCATCACACTTTCCTATTCTTCAAACAATCCTGCAATTTTTTCCATTTCCTTTGACTTCGCATCCGGTAATACATGTGCATATAAGTCCATCGTGATCGACAGCTTCGAATGTCCCATAATCGCTTTCAGCACCTGTGGCTCCATGCCGTTTTCGATACATCTTGTCGCGAAGGTATGTCTCAGCCCGTGAAATGTTATGTAATCAAACGGTTCTCCTGTCTCCACCTCAATGTACTTAATGATCGTCTTAATTCCTTTATTCAAATACGATTTCCCCAGCGGCGCTCCCATGTCCGTCGTAATTACAAGATCATCCAATCCATCCGGAGCCTGCCAGTCCGATCCCAACAAAGCCCTGCGTTCAGACTGTTCCTCCTGACACTTTTCAAGCAGCTGATACACGTTATCCAGCATTAGAATATCCCGGTAACTGCTCTTCGTCTTGGGAAGGTCTCGGTAAAAACCATATCGATTCTGTACCAGCGTTCCCGTTATATGGATTACCCGCCCTGCAAAGTCAACATCACACCAACGGAGCCCACGGACCTCGCCACTGCGCATCCCCGTTGACAACGCCAGTTCATATACATACCCGTACTTACGCTCTCTGGCAACCTTCAAGAATACTTCCTGCTCCTTGTCTGTCAGAACTCGATGTTCCTTGGTGTCGGTAGCTTTCGGAAGTGTCGCCAACGGCACCGGATTTTTCTGAATCAGTTGGTTCTTGTACGCCTGCTTATACAGACCGCCAAGCACGACTGACACCAACTCGATTGTGCTGTGAGAGTAGCCATCCGCTTTCAGTCTATTGTACAGCGCCTGGACCTGCTCCGGCCTCAAATCTTTTAACTTTTTCCGGCCCAACGATCCCTTAATGTAGGAGCTGTAGCAGTCTTCGTAGACGCCTAGCGTTCCCTGCTTAACAGAGACGGCTTTGTACTCATTCATCCATGTCCTGAACCAGTCATCGATTGTGATGCTGGATTCCCTGGCATGGAGACCATGTTCCAACTCGTATCGCAGATCATTGAGTCGCTTCTGAAGTGACCTCAGATCTTTATCATATAAGGTGTAGCGCTCACCATAGTATGAACAGCGACCCATGTTATAGCCATCAGACCGAAGTGTCACTCCCTTCGGAAGCCGTTTTGTCCGTCTTATTTCCATGTAATAAACTCCTCCTCATCCAGAATCTCTTTTGCCTTTCCGACCAGGTCAATCGCCTGGGAGACTCGTT
>JAJQAC010000059.1 GCA_021204025.1 Clostridiales bacterium | reverse complement strand
GTATGAATTCGCACTCCATGCAAAGAGGAAATTCATTGATGATCGGGGCATCCACAAGTTCAGACTTTGTTGTGGTCAGGCCGCTCTTTGCAAATTTGTCAGGTGTGTTGTTTCCGGAAACGACGCCGAAATAATCAGCTTCCACTACGTGCGCTGCGTCTGCGATGCTTACTGTAAAAGCCTTTCTTTCTTTGATATTCTCTACCGTTTTGTGTGTCTCTGTCAAATTCAAAATCACCTGGTTTCTTTCGAGCATGGTGCCCCATGCGGCGTTCATAACATCCACGCTTCCATCTTCATTGTAGGTTGCTATCATCAGCACCGGCATCGGGAAAATGGCTTCCGTCGTCTTAATATTTTTTCTCATGATGTGCTCCTCCTGTAATTTTTGTTTTGTCAGGAACAAAAGATCTCTATATCCTTCTTGTCCTGAAACTGAATATATGATAACATGGTGCAAACAGACATACAAGTACCTACATTTTTGTAAGGTACTTATCCGGAGGTTAGCTATGGAAAGAAAACGGATTGAGGATGCGAATTTTGAGGATACCGGTTACAGCTATACGCTCTCGCTCATTTCAGGAAAATACAAACCAGTCATTCTTTACTGTCTGATGGAATATGAGCCGGTGCGTTTCAACGAGATGCAGAGGTATATCAAAGTGGCGGACAGAACACTGAGCGCGAACTTAAAAGAGCTGGAAGCGGATGACCTCATCATCCGAAATGTTTATCCGCAAATTCCTCCGAAAGTGGAATACTCCCTGACGGAAAGAGGACATTCTCTTGTTCAGGTACTGGATCAGTTATGCGACTGGGGAAATCGGAACCGGAAATAATGCAGGAAGCGAGGTGATTACCTGTGCCATTTAAAATCATCCGGATTTTCTGCCGCAGGGGGTATTTTTTCGCTTGTAAAAGGTTTTCACGCTATCAGAGTAATAATCATTCTGATGTTGTGCCTGGCAAATCTGAGGGGCACTTCTCTGCATGCAGTTCCCTCAGCAGAGGCTGCAGTCCCTCTTTCAGCGTCTCCAGCGTCACTTGTTCCAGACTTACTTTCATGGCATTGACAGCAGACTCCATGTGCGGATACAGGATCTGATAAAAATTTTTTCCGACAGGACAGGTATCGCTCCCCTCATACATTTTGAAAAATCAAATGTAGTTCTTGACATTACTTTTATATAGCAATATAATGTAGCTACTTAAATTACATTAAGGAGGTAATTGTAATGCAGACTTTGGAAGCGATTGCAAAAAGAAAATCAACACGGGATTTTGACCCGGATAAGGAAGTTCCCGAGGAGATTATTGATACGATTGTAAAGGCAGGCTGCCAGGCTCCGATTGGCGCAAATAAGAGAGACTCTCTTCATCTTACAGTGTGCCGGAATAAAGAGATCTTCAGCGAGATCAACCAGTCCACCGCCGCTGCCATGAAGATGGAACCCAGAGATTTCTTCTATGGTGCACCTGCCGTGATCATTGTTTCTGCTTCGGAGAAACAGATGGCGCCGGGGATTGAATATGCGAACGCCGCATGTGTGATCGAGAATATGCTGATTGCCGCGACAGATGCGGGCGTCGACAATATTTATCTCTGGGGTGGTGTACAGGCTCTGGCGAAGAACGCAGACCTGTGTGCGAAGATGGGAATTCCGGAAGGGTTCAGACCGGTTTCCGCAGCCGCACTCGGATACAGTAAGAGTGGCAGCGCTGAGGCACGGGAATTATCAGTCTCTCTGTCAGTAAATTACATCTGAAACAATTATTGACGAAAAGCGGCACCCATCAGAGATCACACCTCTCTTTGATGGGTGTTGTTTTTTATAAAGGAGGGCATCATGAAAACAAAACACTGATTGCTCATTATTCAAGGGCAGGAGCCACAAAGAAAGCAGCGGAGGGACTGCAAAAGATTACGAACGGAGAACTGTTTGAGATCAGGGGCGAGAAAAAATTATGGGAATTATTTCACAGCACTCGGAGTTTCCAGAAAGGAATTCTCTGCGAATGAGCTGCCAAAGGTCGTGGATCAGGTAAAAGGCTTTGACTCCTATGACCGTATTCTGATCGGTTTTCCGATCTGGTACAGCAAATGCCCTCAGCTGATTCTGTCCTTTATATCGCAGTATGATTTCAGAGGAAAAGAGGTCTATCCTTTCTGCACCAGCGGGATGAGCGGCCCAGAAATGCGGTACAGCAGCTTAAGAAGGCCTGTGCCGGCGGCGTTCTGCAGAGATTTCAGATCGACTGCGGATACTTCCTCTGACAACATGAGAAAAGCCGCCGATATGATTTCCGAGGCAGATCTGGTTTTGATCATTGGTACGACCGGGTGGCGGATCTGAATATCCGGGCGGATGCCGCGGAGGCACTGGATGCTGTCATGAATGGATAAGGGGTTAACATCTATGAAAATCTTCAGGGGAGGCAAAGGCATGGACAAAATACAACAGCTGGCGGATTATATTGACCAGAGCCACAGCATGGTTGCCATTACCGGAGCCGGCATCTCTCTTGCCGGCGGCGGCATTACATACAGCCAGCTTTCTAAAACGGTTCGTGCGGGTGGAGGCTTTGGAAGCAATGAGTTCCTGCGCTCTTATGTCAAAGCCATGCATAACTACAAACCCAGCTTCAGCCACTACGCGCTGCGCGATCTGGAGGCGGACGGAAAGCTGATCGGAATTATTACAACGAATGAAGACTGCATGCATACTATGGCGGGTTCCAAAAACGTGGCGGAAATTCAGGGAGGATTTCAGGTCAATCGTTGCTCGAAATGCGGCCGCCACTATGATGGATATGAGATCTGGGAACAGGACGAGCTGCCAACGTGTGAATCCTGCGGAGGCAGAATCCTGCCATGGGAGCTGTACAGCCACATCAGTCTCTGGGAGGAGGGTGTCCAGAAAGCGCAGGAATGGATTTCCAGAGCTGACCTCATCCTTGTGATTGGAACGAATGGTTATTACAGCAGCGCGTATTGGAATTACAGGAGAGACGATGCCGTCATCGTGCAGATCAATCCGGGACATACCGGCTTTGACCGGGTTGCGGACTTAAATATCCGGGAAGCGTGCGATGATGTATTTCATAAGCTGATAGAAAGGTGGCAGGGAAATGGCTGATCAACAGACGAACAATAAATTATCAGAAGAAGAGCGAATGAAACAGATGGCGGCGCAGATGCGGGCCGCAGAGTATAAGGGGCTTTCAGAAGAAGAAATTCAGGAAAGAGAACGGCTAAAGGAAATGCGCAGGAAAAAGAATATCGTGATTCTGGAGGATACTCTGGGAATTCTGGAAAAAGGAAGTTTTGAAAAAGATGGAAAAGAAATAAATCTTCAGTTTTCTTCAGAACAGATGCGGGAAATACAGGTGTTTCTGCCGGAGGATGTTGATTCTCTGCGGACAGAGGTGACTGCTTCTGAAACTGCCACTGAAACTGTTTCTTCCTCAGACGATGTGGAAAGCAATGAAAGCCAGGCGCTGACAAAATCAGGCTGTACGTTTGGCTGTGAAAATATTGATGCTCTCGTTCTTGCACAGAGGAAGTATTCAGAATTAAAAGAGAATGGAGAATCAGACCCGAAGGTTTTAGTTCTGAACCTGGCAAGCTCCACACATCCGGGTGGCCAGACCCGCAAGGGTGCCAGCGCGCAGGAGGAAGATCTCTGCCGCAGGACCTCGCTCTTGTTTTCCCTGGAAAGTGACGAAGCGAAAAAATATTATGATTACAATAATGCGAGAAAGACACACATGGGTTCTGACGGCGTGATGCTTTCTCCATATGTGGAAGTTATTAAGGATGGTTCTTCTGAGACGCTTTCTGAGCCATTCCCGATTTCCGTCATGAGCTGCGCGGCTCCTATGATCCGCTTGGGACTGGAAGGTATGTCACAGCAGGAGTATGAAGTGATGCTCTGCCACCGCATTCAGGGGATGCTTCTCACAGCTGCATCACAGAATTATCGTCACCTGATTTTGGGTGCTTTCGGCTGCGGCGTATTCGGCAATGACGCTGCTGTTGTTTCTAACTTATTCTATCATGCGATACAGAACCTTTCATTTCATGGCAGGAGGAGCGATCAGTTGTTTGACTCCATTGATTTTGCTGTGTTTTGCCGACCAGGGAAGGATTACAACTACAGAGAATTCCGCAGAAACTTCTCATACAAAAATAACTCCTGCGCTGACGGGAGTGACGATTAACGGAGGGAGGCTTTCTGAATGGATATTTCCAGGCAGACACTTCAGTTGAAAAAGGCTTTAAATGAGAGCTGCTAGACTGTCGCCATCACCGGAGCCGGTATTTCCTTTTCGGCAGGCGGCATGAACTTTGACCATGAAAATGTGGCTGAGATACAGGGCAGCCTGCAGATCAACCGATGTACAAAGTGCGGCAAACATTTTGATGATTACCATTACCATATCTGGAATCTGGAAACCGTTCCCAGATGTGACGAATGCGGGGACGTGATCTGAACATCCCCGTTTTACAGCGGCGTCGGCCTTCACGAGGAAAGCCTGAAAAAAGCACAGGACTGGATCTCAAAAGCGGAAGTGATTATCGTATCTGTGAAATTCAACCCTTCAACAGAAGGCGCCGACCGAAGCGGAGCGTAGATGCGCAGGCCATCACCAGCGGTGATGTTCAAAAGGGGATTGGGGGGTGCTGCGTGCCAGTGGCACGCGTTTAGCACCGACCGGAGTGGCAGCGGAGACCGCCCAAACAAACAAGCGTAGAGGGCTCCGTGAGACATCTATATTGCTTGCGCGAGTTAGCGAATCGGACCGAAAATACACCTGAAATTCAATGATTTCCGGCATTCGCAGATAAGTTATCGGAGAAATTTCCGCAACGCCTTGTCGGGAATGTCGGGCAAAATTTTGTGGAAATAATCCAGCATCCGCTGATAAGATTCTGCCGGCTCGCGCTGATATACTGCAGAGGTGAATGCATTTCCGAAAAATTTTTCCGGAGTGGAATATTCGGCAACGCCCCAGCCGTATTCTTTTCCATGACGATCCTGCAGATAAACAAAGTTACTGATTAGCACATAGCCCTGTGCCTGCAGCCGATTGATAGATGTATCGAAGCCGGTCGCGCCGCCCTTTTTATAATTGCCATCCCGTTTCAGCGTTTTGGAAAGCACCGGCGCGCGGGCGTCCAGCAGATCAAAAAGCTGCTTATCTTTGTAGGATGCCAACTCATCATCAAATCGCGCGTCGAAGTCGTAGCCGTCCCTGCGGTAATTCGCAAAGTCCGGGAACCACTCCGCGCTGATGAATGCCGCCTTGTTCTCAAAAAATTTTCCGTAGGCACAGCCTGCTTCCTGAATGACCGGCCCTTTCCATTCCCATACGCCGGGCTCATCCGTAAACCATACGGAGCGATCAACGTGATCTTCCACTGAAAAGCCGGAGAGGGAATTTCGGAACAGAGGAAGGAAACCGACTCGGTGAACAGCGTTGATCAAATCTTCTTTTGTTTTTATGATGAAATCCAATCGGTCGCTCATGACTGCCAGCCTCCCTTCCCATTTCCACACAGATGACTCGGTTATTTTTTACAGAACGCCTGCAGATCCGCTTTCAGCTTTTCATAGCGCAGCCGCTTTTCCTCTTTGGCAAAATGAACCGCTCTTGACTGCATGGGATTGTCAGAATAATCCAGAAACTCATCTCTGAACTGTTCACTGGTCAGATCAAAGACACAGTCTCCGATTACATTATAGCAATGATAGTTGCCGCCCGGCCGCAGAATTCCATAGACATCGCCGCCGAAAATGTCCTGTGCCAGAAATGCTGTGATGGAGCACTGCCCCAACGTTTTGTTCTCCGGCGTCCAGTCTGCACGCATTCTGGGCGCGCATGTGTCTGCGCACCAAAGTTCTGATAATGCGTCATACAGATCCTGCGGCGTCCGGATACCTGCGTACTGATCTGTAACAGCAGGGACTGTTGCGGTTTCCCAACCGTAAAAATGATATTGTTTTGACATAGCGTCACCTTCTCTTTTTTAAATATATGTAAATCATGCAGGCGAATCATCTTAATATTGAAAAATCTCTCCATTGATGTTTATTATCTCGTTAATAGGGATTTTCGTTCCGTCCATCAAAAGAATTTGCCGTTGAAACTCATCCAATTTCTTTACAATCCCGGTCACAGTTCTGAGAGTGCCTGTATATTCTCAGGGTTGTATTCCCGGTGGAACAGCTGATCGAAATACTTGTCAAATATCCGGCTTTCACTATAGGCAATCGTAGGTCTCTGCGAATGCCAGGTGATGAGCTGCTTGCCCAATGAGGACAGGTCTACGATATGAGCGGTATTATATTTGATGGGTCATAAATTTTCCCCTTATAAGGTTCAATCATCTCTGCAATCAGATTTATTATGCACTTGGGCGTATAGAATTCTCCTTTGCCTTTACCTTCAGCTAACGCAAATTTGCTCAGGAAGTACTCATAAACACGTCCGATTACATCCCCATCGGCATCTCCCTGCGTGTTAATCTTGTTGATTTCATCAAGGAGGGACGCAAGTTTGGATACATCCAGATTTAACCTCGAATAGTAGTTGTCCGGAAGTGCGCCCTTCAAAACAGGGTTATTCTTTTCAATAGTAAAAAGCGCAGTATCAATCAGCAGTGCAATATTAAGGAAAAACAAGCTCAATACTACGTGTTTATATTCCGCTGGTTCTACAGAACCACGCAGCTTGTCTGCTGATTTCCAAAGTGCTTCCTCCATTGAAACCTCTTTTTTAGGTTTCGCTGCTCCTATTGCTTTTGTAGCTCGTGCCATATTGGTTTCCTCCAAAGTTGCTAATGCTAGTCTCTTACTGTATCTACGATGTCATTTAACTCAACGTCCAGAGCTTCACATATTCGCAGTAATATATCTGTTTGTACATTTTCGCCCTTTGCCAATTTCGCAAGGGAAGCAGAACTTACATTTGCGGCTTCTTTCAGTTCTTTTTTCTTCATGCCTCTGTCAATCAGTAGTTTCCATAATTTGTTGTAGTTAAAATACATAGAACCCTCCAATTATCTGTAATGTCAGCTTCCTGATTTGGTATCCGCATCTTAATGTTGCCTATCGGAATCAATAGTTCACTCTTATACAGCCGATATAGACTCATATCAAATGGTTTCATATATTTTTCAATTCCGATATGGTTTATATCTTAACATTTCAGGATTCCGCCTGCAATATTTTTTTCGCGTTTGCGAACAATAATCTCTATTCTAAAACGTTTCAAAACTGGGTGATTGTTAATGGCTTGTGACATATCATTATGTATCTTTAAAATGTGATTTTGCTATTGGTTGAATTCAGCAGAAACAATTTCTGATCAATATTTCTGTGGGTCGAATCCAATCCATGATTGAATTCATTTATTCTGATTGTTATAATATACAGAGCATCCATGGGCAATACGACTGTTTTGAACAGTTGCAATAAATGGGGAGGAGTATGGTTCGTCAAATAGATGATATTCGTGTCAATATATATCAGCACGGCGAAAATGGCCCCTGCTTTTATGTAGTTGAATCCGACCGGGAAGCTGGAAACGCGGATAATCTTGCGGAGCGACTGGCTAAAAAAGCCGGGAATGCAACTTATTCACTAATTGTGTATGAAGTAGCTGACTGGAATTCACAGCTTTCTCCCTGGTCGGCGAGAGCTGCATTTGGAGAAGAGATGTTTGCCGGCAGAGGGGCAGATACACTTTCCTGGCTGACTGACAAGTGTATCCCCCGGCTGAGAGAGGAAAAACTGATACCGGAAGGTGTTCCGCAGTACACCGCAGGATATTCGCTTTCCGGACTTTTTGCACTCTGGGCAATTCTGGAGTCAGACGTTTTTGATGGTGCAGCATCCTGTTCGGGTTCTCTCTGGATTGACGGCTGGTTGGAATACATCAGAGACAAAAAGTTATCTAATAATGCCCTTATTTATCTGAGTCTTGGCAGTAAGGAAGAGCGGACGAAAAATCCGCTGATGTCCAAAGTCGGTAATTGTACCAGGGAAACCTATGAAAGTCTGAAGAAAAACCCTGCAGTGAAAAGGATTACCCTGCAATGGAACAAAGGCGGACATTTCGCAGATACGGATGCTCGACTTGTGAACGGAATACTATGGCTTCTGCAGACACAGCGGCACGGAAAGGCGGCAGAAAAATGAGAGTATTTATCGGTATTGCTCTTCCGGACAACATCTGCCACACTCTGGCCGATGATGCAGAAAAGCTGTATAAATCTATTCCGGGCAGGTATGTTGCGAAAGATAATTACCATATTACAATGGTGTTTATCGGGGAAACAGATCAGAATGGCGCCACAGGCATTAAAAGGGCTATGAATGTTGCTGTGAAAGGGCAGCGTCCAGTTGAACTGAGCCTTGGCCACCCCGGATATTTCGGGAAAAGGGAGAATGCGCTTCTTCACATGACTGTCGACGGATGGAAGCAGTTGTGGGATCTGGACAATCGGCTTCGCAGAGCGCTGCGGGAGGAAGAGATTTCTTTTGATAAAAAACCCTTCCGGGCACACATTACACTGGCACGAAAGGCCAGAATTGAAGCGGAAGCATTGAAAAACTGTCCGGATAAGGATGCTGTATTCCATGTAAATGAAATTACACTGTTCCAAAGTATACAGACAGACGGTAAGCTGAGATATCTGCCGATTGAAAGAGCATGTTTTGAAAGATAGTGGCTAACACGGCAAACGAAAGGAAACGACAATATGACACACGAAGAATACAAAGCAGCGGCAAATCACTGGATTGAGAAAGACGCTGCTTCCAAAAAGATGCCAGCGGCTCTGCTATGGGCAGCCATCGAAAATTATATCCAGGCCAATAATACCTGCGCGCTCGCAACCGGAAGCGGCAACTTCATTCGCTGCACGCCCATCGAATATGCCTGGCATGACGGCGCATTCTGGATGTTTTCCGAAGGTGGGCAGAAATTTATCGGCCTAGAGGAGAATAAATCCGTCTGTCTTGCCATTTATGACCGATACGATGGATTTGGTAAATTGAAGGGGCTACAGGTCTCCGGCAGAGCGGAAATCGTGGAACCGTTTTCAGCAGAATACATTCATGCGGCTGAATGGAAGAAAATCCCGGTAGACGCGCTGAAAAAGCTGCCCTTCACTATGAATCTGATCAAAATCACTCCGGTAGAGATCGAATTTCTGAATTCCAATTTCAAAGAGGATGGTTATGACAGCCGCCAGCACTATGACCTCAGCAGGGAGGAAGGTTGAGCGACGTCCTGGCGCGAAGCGCCATTGGAATGGACGTCGCGACTTGCCGCCGAACGAAGAGAGGGGGAGTTACCATATGTTTTCAGATTTTGATGCGCAGACACGCCAGATGCTGACGGGGAATCTGCTGATGATAGGCTGTTGTATCTTTTACCTGGCATGGTGGCTGATCGCGTTTAAGCCTCAAGGCGCGATTAAGGGTCTGCGGAGCGGCTGGCTTCTGATCCCGGCTCTGTTGTTTGGCGTGGCTGCCGTGATCCGGATTGTTCAGGGCAGCGGCGCTGTGGAGAGCAGTGTGCTGTTGTTCCCGAGAAATATGGTGTTGATTGGCGGCGTGGTCGTTTATATTGTTCTGCTGGTGGGAACCAGTGTCCTTTTAAAGCGGCAGGTGACGACGGAGTTGTTCCTCATTGTCGGCTGGACGGCTCTGATGTTTCTGGAGCTGAACGCTCTGTTTGCGCAGGGACAGTTCACGAAATCAACTGTGATCGTGCTTCTTGTCATAACACTGATCTTCGCCGTTGTCAGCATGATCTGCTATCTGCTCTATTATGGCCTGGACAAGGTGAAGGGCTATGTAGACGGCATGATACCGCTTCTTCTGGTAGCTGTCATGATGGCTGTGGTCACGGCCGGGGCAGTGCTCTCCCACAACTGACTTTTTACAAAGAACACTTCGGAGTGAAGGGAATGATGAGGGGCGTTATATGACTGTCAGAAGAGGAAAAACTACAATGAGCAAGGTACAGAAAGCAATCTCACCGTATGTACATAAACATGTATTTGGCCGGGATACGGTTGATGCAAATGATATCGAACGGATTGCTGTCTTGCTTTTAGGTCAATATAATAATGTTTCGATTTCTCAGGGACTGGATCAGGGCAAGGACGGGAAGCCCTGGCTGAAAATAACAGTAAAGTCATTCCCGTTCAGCGAAGAGAAAATACTGGAAGTTACAGGCACTCCGAAAAAGAAGAAGGATGACCTGGACTGGATCGACCGAATAGAGGAATATGAGGCTTTTGTGGATGATTAGTCATCTATTCAAAATTTGACGGGAGGAAAAACAGAATGAACGAGATGCTGCAGACAATTATGGAACGCCGTTCCACACGGAAATATAATGACAAACCGGTCACGGAGGAACAGCTTACTGACATTTTGGAAGCCGGGCGCTATGCTCCGACCGGTGGTAACTGCCAGACAGTCCACTTTGTTGTACTTATGAATGCGGAAATCAGGGAAAACCTGCGGGGACTGGTTCAGGAAGCCTTTTTACAGATGGAGCTTTCCGATGATCAGTACGCCAGCATCCAGAATTCCATTAAACTGTCCAGGTGCGGGAATTATGCGTTTGATTATCATGCGCCGATCCTGGTTGTGGTTGCAAACCGGAAAGGATATCCGAATGCGGTTGCGGACTCAGCCTGCGCACTGCAAAATATGATGCTGGAAGCGGAAAGCCTGGGCGTCGGCTCCTGCTGGATCAATCAGCTGCACTGGTTGGATGAAAATCCGCCCATTCGTGAGTTTCTGGAGCTGTTGGGAATCACGGCAGACGAAACGATATGCGGAGCGCTGGCTCTGGGAAATTATGATGAGAAGCAGCCTGTAAAACCAAGGACCGGAATGCAGGTGGATTATATCAGATGACCTGATTTTAGATGGCCGCGAATATCAAATACAAATGGTGACGCAGATGAAAAATCACGAAATGATAGACGGGAAGCTACTGCAGACAAACAAAAAGTATTCCCAGCTGAAGCAGAAACAAAAGGACAAAATAGCGGTCTGGATGTACGAAGAGACCAGAAAATACTATGAGCGAACCGGCAAATACCCGATGGAACATCATGACGATGAGGTAGTGGATGCGATCTATGAGCGGATTACGAAGGCGGACATCTGGGTTCCCTATGGAGAAGTGGCCAAACATTACCATGGTGTGAGGACCAAAATCACACGCCGTATCCGCCGTGAGGAAACGGAAATACAGCATCCACCGGAAAAAGTGATCTTCATGAATATGTGTATGCTCTGCGATGGCGATCAGGTGCTCGCTCTGGATAAGACAGGAAGCAGCTACAGTGGTACAACCTTCCCCGGTGGGCATGTGGAAGCCGGTGAGACATTCTCAGAAGCGGTTGTCCGTGAAATGAAAGAAGAAACCGGACTGACCATCCAGCATCCGGTACTGAAGGGAATTTATCACTGGTACCGCGATGGTTTACATAATGTCGGATTGCTTTACCGTGCTGACACTTATGAAGGGGAATTGAAAAGCTCTGAAGAAGGGCAGGTTTACTGGATTCCACGGGAAGAATATGAGAAAAAAGAACTGGCCGCCGGGATGCCGCGTGTTCTACAGATCATGGATGATGATAGTCTGACGGAATGCTTTGAGGAACTGCAGCCGGATGGCAGCTTCCTGGAACACCTGTTTTAAGTGCAACTAATCATGGAAAAGAGGCATATGCCAGGGAGGTCAAGTGCATATGTGCAGCAGATATTATATTGATGATGACACTCTGGATGAAGTCTCCGGTCTGCTTACGGGCCAGAAAAGTTCCGGATTGAAATGGACTGCAGGGGATGTGCATCCTGGTGAAACAGCTCCGATTATAATGAGACGAAATGCGGGTATATGGCTTGATGAAATGAAATGGGGCTTTCCGCAATACAGTGGAAAAGGCTTATTCATAAACGCGCGGGCTGAAACTGCTCTGCAGAAGAAAACTTTCAGTGAGAGCGTTCTTCACCGGCGCTGTGTGATACCGGCGCGGCATTTTTATGAGTGGGATGCATCTAAGAATAAAGTCACTTTCCTGCATGAGAGTGGTTCCACGTTGTACATGGCAGGATTTTATAATCTGATAGAGGATGAAATTCGCTTTATAATATTGACCACACAGGCAAATCCATCCGTATCGCCGGTGCATGATCGGATGCCTCTGATCCTGGAGAAAGAGAATGTTGAGGACTGGATTTGTGACGGTGA
>JAJQAC010000080.1:49812-56389 GCA_021204025.1 Clostridiales bacterium | reverse complement strand
TCTATGCCGCTTTCACCATCGCATACGCCCGGTCAATCATCGCGTTCCCATCTACGGTACGCCCAAACAGGCTTTCCCTGTAATTGGAACGTTCCCGGATCGGCTTCGCATGGGTTGCGAAGTCGGAAACCGCATTCACGAAACGGTATGCGTTCTTCCCAACATGCTGTAAATCCGGCGCTTCAAAATACCGCTCTTTCAGATCTTCTTTCATCCGCATCAGGTTCTTTTTCTGCTGATCAGACGCACCTGCCACCAACGGGAACAGTGCGTCAATGTACTCGTATACCTGACGATCTGAGATTTTCTGCCGGTTCAGCTGGTCAATCGTCCGCCCCAACTCCGACATATAGAGCTGTGCGTAAAGGAGCGTGTACTTTGCATCCTCCAGCTTTCCGCGGATATCGCCGACATGGTTGGTAGACCAGCTGCGCTTCGCAGTTGAAAGCGCCAGGTTCAATGTGTTCTGGCATACCACGCGCACCGGGGTCATCGCCGCCTTGATCGCGCCTGTCCCATCATGGCTGTTCATGAATACCAGGTATGGCGTAATCTCATCCCCGCTGATGATATAACGTTCGGGGAGCTTCGCCAGCATCCATGTCCGCCGCCCACCCTGTAAAGAACCTGCCGTCTCAAAAGTAATGCCCCTGCCTAACAGTTCATCTGTAAAGACAAAGGCATCTTCATTCTGTACCACCTTGTAACGGTCCGTGACAATCCCTAACACCCGATTATCCGTTTCCCTGACATTCGCACGGAAGCCAGAAACCGAAAGGCCATCCACGGTCTGAACTTCCTTCTGGACCACTTTCCAGTCAAGCCCAGCCAGTTCCAGCGCACGTCGCGAATCCGGCGCTTCCTGCACCTCGGTACCCAGGCCGTGCCAGGGTTTCTTTCTTGTGTAAAACATCGTTTCTACATTTGCTGACATTATCATTACCTCCTTGAATTTGATTGCTATTGCTTCTTCAAGGATATGGTATATAATTCAAAACAGCTTATTTTACAAAACATTTACGATTGCTCTGACTGAACTTTACGAACCTGTTCCTCTGGAATATCCAGAAGACCCGCAATTTCTGATGTCGTGCGGCCATCCGCGGACCATTTGAAAATCAGCATCCGGTCACGCTGTTCAATTCCTTTTTCTATATTCTCTCGATCACGCATCATCAACGTCATATACTCTCGCCTCGTTCGCGATTCTGCTTTGCCATTTTTTCTTCTTCATTCAGTTTCTTCACAAAATCATTTTCCGATTTCCTTCCCCTGATATAATTCAGGAATACTTTTAAATCACCGCTGATATCGTTCTGGATTCCCTCTGTATTCTGGGTTTTCAATTTCCGTGATCAAGCGCTTTTCCTGGCCAAATAGGTTTCTGCGTCTTTCTTACTTAATTGAAACTGCTCCATAATCTTCTCAACTATATCGCCATCTGACATATTCATTCCCCGAAAAGCCTTAATTACGGCTTTGACTGCCGCATCATTCTGAGCATCGCTCCACGCTTTGCACACATCAATCACCTCCTGATTAGAATCGAGATCAAGCGAAATGTTCGCACACTCACGCAACACTCTGGCTGCATTTCTGTCTATCTTCCTGTAAGCTGCATCTGTCTCCATAAGTTTTTTCATTTCTTTTCTGCTATTCGACAGCTTCATGAACTTCAAAACTTTCCCAAGGCTTGTTGAAAACTTTTCAAAATCCTCATCCGTCATCCCTGCGGGATCGATCAGGTTCATCTTATAATCCGGTGCAAGGCTTAATAACTCCTTGTGCCTACAGCTGTACAAATCACTCAGGCGAGTAACTCCGTCCCATGGTTTAGCTCCAAAATGAATTACTACAGTGATTACCGGCAAAATTCTGTCTTCTTTGTAGAGTCCGGAAACAAACTCGTCTTCACTGTGTTTATCTCCAGCAGTTTTATGCGCAGCCTTTAATTCTCTTGCCTGGCTATCATACTGCAATGCATCATACAAGAACGTCCGAATTGGCATTCCATAATCGACGCGAGTCTGAGCTTCAATTCCCAGCACAATATACGCTGCTTCATCGTCTACCATCAGAGCCGCCTTTTTAAGTGCGTCCCTGTACCTTTGAATTGTCTCTTCATCCCCGTTTTTTCCAAAAACAGTGAGAAGGGTTGAAACATCCAGCTTCTCAAGATTCTGTGGATTCACAACCTTTCGGCCGCCGTAAATGAAGTAGTTAAAGACATCCGCAAATACATAGTAATCATTAATGTATTCCCTCGTAGCGGTATCTGATTTCCCCATCGGCATTCACCTCTATTCTATCCATTACATCCGTATCTTCATACGTTACCAATCCGTTGGCAGAGATATATCCCTTATGTTCAATAAAATCATACCATAAATCGCACCACCAATCAAGATTCGCCAGACTGCTTATTTGAAAGTTCTTTGAGTACAAAGTTTTCGGCCGTCTTGCTCAAAGACAGGTATCTCATTTTACAGTTCCAGTTAAATACCGCCTATCAGCAACCACATAACAATAACACGCAATCTCTTGCAATCTAATCTTTCTGAATCTATATAGACGCATCCATCCTTCTATGAATGTTCCGAACGGGCAATTCTCTGCTCTTTCGCGCGATAAATCTCATATAAACGTCTGCTGAACTTGTACTTGATCAGATCACCAACCAGCGGATTTAATGCCTCAAGGATTTCCCGGATGACGTCAAAATCTTCGGCAGCTTCATCGCCTGTCCTTTCCAACAGGTCATCCAGATACGTCCAACATTCATTTTCCGCCATCTCCCGCACACCTGCACGGTAGTCTTCCGGTGTTTCATAACCGGTAACATCCGTTTCGGTAATCACTTTTTCGATAATCTGCTCAAAGTCCTGTGTATAAATCCTGACAAGCACCTTTACCGCATCCTTACTGCTCTGCCCCGGCAGGGTAGGTGCCTTTTCATCCTGGCAGAAATACTCCATATCTTCTCCGTCCTCCTCATCTTTTTCTGTGTCGTCCTCTTCCACAAATGGAAGCGGATCAATCGCAAATAAATTTACAATATCCGGTAACCGTACCGGAGAAGCCACCGTTGCAACTGTTTTCGTGGCGCTGTCGTAGCTGACACCATCTTTTTTCGTATCTTCCCCATAATCCAGCCGGCAACAGATACCACCTGTAACCTCTGCAAAACTCAGGTAATTCCGGAATAAGCACAGCCAATCATCCGGATTCAGACCTGACATCGGCGAACTGATATACGGAATACAGCGGAAGCCATCACGCCGATCCTTTTCATCACCAATCTGAAAGACCGGAGAGTGACCACAACATAAATCCAAATAGATCGTTAAAAAAACACCGATACATGGCGACAGATCCATAATCGTCATCGGTTTGATATGCACATAACTGATGTATCTGCTTCCATTCCTGACAATGACCTTCCGATTAATATAAGAAATCACGCCGATTTCCAGTTCTTCTTCCATGTCTATGTCATACAGGCCCTTTGGTTTTACCGTCCTGTCCCATCCGTATGCAGCCCATCCATGGATAATCTGAGCCAGATTCTCACACAATGGTAACTTCTGGGACACATCAATACAGGAGATACCTACGCTCTCTTTCTTTTTTGCTGCCTCTTCGGTTCGCTGTTTCAATGTATCGAACAGTTGGTTGATCGCGTCGTCATGATCCGATATAAAAGCAATCATCGTATGAGCTATCACAGCGGCATCGGCCATCGGATATTCCACCTTTCTTGATTCCTCAATCAAACCATAAATCAGCGCACACAGGCTGGGGTCTATCATAGAACCTTTTCCATTCTCAAAATTGCTTTTTTTGCTGGATTTTCTTAATTTTTTCTTTTTACCCATATCCTTTATCCCTCGTCTTTCTTCTTTTCACCATAAACATCAGGAATTCTTTCCGAACTGTCAGCCGCACCGTTAATCATCCAATCCTTTGCTTTCGGCTGTATCCTTCCCAATGCCCGGCGGATTCCGGACTTTCACCGGTTAGAAACATGCGCAGCCCTGCGCATAAAAAAACAGGTTCCGAACACCGCAATGGTATCCGGAACCCATTTCATGCCATGGAAAGTGGCAACCATTTACAATTTTTATCTTCCTGTCTCTATCTTACCTGCCGACCGCGCCTCCTGCCATCACAAAGGTGCCGCCATCCTGCGTAGAGATACCGCCCGCTCTCCCATTCACAATGCCCGTCCTCTCATCGCTACTGTCTGTTAATGTCAGAGATGCGTCCGGACCTTCCACGATAATCGCGCAGGCGTCCTCCGGCCCAGTTAAAGTATATCCTGCCAGATCCAGTATGACCTGTCTGGACCCGTCGATCACAAGGGGCGCGCTCTCCTCGCTGTCGCCGGTCATTTCGATGGTGATCTGCTCACCGTCGGCCACAGACTGCACCGCAGCCTCTACCGTCTGATATCCCGTATCCCCGATCCTTGCCACATATGGAACGGACGCCTCACGAAGTTTTACCAGCGGATACAGGGAAAAGCTGTCTGCCTCCGTACTCACCGTATGAGCAAAAGTCTGATTCGACAGGGCTTTGACCTCACTGCCGCCCCGCTCCATGGAAAAGAGCTGGAGGATTGTTTCCTCTGTGGCGTCATCTGTGTCATCGTTCTCGATATCCGTCAGCGTAAAAGTAAGTACCGCGCTTCCTGCCAACTGGTTCGGCCGGACCGTTTCGCCGTCTCCGTCCCGCACACAGATATCAAAGAGCCATATTTCACCGATCTCCACCATCGGCGTTCCCTCTGCGGCAGATGCTGCCAGTGCTGCCTGTACGGCCTTCCTGGCGTTTCCGGAATCTTCCTGGTTTTCCGCTATGCGGTCAGCCAGAACTTCCACATCATCCGGGAATACTCCGGGATCCGCTGCCAGAGTGATCTCCACTCCGTCGATTGTTGTCTCCCATGCAAACGGCTCCGTCTCCCCTTCTATTTCCAGGGCTTCTGATTCCGGCACCTCCTCTTCCAGGACTTCTTCCGGCACTTCCTCTTCCGGAATTTTCTCTTCTTTTTCCAGGACTTCCACCTCTATCTGGGGAAGCTCCCCGTCTCCCAGCACATAGCGGTCACGGGCCAGCTCCGCGTCAAATACATAGATGCCCGGTACTTCGCCGTCGTACTCCTCCTGCTCACTGAAGGATCCGTTCAGGACCCACCTGACGCGGACGCGCTTCCAGTCCCCGGTATCGGCCTCTGATGGGGTCGCGTCTGACGGCGTGGCCGGGGAAGACTCCGCATCCGATGCGGTTGCCGTTACATTGGCTGCGGCATCTGCATTCTCCGTATCTTCATCTATTTCCCGTATCCCGGCATAGAGATAACGGGGCAGATCGAGCGAGGATTTCCTTGTGCCGTATGCCACCTGCTGATACAATGTCTCTTCCGGCAGCTCCTGAAAGCAGACGATCTCCAGATCTTTTGCTGTCTTTGCCCATACGGACGGAAGGGACGGAACCGTACCGGCCGCTATGACAGCCGCCATAATCCATGCGAGTTTTTTCTTTATTTTTTTCATGATCAGCGTCCTCCCTTCTATTCTTCAGCCTGCTGTCCGGTCTGCTGTTCCTTTTCTCCGGATTCTTCCCTGCTGCCATCCTTCCCGACGATGTACCCGTCTGGCGTCTCCTCATCGATGTATAAGGAGCCCAAGGGGCGGTGGCTGGTGCTTTCATCGTAAACCCATTGATTCCGGTTCCCGTCAAATACCCAGGTTGGCGATGCCGTATATTCATTGAAATAATACCATTTCCCGCCGATCCATTGCCAGCCCGTAAGCATGTGGCCTCCTGTTGTATCCAGATAATACCGGCGGCCATCCTCCCGGTCATCATGCCAGCCTGTCTTCATGCCGCTGGTTTCGTCCATGTAGTACCAGAGGCTCGTTTCCCGGTCTAAGACCCAGCCAGTGGCCAGATACCCATCTGCACCAAAAGACCACCATCTGCCGCCGATCCGTTTCCAGGAAATCTGTTCCCCGGATACGCCGTCGTTGTCTGTGATTACCTTACCGGCTTCATAGCTTCCGTCGCTGTAGACATATCTCCATCCACGCCCATCCTGTGTCCAGGTCCCGGAATCATCCGACGAAGAACCGGAAGAAGAACTGTCGTCATCGGAATCGCTGCTGTTACTGCTGCCTGTGCCGGATGACGCTGCGCCTGACGTCGTATCATCGTCAGTTTCCGGATCTTCTGTCTCTGGATCTGTAGTAGTATCTACCCGTTTAAATGTCACGGAGATGGTATGATTTCCCTGTATATCCTCAAAGGTATACTGGCCGTCCGAAACCTGATCCGTTTCATCAGTCCCATCCACGGTCACCGCGCCGATCTCATAGCCGTCATCCGGCGTGATCTCATAGACCGCATAGCCTCCCGCCGTCATATCTGCGGCTATCAGGGTGATGCTGCCCCCTTCTCCCGCTGTGGCGGTGATGGTATAATAACTTTCCACAGGGTCAGCCTTTTCCGTGCTAGCGTAGACCGCCGTATAAGTCACGTCCCCGGTTACTTCAGACACTTCCGGTGTCCAGTCTGC
>JAJQAC010000080.1:0-49712 GCA_021204025.1 Clostridiales bacterium | reverse complement strand
CCGTATCGGCCTCAAGAACCGTTCCATCTTCATCCACCCACTCTACCGTATAGGTATTGACTGTACTGGAATAGGTTGCTGTATACACCACATTCCCGGTCACATCGGATACCATCGGAGTCCAGCCTGCGAATGTATACGTGTATTGCGCATCTGCTGCCTTTATCGGCGTTTCTCCATTGTAACTCGGTGTGGTGCCATAAGCCACATCCGTGTCTGTCTCAAGAATCGTTCCATCTTCATCCACCCACTCTACCGCATAGGTGTTGACTGTGCTGCTGTAGGTTGCCGTGTATGTCACATTCCCGGTTACATCAGACACTTCCGGCATCCAGCCTGCGAATGTGTAGGTGTAATATGCGTCCGCTGCTTTCATCGGTGTGGCGCCGTCATAGCTCGGCGTGGTGCCATAAGCTACATCCGTGTCTGTCTCCAGAACTGTTCCGTCTTCATCCACCCACTCAACTGAATAAGTGTTGTCCGTACTGCTGTAGGTTGCCGTGTATGTCACATTCCCTGTCACATCGGATACTTCCGGCGTCCAGCCTACGAATGTGTAAGTGTACTGCGCATCCGCTGCCTTTGTCGGTGCCTCTCCGTCGTAGCTCGGCGTGGTTCCGTACTTCACACCAGTGTCTGTCTCAAGAACCGTTCCGTCTTCATTTTTCCATGTTACCGTCCATGAATCAGCAACAACACTGACAGTTGTTGCCGTTGAAAGAATACTGCCGTCTGTAACCGCAGATGTACCGTCTATCGTATACAGATATCCATTTACCAATACTGCTGAGTATGAATTATAATCACTTTCTTGTTCACCCGTTTGATTATTTACAATCTCGATGGCGGCTCCAGATACAGAAGAAAATGTTCCGCCTGAAAGGGAGACTGAACTGTCACTACCAATACTTAAAGCATGCTCATCTGCTGAATTTATTTTTCCTCCAGAAATTGATGCCGTACCATGCCCAAAATTTAAGAAGCCATTCACAGTTCCACCGTACATCCTAAATGTACGGGCGCTATAACCATTATATAAAATATCGCCATTAATTATTAAACTATCATCACCATTTAATGTCACGTTACCGCCGCGACCAAGAATAACAGCGGAAATTATTCCACTGCCGGTAATGGTGAGGCCTCCTCCGCTAACATAAAATGCCAATGCTGATGAACTGGAGTTGAGACGGGTAATGCTAAAACTATTTAAATTCAAAGTTGCATTCCCATCCGAAAAAACATAATCAGAATCAACACTTATATCACTTTGAAGAGTAATATTCACTATACTGCTTGAATTATTTGCCGCAGCACTGAACGCATCGCTCAATGTGCCTCTATATGTCGTGTTATCTCCGGATATCGTCCATGTAGCTTCAACAGTTGCTGCTGTAGCGATTGTCGTGGGAACAGTGAAGGAAATGAGCAATGCCAACACCAGCATCCAGGAAAGAAATTTCTTCTTCATATATGATTTCCCCTTTCAATTTCTATTTTATTTGCCCAAAGCTGTTTCATTTACCGTCTATGCCGGTTCTTCATTAAAATTCCTGTACTCCTCGATATACCGTCCTGTCAATTCATCATAAAACATCGTATATCCAGTACTGAGCCTTCAAACTCATGAAACCCTGACTTCTTCATCTCTCCATCTGCACCTCCTTCCTGCCTGCAATAAGGAGCCATTTCCCATCTGCGTCCTGTTTCTTCCCGTATATCAGGAACGCCGGACAGGAGTGTGCCGCTATGAATTCTTCTGTACCTGTGCAAGCGCCATCCTGCGTTGTTCCTTATCAATGCTGCCCCACCGACATACTCCTCTTAATTCACGACGACACAACTACGAAACCTGCCGCCGACAACTTTTTCCATATGCCACAGCAAAAAAGACGCGTCCCGTCCATGGAAATACCACGAACGAAACACGCCTCGTAAAAATGCGTATTCTTTTCGGAACAGCCGAAAGGGACAGAGTTATGTTCTGTCTGTCTGTCTGTCTGTCTGTCTGTCTGTCTGTCTGTCTGTCAAAATTATGGCGGCAAATTTCATTACGTCAACCTCATTCCCTTAAATTTCCTGTAAACTTTCCCTCTGTTTTTCCAGATAGCGGAAGATGCCGTCAACAGTTTCCTTCGCCGCCTGCTTAAAATCTATGGTTTTCACGAAGTCGATCGCCTCCTGAATTTTTTCGTCTGGCACATAGTAGAGACGGAGCGTATTCTTAAGGAATGCTTCTACTTTCATGTCCATGGAAAACCAGATATTGCAGGGGACAATCATAAATCCCCGCATAATACCGCCTGTGGCAATCTCCAACAGATAAAAGTCTTTCGTTTCCAGATGCGGCAGCTCTTCTTTGAAAATGGCCTCCACCTTTCCCGTGACCGTCTGCTGAATCAAAGCAGAGGTTTTCGGGAGAGAGTATGCGTTGTAATAAACATCACGAAGGTTCTCATTCATCTCCACGATATAAAGCTGCAAGACCGTTTCCGCTGCATACAGCAGAATTTTATCGTCTGTCTTACCCGCAATCAGCTTTTCCGAAACGGCAAACTGTTGATTCAAAACAAAGCCCACCAGCTCATACAGCACATCCTCCTTGGTCTTAAAATGTCCGGTAAATGCTCCCATGCTGATGCCGAGCTTCTTAGTGATGTACCTTAACGTGGTTTTGGTAAAGCCTTTCTCCAAAAAACTCTCCGCCACCGCATTGATGATAATCTGCTTATTCAGTTCACTCTGTTCCCGTGTAACTCTTCCCATTCGTCACATCCCCCTTCAGCACTTCCATGCAAGTTGAAAGGCATTTTCCAGAAATTATTCAGATCGCGTTCTGTTTTTCTCATGTAGTATAACAAAAATTCCCCTGAGTTGCAATAGTTCCGGCGAAAATTTACAAATTCCAGCAGCAGTTGAACCTTGTCCAGTATGATGTAATATAAATCCTCGTCAACAATTTGTTTTTCAATCTTCTTTTACACCTCTATCCAACAAAAAGAGAAATATGAGGAAATCAAAACTAACTGCCAGCACAGCTGGGGAAACTGTCAACGGCTATATTAAAAAGGCCATTGATGAACGGATCAGCCGCGACACCCAGCCCACAGCATGAAAGGAAGTGTAATCTATGCCATTACCCAAAGAGCAGATTTACACAGAAGATGATTATTGGAATCTCCCGGAAGATATCCGAGCAGAACTAATTGATGGAAAGATTTATTATATATCTGCGCCTGGTCGAATGCACCAGGAAATATTAAGCAACTTATTTACTGAAATCAAACTCCATATTCGCTCAAGACATGGTTCCTGCCGTGTCTATCCTGCTCCTTTTGCTGTCAAATTACGAAAAAATAAAGATGATACTGTTGAGTCAGATATAACCGTAGTCTGCGACCGCTCCAAACTTACAGATAAAGGATGCACAGGCGCGCCCGACTGGGTTATAGAAATCGTTTCACCATCCAATCCCGGACATGATTACGCAAGGAAGTTGAATTTGTATGCAGATGCGGACGTTCAGGAATGCTGGATTATTGACCCTACAGAAGAAAGTGAAGATTAAAAACCTTTTTCGCCACCACATTCCCATTTGGAGAACAGATTGTCCCTACAGTAAGGGTATCTCATAACTGCTTCCAACAGCAGGAGCCAGACGCGAAAAAAGCACCCAATACCGTAATGATATTGAGTGCTTTTCGCCCCTGCTTACTTCTCCAGGCTCTTCATTGTCGGGAACAGGATCACGTCCCGGATCGCCGGCGAGTCCGTCAGCAGCATCACCAGACGGTCGATACCATAACCGATGCCACCCGTCGGCGGCATGCCGATCTCCAGCGCGTTCAGGAAATCTTCATCGGTGTGATTCGCCTCCTCATTACCTGCGGCGAACTGCTTCTCCTGCTCCTCAAAACGGGAACGCTGGTCGATCGGATCGTTGAGTTCGGAATAGGCGTTGCACATCTCTCGCGCATAGATGAAGAGTTCAAAGCGCTCCACCTGCTCCGGTTTGTCCGGTTTTCTCTTGGTTAACGGCGAGATCTCAACCGGATGATCCATGATAAAGGTCGGCTGGATCAGATGTTCCTCGACAAATTCTTCAAAGAAGAGGTTGATAATGTCGCCGCGGACATGGCGATCCTCGTAATGGAGTTCTTTCTCATCCGCCAGCTTTTTAGCTTCCTCAGTTGTCGTGATCTCATTAAAGTCGATCCCGGTATATTTTTTAATCGCATCGATCATCGTCAAACGCTCAAACGGCTTACCCAAGTCGATTTCCACACCCGAATAAGTAATCTTATCTGTCCCGCACACCTCACGGGCCACATAACGGTAGAGGTTCTCGGTCAGATCCATCATGCCGTAATAATCGGTATATGCCTGATAGAGCTCCATCAGGGTAAATTCCGGATTATGCCGCGTATCCAGCCCCTCATTGCGGAAGACTCTGCCGATCTCATAGACGCGCTCCAGACCACCGACAATCAGACGCTTCAGATACAGTTCCAGCGAGATACGCAGCTTTACGTCTTCATCCAGCGCGTTATAATGCGTTTCAAACGGCCGCGCCGCGGCGCCGCCGGCATTGGATACCAGCATCGGCGTCTCTACCTCCATGAAGCCCTCGCCGTCCAGATAACGACGGATCGCGCTGATGATTCTGGATCTCATGATAAAGGTCTTCTTTACATCCTCATTCATGATCAGATCCGTGTATCTCTGGCGATAGCGGAGATCGGTATTGGTCAGGCCATGATATTTCTCCGGCAGGATCTGCAGGCTCTTAGAAAGAAGAACCAGCGATTTTGCGTGAACGGAAATCTCGCCCATCTTTGTCGTAAATACAAATCCCTTCACACCGACGATATCTCCGATGTCCATCTTCTTAAAATCCTTGTAGGATTCCTCTCCCAGATCATCCCGCGCTACATAACACTGGATGTTGCCGTCCCGGTCCTGGATATTGCAGAAGGATGCCTTTCCCATCACACGTTTGGACATCATGCGCCCGGCGATGGATACTTCCTTTCCTTCATACTCATCATAATGATCCTTGATCGCCTGGCTGTGGGTATCCTGATCATATTTCGTGATTCTGAACGGATCCTTACCGGCTGCCTGGAGTTCCGCAAGTTTTTCCCTGCGGACCTTCAGCAGTTGGTTAATATCCGGCTGCTGCTGTTGTTTCTTTTGATTCTGCTGCTCTGCCATCCCTCTGCTCCTCGTTATCTGTACACTTGATTTTTTCCGATTCCGATAAGTTGATAAGTTATATTATAGGAACTCGCTTCGCGGAACCCCATAATCAGATTTACGGCGCAAAAGCGTGCGCCTTTTATCGAAAGTTCCTGACGGAGCTTCCGATAAGTTATATTATGGGAACCTGCTGACGCAGAACCCCATAATCAGATTTGCGGCGCAAAAGCATGCGCCTTTTATCGAAAGTTCCTGACGCAACTTCCGATAAGTTATACTCTCTGGATCTCCAGAATCTTGTACTGGATAATCCCATCCAGAGTCTCCACGTCCACGATCTCGCCGACCTTCCTGCCAATCAGGGCGCGGCCCACCGGAGACTCATTGGAAATCTTATTCTGGAGACTGTTGGCCTCTGTGGAGCCGACCAGGTTAAACTCCATCTCTTCTTCATACTCCATATCGTAAACCCGGACCAGACATCCGATATTGATCTTGTCCAGATCGATCTCGTCCTCTACAACGACCTCCGCGTTTTTCAGAAGTTTTTCCAGTTCCTCGATCCGCAGCTCGATATCGCGCTGCTCATCCTTTGCCGCGTCGTACTCCGCGTTTTCTGAAAGGTCTCCCTGCTCTCTCGCCTCTTTGATCTTCTGAGCAATCTCACGCCGACGGTTTACCTTCAGATCCTGCAGCTCATCCTCATACTGCTTTAAGCCTGCGTAGGTCAAAATATGCTTCTTTTCTGCCATCTTTTTTCTCCTTATTCACATCTTCCCGACGACTCGCCTTACGGCAAGACGACAGAACCTGCCTGACAATAAAACGCCCTGCGGGTACCCTCCGTATACCATGGCAAATCAGCGGGTCAGATCATTCCTGACCCAATATCCTAACATTATATGCCAAGAATCATACCCTGTCAAGCTACACACTTGCTGCATCTGCCCGCAGTACACAATCCATCTGCGGTGTGATTCACACATGATCCCGGTTTTCCCGCATCACAGCACTCCCATCTCTGCACCATGTTCTCCACTGCGTCCCAGCCGCAGCCTTCAGATTGCAGATGGCCGGGATCCTGATGCAATGTTCTCCACTACGTCCCGGCCGCAGCCCCAGTTCATGATCTCGCGACACGCTCCATCTGCGCAACCGGCAGCAGCAATTCTTCCAGTTGCTGATAGGTCTCCACATAACCGGAATCCCGGCGGATCGACGCCGCTCCCCGAATCCCCGCGGTATACCATGCGACATGTTTGCGCATCTGACAGATCGCGGTCTTTTCGCCTTTTAATTCCACAAGCATCCGCGCATGGCGCAGAATCATCTCCGTGATCTCGCTGGTATCCGGTCCCTGTATCCGCTCACCGGTTTTCAGAAATGCGGCGATCTCGCGAAAAATCCACGGATTGCCCTGAGCGCCGCGGGCGACCATCACTCCGTCACAACCGGTCTCTTCCATCATCCTTGCAGCGTCCTCTGCCTCAAAGATATCGCCGTTTCCGATCACCGGAATCTTTACCGCTTCTTTCACCTGCCGGATGATATCCCAGTCAGCCCTGCCGCTGTAATATTGCGCCCGTGTCCGGCCGTGCACCGCAATCGCCGCCACACCGCAATTCTCCGCTATCTTCGCGATTTCGACCGCATTGATATGATCATCATCAAAGCCCTTGCGGATCTTTACGGTAACCGGCTTTCTCACGCTCTTTACCAGAGAGGTCAGGATCTGCGCAGCCAGCTGCGGATCTTTCATCAGCGCTGAACCTTCGCCGTTGCCGACGACCTTGGGCACGGGACAACCCATATTAAAATCGATGATGTCAAAGGGTTCTCCCTCGATCCGATGCGCCATGGCTCCCACAATCTCCGGATCAGATCCGAAAAGCTGCACCGCGACCGGATGCTCGTCCTCTCCGGTTTTCATCAGATCCCAGGTCTTGCGATTGGAAAACCAGATTGCTTTGGCGCTGACCATCTCCGTGCAGGTCATGCCGCAGCCCATTTCCCGGCAGAGCAGACGAAAAGGCAGATCCGTAACGCTTGCCATCGGCGCCAGAAATACCGGTGTCCCGACTTCAACTTTTCCGATCCGGAGTTTATTCAAAGTCATTCCCGTCATCCTGCTCACTCTTCATCTTCCTGATTTGACGCCTCGATCTCCTCCAGCGTCATTCCCAACGCCACTGTCTTATAATAGAGTTCCAATGACAACAGCAATTCTTCCCGCTCTCTCCGGATCTGGCGAATCTTTAAATCCGCGCCGATCTCATCATGATATCCGTCATACTCCGAAGTTGTATGTCTGAGCAGCAGATTGCCTCGCTCATTAAATTCCATCGTCAGGATACCGCCGCACTCCTCGGTAAACCAGACGCAGAGGATCTGCAGCTCATCCTGTACTTCCTGCGGAATATTGGCAAACATCTCATTAAAATAATATTTCCGGTTGTAGCTGTTAGAACCACAGAGAACTACATTTTCTTCCTCCTGGGCTTCTGTGGTTTCCCAGTCAGTTTCTCGTCCCAAATCGATTCTCCTTTTGCGTGATTTCGCGCAGAATGCCCGGCAGACGCCTTTGGCGGTGCCGGGCTTTCTGGCCAATTTATGATACACGGATACTGAATATTCTCTCATCCGTCCGTGCGGGAAAATAATATCTTCCCGCACGGACTACCTCGTTGGAATTTGTCCGATGTCTTCCTCTCTCTATCGCACCAGCAGCTTCGAGATCTCATATTGCTCTTCTGAGATATCCTTCTTCATCTGCAGGGCTTCCTGGATATCGAAGTCTACGAACTCGCCGTGTTTGTACGCTACCAGGCGGTTGCTCTTGCCCTCAAGTAAGAGCTGAACCGCACGTGCGCCCATAATCGACGCAAACATGCGGTCGCGGCAGGTCGGTGAACCTCCGCGCTGCATATGACCGAGGATGGTAGCACGTGTCTCAATACCGGTTGCTGCTTCTACGCGGCGTGCCATCGACGTTGAATGTCCGATCCCTTCCGCATTGATGATAATGCAGTGTTTCTTACCCTTTTTGCGGCACTCCAGTACACGGTTGACAACCTCCTGTTCATTGCCGTTCCATCGCTCCGGCAGGAGGATTTCTTCTGCTCCGTTCGCGATGCCGCACCAGAGGGCAATATATCCCGCGTTGCGCCCCATTACCTCGATAATGCTGCACCGCTCATGAGAGGCTGAGGTATCCACGACTTTATCGATCGCCTGCATCGCGGTGTTGATTGCGGTATCAAATCCAATCGTATAGTCCGTACAGGCAATGTCGAGATCTATGGTACCCGGCACTCCGATCGTGTTGATCCCCAGCTCCGCCAGTTTGCCGGCTCCGCGGAAGGAACCGTCGCCGCCAATCACCACCATGCCGTCGATATTGTGCTTATGGCAGATGTCAGCGCCCTTTTTCTGTCCCTCCGGCGTCACAAATTCCTCACATCTCGCAGTATTCAATACAGTGCCTCCGCGGTATATAATACTTGACACAGAAGCGCTGTCCTTATCTATGATCTCCTCCTGGAGAAGTCCGGCGTAACCACGCATCACGCCTTTCACCTTCAGGCCCTTATGACAGGCAGTACGGACTACTGCGCGAATCGCCACATTCATGCCAGGGGCATCGCCTCCACTGGTCAATACGCCGATTGTTTTCACTTCCTTTGCCATGAGTCATCCTCCTCTCCAAAATCCGGTATTAGTTTAAATCATTTTCTGCCGCTTTTCAATCCTTTTTCTATAAGTTTAACATTTCCCGTTCCCAGTCTTTTCTCAAGTTTTGCCAGCAAATCCGGATCCGCAGACACGTTCCGGCCGGCCGGAAGGACCTTTTTGCCACGTTCCTTTGCCAGCCAGATCACAACGGTATCCTCGCCCCTGGAATTACTCAGAAGATCCATGATTTCTCTCTGCTGCCGGTCATAAGACTGTTTATCGGCAAACTGCAGCCACAGTTCCTTTGGCAATGCGTCGAAGGGGATCAGCCGATCCAGGATCACTTTCCCAACCGCAGCGCCGTCATCCATCGCAACCCGTCCCTGGATAAACACCCGGTTCTCCTCCGCATAGAGTTCCCGGTGATCTTCATAATGATTCGGAAATACCAGCACCTCAACACTGCCCAGGGGGTCCTCTAACGTAATAATCGCCATCATCTTCCCGGTTCGTGTAATTTTCTGCACCCGCTCCGTAATGATACCGCCAATCGTCACATAGTCATTTTCACTGAGTACTGCTTTTCCGGTATCATCATCAACGATAAAATCGGTTGTCTGCGCTGTGACGTTTTTCTTCCATACGTCCAGATATTCATCCATCGGATGTCCGCTGACATAAATACCGAGAATCTCCTTTTCAAACGCGAGCAGCTCTGCCTTTGGATACTCCTCCACGTCCGGCATTGAGATCTGATACTGTTTTTTATCCTCCTCCATCGCAAAGTCAAAGAGCGTCATCTGCCCTTCCAGCCCATTTTTGCGCTTTTTATTTTTCTGTTCCAGCAAATCGGACGCAATCGCCAGCTTCTGGCGGCGATTGCCCGGCAAACTGTCCATCGCACCGGATTTGATAAAGTTTTCCAGCGTACGCCGGTTGACTTCCCCGCCTGCCATGCGCTCCACAAAATCATCCATTGTAACGTACCGGCCGCCTCGATCTCGCTCCTCGATGATTGCTTCCACCACGCTCCGCCCCACGCTTTTGATCGCGGACAGGCCATAACGGATCGCGTTCCCTGACACGGAAAAGCCACCCTCGCCTTCATTGATATCCGGCGGCAGAATCTCAATTCCCATCTGGCGACAGGTAAGGATGTACTCGGAGATCTTCGATGTATTATCCATCACGGAAGTCATCAGCGCCGCCATAAATTCCTTCGGATAATAATATTTCAGAAATGCGGTCTGATAAGCGACTACCGCGTAACAGGCCGCATGCGATTTGTTGAACGCATACTTGGCGAAGTCGATCATCTCATCATAGATCCGATTGGCGGTCCGCTCATCAATGCCGTTTTTCAGGCAACCGGCCACGCCCTCTTCTTCATTTCCATATATGAAATTTTTGCGTTCTTTCTCCATCACGGATGTCTTTTTCTTCGACATCGCGCGGCGCACCAGATCACTCCGCCCCATCGTGTACCCGGCGAGATCGCGCACGATCTGCATGACCTGCTCCTGATATACGATACATCCATAGGTCGGACCCAGGATCGGTTCCAGCTGCGGACAGTCATAAGTGACCGCGTTCGGATCATTTTTCCCCTTCAGATATTTAGGAATAAAATCCATCGGACCCGGACGATACAGCGAGATACCGGCAATCACGTCTTCCAGATTCTGCGGTTTCAGTTCTTTCATGAAAGACTTCATGCCCGCACTTTCTAACTGGAAGACCCCCTCGCATTTCCCGGTGCCGATAGAATCAAAGACTGCCTTATCCTGATAATCCAGATCCTCAATTACCACATGCACGCCGGTATCCTTCTCGATCAGACGTACCGCATCGCGGATCACCGTCAGCGTACGCAGCCCCAGGAAATCCATCTTCAGCAGGCCGAGTTCCTCCAGTGTCGTCATCGTATACTGTGTTGTGATCGTACCGTCCTGCGCACGGGACAGCGGTACAAACTCGTCCATCGCCTTCTGGCCGATCACCACGCCGGCCGCATGCATCGAAGTGTGACGCGGCAACCCCTCCAGCCGTCTCGACATATCGATCAGATAACGAACCTCTTCATCCTCCTGATATGCTTTTTTCAGATCCGGGCTTTGTTTGAGCGCTTTGTCGAGCGTCATCCCCAGATCTCCCGGAATCATCTTGGCAATCTGGTCGCAGCGTGCGTAAGGCATATCCAGCACACGCCCGACGTCACGCACCACTGCCTTTGCCGCCATGGTGCCAAATGTCACAATCTGAACCACATTGTCCTTGCCATATTTGCGGACAACATAATCAATGACTTCCTGACGCCGCTCAAAACAGAAGTCCACGTCGATATCCGGCATCGATACCCGCTCCGGATTGAGGAACCGCTCAAACAGCAGCTGATAGCGGATCGGATCGATGTTGGTAATCTCCAGCGTATAGGCCACGACGCTGCCCGCCGCAGAGCCGCGTCCCGGTCCCACCATAATGCCGTTTGACCGCGCGAAATGAATAAAATCCCAGACGATCAGGAAATAATCCACATATCCCATCGTTTTTATCACATTTAATTCGTAATTCAGCCGCTCTCTGAGCGTACCGTCATCCCCGGGATATCGCCTTGCCATACCCTCATCACAGAGATGATTCAGATACGTCCACGAATCATATCCCTCCGGTACGTCAAATTTCGGCAGCTTTGTTACGCCGAACTCGATCTCTACCTGACACCGATCCGCGATTTTCTGCGTATTTTCTATCGCCTCCGGTGCGTAGGGGAAAAGTCTGCGCATCTCCTCCTCAGATTTGCAGTAATACTGCCCTCCCTCATAACGCAGCCGTTTCTCATCCGATACCCGCTTACCCGTCTGGATACACAGCAAAATGTCATGTGCCTGAGCGTCATCTGCCAGAATATAATGAATATCATTCGTTGCGACAAGCCCGATCTCCAGTTCCCGGCTCATCCTCAGCAATGCCTGATTGACGTCTCTTTGCGCCGGAATCCCGTGATCCTGCAATTCCAGGAAAAAATGATCTCTGCCAAAGATCTGTACATATCTGCGGGCAGCTTCCACTGCCTCATCGTACATCCCCCGTTCCAGATTACGCGGGATCTCTCCGGCCAGACACGCGCTCATCGCGATAATCCCCTCGTGATAGCGCTCCAGAATCTCCTGATCCACACGAGGCCGGTAATAATAACCTTCGACAAAACCCTTCGACACGATCTTCATCAGATTGGCATATCCCTGATTATTCTCCGCCAGCAGGATCAGATGATAATAGCGATCCTCACCCGCCCCTGCCTCACGGTCAAACCGCGAGCCCGGAGCCACATAGACCTCACAGCCGATGATCGGCTTAATTCCCACTTCCCGGCATGCACGGTAAAAATCAATCACTCCATACATAACGCCGTGATCAGTAATTGCCATACTGTCCATGCCAAGTTCCTTTGCCCTCACCGCCAGCTCTTTTATTTTGCAGGAACCGTCCAGCAGACTGTATTCCGTGTGGACGTGCAGATGTGTAAACGCCAAAACCTTTTCCCTCTTTTCCTCTCGTCCTGATTTTCTGTCATAATTCTACAATTTTATCCGAACCCAATATTTCAAAGTATAACATACCGCCGACTATATCTGCAACCCAAAAAGGACGCCAACTACGTAGTCCCTGAGAGCGAAAAATATCCGTAGAGGACATTTTTCACGTCGGCACTTAGCGAGCACGGTTTTGCGAGCTTAGTACCGCTACGTGAAAACCTAAGCGCGAGCGGTCCTCGGAGGATATTTTTCTCTCTCAGGGACGGACGGTTCCATATCCGCCCGTGTGCATAAAACAGGCAGATCCCCGCTTTCCGCAAGAACCTGCCCATGGAATGACACCTCTTTAATTATCGCCTCTCAGGTACTTCCCGATCTCCGCCATCGCCGTCTCCTCATCCGGTCCGTCCGCGCTGATCGTAATTTCATCTCCCGTATCCATCGCAATCGTCATCATACCCATGATGCTCTTCGCGTTCACCCGCTTATTGCCGATATCCACATAGATACTGCTCTCAAACTGGCTTGCGATCTGAACCAGCATCGCGATCGGTCTGGCCTCCAGGCCGGATGCGAGGCCGATTTTGATCTGTTTTTTGGTCATAATTTTCCTCCTCAATTCTAACTGTCCGCCGTTTATTCCATCTCTGGTTTTTTCTCCCGAAGACTGTCGGCAATCACTCCAAGTTTCCTCAGGCGATGATTCACTCCGGATTTCCCTACCGGAGGATTTAATGCGTCACCTAACTCCTTCAGCGTCGCCTCCGGGTATTGAAGTCTCAGCTGCGCGATCTCCCGGAGATTATCCGGCAGACTGCCAATGCCGACGGTGTCCTGGATATACCGGATATCCTCCATCTGCCTGACAGCGGCGGATACCGTCTTGTTGATATTTGCGGTCTCACAGTTCACCTTGCGGTTGACGCTTCCCCGCATTTCCTTCAGGATTCGGATATTTTCCAGCTGCATCAATGACATTGGTGCTTCCATCACATTCAGGATATCGACAATCTGATCGCCTTCTTTGATGTAGACAACGTCATATTTCTTCCTGCGCACGATACGCGGTTCCAGGTCAAAGGACAACATCAGATCCCGGATCTGCTCTGCCTTATCCCCCGACAGACATGCGATCTCAAAATGATAAAACCGCTTCGGATCACTGATCGATCCGGCTGCCAGAAACGCGCCTCGCAGAAAGGCCCGCTTACAGCACAGGTTCTGCGTCACCACACTTTGCACCGGCGCCAACGCCTCCGGTCCGCTTTCCTCCAGAGCCGGCAGCTTACACGACTCCAGTACTCTCTCAGCATCCCGCCGTCCTGGTATCCCGATGGCATACGTGCGGTTCTGATGGTTCCCCGAGCTCTGCCTGATGGAAATATCCACCTCAATATTAAAGGTTTTTCTTAATAATGTAAAGTATTTTCTTGCTACCGACAGATTTTCTGTCTGCACCTTAAATCCGGCTCCGTCTTCCCCTCCGCGCTGCAGGCGGCCGCACAGACTGATCATCGCTGCAGTCTCCGCGATCCGGCAATGACGCGCCGGGCTGATCTTTCCCGACAATTCTTCTTTTACATCGGATGAAAAAGACATGATATACCTCTGTCAGAATCCTTACGTTTCCTCCCCGGAGTCAAATGTTCCCAGGAGTTTTACTTCCATCTCCAGTGCGACGCCGAACTGTTCTTTCACACTCTGCTGCACCTGTCTGCACAGTCTGTAAATATCCTCTGCCGACGCTTTGCCCCGGTTAATCACAAAACCACAGTGCTTTTCGGACACCTGTGCCCCGCCGATCTGAAATCCGTGCAATCCGGCATCCTGAATTAATTTCCCGGCAAAGTATCCCTCCGGCCGCTTAAAAGTACTCCCTGCGCTCGCATATTCCAGCGGCTGTTTTTCCTTTCTTTGCTCCGTCAGCTCTTCCATTTTAAGAGCAATCGCGTCCGGGTCGCTACGGGTAAGTTTCATCACCGCGCCCAGGACCACATACCGGTTTCGTATGATACTGCTTGTGCGGTAGCCTAATTCCAGTTTTTCCACAGGCAGCATCTCTTCCTCTCCGTCCGGCGTCAGTATAACTGCCCCCGTAAGCACCGCCTTCATTTCAGAGCCATAGGCTCCGGCGTTCATAACCACCGCGCCTCCCACAGTACCCGGTATCCCCGAAGCAAATTCCAGGCCGGTCAGTCCTGCTTTCTGCGCCTGTCGGGACACTCCCGCAAGCATCGCGGCTGCTCCTGCCCGGATCTCATCTCCCCGGACGATGATCTCCGACCAGCCTTTTTTTAATGAAATCATCACACCCCGAAATCCCTCGTCAGAAACCAACAGGTTACTGCCATTTCCCAGGATCTCACAGGGTACGTTTTCCCTGCGGCATAGTTCCCGCACAGCCGCCAGTTCTCCGGCATCGGCCGGCTCCACATAATAATCCGCCGGGCCTCCCACCCGGAACGTCGTGTGGACGTCCATCGGTTCTCCCCGGCGGATCCGCTCAGCCGGCAAAATCTGAAACAGCTTTTCTGAAAAACTACTCATCCTCTCAACACAGCCTTTCCAAAATTTGCCTGGACACGATTATAAAGTTCCTGCGCCGCGTTATAGCCCATCTTCTTTTGCCGGTGATTGATTGTCGCCGACTCCACAATTACCGCCACGTTGCGGCCCGGACGGATGGGAACGCTGTAGCAGACGACCTTATTCCCCAGAAATTCCATATAATGATCCTCCAGGCCCAGACGGTCGTACTCTCGTTCTTTATTCCACTCCTCCAGCCGGATCACCATGTCGATCTGCTGGGTCTCCTTTACACTCTCCACACCAAAAAGAGCCTTGGCATCGATAATCCCAATGCCGCGAAGCTCAATAAAATGCTTCGTAATATCCGGCGTGCTGCCGATCAATGTATCTTCATTGATCCTGCGAATCTCCACAACATCATCCGTAACCAGACGGTGACCTCTGCGGATCAGTTCCAGAGCGGCCTCACTTTTACCTATCCCGCTCTCGCCCATCATCATCACGCCCTCGCCGTAAACATCTACCAGAACTCCGTGAACGCTGATCATCGGCGCCAGCTGTGCCGAGATCCAGGTAATGATTTTTGCCATCATCCCGCAGGTACTCTCCTCCGTCACCAGCAGCGGTACCTGATACCGACGGCACATATTCTGCATAATATCATCCGGAGTATTCCCCCGACAGTAAATCAGGCAGGGGATCTCACAGGATAAAAGTTTCGCATAGATCTCCACCTTGGCATTCGGCTCCATATTCATCATATAGGCGTATTCCACAGAACCGATCAGCTGCACCCGGTCATGGTCAAAATGATCAAAAAAACCGGTAAGCTGCAGTGCCGGCCGGTTGACATCCGCACACTCCAGCACAATCTTATCCGTATCGATCTCCGGCGCCATATTCCTCAGATTCATTTTCTGAATCAGTTCCGTTATCGTAACCCCATACATTACCAAGACTGCTCCTTTTCCTGCATTCACGCCACCATAAACAAAATCCGTCCCCTGCGTATCCCCCGGATGGATTATCGTAAATGGCAAACAAATGCATCATTCACTATCCATATACTATCATAAATCACCCGGAATGTCATCTATGGATTTCATTTCGCTGACTCCATGATATCGCGGCTGTTCTTCTTTCCCGTGAAGGTTCTCATGAAAGAACTGATATACGCTCTCCGCCGCGCTCCGGTTCATACCAGGGATCCGGGTCAGTTCTTCCACATCGGCCGCGCGGATCTCCTCCGGCGAACGGTACATCCGCATCAGCGACTTTCTGCGCGCCGGACCGATCCCCGGAATGTCATCCAGCACCGAATGCACCTGATCCTTCCCCCGCAGGCTTCGATGATATTCAATCGCGAACCGATGTGCCTCATCCTGAATCCGTGTGACCAGGCGGAATCCCTCCGAGTAACGGTCGATCGGGATTTCAACATTCTGATAATAGATTCCCCTCGTCCGGTGATAATCATCCTTGACCATACCGCAGACCGGGATATCCAGGCCCAGTTCCTCCAGCACTTCCAGCGCGATATTTACCTGACCGCGTCCGCCATCCATCAGGATCAGATCCGGGAAACGTGAAAATCGCCCCATTTCCTCAGCGATTCCCTGCTCACGGATCTTTTTCTGCTCCTCCAGACCGTGCGTAAACCGGCGCAGCAGCACCTCACGCATGGACGCGTAATCATTGGGACCCACCACTGTCCGGATGCGGAACTTGCGGTAATCGCTCCGCTTCGGACGTCCATCCTCATATACAACCATCGATCCCACCGATTCATATCCGGAGATATTGGAAATATCATACGCCTCCATCCGGCGCACCCGTTCCAGTCCCAGCCATTCGCCGACCTGTTTCATGGCTCCGATCGTACGCAGTTCTTCCCTGCGGATATTTTCGGTGTCCTGTGACAACACCAGGCGAGCGTTCTTTTCTGCCAGTTCGACCAGCTTTTCTTTCTGTCCCGCCTTCGGTACCAGGATCCGGATCCTGCGGCCTTTGCGTGAACTCAGCCACTGCGTAATCAGCTCCTCATCTTCCGGCTTTTCCTGGAGCCACAACTCCCTGGGCAGATATGGCGTCCCGGCATAAAACTGTTTGATAAAACTCCCCAGGATCTGCGGACGGCTTTCCTCGGTTCCGACTGTCACATGAAAATGCTCCCGTTCGATCAGTTTACCCTCCCGTACAAAAAACACCTGCACAACCGCGTCCCGGTCCGCGCGCGCCATCGCAATGATATCCCGGTCTTCCTCATCATTGCTCGTAATTTTCTGTTTCTGAGCCACTTTTTTTACATTTTCCAGAAGATCCCGGTACTCAATCGCCTTCTCATAATCCATCCGTTCCGATGCCTCCAGCATCTTCGCCTCAAGATCCTTTAACAGTTTATCATAATGTCCATTTAAAAATTCCAGTGCCTGACTGACATTTTCCGCATATTTTTCCCGGCTGATCATTCCCTGGCACGGCGCGTCGCACTGATGGATATGATAATTCAGACAGGGACGCTCCTTACCGGTGTCCCGCGGGAGGCTGCGGCTGCAGGTGCGGATCCGGTAAATTCTGTGGATCAGATTAATCGTCTCCTTCACTGCTCCCGCACTGGTATATGGGCCAAAATAGCGGTTCCTGTCTTTTTTCATCGTCCGGGAAAAAAGGACCCGCGGAAACTCCTCCGATATCGTCACTTTGATATAAGGATAAGCCTTATCGTCCTTCAGCATCGTATTATACCGGGGCCGATGTTCTTTGATCAGATTACACTCCAGAACCAGCGCCTCCAGCTCTGAATCTGTAATGATATATTCAAAGCGGGCAATCCGCGAAACCATCTGACGGATCTTGCTGCTCTTATCGCGGCTGCTCTGAAAATACTGGCGAACACGGTTTTTCAGGCTGATCGCCTTTCCAATATAAATAATCTCATCCTTTGCGTCATGCATCAGATAAACTCCCGGCTGCGCGGGAAGTTTTTTTAATTCTTCGTCCAGATCAAACATGACTCTCACCTCAGACGGCTGCCATCGTAATGCTCCTGCAGCGAAAGATTTTTACGGATCTGCGCGATCTGCGACCAGATCTCGCCCGGATGCACCTGCATATCGAGCGCCACACAGATGCTGTCGATATCTGACTGAGAAGCGCTCTTTTCCAGACGCTGCAGGCATTCCATGCGCAAAGCATAGTCATCCGCATCCAGAAATGCCAGCAGATCCGGATTTGGCTGCGGATCCGGTTTTGGCTGCGGATCCGGTTTTGCACCTGTCTCGCCATTTACACCGCTGCCCAGATATACCCGTTCAAAACGATACCGCTGTGATACATCCGGATATTTCTCATGATCCACCTCACTCACAAATAAGTCATATGGACGCACATAAATCTGAAATTTTCCGTAAAGCGCCTGATAAACTACCATCGGCTCCCCCGTCTCCGAATGAATGGCCACTGCAATCACCTGATAGTATCGATTTTTAAAATGCCGGTAAAATTCACCCGGATGTACTTCGCGCTCTCTCATAACGGTCTCCTCAAAACTGTCTCCTCAAAGGAGTTAATTGAGCAGGGATGATTTCCCTGCTCATTGTCGATTTCCTGTTCTATTATAATCGGATATCCGATATTATTCAATCTTTTTGTTTTCTGTTACATTCTCGATTCTCTCAGCTTCGGATTCTTCCACAGGCTCGGGCTCAGCGGCTTCTGTCTCCTCCGCCCATGTCGTCTCCGGCAGGGCAGCGCGGGATTCGGCGATCCCGAGACTCTCCGCTTCTGCCTCCTCCGGCGAACGGAGACCTTCCCAGGCATATTTACAGGACGCATCCCAGAGCATCCATTCGTCATACCCGGTGTCATAAACTGCCTGGATCTGTTCCCGGATCTCCTCCGCCCCATATTCGCGGTACTCCGGCAGCCAGGACGCCGTAAAATCCTGCAGCCACGGACGCACTTCAGCAATCGGCTCTCCTCCCGCACCCGCAAAATACAACTCTCTGCGGGAATCATTCAGCGCAGCCGTGATCGTCTCATAGGGACTAAGATCCGGATGATCGATGCCATAATAACCACTCCCATAATGGGACGGATAGATCATCGGACTGATCGCATCCAGATGCTTCGCAAGCTCCCCGTAAATCTGTCCGACCGAATCCGAGTTCACGTCATTATTGATAATCGCGCCGAAAACATCGGCTGATACATAGAGGCCCTCAGACTTCAGATTCTCATACAGATAATCCATACATTCCAGGATAATATCAGTTCGGGATCGCCCCTGGGTGTCTCCCTCATCAAATGCAACATCCCGCATTCCCTTTTCCGTGCAGAAACGCACATAATCAAACTGAATCTCATCGAAACCCAGCTTTTTTGCCTGTCTTCCGATCTCCACCAGATAATCCCAGGCTTCCTCCCGATACGGATTGATCCACGAATTGCCGTCACGATCACGGAATACTGTCCCATCTGCCAGTTTTACACACCAGTCCGGGCGCACTTCTCCCAGCCATGCGTCACGAAAGGCCGGCAGCCGTCCGATCACATAGATCTCATGCTCATGAAGTTTTTGTGTTAGTTCCTGTACCTGGGGAATGTATTTTTTGATCGAACCGATCTCCTGAATCATCGCCGAATCCATCTCACAGACAATACGACCATAATCGTCCTTGATGTCAATGACAACCGTATTACACTCAGTTTCATCCATCTTCGCGATCAGCTCATCCATCATCGATGTTGTTCCGGCCACATAGGCAGAAATATAGATTCCTTTTACTTTCACAGGCTCCCTTCGCGGTGCCCCTGCCTGCGGCAGTTCCAGCGGCAGCTCCTCCGTCTGCAGCTCCGCCTCCGTCTCCGTTCCCTCGTCTCCTACCTCCGGCAAATCTTCTGTGTCCGCCACTGTCACACCACGCTCCACCACAATCGGTTCCGGCGAAGTCGGCATATTTTCCGGTCGCCCGACTCCGGCACAGCCAGACAAAATCCAGATCAGCGAAAGGAGACACAAAAACAATCCCTGATGCATCTTATTCATGATTCTCTTCCCTTTACGTAAGTATGGCTTATTTTCAACCAGATGATACAGACATCCGGTTCACCACCATTGACCTTTTTTTATTGTCTGATTATACCATATTGAGCTATAAAAAGCAAAAGAAAATGGGTTTTCTCCCCACTTTTGAGCCAAAAAATGGAGGACAAACAGCATTTCACCTACCATTTATCCCCAGCCCGGATGATATTTTCTCCACAACCGAAACCGATCACACCATTTACATCAAGTTATATTTTATATGCCAATAAAGTAGTCCCTGAGAGAAAAGAATATCCGCAGAGGACATTTTTCACGTCGGCACTTAATGAGCAGGATGCTTTTCCTGCGAATTTATGCCTCAGTATCCCTATGGCGTGCCAGTGACACGTCATAGGGAGTACCGCTACGTGAAAACCTAAGCGTGAGCGGTCCTCAGAGGATATTCTTTTCTCTCAGGGACGGATGATTCAACCAAATTGTTTCCGACACTTCAAAATATAATCCGCCGCCGCCCTCTTATCCCGCTCAATCTGCCCTTTCAGCTCATCCAGTGATTCAAATTTGCGCTCCGGCCGTTCAAAATGAAGCAGCTGCACCTCAATATTTTTCCCATACAGGAGATGATCCTGCTCCAGTTCAAACAGGTAAGTCTCCACTCCTACCGGCGCATCGCCCTCTACCGTGGGTTTCTTCCCGATATTCGTCACACCATTATAATATTTCCCGTCCGCATAAACACGCGAGACATAGACGCCATAAGGCGGGAGCTGCTTCTGTGGAGGCGGCAGGATATTGGCTGTCGGGAAGCCGAGACGCGGCCCACCGATATGGTTTCCATGTACGACAATGCCATGAATCGCATAGGGTTCTCCCAGAAGTTCATTTGCTTTCTCGATATTTCCCCGCGCCAGCTCCTCACGGATATAAGTGCTGCTGATATCCCGATGGTCATCCTGCTCTTTCTCGATAATGATTGCCCGATAACCATATTTCGGCGCAAGGCGCTGTAACAGTTCCGCATTTCCGGCTCTCCGATAACCAAATCCACAGTCCGTACCGGCCACAATCGCTTTTGCATTCATCTGTCCGACCAGAACCTGTCTGACAAATTCCTCCGCTGACATATGGGATACCTCTTCATCAAACGGATACTCCACCAGATAGTCCATACCGATTTTTTCCATATTGTTGCGACGTTCCTGGTTCGTGGTAATCACCGCGTGCTTCTCCCCGGCAACTACATTGGACGGCATCATATCAAAGGAAAATACCGCCGCCTTGTACCCCAGTTCTTCCCGCAGTTTCAGCATCATCCGCAAAAGTTTCTGGTGTCCTTTGTGCCTTCCGTCAAATTTCCCGATTGTCACCGACGTCGGCTCATCGATCTGAAATTGTCTTGTCCCTGCAATGATTTCCATTCCCGGTCTCCTAAACAAAATGAAATGACTGCTTCGTAAGTCATCGCTATGCATGATTTTCACGGAACTCCGAAGATTTTCTGCGGCTGATAACGTTTCTTTTCCCGATCATATCCGTAGATCCCGATAAAGCGGCCCTCGCTGTCGTAAACCCTGGCTCTTTCGTATTTTTCCTGTACTGCGAACCTAGCGCTGACATGTTCCGGCAAAAAAGGATTCCCATTATGCAGCAGCTTATCTCCTGCTGTTCCCGCGACTGCCCGAAGCGGCGGCAGATCCTCAAATACGGTATCCAGACTCAGAATCCACCTCTCCAGTTCTCCGGCATCCCGCAGCGCCTCAATCTCATCCAGCTTCAGACTGTCCTCGATCCGAAAACGTCCCGTTCTGGTCCGCACCAGATCTTCCATGCACGCCCCGCAGCCAAGTCTTTGCCCGATATCATGACAGAGCGTACGGATATAAGTTCCTTTGGAACAGATCACGGTCATCGTCACCCGCGGGAGATCCATTTTCTCTACACAAATGTCCAGGATCTGCACCTCTTTCGCTTCTCGTTCGACTACTTTACCGGCACGGGCCAGCTCATATAATTTCCGGCCATTGACCTTACGCGCCGAATACATCGGCGGGATCTGATGATAAGAACCCACAAAACTACTGACAGCAGAAAACGCCTGCTCCTGCGTCACGCCATCCGCCGAACGCTTTTCCAGCACCGTGCCCGACGTGTCCTGGGTATCGGTCACGACTCCCAGCAGCATCACCGCACGATAGGTTTTTGTCTCATCTGCCATCATGTCGCTCAAGCGTGTCGCTCTGCCAATACATACCGGCAGAACTCCTTCCGCATCAGGATCGAGAGTTCCGGTATGACCGATTTTTCTGATCCCCAGGATCCCTCTCATGCGTGCAACGACGTCATGAGAGGTCCAGCCCTTTTCTTTATAAACGTTGATGATCCCGTCCATCAGATCTCCTGTTCCCGGGCATTCAGCTGCTGCTCAATATGTAACGTCAGATTATTTACCACATCATGTACGCTTCCGCCCATCGAGCAGCCGGCGGCACGCACATGGCCGCCGCCCCCGAAATATGACGCAATCTTAGCAACGTCAACCTTATCACCCGAACGCATACTCACCTTGTAATAATGATCCGAGATCTCATACATAAAAATTGCACATTCCACTCCGGCCGTAATCTGCAGCTGCTCGACAATTCCTTCAAAATCACTCCCGGTCACGCCATAAAACGCAATGTCTTTCTCCCGGATCACGCTGAAAATACACCTTCCGTCGAGAAGCGTGATGCTCTCCAGCAAGGCACGCCCCAGGATCTGGTTCTGTATATAGGTTTTCCGGTAAAAGCTCTCGTTAATAATCCGGTTAAAATCGATCCCCTTATCCATCAGCATCCCGGCGATCTCCATAGTCCGCCCAGAGGTATTGCTGTTCTTAAAAACGTTGGTATCATGGAGAATTCCCGTATAGAGGCACTCCGCGACTGCTTTGCTGATCCTGTCTTTCTCCATGAAATGACACAGATGCTCACAGGTCGAACTGATGTCCGCAAGGATTTCATTTTTCTCACAATAACCAGCATTGGTCACATGATGGTCCACACAGAGACTGTGCCGCGCGTGGTCCAGATAAGGAGCAAAATCACCCAGGCGGGCCTTGTCACTGGCGTCCAGACAGATACAGAGATCATAGATCTTTCCGGTCCCTGCGTTCTGACTGATTGTTTCAAATCCTTTCAGGTAGGAAAATTTTACCGGCGGTTCCTCCAGATAGATCTGAATCTCTCTTTCCGGAACCTGTTCCGTCAAATAGTTATATACTGCCAGACAGGAGCCTACACAATCGCCATCAGGACGTATATGCCCCAAGATCGCGATCGTCTTCGCCGCTTCCGCCATCCGTATCAGTATGCTCATCCGAAACACCTCCCCTGTTTACCCTGTCAATCAGGTGTGACATGTTTACACCATATTCTATCGACTGATCCAATATGAACTGAATTTCAGGAGTATTGCGCAGATTGACTCTGCGGGCTAGTTCACGACGGATAAATCCGGTTGCGCTCTTCAAACCCGCCAACACATCTGCCACCGTATCATCGTCCCCCAAAACGCTGATATAGGCTTTGCAATATTTCAGATCCGTCGTCACTTCTGCGGATACCACTGAAATCATCTTATCCTGTATCCGGGGATCCTTGATGCCGCTGCGGAGGATCTCGCTCAGCTCGCGCTGAACCTCCATATTGATTCTGGTATTTTTAATACTGTTTTTACGCATTCTCAAAATTCCTTTCTGCCGGCGGATGTCAGTTTGATACAACTCTGCACCATATCTGCGGATCTGCGGTTTACGCAGAGATATCCGCAGATTTGCCATGCAGACTACTGGCGCGGTACCTCCACCATAATATAGGCTTCGACCATATCATCTTCCTGGAGGTCATTAAACTTTTCAAATACAAGACCGCACTCATAGCCGGTCGCTACCTCTTTGACATCATCTTTAAAACGCTTCAGAGATGCCAGCGCACCCTCGAAGAGCTGTACGCCTTCACGGGTTACGCGGCAGGTGCATCCCCGCTGAATCTTACCGTCCATCACATAGGAACCGGCAATCGTGCCGACACTGGACGCCTTAAAGATCTGGCGGACAATCGCGTGACCAATCACCTTTTCTTCGTAAACCGGCTCCAGCATGCCCTTCATGGCCGCTTCTACATCCTCGATCGCCTGATAAATGACACGATACAGACGCATATCTACTTTTTCCTGATCCGCAATCGACTTCGCGGTTGCGTCCGGACGCACGTTAAATCCGATAATAATCGCGTTGGAAGCCGCAGCCAGCGTCACATCGGACTCATTGATCGCGCCGACGCCGCCGTGGATTACCTTAACCACAACTTCTTCATTGGAAAGTTTCAGGAGGCTGCTGCGAACCGCTTCCACAGAGCCCTGCACATCAGCCTTGACAACAATCGGAAGTTCCTTGACATTGCCTGCCTTAATCTGATCAAACAGATCATCCAGAGACATCTTCATCTTGGTATCTTCCAGCATCCGGTTTTTGCCCTCGGCAATAAAGGTCTCCGCGTAGCTTCTCGTATCCTTTTCATTTTCCATCGCGATGAGGACGTCGCCCGCTCCCGGCACGCCGTTTAAGCCCAGTACCTCCACAGGCATGGACGGACCGGCCTCTTTGACACGCCTTCCCTTGTCATCCATCATCGCCCGTACCTTACCGTAACATGGTCCCGCGGTAACATTGTCTCCGATATGCAGAGTACCCTTCTGAACCAGAACTCTTGCCACCGGACCTTTGCCTTTATCCAGTTCTGCCTCAATGACCAGACCACGCGCCAGGCGGTTCGGGTTTGCCTTGAGCTCCTTAACCTCCGCGGTCAGCAGGATCATCTCCAGCAACTCCGGGATGCCTTCATGGGTATGTGCGGATACCGGCACGAAGATGGTATTACCGCCCCAGTCTTCCGGCACAAGCTCATATTCCATTAATTCCTGTTTTACTTTTTCAATATTCGCGGACGGTTTATCGATCTTATTGATCGCGACAATGATCTCAACATTTGCTGCTTTTGCGTGGTTAATTGCTTCAATCGTCTGCGGCATCACACCGTCGTCGGCAGCAACCACCAGGATCGCGATATCGGTTGACTGCGCGCCGCGCATACGCATCGCAGTAAACGCCTCGTGGCCCGGCGTATCCAGGAATGTGATCTGCTGGCCATTGATTTCTACCGTATATGCTCCGATATGCTGTGTAATTCCGCCTGCTTCACGCGCTGTTACATTGGTGGAACGGATCGCGTCAAGCAGAGACGTTTTACCGTGGTCGACATGACCCATCACGCAGACCACCGGCGGTCTCGGGATCATATCTTCCTCATTTTCCTCATTTTCCTTCAAAAGCTCCGCGATCACATCGACCTTTTCTTCTTTTTCACAGAGGATGTCATACTCGACCGCGATCTCTTCTGCTTTCTCATAGCTCAGTTCGGAGTTCATCGTCACGATCTCACCCTGCAAAAAGAGCTTTTTGATGATCGCAGACGGCTGCATCTTCATCTTTTCCGCAAGATCCTTGATCGTAATCAGCTCCGGCACTGTGATCACCTTTACGGTATCCTCCGCTTTCTTCTCTGCCGTTTTCTGCGGCATGATAAACGGATGTCTGGATACTTTTCCGCCCTTGCTTCTCGGGCCGTCATCATTGACGTTCTTACGGTCAAACCGATCGTTTTTACGTGTATTTTTATTCATCTGACGGCTGCTGGTCGGCTTAGTCTGAAGCGGCGTATCAAAACTCTTTGCCCCCGAATCTCTGCCGCCCGGACGTCCCTGTCCGCCCGGACGGGAACCTGCGAATCCACCCGAACGGCTCTGTCCGTCACGGCTTCCCTGATAACCGCCGGCGCGGTTCTGGCCCTGACCGTCACGGCTCTGATAACCTCCGGTCCGTCTCTGGCCGTCTCTCGTTCCCTGATAACCGCCGGCGCGGTTCTGGCCCTGACCATCACGATTCCCATAGCTGCCCGTACGATTCTGACTCTGTCCGTCACGGCTCTGATAGCCGCCCGTACGCCTTTGACCGTCTCTTGCGCCCTGTCCGTCGCGGTTCTGATAGCCGCCCGCACGTCTCTGACCGTCTCTCGTTCCCTGTCCGTCGCGGTTCTGATAGCCGCCCATACGGTTCTGGCCGTCTCTCGTTCCCTGTCCGTCGCGGTTCTGATAGCCGCCCGCACGTCTCTGACCGTCTCTCGTTCCCTGGCCATCGCGGTTCGCATAACTGCCCTGGCGACTCTGTCCGTCACGGTTTCCCTGACCATTTCCGGAACGTCTCTGGCCATCACGTCCGCCTGCATAATTATCCTGGCGTCTCTGCTCCTGCACACCTGCGCGGCCTGCCTGAGACTGCGGCGCTTCCGCTCTTGTCTGCACCGGACTCTTTGCCGCTACTTCTGCCGGCGCCTGCTGAGTCTTTGCCGCATTTCCTTCCGCCGGCTGTGTCCTGGCTGCCGGTTTCTCCGCGCTTTCCGTGGTCTGTGGCTTCGCTGCCGGTCTCTCGGTATTTGACGCGGTCTGCGTTCTCACTGTCGCTTTCTCCGGATTGCCCACTGCCTGCGCTTTTACCGCCGGTTTCTCCGCAGCACTCTCCGTCAGCGGCTTCGCTGCCGGTCTCTCGGTATTTGACGACGCCGCTTTCTCCGCACTTCCTGCAGCCTGCGGTCTTGACGCCGGTTTCTCCGCGCCTCCAGCGGCCTGCAGACGGCCCGCTGCCGGTCTTGCCTGACTCTGCGTTTTCGGACGTGCCGGTCTCTGTTGAGAATTCTGCGGACGGTACACCGCGATTACTTTCTTTTTCGGAGCGTCCGCCGCAGCTGCCTTTACCGGCTCCGAAGCTCTGGAAGTAAGAGATTTTTTTACCATCTGCACCTGCTCGTCACTCACATTCGACAGATGCGTTTTCACATCCTGATTCATTTTTTTCAGCAAATCTATAATTTCCCTGCTGCTTTTTCCTAATTCTTTCGCAAGCTCACTTACTCTCACACTCACTACCTCCGTTCCATATGGCTTATATTCATTTGCGTCACAATTGCTTTGGCCAGTCCTTCATCTGTCACTGCAAGGGAAGCTCTCATCTCCTTACCCATCGCATGCCCCAGCTCATCTTTGCCGCCAAAACTGCAGACAGGGACTTTATAGTAAGTACACATATCGGTGAATGATTTCCTGGTATTGGAGGAAGCCTCCTCCGAGACGATCACTAATTTTGCTTTTCCCTCTTTTATCGCTTTTTCCGTGGAAAATTCACCGCTGGCTGTCTTGCCTGCTTTGGCTGTAAGACCGATCAGATTCAGGATTTTCTGCCTGTTATCCACTCTGCTCCATCTCCTTTTCCAGTTTCTCATACACCTCTTTCGGAATCGCCATCTTGAAGGAACGCTCCAGTCCTTTACTGCGGATCGCCTTTTTCAGACACTCCGCGGACGGACAGCAATAAGCCCCGCGCCCGTTTTTCCTTCCGGTGACATCCAGCAGAAATTCTCCCTCCGGCGTCCGCAGGATACGGATCATTTCTTTTTTATTTTTAATCTCTCCGCAGCCGACGCACTGCCGCTGCGGGAATTTTTTTGTACTCACTTTATTCACGCTCTGCTCCTGCCTCACTCCTGCTCCTGATGATCTCCGTCATAATTCTCCGGATCATATCCGTCTTCGGAAGCGCTGAATTCAAAATCTGCCGGGAAATCCTCGTATACTCCTTCCTCCTGGTCATCAATGCCCATCTGTTCAAACAGGCCCATTTCTCTGGCCTGAGTCTCACTCTTGATATCAATCTTATATCCGGTCAGTTTCGCCGCCAATCTTGCATTCTGCCCCTCCTTGCCAATCGCAAGAGAAAGCTGGTAATCCGGCACGATCACCTGTGCCTCCCGTCCTTCTTCATCTGCCGCTACACAGATCACCTTCGCCGGGCTCAGCGCGTTCTCAATGAAAAGCGCCGGGTTTTCGTCCCAGGTGACAATATCAATCTTTTCCCCATGAAGCTCATTGACAATGGCGTTCACACGAGAGCCATTCATACCCACACACGAGCCGACCGGATCCACATTGGCATCATTCGAGCTGACCGCAATCTTGGTCCGGGAACCTGCTTCCCGCGCGATCGACCGGATCTCTACCGTCCCATCCTTTACCTCGGCAACTTCCTCCTCAAAAAGCTGCTTTACCAGGTCGGGATGAGTACGCGATACCGAAATCCTCGGTCCCTTCGGAGTATCCTTTACCTCAAGCACATAGACTTTAATCCTTTCCGTCGGCCGGAAGTTTTCTCCTTTTACCTGCTCTGCTTCACTTAAAACCGCATCGACTCGCCCTAGGTTGATGCTGATATTGCGGCCGAAATTACGCTGCACAATGCCGGTGACAATATCCTTTTCCTTACGGTACCATTCATTAAACTGCATGGTCCGTTCTTCTTCCCGGATCTTCTGAAGAATCACATTCTTTGCGTTCTGGGTCGCGATCCGGCCAAAGGATTTTGATTCGATCGGGAAAGTCACGATATCCCCGATATCTTTTCTCGGATCTTTCATCCTGGCTTCTGCCAGACTGATCTGAAGCACGGGATCTTCCACGGTTTCCACCACTACCTTCTCTCCGGTAACCGAGAAATCGCCGGTATCCGGATTTACGGTAACCTTCACGTTATCTGCTTTGCCAAAATGGTTTTTACATGCGGTCAGCAGGGAATTTTCAATCGCCTCGATCAGAGTCGCTTTGCTGATATTCTTCTCCTTTTCCAGCAAATCCAGTGCCTCGATTAATTCTTTGTTCATGACTCATCTTCTCCTCTTTCCTAAAAATCAAACGCCAGACGGATCAGTGCGATCTCTGAGCGGTTAATTGTGGTTTCTTCTCCCTCTCCGTTTTCAATCATTACGCTGTCGGCATCAAAACTTTTTAAAATACCGGTGAATTCCTTCTTCTTATCTCTCGGACGGTAGAGCCGGATCTCCACTTCTTTGCCAAGGCTGCGTTTCAGGTCCTTGTCTTTTTTTAACGGTCTCCCCAGTCCCGGAGAACTCACCTCCATAATATAAGCGTCGTCGATAAAATCCTTCTCATCCAGCCAGTCGCTGAAACTCCGGCTGACCATCTCGCAATCATCTACGGTGATCCCGCCATCCTTATCAATATAGGCCCGCAGATACCAGTTCCCGGCCTCGCGTACATATTCCACATCCACCAGCTCGAAATGGTGCTTCTCCAGAAGCGGCAGGAGGAATGCCTCCGCACGCGATTCAATCTCCTCTTTTTTACTCATACCTTCACCTCTTTTCCTGCGATCGAGTAGGAGGCGGCTTTTTCGCCTCATACTCGCTGCGCGAGCCGGGTGCGGCATCAGCCGCAAAAATTCCTTACCCGGCTCTGCGCATCATAAAGATAAGAGTGGACGTCAATCCACTCTTATCTTAAACTAAATCTATTACGTTATCATCTGGAGTATACCACTTTAACCAACACCTTTCAAGAGGCAAAATGGAAATTTTTATCCGATTATCGTTGAAACACCGCCATTTTCCGGTGTTTTAAATATTCCGGAACCGTTTATGCCTCTGTTCGACGATCTCCTCTGATGTTTTCCCTGCGCAGGACTGGAAGAAGTTCTTCATATGACGGTCAATGATACGGCCGATCTCCTCTACATTATCCGCGCTGGCCGGCTCGTCCTCGCAGATAATGCGCTCGATGATGCCCATCTCATACAGATCCTCTGCCGTCATCTTCATCACCTTCGCCGCTTCATCCGCTCTCTTCGCGTCCTTCCATAAGATCGACGCGAAGCCTTCCGGCGACAGGATTGAATACGTCGCGTTCTCCATCATCCAGACTTCATTTGCCACAGCAAGCGCAAGCGCGCCGCCGCTGCCTCCCTGACCGGTGATAATCGAAAGAACCGGTACCTTTAACGCAGACATCTCAAAGAGATTTCTCGCGATTGCCTCGCCCTGACCTCTCTCTTCTGCTTCCTTGCCCGGATACGCGCCTGGCGTATCGACAAAGCAGATCACCGGGCGGTTAAACCGTTCCGCCTGCTTCATCAGACGCAGAGCCTTACGGTATCCTTCCGGAGACAGCATACCAAAGTTATGCTTCATGCACTCCTGCGGCGTCTTGCCCCTCTCCTGTCCGATGACCGTCACCGGCATCCCGCAATACGTAGCGATACCGCCGATAATCGCGCTGTCATCACCATAATAACGATCACCATGCAGTTCCATAAAATCGTCAAATAAAATATGAATATAATCGCTTGCCATCAGACGTCCTGCTTTGCGCGACTGATGTACGGTCTCCCAGGGTTCTTTCTGGCGGCCGATAATCTTATTCAGCGTCTTCTGGCGCATGATGCCGGAAAACGGCGCCATGCGGCTCTTTAAATTTTCCCCGCTCTTATCCGAAGTCAGCTGGGAAACCTTCTCAGATATCATCCCGGCCACCGAAGGATGCTGGTGATTTTCCTCCGACCAGTTATGCCAGTTGTGCTCCTGGCTGTGAAGTTTTAAGATCTGTCCCAGCACATCTCTCTGGTCTTTTCTCTCGACAACCCGGTCGACAAAACCGTGATCCTGCTGGAATTCCGCGCGCTGAAATCCCTCCGGCAGCTTCTGGTTAATCGTCTGCTCGATGACACGCGGACCGGCAAAACCGATCAGTGCACCCGGTTCGGCGAGGATAATGTCGCCCAGCATCGCAAAGCTCGCGGTGACACCGCCCGTCGTCGGGTCAGTCAGTACGCTGATATAGAGCAGTCCCGCGTCTGAATGGTCTTTGACCGCCGCTGAAGTCTTTGCCATCTGCATCAGAGAAACGATGCCCTCCTGCATTCTCGCTCCGCCGGAAGCCGAATAAATCGTAACCGGCAGCTTCTCTGCCGTCGCGCGCTCGATCGCACGGGTAATCTTCTCACCCATATTATGACCCATGCTGCTCATCAGGAAACGGCCGTCGCAGACAACGATCGCGGTATCATATCCGTGAATCTGAATCCGTCCGGTAACAACTGCTTCGTTCAGACCCGTTTTTTCCTTCGCCGCTGCGATCTTGCCCTCATATCCCGGGAACTTTAACGGATTCACCGGTTTCATCTCACGGTCCCACTCTTCAAATGTCCCCTCATCGGCAAGCATCTCGACCCTCAGATAGGCGTCAATGCGGAAATATCCGCCGCACTTCGGGCAGATATAGAAATTGTCCTTCGCTTCCTGAGCCAGGATCGGCTCGCCACATTTATTGCATCGTCTCCAGAGATCTCTCTGATCCTCCGGTGTAAATGCCGTCGGACGGCTCTGGATCTTTTCCGGCTTTTTTGCCGCCGGTTTTTCCTCCGGCACTTCCCCTGTGGTTTCCTGCTCTTCTACCGGTGCCTCCGATGCCTGCGCATCCCGCTCGACCGGATCCTCCTGCCCCCTGAATAACTGCTTAAACGGATTTTTCAATGTTTTCTCCTCGTCCCTGCAAAATATTTTGATTTTCAAACTATTACCATAGCATACTCAATTTCCCACTATTTGTCAATCAAAATATCTTTCTTAATTTTCCGGTTTTTTGCGGGAGCGGAATTCCTGCGGCGTCATGCCAAAATTTTTCTTAAATACACTGGCATAATAGCTCGGCGTCTGAAACCCGCAAAAGCCGGATATCTCCGTGACCGACAACCGGGTTCCTCTCAGTGCCTGACAACTCCTCAGCAACCGATATTTCGTCAGGAACTGGGTTGGCGTCTGAGAGGCAAATTCCTGAAACAGGCTGCAGCACAGACTCCGGCAGACTCTCCCGGACAATGCCATATCATCGATCGTCATTTTTTCCGAAAAGTGATTTCTGATATAATCCGTCATCAGCAGGAACTCCTGATAATGTTTGTTATCCACGTGCTGATCTCTGACGACCCGAATATGCTTTCCAATGCCCGAACAGATCATGGCAATCCTGGACACCAGTAAAAGGGGATCTTCTAATATGTTCTCCCCCATCTTTGATATGTCCCCCAGGATCCGGTTCTGCCAGGGAATAACCGGAGACAAACAGACATAATCTTCATTATTCAGACCGAATTTTGCCATCAGGTAATCATCAATTGACCGACAATTCTTAGCAAAAAGATCCGTATGAACGATCATAATGGAATACTCGCAGTCAATCTTTCCCGGCGAAAACCCATAATGCAGCCGTCCACTGTTTACAAAAAGTCCATGTCCCGCCTCTAACCGGATAATCTCACCATTTACAAAATAACACATGGATCCGCGCTCAATTTTTATAAACTCCAGATCCGGATGCCAGTGACATAACGACATATGTTCTGATTCTATTAATTCTTCTCTGCGCGCAAAAACCGGCAATCCCTCTATATTATAGTTCAGTTTCTCCGACAAATCCGGAGATACCACCAGTGAAAGTTTCATTCTCTCCTCCCTGACACACGCGATGCCGCGCTTTCTTCCCCTTTGATCCTTTCTGCCAAACGAAAATGACGGCTTCGCAGAACTTCCGATCAGCTGTCTTCTGCATAAAAAATCTCCTGCAGGTCAGAATAAACATGAGCGTTCTCTTCCTGCGATTCCATCTGATCCATCATACAAAATACAATATTGATAATATCATACCCAATTTTGCAGGAAAATTCAACCTAAATGCACTATAATAATATTTTAGTTACATGGTAACTTTATACAAAGTAAAGGAGGGGAATTTACGAATGGTTGGAATTATTTTAGCCAGTCATGGCGAATTTGCGAAGGGCATCATGCAATCCGGCTCGATGGTCTTTGGCGAACAGCCCAACCTTGCTGCCTGTTGTCTGCAGCCCAGTATGGGACCCGCGGATATCCGCAAGCAGATGGAAGACGCGATCGCGTCCTTTGAGGACCCTGACAACGTTCTGTTTCTTGTCGATCTCTGGGGCGGTACTCCGTTTAACCAGGCGAGCGCGCTGATTGCCGGACACGAAGACAAATGGGCCATCGTCACCGGCCTCAATCTGCCGATGCTGATCGAAGCTTACGCAGACCGCATGGGGATGCAGACCGCGCACGAGGTAGCGGCCGCGATCCTGCAGCCGGGCAGAGACGGTGTGAAGGTCAATCCGGAATCTCTCGAACCCAAGAAAGAGGCTCCCAAAGCAGCTGCAGTCGCTGCTCCGACAGGAAGACTGCCAGAGGGGACAGTCGTCGGAGACGGCAAGATCAAATACGTCCTCGCACGGATCGACTCCCGTCTGCTCCACGGACAGGTTGCCACCGCATGGTCCAAGACCGTACAGCCGACCCGCATCATCGTCGTTTCTGATGGCGTTGCTCATGACGATCTGCGCAAAAAGCTGATTACCGAGGCGGCGCCGCCAGGAGTAAAGGCAAACGTGATCCCGATCGATAAGATGATCCAGGTCGCAAAGGATCCGCGTTTTGGCAATACCAAGGCTCTGCTTTTATTTGAGACGCCGCAGGACGCGCTGCGCGCGATCGAGGGCGGCGTAGAAGTCAAAGAACTGAATATCGGTTCCATGGCTCACTCTGTCGGCAAAGTCGCTGTCAATAAGGTTCTCTCCCTGGGTCCGGACGACATCAAGACCTTTGACCGTCTCAAGGAACTGGGGATCGGATTTGACGTCCGCAAGGTGCCTTCTGATTCCAAGGAGGACATGAACGCAATCATCGAGCGGGCGAGAACCGAATTAAAGATGTAAAGAAGGAGGAAAAACAATGTCAGCTATATCTGTAGTTCTGGTATTGATTGTCGCCTTCCTCGCCGGTATGGAAGGTATTCTGGATGAATTTGAGTTCCATCAGCCGCTGGTAGCGTGTACGCTGATCGGACTGGTAACCGGCAACCTGGAAGCAGGCATCGTTCTGGGCGGTTCCCTGCAGATGATCGCTCTCGGATGGGCAAACATCGGCGCAGCTGTCGCACCGGACGCGGCTCTTGCAGCTGTCGCTTCTTCTCTGATCCTGGTCAAGGGCGGACAGGGCGTAGCAGGCGTTTCCACCGCGATCGCGGTAGCGATCCCGCTGGCAGTCGCCGGCCTCTTCCTCACCATGATCGTACGTACTCTGTCAGTTGCCTGTGTTCACCGTATGGACGCAGCTGCCGAGCAGGGTAACTTCGCAGGTGTAGAGGCATGGCACATCATCGCCATTATCATGCAGGGTCTGCGTATCATGCTCCCGGCAGCAGCTCTGCTCTTTATCCCGACTGAGACCGTGGCAGGTCTGCTCAACTCCATGCCGGCATGGCTGACCGACGGTATGTCCATCGGTGGCGGCATGGTCGTAGCAGTTGGTTACGCACTGGTTATTAACATGATGGCAACCGCGGAAGTATGGCCTTTCTTCATCATCGGCTTCTGTCTGGCGGCAGTCTCCCAGCTGACTCTGATCGCTCTGGGCGCGATTGCGATCGCAATCGCCCTGATCTATCTGAAGCTGTCTGAAGGCGGCGGCAGCGGCACCGGCGGTGGCGGCGGAAATGTCGGCGATCCTCTGGATGACATTCTGAATGATTATTAATAAGAAGGAGGGAAAAGAAATGGCAGATAAAAAAATTACCTTATCAAAAAGTGATCATTTAGCAGTTGCAATCCGTTCTACCTTCCTTCAGGGTTCCTGGAACTATGAGCGTATGCAGAACGGCGGATGGTGCTTCGCCATGATCCCCGCGATCAAGAAACTCTATCCCAATAAGGAAGACCAGATCGCTGCTTTAAAGCGTCACCTGGAATTCTTCAATACACATCCCTATGTCGCATCTCCGGTACTGGGCGTTACTCTGGCTCTTGAGGAAGAGAAAGCCAACGGCGCTCCGGTTGACGACGTCGCGATCCAGGGTGTTAAGATCGGTATGATGGGACCGTTAGCCGGTGTCGGCGATCCGGTATTCTGGTACACCGTACGCCCGATCCTCGGCGCACTGGGCGCTTCCCTGGCAATGAGCGGCAACATTCTCGGACCGATTCTTTTCTTCGTTCTCTGGAATGTCATCCGCTGGTGCTTTATGTGGTACACGCAGGAATTTGGCTACCGCACAGGCAGCGCGATCACGGACGACCTCTCCGGCGGCCTGCTGCAGAAGGTTACCAAGGGCGCTTCCATCCTGGGTATGTTTGTCCTGGGCTCATTGATCGAGCGCTGGGTATCGATCAACTGGACGCCGGTCGTATCCACGGTACAGCTCTCTGAGGGAGCTTACATCGAATGGGATCAGCTCCCGGGCGGCGGCGAAGGCATCAAGATGGCTTTCCAGCAGTACCTGTCCGGTATGTCGCTGGAGCCGACTACTGTCACCACCCTGCAGGATAACCTGGATTCTCTGATCCCGGGATTCTCCGCAGTGCTGCTGACTCTGCTCTGCATGTGGCTGCTTAAGAAAAATATTTCCCCGATCGTTATCATCCTTGGCCTGTTCGTGGTTGGTATCCTTTTCCACGTAATCGGTCTGATGTAGTGCCATATGGCGCAGTCATTAAATACCAAAGTTGACTATGTCACGGATGCGACCTCCTATTCAGGGCTCAATTCCTATGGGAAGATCATGATCGGCGACCGGGCTTTTGAGTATTACAACAGCCGTAAAGTCGAGGATTATATCCAGATTCCCTGGGAGGACGTCGATTATGTGATCGCATCCGTGATGTTTCAGGGAAAATACATTCCCCGTTTTACCGTCCGCACCAGGGCACACCGCGATTTTTCTTTCGCGGCAAAAAAGCCGAAAGTGCTGCTGCGGGCGATCAATAAGTATGTCCCTTCGGATCATATGGTGCGCTCGCTGACGCTGATGGGCGTGATTAAGAGGCGGTTGAAGGAAAAGTTTGGAAAATAAAAATGGGACCGTGAATGAGTTGATTGAGCATATCAGATTGACTCATTCACGGTCTTATTTTGTTTTATAATGTTTTCAGCTCCACTTTTCTCTTTTTACCATCCCCACCATCCGCTCCGCCCGACGCTCGTCGAGACAGAATCCAGTGTGATCTCAGCGCTCTGCTCTCCTGCAATCAGCAGGATCGTCTCTCCCAGTTCGAGTTCCGGTGAACTGAATACGACGGAAGAGCCGTTTTTTACAATCGTATGTGTGAAAAGGACATTGCCCTCAGCGTCCGTGATTGTAAGTTCCTCTCCCTCTGTAAACGCCTCAGAGAAATCATATCGGAACGAACACTGGGCAGAACCACTGTCAAAGCTCTCTGCCATGCCGGAGCTTCCCACTGCCAGCACGGTCCCGCCGCTTACTTCGCAGACTCCGCCGTTTTCGATACCGGCGTCAATCGCGCCGTTGCCGCTGTTTGACGGACCGTTGATCACAACCAGGCCGCCATCTACATAAAGATCTCCATTCGAATCCAGACCGTCTCCGCCTGCATTGATCGTAATATCGCCTCCGGTGATCCGCAGCACAGGCATCTCATCCGGCACATCTTTCGTCGTCTGCATCTGCATCCGGCCGCCGCCCGGACCTCCGCCAAAGCCCCAGTTACCTGAACCGCCATAGGCATTGATCCCGTCATCTGATGAGACCACGTCAATCGTGCCGCCGGCAATCAAAATCTGATTGCTTTCCAGCCCTTCATAGGATTGCGTGATCCGGATCGTTCCCTCATCAATCGTCAGTTCTGTATCTGCATGAATCCCGTCATCTCCGGTTGCGATCACAAAATCTCCGCCGCTAATGAAAATACTGCCGTTGGAATGGATCGCATCGTCACAGGTATCCAGTGCAAAAGTGCCGCCGCTGATTGTCGTCTGCGTCCCGCTCTTTAATCCTTTCGTGCTGGTCGCGGCTTCATTTTCCATATCCCAGTTCTCACTGATATCCGATACAACTCCTGATCCGGATCCGTCGCCGGCACTGCCGGAGTCTCCGCTGTCCGCGTCACCGGAGTTTCCGCCGCCCGGACCTCCGCCGCCGAACCTTCCGCCGCCCGGACCTCTGCCGCCAAAGCCTCCGACACTGATTCCCTGGTCGCCGCCGCCACGGTCTCCGGCACTAATTCCTTGGTCGCCGCCACGGTCTCCGACGCTGATTCCCTGGTCGCCGCCGGCCCGACCACCGCTGCCAAAGATCAATCCCGAAGCCACAGAAACCGCTTCTGCGCTTCCGCCTCCGCTCACGATCGAGAAGTCTCCGCCTGAGATATCCAGTACGGTCTCCGCCTGGATCCCGTCGCCGCCGGACTCGATGCAGATGCTTCCTCCGTTGATGGTAATCACGCCGTATCCGTCGCCGGTCGTGTCATTCGATCGGATCCCGTCGCCGCCGGATACCACGCTGATTACGCCGTCTTTGATCGTGACCGAATCTTTCCCCTTGATACCGTTATTGAGCGCCGTGACCTCAATCGTACCGCTTTCAATCACCAGGTTATTAGACGTCTGGATGCCGTTATTGAGATAGCCGTAGACCTGCAAAATCCCTGTGCCTGTGATCGTCAGGTCATCTCTGGCGTAAATCGCGCCGCCGGAAGCGTCTTCCGCTTCGCTGTCAGCTTCATCCGACTCACTTTCTGACCGGTCTTCGCTTTCTGCATTCCATTCTCCCACAATATCTGACGCCGGTTCCTGCGTCTCATCATTCGTTCCCGAAGCATCTTCTACTGCTCCCAGGACCTCCGTCCCTGTTCCGCTCCGGATCTCATTGACCGTATCTTTCAAGATGACAAGCTGTGTTATCCCGGCATTATTGACATAGATCGGAGACTCCGACTGACTGCCAAGCGACACGCCGTTTAGCAGCAGGATCACGGTATCGTCGCCCTGCGCATCCACATACACCTGACCTTCCTCCATCGAGCCGCTCAGGACATAAGTCCCTGACCGGCTGATCGTAACCACAGATCCGGACACGCCCGCGCCCTCACCGGTCACCATTATCTCATCCCCGCTAAATACAATCTGTGTGGCGTCCTCTGCATCTGCTGTCAGATTTCCGCCGTCGACGGACGCAGCCGCAGCACCGGTATCACTTATCTGTAACTGTTCACTCGTTGTCGTCCCATAACGGATCCCGTAAAACGCGCCTCCTGCGGCAATCAGACACAGGGCCGCGACGGCAAGATATTTTACCTGTCTTTTCATCTGATCTCCTCCTGAGGTTCTGAATATAACCTCGCACTATAACATCTCCCGATCCGCAACATCTCCGATTATGATATTCAGATTGCCATTTCTTGATCGCAATTCATCGATCAGTTCTTTGGGAATCCGGTCATCCGGAAATGTTACATGATACGTCAGTTCAAAAAGCGTACCCATATTGACGGTGCGCACCTTAACCAGTTCGACGTGAAGTTTATATTTCGTAAAAATATCATCAAAAAGGCCGTTATAATCAAAATTCTCCGGTATCGTAACCCGAAGTTCTTTCTCCCGGCGGGATGCCGCTCCAAAATTCAGCAACGTCAGCGCCAGCACAAACATCGCGGCAACGATAAAAAAGACTACCGCAAATCCCACATAACCCATGCCAAGGGCCAGCCCGATCCCCATATCTACAAAGATCGCCGCGATCTCCCGAGCGGTTCCCGGCACACTGCGAAACCGGGTCAGGGTAAATGCCCCGGCCACCGCCACGCCGGTACCAACATTGCCGTTTACCAGCATGATAACAACTGCCACAGCCATCGGAAGCAGCGCGAGCGTCATCGCAAATCCAGAGCTGTGCCTGCTCTTATACAAAAAAACCATCGCGTTCAGCACACCCAGAGCCAGCGCCGTCGCAAAACAGATCAACAGTGACTGTAAGGTAATGGTACTGCCAAAAATACTGTTAAGCATAGATTTTCACCCTTCCTTTCCCGAATTTTTGTTGTGCCAGATATTTCTGATAGCAGGTCCCGTATTTGGAAAAACCAGTCGGGTAGATTCCCTGCTGACTCAGCATAGATACCAGCCAGAGAGGGATCGCTGCCGCTGATTTGATTTCCATCACGACCCGGTCATCTTCAAACAGAGGCTCCCCCTGGTCTCCCGCACAGATATCCAGACCCCGGTCCCGCCAGCGGACATTCCAGTCAAAGGTAACCCGCAGATCCGCGTCTTCCCTGTCGATCAGCGCCAGACGTTCATAGCCGATAAACGCTTTAGGAACCGGCCGGTAACGACAGAAAAACCACTTCAGTTCCCGCTGGATCTGCTGCTCCCGATGGATTTCCGTTCCCTTCTCAATCAACTCCCGGATATCCCCCACAGACGCGTCGATCCTCCGTTTATATACAATTCCGTCAAATTTTTTCTTAATCTCCGCAAAAACAATTCCGTTTTCATCGGGTATCCCATAGCTGCGCAGACGGAATTTTTCCTTATATACCGGTTTTTCAATCGAGGCCCGGATCAGGTCGAAGTTGTCCGTATCATAATAAATATTACAGATCGTATAAACACCGCCGGCATCCTGCGTCAGTCTTGTACGAAGCAGCGGCAGCAGTTTTCTGTATTGATCCTGTTTCAGCAGATATTTCGTCTCATAACGCTGAAAACTGTACAATATGGTGCGTTCCCCATCCTGCAACGGTTCTGCTCCCGCAGCTGCTGATCCTATGTACGGTTTTTCTCTCATACTCATCACGCCCCTTTCTGATGGTATCATATCTCACGCTGCAACCATCAATCTTATTTTCTCAGGATCCATGCGGCCACTCCGCCGACCAGCAATCCCGCGCCCGCAGCCATCAGCCATACCTGATAGTCCGAGGCTGTCCCCGCAATGTCAAAAATCCCTCTCAGCAGACTGCTCACCGTAACTGCGGCCACCCCTGAGTGATACAGGTTCGCGGAAATCCTTCCCTGCGGCGGGATCGCCGGGATCTTCCATAAAAGGAGTGATGGTACTGCTCCCAGACAAAGCGGCCATGCAAAGAGAAATGTCATATACGGAGAATGCACGCCATGAGAAAACTGATTGTAAATCAGATAAAAAATGATACAAAAGGCCGTTATCCCCAGATAGATCCCGGCATTTCGTTTCGCAAAACCGCGCTCATACAGCCCCGCTCTTTCTGCCAATTCTGCCTGCAACGTACCTTCGTCCCGATTATCTTCATGATTCACTGATGTAAACAATATCGCTCACACTCCTTTCCCCGCTCCGGTGACCGTTGGTCGGATGATTGACGATCCCGCCCATAAACCACATCGTCGAGGAACCGCCGCCGTCCAGATTATACGCCGTCTCACAGCCGAGCTCCTGCATCACCTCTGCAAGCTCCAGAAGCGTCAGCCCGGCGCTCTCTTTTGTACGTCCGTCCGAGACCACAAAGACATAATGCAGAGGCTCGATCTCACCGATTGCCGTCCGCGGATTGCTCCGCATCGCCTGCTCCACTTCACTGCCCTCCTCCACCGCGATCTCGCCGTCCTCGATCAGTCCCGGTCCAAAAGAAAAGATCTGTGCCGCGCCCGCCTCTGCCAGTTCTGACGCATCTGCCTCTGATTCTGTGACAATTTCCAATCTTCCGTCCTCATAGACGACCAGATCCTCCTGTCCGGAATCATTCTGAGCCATGTCCCGGTAGAGATAACCGTTTCTCATCACGAAGCCCCGCTTCCGGAATCCGTAATAATCTCCGTTAATTGCCAGAATCGCGTCATTTTCTTTGGCGATCTCAGAAGTCGTTTCGCTGATGTTGCGTCCGAAAGTCCCGCCCGCCAGTCCTGTCTTTAAGTAAGAAGCATCCGACAGGACCACATCCGCTACATAAATCTGCGTATCATGCCGCTCCAGCGTTGTGATCGTGATCGCAATCCCGTCACTCGTATAACTGCTTTCCGTAATCACGGGCCCGGATGCTTCCCCGGAGACTTCATCCGGCAATTCACTTTCCACCGCATCTTCCGATCGCGCAAGTTCCTCCAGCGAAACCACATCACCGGGTATCACAAAGGCATCCAGCAGAGTAAACGCTGCATAAGCCGTCAGAATTACCGCGAAAACCGGGGGCCAGAGATTGCGGGATTTGTGATGATTCTCATCCTTTTGACCGACCAGATTTTCTTCAAACTTCTTCCTCTCATCTTTCTCCCCTTTCATCGGACCTCCTCCTTCCGGAATACCCAGTTTTTCTGTATGATAAAGCTCACAAAGAACAGGAAGGTATCAACAACCAGCTTCGCCGCCACCGGCCATAAGAGCAGAGACAGCAGCGATACCAGACCCGCGCTGGCAGCCATCTGCACGACGAAAAGCAATCCATAGCGCGCCACCTCGCCGCCGATCGATCTTCTGCTGTGAAAAATCCAGTACCTCGTCAGCAGGTAATTGACAATGCCTGATCCGATCCTCGCAAAGACCGAAGCCATAAACACTTTCTGAATCTGCGGAAAAGGAAGCAGCACAGTGAACAGGTAAAAAAGCGGATAATCCACCGCAGCCCCCGCCAGGGAACCGGCTATGTACCGCAGCAGCCTGCCATATACCAGGAGCGAATCCGCGACCGGCCGGAAATGAGATCCCTGATTGCCGTCCTCATATACCGTCCGGATCGGCACATAGACAAACGGCACTGCCCCAGCCGCGTCCATAAGGAAATTCATCTCATATTCGTACCGCTCTCCTTCTTCCGAGAGCGCCAGCTTTTCCAGTCTGGCCGGTATCCCCCGCAGACCTGTCTGCGTATCCGGACACATCATCCCATTGGTGAGGCCGAAAAAGAATGATGTAATCCGATTGCCATACCGGCTCTTCCACGGCACATCCGGACTGTGAAAATCCCTCACGCCCAGCACCAGCGAATCCGGGTGTTCCCCAAGAGCATCCCCCACCGCCCGGATATCTTCCGGCAGATGCTGTCCGTCCGCGTCCGCGGTAAGATACGAGTTGCCCTCGCCAAACCGCTCGATCGCTGTCCGCATTCCCGTCTTGAGCGCCGCACCCTTTCCCAGATTTCTCTCATGCACCGCTACCACAACGCCACAGCGTCTGAGCTCCTGAAACACCGGTTGACAGCAATCCTCACTCCTATCATCAATCACCACGATATGAGAAAACTTCTTCTCTGTCAGTTCCTTTACCAGACCAATCAGCCTCTCATCCGGATTCAAAGCCGGGATCATCACAACCATTCGATCCATCATAGCGGGCGCCCCCTCTCAGTCAGACAATGCCTCGTATACCCTTCGCAGCGTTCCCATACCCGACTCCCATAGCGCTATCTCTATGGACAGCTTTTTCCCCCGTTCCCTCTTGTGTTATGTCGCATTATTCTACAATGGAAATGTATTATTTTTGTGAAAAAACTGCGTATATTTTTCAAAGTAAGATTCTCTTCAAGACAGGAAAAAGGACGCAGATGACTATATCACCCACGTCCTTCTTTTCTTCTTTCTTACTCATCCGGCAAAATCACTTCCGCCGGATTCTTTTTATTCCTTTCCTGCCCGTTCCAAATCACATCCCCGGCTTATCTTATCCGTAAAACAGGATCCCTCTTCTCTATAAAAAATAATCTATCGTTTCCCGTGATCCTTCTCACTTTATCTTTCATAGTAGTATTTATCCTGTCTGATTCTTTCTTCTGTCAAATCATATCGCGGTATTTCTGCTGTTCTTCCGCAGACAGACCAAGCGCATCCATCGCCTGCTCCGCTGACCATTGCAGATTTTTCATCAATTCCCGAATACTATCCAGGCGACCCTCCTTTAAGCCCTCCAGACGGCCCTCCTTTAGGCCCTCCTCATGTTCCTCTCTCAGCATTTCCCTGAACTGCATATACTTCACCTCCCAGTTCCGGTCTTGTTTGACTGCGGTAACGCAGTTTTCCAGATCATTTATGAAGCGATTATCCCCCCACAGCTTCTAATGAGACTTCCGGATCTTTTACATACTCCAGAAATTGAAGCAGCTCTGGTGATATCTCCTGCGGATTTTTCCCATGGGTGTTTAAAAGAATCGTTGTACTCCCGTCCTCGACAACTTCGCCTGTCTCCTGACAGGTCATGCGGCAACTGTATCGGTACAACTCCTTTTTAAACGGATCAAAATCGCAGATAAAGATGACGTAGGCATCCGGCAGAATCTCGTAGTCAATACCGCCACGCAGCAAATTCATATCCATACCGGAATGATAAAAACGGCAGCGCCGGAAGATATCCTTCGGGCGTTTGACCTGCATCTCTACGTTAAATCTCCTCTGCGCCCCGTTCTCGACCGCCAGGACGTCCAGACGCACACCATGGTAATCCGGATGATAGTCTATAGTCTTCTCGGTAATGACGGTCACCTCCAGGATATGCGTCCCCAATATTACTTCCAGCATCGAGCGGCACATCTTCTCGTCAGTCATAACCGTAGCAAACATAAATGAATCTTTGATTGTCAGTTCCTGAAACTTTTTTACCATACCTGTCCTCTCATAAAGAGGAACCCTGTACGGATAGTATATACGAAACGGATTGATAAGGCAATTGGTTTCTCAGAACCAAAAATTCAAGTGCTTACCTTACTAAACATTAATTGTTCGGTTATATTATGGATGATGGAAACCAGAATAAACCCAGGCAAGTACTCAATGAGTATATGCCAGTTTGTGAAGGAAATTTATCAGAAAAAACGCCCCTGTGGCGATCCTCATAAAGAGTATCTGCCGCAGGGGCTACTTGTAGATAACGTCATCTTATCTGCTTTGAACTCTAAAATCTCTGCTTAGGACGCGGAAATCCTCCGCTGTTTTAAGCTATCATAAATCAGGTAAGCGGATACGCTCATCATAAGCAGGCCCGCTACGCGGAATGGAAGAGTGCCAGGACCGCCGGTCTCAGGAAGAACCGAGCCGGTAGTATTGGTAACAGTCACCTTCAACAATGGAGAATTGCTTCCGGTCGTATCATATATAACACTTGTATCCGTTGTGTTTGTAGCAGTAATGCTTCTATCTGTCCCTATCGTAATGGTGATAGTGTCTGTCAGTTTATTATAACCATCCTTTGCTTGCGTTTCTGTAAGTGTGTACACGCCGGCAGTCAGACCGGTATAAGTCGACGGATCACCGAAGGTAACAATACCATTATTGGATTCCCCAGTTGTTTTTGTCAGTTCAAAGCTACTGTCACCGATCTTATTAAGTTTGAATGTCACACCATCCAGATAGGAATTGGTGACACTATCCACCTTCGTGATCTGCAACAGATACTGGAAGAAACCGCTGTCGTTGTTGTCATCAGCATAGGAACTGTAAGTAAGTGTCGAGGCAGCCGGCATATTAATGCCTGTTATGAGTGTACTCCCCAAAATGCAATCCGTGTAGTCTCCTACCGCATCGGAATCCTTTTTATCATCCTCTTCAGTACTTCCCACATTTTCCGGCGAAGCAACATAACCTGACATTACGAATTCTGTACTGTCTGAGTCATTGATTATAGCTTTTTTAGTAACCGAACCAGATGGTGTAGTAAACTTCACAGTGTAGGTTCCTTCCGAAAGACTGGTAAACCTATAATAGCCATCGTTATAGGTATCTTCCGTATTTGTATTGACATCGTATGTTTTACCGGTATAAGTCGTGGCAACGACACTGTAGTCATCTTCCTTCGATGCGTCGCCGTTATCCTTAAGTTTCAAAAGCTCCACCATAACGTTGGAAATCGTGTATTCACCGCTATCCTGAACACCGTCACCATCCATATCAACCCACGCCAAGCCGCTCAAAGAACGATCAACAATTCTGCACCGTGCGCTGCTGGAAAGGTTACCATCGCTCAGCTTGTTAACCGCAACGTCGCCACCTTCGCCCTCCGTAAGTTTTATGGTGATGTGCATTTTTAATGTAGTACTGCCCGGCAAAGTACCCTTGGCAACAATCGCTACCGGCTTGAAGTTATCTGGCAAAGTTGCGACTCCGCCACTGTTAATATCTAATTTTTTCCAGTTATCACCAACACTAAAGTCCTCCGATGCAAGATCAGTGCTTACGGCACCTCGATAGCTTTCATTAGTAGTATAATAGAAAATAATATTTGAAAAATCCGTGCCATTATAGACATAATCGGTTACATTGCCATCATCATCTGTTGTTGTCGAACTGTAAATTCTAAATCCTGTCACCTCCACATCTCCATCGAAACTGGAGACTCCATCTGTACTATATGGCAGACTGTCAACAGCTAAGATCGATTTCGAATTGACGCTGTTATTTCCGACATACATCTCAAAGCTCATACCTTCTCCGACTTCTACCACGGATTGATCCGCAAACTTTGCCAGATTGACAGCATTATTCTTGCTGATCTGAATACCGCATTCGGAATAATTCTCGTTGCTAGCTGTAAAGTCACGGTTACAGTCTTCTGTACTCTCCACCGTGGCAGATACAGTCAGGCTATCGCCGTTACTAACATCCGTTTTCTCGTTTCCCTCGGTACCGATCTTACAAGAGAAGTAAATGGTATCCAGATACTTCGTCAGCTCCGTGCCGGTTAAAGTTACGCCTGTCAAAGTATAAGTCAGGGTAGTGGTTCCGTCTACATTTTCATCCAGCTTCAGATATACGGTATAAAGCGGATTACCGTTGGTGTCATTTACAGTTATGGTTTTATTTTCTTCCAGCAGAGTACCACCCGTTACGGTTCCCTGAACGCCCTCTCCTTTAGTGGTATAGGTTCCACCGATGTAAGAGGATCCTTCCAGATAGGTCAGTTTCGCGGGAATCGTGACTGTCATGGTGACAGTAGTGGTCATTTCCTGTGCCTCGCTTTCACCCTCTCCGGCGTTTCGGGCAATGTTGGCCTGCAGGGCATAATCCACAATACGCTGGCTGGTGTCCATATCATAAGCTCTTTTTTCTGCATCTCCGGTAGTGGTCTGAGCTACATTCAGAGTAACGCCAGTGGTGTAGCCCACCAACAGACAGGAATCACCATAAAAGACGCCGGAAGTTGCCCCACTCACATATCCATTTTCATCATAAGAAGCCTTGATGTAATTTTGAATCAATCCTGTGCTGCTGCTTGTCCCGTCGCTGCCGCCATTGATCCAGTAACAACTGGGAGGATAATCCCTGCTGTACAAAAGTGAATCATCTGGCGTACCCGCATCTATTGCTGTAGATGCTCTCGATGGTATCAGTTCATCCACCAATCTTTTAATCTCATCAGCATCCTTGCTTAAAATATCGTCTGCGGTGCAGCTGGCGCTGTATTTTTCCGTATAAGCACTAGCCAGATCACTCCGGTTCCATGAACGTCCATAATGAGTAACCATATAGACGGAATCCGTTTCTGCTGTTGTTTTTGCGGAACCTTTAATTGTTACATCTGTATGGTTATAAGTTGTAGACGCCAGGCCTCTATATTCCACCAATACTGCCACACAGGCATATCCTTCCTTTTTTAACTCTGTAAGGCTGCTGAAATATACCAGATCATCTGTTGTAGCATAAATCATTTCCATATCATAACCATCATCCCCCGGAGTTAATACTCCCCCCGCTGAATCGGTATGATCCCATCCTGACTTATCTGCTTTAGCGCCATATAAAATAACCGGTTTCACTGCTTTTACACTACTATTGAGCGTACTTGCACTTGTGGTTCCATTTGGTTCAAAGAATGTATCATCAAATTTAATAAGTTGATCATAGGCAACTGCAGTATATTCTCCCTCAGAACCATCATTTACAAGATAGTCGTAAATAGCAAGCGGATTGCCCGAAAGTATCCAGTCTTTCGGGTTTTCCCAACATCCTTCTGTGAGAGGGTCATTCCATGCCGATGGATTATATTTCTTGTATGCGATACTTTGACTAATAGAACCCGGTTTGGTCAAAGCCATATCCTGCGTAGCAGTATCGTCAGTCGTAACGGCCTGTTCCGTAACTGTATTGCCACTTTCATCCTGCATAGAAAGGTTGCTATCTTTTATTGTGGTTACAAAACTTACGTTATCTGTACCTAGGTAATCCAGGATATGCTCCCCTCCAGTGGTGTAGAACGGCTGCAACACCCACAATTCACCGGCAGATATACAGGCATATTGTATGTCCCAGTAGCTTGACACCGAGTCCGGATCATAATAAGTCTTAGTCTCTGATGAACTACCTGCATTTGCGTATGGCAGGAAATCCAGATCCATATTTAATTTCCAGTCACTAATGGTCACGCTAACAGTTTTACCCTCCTGGCTCCCCGACCAACTGCCGCCGTTATAGCAACTATTATATGCACCACTTGTGTTTTTGTTTAAAGGAGCATTAACTGCATACTTAAGGTTCAATTCAGTCGGCAGAGATCTCCCATCAGACTGTGAAGAGCTGCCCGAATTTCCTTCTAAGCTCCACACCAAAGGCGTAAATGCATCTGTAGTATCCTTATTTCCAGTTGAATATTGAGCCGCAGACGATAACGCCAGATCAAATGTAATGGGTTCTCCCGATTTTGGCAGCTCCACTCCTCTCAAACCTTCCGTTGCAGACTTTCCTACTATCTGTATCGTGATACCATAACTCCCAAGTCGTCCGGTAACGGTCCCAGCGGTTTTGTTCATTACGCTGTCTGTTCCTGTACTAAAATTAAATGTGCCGGTGGTCGTCTGGTTACTTGCTTTCACCGCTATATTATATCTAGCCGCAGCGGAAATCGTGATTCTAGGAGCTTTTATCGTCTGATATTCTTCTTCCTTATGGGTTCCGCAAGAACAACTACTTCCAGTCACCACTCCTTCACTATAGTCCTTCGTACCCCACTTGGAATAGTCCACGCCAACATTATTTCCCTCCAGCCAGAAAGTAAATGTGGGCTGAATCTTGCTGTTATTCTTTAACGCCAACGCCCGGATTGCCAGAGTCAGCTCCTGCGTGCTTTCTCCGATGGCGTGGTCATTGCCAGAGGCAGGCTGCCAGGAGTAGTAACCGCGAAGCACCTGACAATCGACATCCTTCGTTGTTTTATTTCCTTCTTCATCTTCTACTTCCATTTCTATCACTTCTTCCGAAACGGTATAGGTTGCATTTTTCGCATCCAGCCAGCCCATACTGCCCGTCTCAAACTGTGCCTCACTGCTGTCGCCCTGAAGGATAAACTCAAAGTACAGATTGCCCTGATAATAGAACTTGTAAGGGGCGTTGTCCCGCACACGGCTGGTAAAGGTCACCGTATAAGTGGCAATATCATAAGTTCTCAGGCTATTGTTGAGATCCGTGCTGTCGTTACCGGCAGTATCGTCATCATCCCAGGGAGACGTACCGGTACGCATGGCATATCCAGATGTCGTTGTGCTGTCCTCCACCATAGCCACATCCGAGAGGTACGCATAATCACCATCTAATTCAGTGCCAATCTCGTCGTTAGACGCTGTCAATGTCGCATAATCCGTGAACCCATCGGTGCTAAAGCTGATATTCTGCGTCCCATCTTCATAATCGGACACCGCTTCCATGATCTCCGTCTCGTCCTCGCCGTAGTGGATGACATCATACTCCGCCAGATCTTCTTTCTCCAGGAAGGAGATCGTCACGTCTACCTCGGAGTCCGGTTCTACCTCCTCCCCATCTGCGGACAGAGTAATGTTGAACAGCCGGAAATCGTTCTCCGCGCCTTCGGCCCAACCATAAAGAGCGGCTGCTTCTTCGTAGCGCGCCAGATATGTCTCAGAGTCTTTCTCATATTCGTCGGCAGTCAGCTCCACATTCTTCGGGAGTCCGGCTTCCAGGTCATAGTTTACTTCTACGCGATAGTCTTCTCCTTCGGATTTCAGGGTTTTCCGGCCGTCCTGATTTGCGTTCAGCCACAGGTCCGCTGCCGTCGTCACAAACGCCGCTGCGCCCTTGCGGTCAAACCATACGGATTCATACCATACGCCCTCCGCCTGATGGTCGGCGTCGGATGGGCTGGCATCGGACGCACTCGCGGTCTCGGCGTCAGAGGCAGTAGCCTTTCCTGCTGTGAGGATCTCTGTCCGATGAAGAGAGATGGATGAAAGGCTGACGCTTACCTCGCTGTCTTCCGTGATATCATCCGTATCGTCTGTTCCGGTATCCGCGCTATCCTCATCGGCGGTATCCTCGTCCTTGTCATCGTCTGCTGACGCTTCTCCGGTATCAGACGACGGATCGCTGTCTTCTGAACCGGCGTCACTGTCGTCTGTATTGTCTGTGTCGTTTATATCTTCTGTATCGTTGGTATCTTCTGTGTTGTTGGTTTCTTCTGTATTGTTTGTATCCTCTGTATCGTTTGTATTTTCTGTATCATTTGTATCTTCTGTATTCTCAGTGTCCTCTGTATTTTCCGTCTCCGGGTCTTCCGCCTGGCTGTCGTCTGCATGGTCAGCTGCGGAATCCTCGCTGTCATCCGATCCGGACTGATCGGCGGTATCATCCACGATATGTACGTCGGTTTCTTCCTCCGCTTCCTCCGATGTGCCTGCCGCATCCTCATCGTCTGAGATCACGATCTCGTATCCTTCTGCGGATGAATCTTCCAATTCTTCCAGAGATGCTGCTTCTATATCCGCGGACACTTCCCCGGTCAGATCCTCCAAAGCAGTCTCACTGGCTGCGGATGCCGCCCCACCGCTGCTGAACCCGCGCCCGGATCCACCGCCGGAACCGGAACCAGTACTGACTGCCGTCGTGCTGCTGACCGCTGTGCTTCCTGCGGATACGGAGTTATTGATCTCCACACCAAAGGAATCCGCCGCAAGGATGGATACAGTCCCGGTCTCCAAATTGCCCACCGCGATCTCCGCGCTCACCGTCTCGTCGGCCTTATTCGTCAACAGG
>JAJQAC010000084.1 GCA_021204025.1 Clostridiales bacterium | reverse complement strand
GGACAGCGTCTCAAGGCGCCCCAGACTTTCTCTCCGTTCAAGTCACTATTGCACTTGACTCGTTGCTTATGCCCCTGAAGGGGCGTTCGTACTACTTCGACTTAACCCTTAAAAGGGTCTTCATACTCTTTCACACTTAATTTATCCTGCATAATATCGTACTTTTCCTGATCCTGAATATACTTTTTAATTGTCGCTTCATTTAATCCTACTGTACTAACGTAGTAACCTTCTGACCAGAAATGTCTGTTTCCAAACTTGTACTTTAAATTTGCATGACGATCGAATATCATAAGTGCTGACTTTCCTTTTAAATACCCCATAAAACTCGACACACTCATTTTAGGCGGGATACTTACTAGCATATGGATATGATCCGGCATTAAATGCCCTTCTATAATCTCCACCCCCCCCCTTTATAGGAACATAACTGTTTCAAAATATCTCTTATATCATTTTTTAATTGATTATAAATGATTTTTCGTCTATACTTTGGAGTGAATACGATGTGGTATTTGCACATCCATTTTGTGTGAGCCAAATCATAATTCTTTTTAGCCATAAATCACCTTTCCTTTCTTGCAATAGTGCCTGAACAACTCTATTGTAACGGAAAGGTGATTTTTTGTATAACGATTTGACTCCACCCGCATAGCAGGTGGTTTTTTGTTTCAGGCATTTCCATTTTTCGGAACACGAAAAACTCCAATGCCTTCAACAGGCTAAAGCCCATAAAATATAACTTATCAGAAGTTGCGTCAGCAACTTCCGATAAAAGGGACGTTAACCCCGTAAATCGCTTACTTTTCCCCTTTTCTCAAGGCGCAAATTTTGTATAGGACACCCCCGGTTTTAGCCCTCCGCGGTACGCCGACAGCTCGCTGACCGTCACCAGCTGATATCCCCGCGCCACCAGTTCATCAATAATCGTCATGCTCGCCTCCGCCGTCGCGTCATACAGATCGTGCATCAGGATGATATCTCCATCCTTTACGCTGTCCCTCACCTTCTGGATCGTAGACGACGCGTCTCTTGTCTTCCAGTCCAGGGTGTCTATGGACCAGAGGATGGCCGACATCCCGATTGAGCCGACCGCGGCCAGTCCCGCGTCTGTTTCATTTCCTCCTACGGGGCGCATCAGCACCGGCGTCACGCCGCACGCCTCGACCACCAGCTGGTTCGTCCGCTCCACCTGCGCGATCAGTTCCGGAGCCTCGAGATTTTTCATAGCTGTATGTTCATAAGTGTGGTTAGCCGGCTCACAGCCCAGGGAGATCATTCTCTGAATCAGTTCCGTGCGGTTTTCCGCCTGCTGTCTCACCATAAAGAATGTTGCATGTCCCCCGCACGCCTCCAGCTTATCCAGAATCTTCGGCGTGACCGTCCCGGAAGGACCGTCATCATAAGTGATCGCGACCATCGGCTGAGTCGGGTCGATCTCCCCGGCCCACGACGCCTCTCCCGGTTTTTTGCGCACAACAGACGCGCGGACGCCGTCCACATGCAGTCCGACTCCCGAAGCTCCCGCTTCCTCGCCGTTCTTTACCCACTCCGTCCACTCGTCATTTTGCAAAACACAATATAAGATATCATAATAATTGGCCAGATCACCCGTCAGACGCATCCGGATCGCCTCTAACGCCGCATCTCCGCCGCTGTCTCCGGACTCACCGGAATTTTCCGTCCAGTCCAGCCAGCCGCTGCCGCTTAAATTGACCGAATATTTCAACGTTCCCGTAAGTTCCTCCGGCTGGCTCTGAAGCGCTGCCTTCATAGCCGTCAGATACGATCCCGCGGGCGCTGACGCACAGCGGTTATCCGCCGCGTACGAACTCCACTCGCCTCCGGCAGGACACACGCTGCAAAGCACTCCGATCCGCGGAAGCTCCGTCCACATATGCTGTGCTTCCGCCGTCTCCCGCACTCCGCCCGCTATCGGCAGAGAACCATTTTTACCGCTTGCCGGCCACTTCCCTGCCGCGACAAGCGCCAGCACAACCGCTCCGGCCAGAACCACGCCCATACATCCAATCAGAAGCAGACGCTTCCTGCGGGCACGTCTGCGTTTCACCGCTTTTTTCTTTCTCCGCTGCCGTTCTCTCTCCCTGTATTGTCTCTCCGTCATGCTCACGATCCCCCGTGTTTGCCGCACTCTTCTGGTAAACTACTATATATTGTATTTAGATTACCACAGAAAGTCAATATCTTACCAAAGAATCTCCTGCGATCGTTTTTTCACCTTCTCACCCATTCTATCGCACAAGTATGTTTCTTTGTCTCCTTTTCATAATTGATACCGACCATAAGCAGATTTCCAAAATATTCTTTCAACCTGCCGTCATAGCGTCTTTCCTTTATTTGTCTGATCGCAGTATCAGCATCTCTATCGTACTTCAATTCAACAATCAACGCCGGATAGTCCGTATCTCTCCTCGGAAGAAAAGCCAGGTCTGCAAACCCCTTGCCCGCCGGTAATTCGTGGACAATTACATAATACCCGCCGTATAATACGCCAGGATCACCGCCGCGCTCAAGGAAACTTCATTATTATATTCTAAAACAGACGAAATACTTTCATGCGTTTCGGGAATCCTCTGCTGTCTCATTGATGTAAGCCGTCTCACAAGTCAGAAAAGGGATCCCTCGCTCCGAGAGATCCCTTAAAGTTTTTATTTTTCAAACCACATTACAACCCCAGATACTTTTTCCGCGTTTCCTCTGACAGTTCCGCTGTCTTCTGATGATGAGCCACAGCCCCACGTTCAAGGATATAACAGTCACTGCTGACTTTCATCGCAAATTTGACATTTTGCTCTGCAATCAGGATTGTTACACCTTCCGCGACCAGATTATGCACCATCTCGGCAAGCTGATCCACAATGATCGGCGCCAGACCCTCTGTGATTTCATCCAGAAGCATCATTTTAGGATTCTGCATCAGTCCTCTGGCCACCGCCAGCATCTGCTTTTCTCCGCCGGACAGCTTATCGCCCTTTGAACTTTCCCGCTCCTTTAACCGCGGAAAGAATTCATATACGGATTCCAGGTTCCATTTATTGCTTCCGTCAACTCCGGTTCGAGCCGCTACCCGAAGATTTTCTTCTGTCGAAAGCGTCGGAAAAATATGCCTGCCCTGCGGTACATATGCAATCCCTAACCGTGCGATCGCATGGCTCTGCATTCCGACCAGTTCTTTCCCCTGAAACAGAATGCTTCCCTCTGTCTTACAGTGTTCCTTCGGATTGAGCATCCCCATGATCGTTTTCATTGTCGTTGATTTCCCAACACCGTTTCTGCCAAGCAGGCAAACAGAGGTGCCTTCTTCTACCGACAGGGATACATCGTTGAGGATATGGCTCTTGTCATAATAACTGTTGACCTGACTCAGTTCCAATATCATGCGTCGCCACCTCCTAAATAAGCCTCCTGCACAAACTGGTTATTGCGAATTTCTCCCGGAGTTCCGGTCGCGATCATCTCACCATCGCGCAGAACAGAAATAACATCTGCATAGTTAAACACGATTTCCATATCATGTTCGATAAAAATAATTGTCATGTTTCTCTCTGCCGCAAGGTCACGAATCAACTGCATCAGTTTATATGCTTCTTCTCTGGCCACACCGGCTGCCGGCTCGTCCAGAATCAGTAGCTTCGGATCCATCGCCAGCGCAATCGCAATATCAAGTCGGCGCTGATCCCCGTAGGACAGATAAGCCGCAACCTCGTTCATCTGATCCTCCAGACCCACAAACGACAGATATTTCTGCACCTCAGCCTTTAAATAGACATCCCGCACCGGCAGAAGACTGAACGTCTTTTTATTCATCTCAATACGGGCAATCTGCACATTCTCGTATACCGTCAGATTGCTGAACAGCTTGGAAATCTGAAAGCACTTTGTCATTCCCCTGTGAACAATCTTATTGGGCGCCATCCCGGTAATGTCCTCCCCGCGAAAGATAACCTTACCGCTGGTAGGCGTCGTCCGGTTTGTAATCAGATCCATCAGCGTACTTTTCCCTGCTCCGTTCGGGCCGATAATTGCCCGAACCTCTCCATCAGCCACTTCAAACGATACATCCTTTGTTGCATGCAGAGCGCCAAAATAACGATTCAAATTCTCCACTTTCAGTATTGGTTCGCTCATTTACTGCCTGCCTCCTTTGCCGTGGGTTCCCCCAGATCCTTTTCCGCACGGTCACGCAGCAGACCTCCTTGCAAAAACAGCACGCTCAACACGATAATCAGACCCAGGACAAACTGATAATAATTGGTTAAAATTGAAAGCTGTGTAGATATCACTGTTACAATAAACGCTCCGAGTATGGGTCCGAAAAAGCTGTACATTCCTCCAATCAGGCACATGATCAAACCCTCTGTAGAAGTATTTGTCGAAAACATAACCGGAAAAGCTCCCATATTACGCATTGCGTAAAGGATGCCGGCAATCGTCACAAAAAAGCTTGAAACCATGCAGGCACACAGCCTTACGTGCACCGTATTCATCCCGACAAAAGTCAGTCGTTCAATATTATCCCTGCTTCCCTTGAGTACCGTAGCAAACGGGCTGTGAAAAAACAGATAGATCAGAACAATGCAAACTACACTGACAAAAAAGCTCAGATAAAAATTTCCCGCCGCACTGTTCGCAAACGGTAAACGCACATTTCCGGTAATACCGGTATCTGAACCCACATATGGGATCTTAAATACCATGGTATAAAGCAATGTGTTAATTCCCATGCTCACGAAAGCAAAAGTCAGATCGTCATTCGCCCGCAGGCATACGACATTAACAAACAGGGAAATCACCATTGACAATACAATTGCTCCGACAATCGCCAACGTTCGATCCATCCCGCCGCGCACACACAAAAGCACGTACGCATAAGACCCCATTCCAAAATACGTAGACATGCCGAGAGGACGCAGGCCGCCAAATCCCAGGATAATATTCAGCGCCGAGGCAAACAACATCATGATAACAGCCCGGCTCATAAAATCCAGAATCGAATCAGAAGCAAACAGGGAGTAAATGAAAATCGCCACGACAAGAACCGCGCCCGTAATGGCATCGCGTTGAATTTTTGTTAATTTTTTCTTCTTCATTTAGCGTCCCTCCCTCTTGGTAAAGATACCCTTTGGATTAATGAACATGCAGATAACCATCAGAGCAGCCGGCAGGATGTTATAATACTGAGGCAGATAAATAGCCCCAAACGCATTTACCAATCCTACCAGAAGTGCCGCTGGCAGACAGCCGTCCATATTTCTCAGCCCGCCAATGCACAGAATCGGCATAACGTTGCCGAATACAGACAGTCCTTCCTTGGGACTCATGCCGGTAATCGGCGCGTTGAGCGCACCACCCAGTCCGGCAATGCCGATTCCGATCATAAACAGTATGCTGAAAAGCTGATTGACGTTTACGCCAAGATTCGCTACCATAGTCCGGTCACTGATAATTGCCCGGGTCAGCATTCCCAGTTTCGTACGATTGATCATAAACCAGAAAGCCAATGCAGTGAGTCCGGAAATAATAATTTCAAAAATATAATATACCGGGAATGTGATGCCAAAGAGCCTGACTCCTCCATTCAAAAATGACGGAAGTGATAAAAGCCGGATGCTGTAGCCCCAGAACATGACAATGATATCGCAGAGCATATAGGCAACGCCGTATGTCAGCAGCATGATATACAGCATATCTTTACCGAACAGCGGACGAGTCGCCTTCTCTACAAAATAACCGATTGCCGCTACCAGCAACGGCACCACGATCAGCGAAGGGACGAATCCGATCTTAGCCGCAATCGAATAAGTAAGATAAGTGCCCAGAACATAAAATGCACCCTGACCAAAATTTACCATATTCATACCGCTGATAATCAGCGACACGCCTGCCATCATAAGATAGGAAACCATCCCGTTGCTGATTCCTGAGATGAGTGTCTGAAAAAAGAACGATACTGTCATAAAATACACCCCTCACACGTGATGAAATCGCATTTTTACCTGTTACTCAGATCTGTAAACGTATATCCCTGCTCCTGGCAGTATTCCTGCACTTCTTCTTTGGTCGGCAGCATATCCGCGCCCTCATAAACGGCATATGTCTCACCTACAGGAATCGACCATTTGCCGGTCGTATCTTCAATAGCGGTTACATAATAATATGCATGCGCCATCAGATGGTCAAAATCCCGGAAATACAGGTCGTCGCCATAAAGAGTGCTGAAATGGACATTGCACAGAGCGTCTGTCATAGCCTCCGGGGACAAATCACCTGCGGTTGTTCTGGCAGCCTCAACGATAGCCTTAATCCCCACATACCAGGTATAACCCATGTCGGACGGCAAAATCTCCGCGTTATAATATTCCTTTCCAATATCTGAGTATGCTTGGACAAATTCCGCGTTACCCTCGATCTCATCCAGCCAGAACGGCCACAAATCCACACCGTGAACTTTGCCGTAAGGATAGTTTCCCGCCTCTGCCAGCGCCGATGTATTAGTAGAATCACAGGTATACCATCCCAGATAATCGCACATATCCCACAGTCCGAACTGACTTCCCTGGTTGACCAGGGATACAAAGTTCGGGCCGGCCACTGCACCGATAATGACATCCGGGTCCTTGCCTACCACTGAGGAAATAATAGTCGAAAACTCTGTCGAGTTGCTGCTCACCTGGTTAGAACCCATATTTTCAAATCCTTCTCCCAATTCGCGATAGAAGAAATCTCGGGTATCTCCCGAAGCGCCGCCATCATTACCGATGAAGAATGCGCTGGTATATCCCTGATCTGCCGCATACTTCGCATTCATCTTGGCTATCGGCCAGCCCACGAATCCACAGGCAAACATATATCTGGAAGCATTTTCTACCGTAACCCGCGTATTCATCGTACAGGGTGTCACCATCGGAAATTTGTTCTCTTCCGCCCAGGTTGCCCCAGTCGGAGCTTCTCCGTCGGATTTCGGTCCCAAAATGGCAATGCATCCTTCATTAACCAGTTCGGTCGCTTTCTGCGCCACATTCGAAGAATCGCTGGCCGTGTCACGATACACCAGTTCAAACGGAGTCCCGTTCAAACCGCCCTCCTCATTGGCCTCATTTAATGCCAGAATCGCACCCGCCTCTGCCCAGGTTACCGTAGCCGCCGCAGCGGACGAACGGTCTGTCAGGACGCCAATCTTAATGGTATCGCCCGCCGCTGCCGTACTCCCGGAAGAATCTGTGCTCTCTCCTGCTGTTGCAGAGGTATCCGCTGTTGCCGCAGTTGTTGTCGATGAACCAGAATCCACACTTCCGGTACATCCTGCAAGTGAAAGCGCCATAACCGTTGCCAGTGTAACTGAAATGACCTTTTTCATAAATTTGTTTCCTCCTTTTATTTTTATTATTACATTTGCATCAGCTATTTTCTCTGATCGGGGTCATGAACATCTCCCTCACGGACAAAATAATCCGCATTGCGCTGCGCCACGGAATCCTGTGGTTCCCGCACAAAAGCGTTCTCTGCTTCCACCCAGCTCCCGTCTGTCAGACCGAACATGCTCATCGTCGTAAACGTTTTGTATCCCGTATCATCAAAATGATAATCTACATAATCATTTGTCTGTTCCATCATCACATGACGGCCCACATCAAGCATCGCCAGCATCGCCGCATGTGCGCTGAAATGAATACCTACTAATTTATAAACACCCAGTTCATTCAAATCGTCCATCGATATTTCTTCCGGATCGTGAGCTTTCCCGCACAGATCCGGGTACCACATCGGAAAGTTTACATACTTTCCGCCTTTGGCATTTAACGCATCTCTCAGTTTTCGACACATTTCCAGTTTGAGAGCACGGTCCGGTATCTTATGCATCCACAAAACACAGAGCATGTCAGCTCCGGCATCAATATAAGCGGCACACCGCTCCACAGTCTCCTCAAATTCATGAACCAGATCACTGTCACAGCGCGCAATCAGAAAACCATGCTTTCCTCCGGCATCCAGACCTGCTCTTGCCGCCCGAAACCGCAGGCAGGCATCCGGGATCGGCAGCTGACCTTTGCGTGCCAGTTCAGAGGTATCTGTCACCAGAACTCCCGCAGCTCCTGCCTCCATAATCCGCATACATCCGTACTGCGCATTCAGAGCTCTCCCCAGGCCAAAACCATCATCCGCATCAATGATTAACGGCATCTGAGTCATATGGGTAATCTGCTGCGTCACTCTCACGAAATCATCAATCGATAAAAGCTGCAGATCCGGAATTCCCGTCAGTGCACAGGCCAGATCACCGCTGGAAACCATGATCACCTCAAACCCATTCATTTCCGCAGCTTTTGCCGACATGCAGTCATGCAGTTCCGGAACAATCCTTGCCCTATTTTCCGTAATCATCTGACGCAGCCGGTCAGAAGCAGATTCTCTGGATTCCGGTCTGAGTATGTATGGAAGACTCATTTTCTCTGTACCTCTCTTTCCCTGTATTGTAAAATATCACTTTTTCTGATTCAGCCGACCGATTACAGGCGCTCTTTAATGTCCGGTCTTACAAATCCATCCGGATAGTCTTCGACCTGATGTCCCACGATCGTATATTCCTTATCACCTTTTGTATACGTATTTTCCAGCGCCAGATATGCCTGAGGATCGAACATACCGGAACTCGAAAAGCTCTCAATGCCGGAAGCCGGAGCAGTTTCAAAAGTATATGCTACGCTCTGATTTTTATAATTGACCAGACCATGTTCCAGCATCCCCTCCATGGCTGCCTTCATCGTGTAATGACTGCTACACATCTTAAAACCGAGCGGTGTAAGTTCTTCCATCGTCACGGACGGATGATAATGCCCATCCTCGCCCTTGTATGCCCTCACGTCCGCGAATATCTTCGGACCGGTCACAATCTTTGCCATCTCCGCTGCTTCTTCTACATTGCCGACCAGCACCATCATCGCCAGCACATACTGCCCCATCTCAGCACCGATATCGATCGCTTCCTGGAGCCTCTCACATCCTTCTTTCATCTGTTCCGGATCCGACGGATCCGCATTGCTCCTCGCAATTAACAGGCAATCCGTGCCCTGCAGTGCGTCCAGTGCGGCGCGGACCTTGGCAATGTATTTATCTCTCGGCAGGATCTTCGTACTTTCTTCCATATCCGCCGAATCTTCCAGCTGGATCGCAGCCGCACCTGCCGCAGACAGGATCTTCGCCGCACGGTATACAGCCAGCGGACCGCCGAAACCGTCTTCAATATCCGCGATCAACGGAATCGACGCCGTCTCAGCTACGCGGCTTACCACCCGCTCAAGATCCGTAAGATTGGTAAATCCATAGTCTATTACTCCATTCAGAGAAATTGACACTTCACCGCCGGAAAGCAGACTTACGGGGAAACCGCACATCTCCACCGCATGATTGGAAGCACAGTCGTATACACACGGAACCAGGAAGCATCCGCTGCTTTCATCCAGAATCTGACGCAATGTTTTTTTGCTTGACATAGTTCATATCTCCTTTTTGTTTCCGCAACCCGTCCGCAACCTCTGCGTCCTTTTATCGTTTGTTGCGTTATGTTGCGTTTATTTCGTTTCATGTTGTGATAATAGGATAGCATATTTTTCAAGGATTGCAAATATTTTTTTATTTTTATTTGTAAATTTTCTGTTTTGTACAATATTTTCTTCTGTTTTTTGTGCTTTTTGCCAGTGATTTTTCTTGTTTTTTGTGTTACTCTTAATTATGATTTACACAATCGATTTCATTTTTCAGAAAGGAATTAAATGACATGATCAGAAAAAGCAACGAAAAAGAAACTGTCCGCAAGCCCGCTCCATTTCAGGGAAAGGGAGACATTACTGTCCGCAGCCTTCTGAACGGTCCGGAAGAAATGAGCCAAAAGGGACGGGTATTCGGACACACTACAGTCTACCCGGGATCGGAAATCGGCTATCACGTCCACAATGGTGACAGTGAAACCTACTATATTCTCAGCGGCACTGGTCTTTACAATGACAACGGCATCACCTCCACGGTTTCCGCCGGCGACGTCACTTACTGTGCTCCCGGAGAAGGGCATGGCCTCTCCTGTATCGGCGATGAACCGGTCGAAATGATTGCCCTGATTCTTTATGAATAACCCGGAAATCCAATAAATACCCGGCTTTCGGATAAAATAGCAATCCTAAATCGAAAAGGAAAAGGCATGGACACTGTCAGAAGAATTCTCCCCACAGCGTCCACGCCTTTTTACCCGGTTGTTCCGATTCTACAGGCTCCCCCGTTCAACCAGTTCCATTTCAAACACGATCTTATAAGGCTGCGTGCGTCCTTCCAGCACATCCAGCAGCATCCGCACAGACATGATCGCGCATACGTCAACCATCGTATCCATAGATGTCAGCATCGGTCTGCACACCTCACACACTTCCGCGTTTCCTTCCCCTACCACAGACACATCTTCCGGAACCCGGAACCCTCGTTCTTTCAGTGCGTACATAACCTCAATTCCCAGCCTGTCCTGCGTGCAAATCACACCGTCCAGCTTCGGCAGATCCGCCAGCATACGTTCCACAGCCGTCTTTGCACTCTCCGCCCCCGGAGCTATGTCCGTATAAACACGATAATCCGCCTCCGGATAATCCTTCATCGCATCTTCAAAATAGCCTCGTATCTTCACCCGGCTGGCACGATTTTTTTCAATCATCAACGCCAGATTTCTTCGCCCGGACTCCATCAGCCGTTCCACGCAATGGCAAAATCCCTTTCGTTCATTTGCACCGATACAATAGACGTTGTCCATGTCGATTCTCTCATTCTGGTAAACAAGGATCACCGGCACATCCGGAAGCCATCTCACAATCGCCTCTTTCACTCGCTCATGATCCGTAAAAGACAGACCAAACAACAGGACCCCTTCTACTTTGCGATTATTCAGTTCGGCAATCGCCCGCTCCATTCCACGGCTGTCCGCACCGATATATCGAAAAATGCCCTGATAGCCGTGAACAACCAGTTCATTCAGGCATCTTGCAATTGCCTCGTTCTGATGACGCGAATTCAGGTCGTCCGTCAGTAAACCGATCGCACGAGTGCGATTAGTAACGAGGCTGCGTGCAGTCTCATCCGGTACATAATGGTTTTCTTCCAATACTTTTTGAATTAATTCTCTCTTTTTCTGGCTTACACCCGGTTTCCCGTTCAGCGCGCGCGAAACCGTGCTGGGCGATACCCCAACCAGCTCAGCAATATCATAAATGGTAATAGCAGCTTCCTCCCCTTTTACATTCTTTCAATCGAAATTATTATACATCATAACGCACGATTTTTGCAACAATGTTTCATTAATTGTTGCAAAAGAAAGGGAGCCCCTCACGGGACTCCCTCCTTCACCACGCCTGTACGGCAGACAAGTCTCTTATTTGTCTTTTCCTTCCAGCGCATGAACCATATTGACAATCAGCTCATGGCTCGGCACCGCCACGCCAACCTTTGCTGCCGCGCGCACCACAGATCCGCTGATGGTATCTACTTCTGTTTTTCTCCCATCGCGGATATCCGCGCGGATCGAAGTACAACCATTCGGCGACATCTCGGATGTCTTTCTGACTTTTTCCGTAATCGCCGCTTCATCCGCCTCAAGCCCCATTGCCTTCGCGACGGCAACTGCCTCATGGATCAGAGCCGTCGTCATTGCCCATGCATAAGGATTTGCGGCGATGTAACCCATATCTACCTGAAGGACGCCTGTCACTGCGCTCAAAGAGACATTGGTAAACAGCTTATCCCAGATCAGCTGCTGGATATTGGCATGAATTTTCACATTGAAGCCGCAGCTGTCAAACGCTTCTTTGAGCTTCGGCAGGAATCCTGCCTTGTCCTCCGCCAGCATTCCCACGTTCGTATTGCCTACGCCGCCGCGGCGGATATGTCCCAGTCCCAACACTGCGCCATTATCCTCGGTTGTCCCGATCACGATATGATCCAGATCAACAAACTCACCCAGGATGTCTTCATGTCCGGAACCATTCTGCAGTGTCAGCACATACGTATCCGGTCCGATCAGATTTTTATTGCCTGCAAGCGCCGAACGGGAATACAGCGCTTTTACAAACAAAATAATCAGATCCACCGGCTCGATTCCTTCGGTCGAAGTAACCGCCTGCGGATGAAAGAGGATATCCTCTCCGTTCTCCTGGATCTTAAGGCCTTCCTTCTGAAGATGTTCTACTACCGGCGCAGCCGTGTCCACCATATAAACTTCATTATGCTGAGACAGATGGCCTCCATAAATGGAGCCCATCGCTCCCGCTCCGATTACCGCTATTCTCATACTTATATTCCGCCTTTCTGCGAAAGGCACCAATGGGGTTATGAAACCCAG
>JAJQAC010000040.1 GCA_021204025.1 Clostridiales bacterium | reverse complement strand
AAAGCATGCGCCTTTTATGAGAATCTGCTTTGCATCTTCTCATAAGTTATATTATCGGATTTTTCAATAAGAATCCAATATTTATTGCTAATCGTTTCAATCATTTTTGCTAATTATCTTGCGGGAGAAATCATTATGGATGTGAAATATTTAAAATATATCCTTGCCATCGCCAGGCGACGCAACATGACCAAGGCGGCTGAAGAGCTCTACGTGTCACAATCCTCTCTCAGCCAGTATCTGTCCCGGCTGGAGCAGGAACTGGGGACACCGCTTTTTATCCGTAATAAGGGAGAGCTCTCACTGACACCCGCGGGCGAACTGTATGTGGATGCCGCTGAGAAAGTGATAAAAATCCAGAAGGATCTCTATCATAAAATCGACTTTCTGAGCCAGCGCGGACTGATCCGGGTAGGCGTAACGTCCAATTTCGCCCTGCGGATGCTTTCGGAAATCATTCCCCGTTTTCGTGAACTTTATCCCGGAGTTGTGATTGAAATTACAGAAACCGGACTCCCCGGTCTTAAAAAACTGCTCGTAAAAGAAGAAATCGACGTAGGAATCTGTGCAGAAGCAAGCACCGTCCCATTTGGAGACTGGGCAGAAGTTTTACGTGAAGAAGAAGTTTTTTTTGCTATCTCGCGCGTGCATCCTTACGCACAGACACATCCGCACGGCACACTCACTATGGAAGAACTGGTCCATGTATTTGCCGACGACAACTTTGTTTTTTCTAAAAAAGGATCTTCTCTGCGGATGCTCTGTAATATGTATTTTGAAGCCTGTGACTTTACTCCGAGCGCTTTCTGCGAAACGAACAGCATCTCTGCCACCCGTAATATGGTAGCGCAAAACGCCGGAGTCGCTTTTATCGCAGAGTCCTGCTCCATCGACCGTGAACATATCGTGTATTACCCGTTATCTCCTTCCCTGCGCCGTCTGAATCTTGTCGTTCATCGAAAAAACTGGCTTCAGAATGAACCGGAGAAGTCTTTTATGGATTTTGTTCTGAACTATTTTAAAGAAAATCATGAGTGTCCTTATATAGCCGAAAACTATCCGGCAAACTCTGTTTTCTGATCAAGGCGGCAAAACATTTTGCCGCCTTCCAATATTATATGGTTATATGGTAATTCACTCGTAAACAAACTACTTTATCGGCGTCGTCACATTTCCCTGTTCGTCAAATATCAGATTCTCCGGTTCATCCAGTGCCTCTACTCCCGGATATTTCCCGGCCTTTACCTCTTCATAATACGCTTCCGATAACATAATTTCTCCGATATGCAGACTATTTGCAATTCTCACCATACGGACATGATCCAGATCGATCCCGTTGCAGGTCCGGATACAGAACTGAATCGCTTCCTTATCTGTGGCAAACACACAGGGAATCTGCGCCGATTTGATTACCGTGCTGGTAATACAGTTCGGGTACATCTTTTCCGGATCCATCTCATCAAAAATCTTCTTAGTGATCGCACTGGCAAGACCGGTACCCAGCGCATTTCCATGAGATTCTTCGCTCAGATTCAGAAACGCCGTGCGCTGCACTTCGATACCACCATGAGCAAAATCTGTGGAAAATGTCCCTGTGATATTCGGGTCTACGCCGGTCCCGCTGAAATTCTTGCCGATCGTATCAACCACCAGCACGTCGCATTTTCCCACAATCAGGCTCGGCATCTTCTCAAAAGCCAGCTTCAAAAGCTGCGGCTCCCGCTCCATAATATTTTCTGCCAGAATTCCTTCAATCTTAAAGGTTTCATCGTAAGCGTTCTCAATACAGGGAATCGCAAACAGAACCGGCGCTTTCTCCAGCACTACCTTTGCCATGGTAGGGATATTTTCCTGGATCACGCCCATGCCGTCCGTATGTACCAGAGAAGCGCCTTTCTGCTTACCCAGGCCGACCGTCATCATCTTGCACGGGCCGCTCTCATAGGGGCCGCGGAACGCATTGTGCGGCTTTAACCGGCACGAAATAATAATGCCATCCGCAAGATATGCGTTTTTGTCCATATAAACCATCCGTCCACGCTCGGACATTCCCAGTTCCACAGTCTCCATGGATGAAAGGATCGGGCACCCCATCGTTTCTTCCGTAATGTGATATCCCGCCAGGATCTCCAGTTGTCCCTCCGCGGTCGCTCCGCCGTGACTGCCCATAGCCGGCACAATAAACGGACTTGCCCCTCTCGATTTTACAAAATCAACGATCGCTTTTGTGATAATGTCCACGTTGCGGATCCCCCGGCTTCCCGCCGTAATCGCAATCCGCATCCCCGGTTTCACACGCGAAGCAAACGCCTCCTGGCTCAGTTCCCGGAATACGACCTCAGGAATCTCCTCCGGACTGATATGTTCCTTCGCAAAGGTCTGTCTGGCATGAAACATTTTTGGAATCTCGATTCCGCCAAGCAATTCGGAAACTCTTCCACCATTTACTACCTTCACAGCAACTCCTCCTCTCTTTCCCTGCCGCTTTTTTGCTTATCTCGTCTCTGAATTTATCCGGATGATTTGTTTCCGTACCATACAAATCTTCCCCAAAATCCGCTTGTATTATTATAATATGACTGATAACAATAAGTAAATTTAAAATTACTTTTTTTATTGTTAGTATTATTAACGAAACAGTTTTACAAAGCATTCTTTGAAACAAGTTATTCTTTCTATTATTGTATTTCAGAATTTCTCACGTTATAATGAAAGCATAAAAATCACAACAGGGGTACAGGATGAATTTAAAAGAAGTGGAATATATCGTCAAAATCGCGGAAACCGGCAATTTATCGCGGGCAGCAGAGCAACTGTTTATCACTCCATCTGCCCTGACCCAGCAGCTTCTCCATCTGGAAGATGAACTGGGCACTCCGCTCTTTATCCGCTCCCGCAATGGCTGGAAGCCCACCCAGGCCGGGGAAATCTACCTCGAAACTGCCCGTGAGATGCTCCGGATGAAATCAGAAACCTACCATCGTCTCCAGGATATTGCAAAAACCTGGAAAGGGACTCTTTCTGTCGGGCTCCCGCCTGACCGCGGAGCCGCGCTTTTTACCAGCGTTTATCCGGCATTTTGTCAGGAATATCCGGATATCCGGATACAAACACATGAAGTATCCGTGCGCCGGCAGCAACAAATGATCGCAAGCGGAGAACTGGATATCGGATTCCTTACCCTGATGGAACATCAGAAAACCAATGATGAATATGTATCCATCAAACAGGAAGAGGCCCTGATCGCAATTCCTTCGGAACACCCTGCCTGTCAGAATGCTGTTCCCAGCACGCACAGCCTCTTTCCGGAACTGGATATTGCAAATCTTCAATACGAGCCTTTTGCGCTTATACACAAAGAATCCACATTTCGTGAACTGGCTGATCATATCTTTCACCAGGCCGGATTTGAACCCACTCTCGTCTTTGAGGCAGCGCTCTTCCATACAATTCTGTCAGTAGCCTCTGCACGCCTTTGCTGCGGCCTGGTGCCCAGTTTTCATGCGATAGACGCACCACGGAGCCTGTCCTTTTTTTCTCTGCCGGAGCATCCTTTCTGGTACCTTACGGCAAGCTACCGCAGAAAGACTCGTCTCAGCAGTCCTGCCCGTCGGTTTCTCGAACTTGTAACACAACAGTGGACGGAAAAATATTGAAATATCTCACTTAATTCGTTTATACCAGAATTAGAAATACGCCTTCGCATATTCACAGGAGAACTTATGGATACCAAACAGATCGAATACATTCTCAAAATCGCAGAAGAAAATAACATTACCAAAGCGGCGGATAAGCTTTTTATCACTCAGTCCGCGCTCAATCAGCAGCTTCTGAAACTGGAAAAGGAACTGGGCACCCCGCTTTTCCACCGCTCACGCACCAACTGGCGGCTGACCGAAGCCGGACGCATCTATATGGAAGGCGCCAAGGAGGCTCTCCAGATCAAAAAGACTACCTACAACCGTATTTATGATGTGGTAAACGCCAAAAAAGGCTCTCTCACCATAGGTCTCACTCCCGGCCGCGGGCTGCGTCTCTTTACTGAGATCTATCCGGAACTGCATCGGAATTTTTCCAACCTTGAAGTGCGCCCGATCGAGATGCGTGTCCGCCCACAGCAGGAAGCAATTGCCCGCGGTGAACTCGATATCGGTTTTATGACTCTGCATGAACAGGAGCGTACTTCCGATAACTATCTGGTCCTTGGCAAAGAAGAACTGATCCTCATCATCCCCTCCGGGCATCCCACCGCCGCAAAAGCAGCTCCTGACGGTGCTCCGCTCACGACACTGGATATCCGCGAGCTCCGATACGAGCCTTTTGTTCTGATGGACAAGACCTCCACGCTGCGTGCTGTATGCGACCGGCTCTTTGAGCAGGCCGGCTTTACCCCGAATATTCTCTTTGAAACCAATAATACCGCAGGCATCGCGCGGATGGTCGAATCCACGTTCTGCTGCGGTATCATTCCCTGGTACTATGTCCGCAAGCCATCACCGCGGCTGGCCCGTTTCACACTGGAGACGCATCCCATCTGGGACGTTGCCGTAAGCTACCCGCGTTCCGGATATCTCAACTCAGGGGCAAAAGAGTTTATACGGCTGGCACAGGAAAACTGGAACAGCCTGTAGACCCTGGTTGTACCAAAACGCAGTCTGTCACTCCACCGTCTTCGTCAGGATCACATCGCTCCCCAGCCCCAGTACATCGGAGATCACGACATCTCCGGCCTGTACCGGCGCGGTGAGGCAGACCTTTCTGATCTCCGCCATCACGTCAAAGATCCGGTTCTTAGGGATCGGCCGGGTCAGGCGTACGCTGGCGAGCGGCAGCTCGCCGCCGGTAACCAGCACCGAACTGGCGATATTGCGCATCGGATTGACAATCTCCTGAGTCACGTATTCCTTACCCTTAGGACAGCGGTTTCCCGACACTCCGACAATCGTGTCCTTCTCGATATCTACGCTTATCTCACACCCCTGCGGGCACATAATGCAGGTAAATTCTCTCAGCATAATACTTCCACCTCCAGATCCTTTTCTTCCAGCTGCCCCGCCTTGACCGGGATCTGAATCATCTCTGCAGGAAGCGCTTTCGGCTTGCGCAGTTCACGTATGATACGCCCGCCCTGGCTCACCCGGATCGTACAGTTTCGCACCGGTCTTCTCACACGGAAGGAGATCGTCACGTCATCCTGCCCGCTGATACGTGCCGGCACCAGCTGTCCGGTCATGCCGTCTCCCTTTACCGCAAAGCCGCTCTCCGGCAGACTTCCCTTCTGAATATACCGCGCCGCGGCGTCTGCCAGTGCCTCCGCCTCCAGCGAGACAAAATCCACCAGATCATGGACATGCAACACATTGCCGGCAGCAAAGATTCCCGGCGTTGTCGTCTGATAATGCTCATCCACCGCCGCTCCTCTTGTGCCGGGATCCTCCTTCGCTCCTGCCATCCAGGTCAGTTCATTCTCCGGAATCAGCCCAACAGAAAGGATCAGGGTGTCGCAGGGATATACCTTCTCTGTCCCCGGAACCGGCTGCATCCTCTCGTCCACTTCCGAGATCACAACCGCTTCCAGACGCTCTGTTCCCCGGATCTCCGTCACGGAATGGCTCAGATAAAGCGGAATGTCATAATCATGCAGACACTGCTCGATGTTACGCGCGAGTCCGCTCGGATAAGGCTGGATCTCAAACACTCCCAGAACATGCGCGCCCTCCAGGGTCATCCGGCGCGCCATGATCATACCGATATCACCGGAGCCGAGGATCACAACCTCACGGCCGACCATTTTATTCTGCAGATTAATATATGCCTGCGCTACGCCGGCCGTATAGACGCCTGCCGGCCTGGTGCCGGGAATGCTGATCGCACCCCTGGTACGCTCCCTGCAGCCCATCGCGAGGATCACGGCCTTTGCCTGAACTGTCAGGAACCCCTGTGAGGAAGCCGCGTAAACCTTTTTATCCGGAGTCACCTCCAGTACTGTCGTATCAGTCAGATAAGGAATCTTCAGTTCCTCCACTTCCCGGATAAACCGACTCGCGTACTCTGGCCCGCTTAACGTCTCACCAAACCGCGTCAGGCCAAATCCATCGTGGATGCACTGGCGCAGGATACCTCCCAGTTTCTTTTCCCGCTCCAGGATCAGGATATCTGTCACGCCCTTATGAACCAGTTCCACCGCCGCCGCCAGTCCGGCGGGACCGCCTCCGATAATTACCACATCCGCCTGTCTCATGCTTCTCTTCCCGCCTTTCCCGTCTCTGATACTCTCACCTTGCCTGTGAACATCCAGGAGTCTTTCTTCGAGTACCGCACTTCCTCCGGACATATGCCCAGTTCACTCTCAATCAGCTGCGTAATCCTCGTCTCACAGTAACCGCCCTGACAGCGTCCCATCGTCGCGCGCGTCCGGTTCTTGATACCCGCCACGGTATGGACTCCCAGCGGATTGTGGATCGCGGCCAGGATCTCTGCCTTGGTCACCGTCTCACAGCGGCAGATGATCTCTCCGTACATGGGATCGCCCTGAATCGCTTCTTCCTGCTCCTCATGTGTCATCTCATAGAAACGCTTCCTCACCGGGCGCACCGGATCAAAGTCCGGATTTTCCTCCGTCTGCTCTTTCTCCACCAGCAACCGGCAGGCACGCCTCGCGAGCGGCAGCGCGCAGGTCACGCCCGGAGACTCGATTCCCACCAGATTGACTGTGTTTGGATGTGCCTCATCAGCCTCCAGCTTAAAGTCAAGCACCTCTCCGGTCTCCGGATTGATCCGCTTCCAGCGGATACCGGCAAAATTGCGGATAAAGTAATCCCGCTTCATCTGTTTGAACATCTTCTGTCCGTCGGCAAAGAGCCCGTCCATATGCTCCTTCGTAACCTTATAATCCTCCGGCTCTTCCGTCACATACGAATCCGGTCCTACCAGCACATTGCCGTCGATCGTCGGCGTCGCGTGCGTTGAGAATCCGCCCTTGTCATTGGGCGCCGGATAGACCGGGATGGAGAGATAAGCGCCTGCTTTCTTATCCAGCACGAAATACTCGCCCTTAAAACCTCTGACGGGATAGTCCGGGTATCCGAGCATTGCGGATATCTGAGACGCATACATACCCGCACAGTTAATCACCCACTTTGTCCGGAACTCATCCGTCTCCGTGTGAAGCAGCCATGTCTCATCCTCTCTCGTGATACCGGTCACCCGCTGTCCGAAATAAAACTTCACGCCATTCTGACACGCGTTTTCTGCCAGCGCGATCGTATACTGCATCGGATCCAGGATGCCGGAGGACGGCACATACATCGCGAACTCGCCGCCCGCGTTCGCGTCGATGCGGTGAATCTCGTCCTTGTCAATCATACGCATGCCCTTCACACCATTGATCTCGCCGTTCGTCTTAAACTTAAGAATATTTTCCCGGTCATGCTCCGTAAAACCAACAACCAGTTTGCCGGTACGCCGGAATGGTACGCCCAGTTCCTTTGCCACCTGGTCAAACTCCTGATTGCCTTCTACCGCGCATTCCGCCTTCAGACTCCCCGGCTTATAAGTAAATCCGGCATGAAGCATACCCGTATTGCGGCTGCTGTTGCCGCACGCCACATCCTGCTCCTTCTCAAGCACCGCGATCTTCAGGCGGTACCTGGACAGTTCCCTGGCCGTCGCCGAGCCGACCACGCCGGCCCCGATCACAATCACATCATAATCTCTCATGTCAGTCTCCATTCTGCCGCCCTTCGCCGACGCACACATCGTAAGGAAATTTTTTCTTTCCTTACAAATACTCCTGATTAAAATACTGATTTTTATCTTGTATTTGTTATGATTTTATTATATAAACAGATAGTAAGTTAGTCAAATTGATAAAAATAATCGATATGTTAGTTTTACTAATGTTCATGATGTCGGGGGAAAAGTGTCTGACCCCTATGATATCCGGGAGGTATTTATGGATCTGAAACTGATGGAAAGTATTCTTATGATTCATGAAGAAAAAAGCATTACCCGCGCCAGCGAAAAACTCTTTGTCACTCAGTCTGCCCTCAGCCAGCAGCTGCAGAAGCTCGAAACCGAACTGGGGACTCCGCTCTTTACCCGCACCCGTTCCGACTGGAGACCCACTCCCGCCGGAGAGGTTTACATTCAGGCGGCCAAGGAAATCCTGATGATTAAAAAAGACGCCTATAACCGGATCTATGATATAGCCGAACAGGCCCGCCGCCATTTTAATATCGGTCTGATCCCGGAGCGCGGGATCGACATGTTCACCGCGATCTATCCGGAATTTCACCGCACCTGGCCCGAGGTCACCCTGGAACCGCTGGAATGCAATGTCCGCACCATGCAGAGGCTGATTACAAAAGGCCAGATTGACCTGGGCCTGATCACGCTCACAGAAAATCAGAAGGATGACAACCACTATCTGTCCATGGGACAGGAAGAGATCTTTCTCGCCGTCCCCTCCGATCATCCGCTGGCCCCGCTTGGCGCAACGGACACCAAATATGCACCGGTGATCTCCCTGAAGCAATTCCGTGACGATTCCTTTATTGAAATCGCGCGAACCTCAACCATGCACCAGCTCGTGGAACAATTATTCTCAGACGCCGGATTCAGTCCCAGGATCCTTTTTCGCACAAGCAGCAACGTCAGTAAATACCGGATGGTCTGCGCCGGTGTCGGCTGCGCCCTGCTCCCCGCAGTTTTCGCCCTGCCCCACAAGGATATCATCTATTTTCGCCTGGACCAGCACCCGTTCTGGGAAATTACCATGTGTTACCGTAAAAACGCCTATCTGAGCGACGCGCAGAAAGCGTTTCTTCGGCTTTGCCGACAGTACTGGATCAGCCATGGCTCTCTGACCTGACTACAATCTCAGATTTTTGCGATATTGTTCCGGCGTTACTCCTTCAATTTTTTTAAAAACCTTGGAGAAATAAGTGCTGTTCTCAAACCCCAGCATTTCTGACACCTGATACACCATTTTCCCCTCCGCAAACAGCTGCCTGGCGCGTTTGATCTTCTGGGCATTTACATAGGGAATAAAATTAATATTCATATTTCTCTTAAAAAAAGAACTCAGATATGGCTCCGATACGCCGATAAAACGCGCCACATCTGACAACTGAATCGGCTTATCCAGATTGTTATCGATATACTCCAACGCACTTTCAATGATATCCGATTCGGACTTTTTCTGTTTTGTGAAGAACTGAACTGTAAACGCATGGACGAATTCCTTCCACCATTGCCGTAAATCCCCAAAGCTCGTCATATATACAATCTGCTGATAATGCTTACTGCTGTCACGGACTTCGATTTCTTCAATCGCTCCGCCCAGCGATCTCGCCTTATCAGAAAATCTGCTTACAATTTCTATCATTAATTGTTTCACCAACGCAACCGAAAGATATTCATGCTCCAGGATCTGGTGAAACAGCTGATCCAACGCATCCAGGATCTCTTTCTCTGAGATTTTCTGAATCCCCCGATCCAGCTGATCCAGATAACCGGCAACATCAAAGGGATAGGTCTTATAAATCTCAACGGGCTGATCCAGCCGGATGATCTGAGGTCCGGCCTCATAAAACCCATAATTTTCAATCGAATTTGCAATTTTCACAAAAAACTTCGCATCGTATTCCGTATTCTGACAGGCAGTGGTCCCGATGTAACAGGGATGACTTACAAACGGGGCGATCTGACGCAGCAGCTGCTCTACGTCCTGCTGCGTAACCTCGTCCTTTAAAAAGGCCAGAAGTTTTCCCTCATAATTCAGCATCAGTACCTGAAATCCTTTTCCCTGAAAATACTGATTGACAATGGTCTCTACGATCCTCAGATCTGTCATCTCTCCCGCGTATTTCCAGAGAAGATAAAAACTCAGGCAGTATCCGCTCTGATATTCCGGCGGAATACTCTCGAGTTTTTTATGATTTTCATAATCATTCTGAGCTACGGATTTTTGATTATCTGTCATTTTCCGTGGAATTTCGATGATACTGGACAAAGATGCCGTAAGCTCGTCTTTCGAAAGTCCAAATTTGCGGATATAGTCTACCGCCCCCAGCTTCATGGCTTCCTTTACCGTATCAAAATCATCATAACAGCTCACCACAATAGTCTTAACGGGAAGGCCCTGTTCCCGGATAAACCTCAACAGCTCCAGTCCGCTGATTTCCGGGATATTCAGATCCAGCAGCAAAATATCCGGCTTCTCTTCTTCAATCCGCTTGCGCGCCTCCTTTCCATCCTGAGCATCCTCCAGCAATGTAATGCCCATCCCCTTCCAGTCAATCAGGGAACGCATCCCGACTCTGGCCAGCAGTTCATCCTCTACGATCAGCGCCTTCATCTGTATCATCCTCCTTTATGGCCGGGATTCTCAGAGATATCTTAAAACCCACCTCTACATCCGAGTCAATCGAAAGCCCATAGCCGTTCCCGTACATTGCCTGAATCCTCTGATGGACATTCGAGATGCCAATACCATTGATTCCCCTTTTATCTGATGACTTTTCCTCATTCAGAACCGGTACTTTCCCCTGCAGGCCGGATCCATTATCTACCAGCGTCAGAACAATATCCTCCCCGACCCGTTCGCCGCGCAGCGCGATAATCCCACATTCCGTGTGGCTTAAACCATGGATAAACGAATTTTCTACCAACGGCTGCAGGCAAAATCTGGGGATCTGATATCTTCCCAGCTGTTCCGGTACGGAACAGAAAAACTGTATTTTTTCTCCAAAACGCACCTGCATGATTTTGACATAAGCATCCAGTACATCCAGCGCATCACTGATACGCTCGGCTTCATTGTCATTCCGATAGGTTTCTCCCAGAAGAACCCCGAGAGCGGAAAGGGCATCCGCCACCTCTTTATCCCCCTTCAGTTCTACCTTCCACCGTATCGCATTCAGAGTATTAAACAGGAAATGGGGATTAATCTGCGCTTTCAGCGCCTCAAACCGCGCTTTTTCCTTCATCTCTGTCTCCGTACGCACTTCCTCAAGCAAATGCTCGATCCGCTTCTGCGCCTCAACCATACGGTTCTCCAGCATCCTCGTTTCCTGAAAATAATTTTCCTCTAGTTTTAAAAGCTCCGGCTGATTTTCTCCGATCTTCTGCACACGCTCAGAAAGAGACAGGATCGGCCTTGTGATATATTGGGACACAAACATTACCACTCCCGTCAAAATCAGAGAACTGGCTATCATAAAGACCAGCACATAGATCAGGATCTGTTCACTGTGTGCAAACATCTCGTGCGCGTTTCCCACATAGATCACAGCATTTCTGCTGTAGATCAGGTCGGACGCCATCAGATAAAATTTACCATAGTGGCCCTCCCGATGTCCGTCTTCCTGCCATTGCGCGTAAAGGCTTCTCACATCTTCTTCCGAAATCGTGCTGTCGCTGCAGGCAAGGAGGCGTCCGTCCTCACTGAACATAGCCATGACTCCTTTTTGAAACCCGCTGTCTTCACGGAAACGAAACAGATTTTCTACCGGAATCCTTACCAGGGCATACCCCAGCGGCAGCGTCTGATAGCGCACCAGTGCGCGCCCGAACACCACATAGCTGTAGACCGGATCATAATCAAACAGGTCGTTCATATCTTTATCCCAATAGGGATACTGACCGTTTTTTTCCATTTCTCTGTACCAGGAAAGATCCTCCAGCTCCGCAACCAGACGACGATGTTTTGCAGAGTTAATCACATAACCGTCGTTCATCACTACGATGAGTTCTCCCTGGAAGCTTCCCAGCATCGTGGCGTTATAATTTGCGAGCATATTGGCAATCTGTCCGGTTATCCTGTCTGTTTCATACTCGTCTTCCGCCTTGTAATAATTTCTCAGGAAATCATTACTCTCCGAATAAACAATCATGGCACTGCTCGCATAATTAGACTGCAATATCGCATCGTCGATCCCTTTCAGGTTCTGATCGAACATCATCTGAAACGCTTCTGCCGTACTTTTATAAGACGTCCGGTACAGCAAAAAACAGAGGACAGCCAGCATGACAAAAAGAGGCACAAGTACGTACAGAAAAATCATTTTTACCATACTTTGCTTAATACTTGGTTTTAAATCGCCTTTTTCTCTCATACCGCTATCCTCTTTTTACCGCTGCCGGAAAATCAGCCCTTTACCGCACCTGCGGACAATCCGCCGACCAGACTGTCCTGAACAAATATAAAGAACACAATAACCGGAACCAGGCTCAGGATGACCGCCGCCATCAGCGGCCCCCAATCTGTGGAGTACTCGCCGATATAATCCCGGATCCCGACCTGAACCGTTTTTTTCAGCGTCGAATTGATAAAGGTATTCGCATACATAAACTCATCCCATGACATCAGAAAGCAGTACAAGGTCGTAGCTGAGATGCCCGGCTTTGCCAGCGGGAAAATCACCTTCATAAATGCCTGAAATCGGTTGCAGCCGTCAATCAAAGCCGACTCTTCAATTTCCCATGGGATCTGAAGGAAAAACGTACACATATTCCAGACCGCAAACGGCAGAACAAAAGAACAGTTTATTACTATCAGACCGGCATGTGTATCAATCAGGCCGACTTTTTTCATAATAACATAATAAGGTATCGAAAGCAACACGCCGGGAAACATTCTGGTGAAGAGGATTCCCATCTTCAGGGAGTCTGCGCCGTGGATATGGTACCGGCAAAATCCATATGCAGCCATCACGGCAAACACCATGGAAACCACGGTAACGATCACGGAAATATATGCGCTGTTTAAGAAATAACGCACAAAATTTGACTGAAACAGCACCTGCTTAAAGTTGTCCAGTGTAATATAGGTTGGAATAATCTGATTCATATTATAAATCTGTTCCGGTGATTTCAAAGCTGTCATAAACACCCAGACAAACGGCAGGATGGAATATAACGCAATCAGGACAGACAGTCCATATAAGATACCGGTTTCTAATCTTGTTCTCTTCATGCCATTTCCTTTCTCAATCACGATCTAATGAAATCATTTTTACATAAATAATCGTCAGAATCGCTATCACGGCAAAAATCACAACAGACGTCGCCGCTGCATATCCGAATTTGTGATCCACGAACGCCTGACGATACGCGTAGGTATACATAATCTCTGTGCTGTCAAGCGGTCCTCCCTGCGTCAGCAGCCAGATCGCGTTGAAGTTGTTAAATATGGAAATCACATTCAGGATTACCGCCACTGCCATCGGTTCCTTGATATTTGGCAGGGTAATATACAGAAAACGCTGTATCTTTCCGGCTCCATCAATCGCGCTGCTCTCATACTGATCATATGACACCCCCTGAAGTGCCGCCAGAATAAATATCATTAAAAAAGGAGTGCTTTTCCATACATTGGCGATAATGACCGCCGGCATTGCTGATTCTACATTTCCAAGGAATGAATATCCCTCTTTCAGGATTCCCAGACGAATCAATATTGTATTAAATACGCCGATTTTTGTATCATACAGCGCGCTGAATGTCAGAGCGCTGATCGCCGCCGGAATCGCCCAGGGAAGGAGGGCCGCCGTACGGAAAAATCCGCGTCCCTTTAAATGCTCATTGAGCACCAGCGCTACCCCAATAGCCAGAGCGAGCTGGGCCACGATATTTACCAGCGTCCAGACCACCGAATTCATCACCGCATTGCGGTATTTTGAATTCGCGAAAATCACCATATAGTTCTTTAATCCGGCAAAGGTGCCAAAATCCGCTGCGTTCGCTTTTGTCATATCATAATTCAGGAAACTGATCCAGATTCCCTGCAGCAACGGGTATACGCTTAGCACCAAAATCGCGATAACTGCCGGGGCGATCAGCAGATACCCGTTCAGATTTTTTCTGAATGTGTATTCTTTTGATCTCTTTTTTTTACTTTGTTTCATCAGGCTTCTCCTCCCAGGCAAAAGGAAACCGCCACCCGCCTGTATCAGCCACGGCAAATGGCGGTTACCGCTGTCAAGCATCTTTGATGGTCAGCTGTTCATTTGCCTATGTTTCGTATAGGCAAGCCCAGCAGACTGTGTTAATAATTTTCATTGATGAAATCATTTAACTCTGTTTCCAGCTCGTTAAGCGCCTGTTCCGCGGACATCTGATCAAAGAATACTTTTTTGAAAGCATCAACCATTTTCACATCCACAGACGCTGCGTTTTTCACACGCGGTCTCGGCACGGTATAAGCTGCCTCGTCAATAAACACCTGATAATCCGGGTTGATTTCCAGAATCGGCTCGTAATCCACATCCGTCCTGCCCGGGATTCGTCCCTGTTCGGACATGACATAATCACATTCCTTGCTGGTCAGATAATCGACGAAAGCCCATGCCAGTTCCGGATTTGTGCAGTTGGAATTGATCGCCAGATTATATCCGCCCAGGCATACTGCCTGCACACTGCCCTGAATCATCGGAGCCAGTCCGAATTCCATATCCGGATTTCCACTTGCTATATTGGCATATCCCCAGTCTCCGCAGATAAAGAACAGACAATCATCCGACACAAAAGTCGTATAAGCTGTTGCCCAGTCCGAAGCATCCTTCATTCCTTCCGGGAACGCATGGTATTTGGTATGCAGACCGGTCCAGAATTCAAACGCTTCTTTTCCGGACTCCTCATTCACCGTTACCACCGGACGATCACCGGAAACGTCGATCACCGGATTATCATTTTCAAAGAAAATATTGAAAATTGCGTATCCATCCAGCCGGGTAGATACTCCGGCATACCCCAGCTCAGTTGCCAGCTTTATGTCTTCCTCAAATTCTTCCCAGTTCGTCGGCGGCTCCGTCTTGCCGATTTCACTCAGAATTCTCTTATTATAATAAAGTCCTGTATTGTTAAAATACCACGGTACCGAATAATACTGTCCCTCATACAAGCCAGACTCCAGTGGACCCTGCAGATAATCATTCCCCGATGACGCAATCTGCTCGTCCAGAGGGATAATCAATCCCATTGCCGCCAGATCAATCGGCCAGCCCGAATTATCCAGCGCCACCACATCAGGCCCCGAACCGGCCATTGCGGACGTCGTATATTTGCTGATCAGGTCGCTGCTCCCAAGTCCCTCGATCGTAATGGTAACGCCCGGATTCGCTTCTTCAAACGCCTTTGCCGCGCGCATAATCGCGGGATCCTCCATACCGGTAAACGCATTGTTTACCATAACTGCAAGTTCTCCCGTCAGGTTTCCGCTCTCAGCCACCTGCGCTTCCGTCTCTGCGGACTGCGTCTCTGCAGCCGCCTGAGTTGCGGCCGTCCCGGAACCGCCGGAACATCCCGCCATGCTTCCCGCTATCAGGATAACCGCCGTTGATAATGCTAATACCCTTTTCATAATAGATAACCTCCTTACGTACTGATTACTTTCTTTCATTATATTTGTTTGTTTTGCAAAAATGAATGGCGGTTTTTTGGCGATTTTTATGCTTTTTGCATTAATTTATTGCAATCTGAACATTTTTTAAGAAAATCCGGTTTGTTTTCATTAAAAATCAGCAGGCTACCATCTCCAGAAGCGCTTTCTTCCACCCATCCGGCGGATTTAATGCCATTACCGCGCTGACCAGCCGTTCCGGAGACAATTCGCTCTCAAAGCACTGATAGATTGCGTTCTTCATAACCGTGCTTCCCTGTACACCATCCAGGAAAGCAAAAACCCGTTCTTTCAGATCCCTGTTATCCTGCTTAAGCGCTCCGCGAAGTGTGACTGTAAGCGGACAAGCCGGATCTCTGTCCCGGAAAAACAATGTCAGCGTGTGTGTCTTTCCGTCATAACTTCGCTCAAAACAGCCGTTCGCCACAATGTTCTCCACATCGGCAAAGCCTCTGAAATGCAGTTGATAATGACGTTTTTCCGGAATAACTGAGTAATCTCCCTCAGCGGCCATCTGAAATACAGCATGATTATCTTCCCATTTTAATGTCATTTCTGTTTTCAGGCAGACCCCCTGCTCGTACTCAAAACCGTCGCCCGTGTCCTCAAACAGACAAAACTGATTATTCCCGCCCGGGAATACATAGATTTCCAGGGTCTGCGGATTTTCGATCCCATTTTCCCCCGCCTGATAAGCGGACATCGGAATGATTGCCCCTGGTTTTGCAAGAACTCCCTGCTGTTCGATCGGACGACCAATCGTCATATTCCTTCCTCTGATGCCTCCGTCATACAGCCGGCCTGTATAGATATCCGTCCACAGACCAGCTGGAAGCCAGGTTTCTTCGAATGTATAACCAGTCTGAGGATCTGTCGGGTGAACCATAGGCTGTACCAGCAATTCACTCCCAAAGAAATATTCATTGCGATATTGATAGCTGCCCGGCTCCATCGGATAATAATAATAAGCAGGAACGACAACCGGTTTTAATTCCTGATGGCACTGATAGTTCATCGTATACAAATAGGGAATCAGACGGTGACGAAGCCGTAAAATACCAGCGGCAATATCGTCATATGGCTTCGGATACCTCCATGGCTCCTTTGCACAAAACGGATTGCTGTTACTGTGCAGCCGGTTGACCGGAGAAAAAACTCCCAGTTCCAGCCATCGGATATAGAGTTCATTGTCCCGCACTCCATTTAAATGACCGCCGACATCATGACTCCACCAGGTATACCCGACATTCGCCGCCGTCGCCGTAAAATACGGCTGAAATTCCAGAGAATCCCATGTCATATGGACATCGCCGGAAAATCCGATCGGATATCGCTGACTGCCCAGCCCGCTGTATCGGGACAGCATGATTGCTCTTTTTCCGTCCCGCTTCCGGTCATAATGGTGATAATGATTCAGCATCCACATGGGATCCAGACCTTCAACCGCGGAAACATTCCCCTGCTGCCAGTCCATCCACCAGAAATCAACACCTGCTTCCTCATTCGGATGATGCAGGTACTTAAAATAAGCTTCTATAAATTCTATATTCGTAAAATCAAACCGCACAGGATCCTCCGACGCCGGATCCACGCCAAGAGCTTTTGCCATTTCCAGATACTGCTCCTCAAATGCCCGTACCCCGTCCGCGGGATGAAGGTTCAATGTAATCCGGTATCCGTGTTCATGCAGCCAGTCCAAAAAACGTTTCGGATCCGGGAAAAGTTCGCGATTCCATGTATACCCGGTCCAGCCTTTCCCAAACTTTTCGGGAATATCAACCAGATGCCAGTCCATATCAATTACTGCTACCGTAAAGGGAATATCCTCCTGCTGAAACCGTGTCAGAAGCTCCATATAGCTTTTTTCTGTATATTTCCAGTAGCGGCTCCACCAGTTTCCAAGCGCGTACTTAGGCAGCATCGGAACGGGACCGGAAAGCTGATAAAAATCATGAATCGCCCGAAAATAATCCCGGCCATAACCGAAGAAATAAATGTCTGTGCAGTCTCCCGATCGTGGATGTACCCAACCGTCTTCATCAATGACAAGGGATTTGCTGTCATCAAAAAAGGTACGTCCGCTCGTATCGCACAGACCCCGGCCCAGATCCACATCCCCATCGCAGCGATTGATTTTCCCGCCTTCCGCTCTCACCCGTTCCAGTAAATTACTGCCCTCATACCACTGCCCGTTACAGCGGTCCAGTGTCCTGGCCGTCCCCTTCAGATTATGTTCCCTGGGAGGATTTCCATAATCCGTCCTGCCATAATACCATCTGCCACCGTAATTAGTAAACGCATATTTAACGTCAATATACAGATGATTCTGCGAAAATCCCTTTTTGTCATAAAACAAATGAAAATATTCGGTATCGATTTCCACGCAGTCCGCGCTGTCCTGAACGCGGAAAACCGGACGATCAAAGTTCCGGTTCCACACAGTCTGCGTCGGACGATCCTCAAAAGCCCCATCACGGGAATACTCCATACGCAGCATCTGCGGCGTCAGAACCGTAAAGCGATAATCCGGCCCCTGCACAACACAGTCCGGGTTACAGCGTCCATCCAGCCCCAGTCGAAATCTTTCATCCAGTTTACTCATAAAATACCCCTTTCACTCTATATTTTTCTGTCTCTCAGACAATAGATTCTTGCTTCATATGGCCGTATTTCCTGTTCATTTTCCATTGACAGGTAGTTACACAAAATCAGTTCTCTCTTCTCCATCTCCGGATACGCTTTTACTATCCCTGAAAGTTCCCGTATGCCGTCGTAAAAATTACAGACGATCAGCCATCGGTCTCCCTGATATTCCCTCACATAGACAATCAACTCAGGGTCTTCCTCCATAATCTGCCGATAGGAGCCATAAACCATAATCGGGTATTGTCTGCGCATGGCGGTCAGTTTCCTGTAATAACGCAGAACTGACTTTTCCGCGCATTCCTCCTCCGCCACATTGATACTGACATAATTGGGGTTGACATGCATCCAGGGCGAACCAGTCGTAAAACCTCCGTTTTCCCCGCTGTTCCACTGCATGGGCGTCCGGTCATTATCCCGGCTCATCATCCGCAGAGACGCAAGCGCCTCTTCGGGTGATCTGCCGCTTTCTACCATGGTATAATATTTTCCGACCGTATATTTTTCGTTATAATATTCAATCGAAGGGAACTCCACGTTTGTCATCCCGATCTCTTCCCCCTGGTAAATATACACAGTCCCCGGATGCGTATGCATCAACGTCGCCAGCATTGTCGCAGATTCATACCGGTATTTCTGATCATCGCCAAACCGGGAAACCTGTCTCGGCGTATCGTGATTCGAGAGATACTGGGTAATCCATCCATGCTGCTCAACAACATGATACCAGCGCCGCTGCACCTCCTTAAATTTGACCGCATCCACAAGAACCGGATTTTTAGCGATCTCAAAATGAAAGACCATATCGATTTCTTCCCGCTCTTCTTTTACGTAATCAATCGCTATCGCCGCGTCGACATTACCCGTTTCTCCTACCACCATAATATCGTAGCGGCTGAATACCTTCTCATTTAATTCATGAAGCAGTTCATGGATACCCGGTCGGTTTGCGCACATGGTCCGATCAACGACATAGCCGTAAATCCCCACCGGAGGAGTGAGCGGATTTGGGGAATCCGGCAGTCCTTTCGGCTTGACTAGGCGGTTAATTGCGTCCATGCGGAAACCATCCACACCCAGATCCAGCCACCAGCGCATCATCCGGCACATCGCGTCACGCAAATCAGCATTGTCCCAATTCAGATCCGGCATTTTCCTGGAATAATTATGCAGATAGTATTCGCCTGTATGTTCATCATATTCCCACGCTGACCCCCGGCCCTCATAGAAATAATTTCCCCAGTTGTTTGGCTCTTTGCCATCCTTTCCCGGCCTCCAGATATAATAATCCCGGTAAGGGTTATCCTTTGAGCTTCTCGACTCCTGAAACCAACGGTGTTCGTCTGAGGTGTGATTCAGTACCATGTCCATAATCAGACGCATACCGCGTTGATGAACCTGAGTTAACAACTCTTTAAAATCTTCCAGTGTCCCGTATCGCTCATCTATGCTCTGATAATCCGCTATATCATATCCGTTATCGACATCCGGAGATTTATAAATCGGATTCAGCCAGATCACGCTGGCGCCCAGTGAATTAATATAATCCAGCTTCTGAATAATTCCCCGCAGGTCGCCGATTCCGTCGCCATTTGTGTCATAATAACTTTTTGTGTAGATCTGATAAACGACTGCTTCCTTCCACCAGTGTTCCATATATCTCCCTCCAAAGCCTGTTTTTATTTTTATGGTAACATGATTTATTTTTAAAGTCGTGACTCATTTTTATCCGATGTCTGCACTATTTTAACGTTTTTGACAGGACGAAATATCAGAAACTAATGAAAAAGAGGAGCAGGATTGTCCTTTCGTTAATCCTGCTCCTCTTTCCAAACGGCATAAAGTTCCATGCCGCCATTTACAACATCTACATCAAAATTCCAGCGAATCGTACCACTTTCATCGATATACCAGTCCTCAAAAATATAACCTTCCCGGGAAGGCAGTTCCGGTTCTGTCAGCAGATCTCCATACATACACACCTGACTCGCCACGTCACTGCCGCCGTTTGCGTCAAAAACGAATGTCTGTTCTACAGCATTCCGAATTCCCGCTGGAACGACATGACAAGTCCGTTCCAGATCCACTGAGTCATGGGCGCGTCCTTGACCGCGTCAAAGCCGTGGCCCACGCGCGGCATCAGATAAAGCTCCACCGGAACGGCGTCCTTCATCAGACGGTGCGCGTATTTCAAGCCCTCCTCCCGCAACGGATCGTACTCCGCGACGATAATCGCAGTCGGCGGCAGGTTCGAATAGTCGATCGCCAGGTTCGGAATCGCGTAATAGGACGGGATCTGTCCATTGAAACCGCCGCTGAAGCCGCCCACATATTCATGAAAGGCCGAGGAGAGATTTTCTCCTTTCAGCGTCGGCGCATCCTCCCGCATCTGTTCCGCAGACAGAGACGGTCCTACGCCTACTGCCGGAACATTGATGGCATTGAGAGAAATCTTCGGTCCGCCGTGATCCCGGATATAAAATGCCAGTCCCGCGCACATATTGCCTCCCGCGCTGGTTCCGAACAGACCCATACGCTCCGGATCTCCGCCCAGTTCCTTCGCATGGTCATGCATCCAGTACCAGACTGCCCGGCAGTCATTGAGCGCGGCGGGGAAAACATGCTGAGGCGCCAGGCGGTAGTTGAAGGACGCCACAATCGCCGGAATATTCATTGCCAGATGACTCGCGCGGTTGTTATCCAGATTGTAGTCTCCGCCGGTAAAACCGCCTCCGTGGATATCCATGATCATCGGGCTGCCCGCAGGCGCGTATCCCGGCCGGAAAATACGGATTTCGATATCCGGATCGCCGTCAAGCCCAGGCACTGTTCTCTCTTCGATGTTCATTTCCTCCGGTTTCTTATAACGCCGCAGCATTGCCTGTGTTTCTCCCATATCCGCGGCCTCAACTGCCTTATAGTGGGGATGCAAATTAATCTTCATTCCAATTCCTCCCATTCTGTCTCACTTCACCCCGGCAATCACCATCGCGTGATTCATTTTTCCTTTGTCCCTTCTCTTTTCGTTCCTCCTGAATCATGGCATCAATCTCCATAGCGGAAAGCACGTAAATCCGGATCGCCTCCAGAACTCCGTCGATGCTCCTGGCCTCGTCCGGCTGATGGACTCCGCCGTGTCCCTTTGGCAGAAACGGAGCCCTGACGCCGTTGCCGCCGCCATAACCGACCGCGTGCTTCAGTTTTCTGGCGTAGGTTCCTCCGTCGATCACATAAGGCTCGTTCGGTTTCCCCGTCACCTCGTGATAAACCTTCATCAGACGCCGGATATAGGGTTCATCCTTTTCCATATACATCGGGTCGTTGTTCACTATATGCTTCACCGCGAAGCCTCTGCTTCCGATCACCCGCAAAAGCTCCGTTTCTATGCGCTCTCTGTAATCGGTCACTGGATAACGGATTGAAAAGAGCGCCTCCGGGATCGAGCCGTCCATGCGCGCGACTGTTGCCGCGCATACCAGCTTGCCGGACGGTTCATCCTCCCAGGCAATCCCCAGAGCGCTGCCGTCGCTGTCTCCGGAAAAATCCGCCAGCGCAGCGCAGATCTTCCGGTCTGATTCTGCCAGCGCCGTCAGATCCTTCAGGAAATCCACCAGAAGCCAGATGCCGTTTACCGATCCCGCGGGCATCGCGCTGTGACCGCCTACGCCCGCGGAGGTTATTACTATTTTATTACTTTTTTCCAGAACTTCAATATCCGTGCGGCCTTCTGCCAGACGAACGGCCTCCTCATAAAGCGGCCGCGAAAAAGCAATCTCAGCGGAAGCGCTCGCCGGAATCATGTTTTCCGCCTTGCCGGCGGAAAATCCGGTAATCTGAGAAAAACCGGAGGTGGATTGAAGGGTCAGTCTCAGACTGCCCTTCTCTCCATAACATACCGGGAAAAAGAGATCAGGAACCATGGAATAGTCCGGCATCACATGCTCTTTGGCGAAGCGCTCGGCATCCTTCATCCCCGCTTCCTCATTGCATCCAAAATACAGCATCAGATTGCTTCCCAGCGGAATGCCAAGCTCCTTGATCGCCTGCATGGTGTACAGACCAATAATCACGCCGCTTTTGTTGTCACCGGCCCCCCTGCCGATCAGAAATCCGTCCTTCTCCAACGGCTCAAAGGGGTCATAGGTCCATCCCTCGCCCGGCTCCACTACATCCAGATGGGAAAAGATACCGATGATCCCTTCTCCCTCTTTCCGGCTCTCCAGGAAAGCGGTGCCGTACCAGTTACCGTGGTTATTGACTGCAAATCCTCGTTGATCCGCCATCGCAAGCGCGTGATCCAGTATACGCGCACACGCCTCCCCAAAGGGTTTTTCTTCGGTTCCCTCCACACTGACGCTGGGGATCCTCACCAGACTTTTCCAGTCCTCCAGAATCTTCGCTCTGTGGGAGTCGATATACGCGTCCAGCTGTCTGACCAGTTCCTGTCTATTCATACCAATGCTTCCTTTTTATTTATTCGCGAAATAAGCTCTCAGATATTTCTCGGTGTCTCCTGCCTGATAGGACAGCTTGTTTCCGGCGTCCAGACAGGTACTCAGCGGGCTGTAGCACTCGATGGTGTTGCCTGCCAGTACAGCGCTGATGTCCTCGTATTTGATCGCGGATGCAACCGCCTTTCTCAGATCAACAGAATCTGAAACAATCGAATTGCCATGCATATTGAAAGCCAGCATGTAAGCGCGGATACCAGGGAACTTTGTCAGGTTCAGATTCTCATCCTGTTCCACCACATCATATTTAGTGGACGGAATGCTGTAAGGCAGATCCACCTCTCCGCTTCTCAGAGCAGAAAGCGCAGTATCCGTATCAGCAATAAATCTATCGGTCAGGATCTTGATCTTCGTACAGTCCGGATCGTTGGTGCGCAGATACGGGTTCGCCACAAAGTTCATCTGATAGTCATTCATGGAGGTCAGCACATAGTTTCCGCTCAGAGACAGCTGATTGTCATAGGTTGCTCCCTCAACGGTGGTAACGGAATCTCCGTACAGCTTATCCTTTGTCGCGTCATAAGTGGAGTAATCCACGCCTTCGTTCATAGCCTCAACCCACTCGCTGTCCACAATGCCCGCGCCATGGAAGGTCAGGCAGTTCAGAATCTGCGGATAGGGAACGGTCGTATTGCAGCGCACTACCTGATAGCTGCCGGCCGCGTTGTCAACCTCATCTCTGGTTGCCGCCAGGGTCTCAATCGGGGTGATGTCCGCTTCCAGAACCTCACGCACACTCGTACCTCCCGCGGTCTTAACGCTATCGAGCTCCTCGATGTCGGTCACGATCTCAACGGTATCCAGGTTGGTGTACATGCTGTAGGTCTTGTGCATTGCGGTAGAATCCGGATCCTTCGCACGGTTCAGGGAATAAACAACATCCTCTGCCGCTACCTTTACACCGGAGTCATATACGTTGCCGTCCGCATCGATTCTCGCGAAGCCGCAATCGTCTCTCAGGATAAAATAATAGGAGCTGTTGTCATCCGACACCGCGTAATTATAGGAAAGAGAGGAATCTGTGCTCACAGACCAGTCCGGCTGCAGGGTCAGCAGATGTACGTACATCTCATCCAGAGCGTAACCGGAACTCTGATCGTCCGCACGGATCGGATCCCAGGTGGTGATGGTGGAACCGGTCTGGGTCAGAACCAGGGTGCGGGTATCACGCAGAGATTCGTCTGCATAATCCAGCTTTTCCCATCTCTGGTTATTGGTGATGGTGTCCTGGTTCAGGATATTGCTGCTGGCACGTCCGGTCATCGAAATATACAGCGGAGTCATGTAAACCTGTTCCTCGACCACATATCTCTCTGCTTCTCCATAGGTCTCTACGTAAACGTCCGCAGTTTCCGCAGCCGCCTGATTGATCAGCTCATCCAGCTTTTCGTCATTGATGCCGGTCAGATTGCTGTCGCCGACAGACTCCCAGATGCCGCGGCAGCCGTAGTCCGGAGTTCCTACCGGGTTCGCCCAGCTGGACACAGCAATATCAAAGTTGCCGTTGCCCTCCTGCTCACGGAAGGCAGCGCCGTCTGATGCCGCGCTCATCTCCACGGTGATACCGGCCTTTGTCAGCTCATCGCGGATAACGTTTGCTATGCTCTCATCACTGCTGTTGTACAGCAGCTTTAAGTTTACTTCGCCGATTTCCACATCCGCGTTGGGATCCGCTTCCGCAGATGCCTGATTTTCAGCGGCGGCCGCACTGGTCATATCGCTTTTGGTCTGGACATTGCATGCGGTCATGGACGCTGCTGCCGACACGCACAGAGCCAACGCTGCCAATCTTCTTTTCTTCATAGTTTTTTCCTCCTTGGGCTCTTCAGTCTCGACTTGATGCGGGGATCCAGATACACATAAATCAGATCCACTGCCAGGTTTACAAGACTGATGATGATGGACACATAGACCACGCCGCCTAAAATAGCCGGAATATCCGGGAGGAACTGTTTATCCACGACATAACTTCCGATACCCTTTACGTTGAATACCTTCTCGATAACCGCCGAGCCGCCCAGGCTGCCGCCGAACTGCAGTCCGGCCACGGTTACGATGGGAATCAGGGCGTTGCCAAGCGCATGTTTGGCAATCACACGCACATTGCTCAGACCCTTCGCCTTCGCGGTGACAATGTAATCCTGTCCCAGCACCTCCAGCAGCGCGGATCTGGTATTCCGCGCCAGGCTCGCGGCCAGATGCGTACCGGACACAATCGCGGGCATGAGCAGCGACAGCTTATTTCCTTCCACATAGGACGCCGGAAGGATATGATTGTTGATGGAGAAGGTCAGAATCAGAAGCATACCAAACCAGAACGCCGGAAGCGACAGACCCACCAACGCGATAAACATGAAAACATAATCAAACGCGGTATTCGGTTTTACCGCCGTCAGGATACCGATCGGGATGGAAATCACCACCGCGATCAGGAACGCGTAAACGCTCATTTCCAGAGTTACCGGGAATTTTCTCAGAATGGCCGCCATTACGTCCTCGTTGCCTGAGTAGGAATTTCCCAGATTGAATGTAGCAAGGTTCTTAAAGTTCTGGAGCAGCTGAATGATATACGGCTGATCCAGCCCGTACACACGATTGAAGTCCGCGATCTGCTGCGCGGTCGCTGTCTCGCCCAGGACGTTTACCGCCGGATCCGAGGAAGCAAAATGCAGAATCGTAAATACGACGAATACCACACCGAAAGCCACGAAGATCATCATGATCAGTCGTTCAAATATGTACCGGCTGTACGGGTTTGCCGAAATCAGCAGCAACACATACATGGGCAGCGAGGTGATAACCGAAAGTACCAGCAGCCCCTGATTATTCAGGCAGCCGCACAGGAATTCAATAAAGGTCGGGCGCTTTTTCAGGCCGTCTCTCTGATAAATCTGGTTCGTTCTCTCTGCGATCTCCGCCTCTTCGTCCTTCCGGATCTGCTGCTCCAGTTCCTTTTTGAACTCAGCGCTGTCCGTATCCTTATTGAAATGATGATATTTATTCGTGAGATACATCCCGGCGTTTTCCCGTATCCGGTTCAGGCTCCCATCTTCCTCCGCCTCCTTCCTGGCAGTCTCCACGATGGCCTGATGTCCGGCATCCTCCTGGCCTTTCCGGGACATATATGCCAGGAACGCGACCACAAACGTGGGAAGTCCAAGCAGGACAAGCGCAATCCGGTACAACGGTTTAGCAAATGCCCGGATCATCAGTTTGTCAAGTTTGTCTTTCATTTCACAATCCTCCTGACCTTTTCTCTCACACCCCGATCAGCCGGATTGGCACCAACTACATCAAATGGGACCGCCGCAGGGGAAAATTCAAGGAAGAGGACATTCTTCCTCTCTGGATCGCGGACACGGATTTCGCGTGCCCCCCGGAGGTGGTTGAGGCCATCTCCAGACGCATGGAGCACCCCATTTTCGGCTACAGCTTTCCCGACAGCCGCTATTTCACCAGCATCATGGACTGGTTTTCCACACGGCACGGCGTTTCTCTGGAAAAAGAATGGATTCGCTGCTGCGGCGGCGTCGTCACCTCCATCAGCTATGCCATACAGGCCCTGACAGAGCCCGGCGATCCGATCCTGATTCAGCCCCCGGTTTACGATCCCTTCCAGGCCGTGATCCGCGGCACCGGCCGTACCGTAGTGGAAAATCCTCTGCTCTGCGAAAACCACACCTATCTCATAGACTTTGACGGTCTGGAGCAGGCGTTCCGGGAGGGTGTGAAAATGATGATTTTCTGCAACCCGCACAATCCGGTCGGACGTGTGTGGAGCAGGGAGGAGATCATACGCCTGGTAAAGCTGTGTGTGCAGTATCAGGTCTGGCTGGTGTCCGATGAGATTCACTGCGACATCGAACTGTTCGGCAGCCGCTATACCTCGGTTTTGGCGATCCCGGAAGGGCATTCGCGTGCGATCAGCTGCATCGCTCCTGGAAAGACCTTCAACCTTTCCGGTCTCGGCATTTCCAGCATGGTGATCCCGGATCCGCAGGCGAACGCCCAGATCGGCACCCGGCTGCGCAGCGCATGGCTGATCAATCCCAGTGTACTGGCGATCGAGGCTTCCATCGCCGCCTACACATCCGGCGCACCGTGGCTGGACGCTCAGATCGCCTATCTGGAGGACAATGTCCGTCTCGTGCTCAACCGACTTTCCTCGGAGGCTCCTTCCATCGCCGTATCGAAGCCGGAAGGAACCTTCCTGATGTGGCTGGATTTCCGTGCGTATGGACTGACGGATGAGGAACTGGAGAACGAGCTGATCCATACCTGGCATCTGGGCTTCAACGGCGGCAGCCATTTCGGTTCCGGAGGCGAAGGCTATATGCGAATGAATATCGGATGTCACCGGGATGTGCTGAACCAGGCGCTGGATCACCTGGCGGGAATGCACCGTTCCCATTTTCAGAAATAAGCAGAGAGGAGTATTCCCATGGCAGCTTATGCAATCATCGGCTTCGGCTGCGCAGGCTATCACGCGCTGACCGCAATCCGCGACGCCGATACCGAATCCACCATTGATATTTATTCTGAGCATCCGGATCCTCCCTACAACCCGATGCTGACCACCTACTATGCCTCAAATCGTCTCCGCTATGAGGGGATGTTTCCGTTCGGCAATTCAGAGGACATCGCGTTTACCTTCAAGGCGAACGTCTTCTCCAATACAAGAGTCACCGGTTTAAACGCCGCTGACCGTGAAATCACCCTCGAGGACGGCACGCGGCGCCGCTACGACGGCATTGTCCTGGCAACCGGAGCGCGTTCCTTCACTCCGCCCATCACCAACGAGTGTCCCGAAGCCTGCATTTCCATGCGTACTCTGGACAACGCGAGGGATCTGAAACGGCGCCTGGAACATGGCGACATCACCCGCGCAGTCGTAGTCGGCGCTTCCATGGCCGGCATCAAGGTCGTGGAGGTCCTGCACAACAACGGCATTCCCACTACCCTGGCGGACATGGCGCCCCATATTTTCCCGCTGGCGGCCTATGCGGACACTGCTCACCGGATTGAAAAAAGCCTGAGCGCACAGGGCGTCTCCCTGAAATTCAGCGCCGGACTGAAAGCCATCCGCAAAGGCACCGAAACCGAAACGATCGTGGAATGTTCTGACGGCACCCTGCTTCCGGCCGATCTTGTGGGGCTGTGCATTGGTACCCGGGCAAACACCGATCTGGCCGTCCAGGCCGGCCTTGCCGTAGGACGCGGCATCACCGTAGATCCGTCCATGGCAACCAGCGCGCCGGGGATTTACGCGGCAGGCGACTGCTGCGAGGGCTGCAACCTGCAGAACGGACAGCCACAGATCATCGGGCTTTGGGCGAACGCGGCCTATCAGGGCTACACCGCCGGAGCAAACATGTGTGGAAGCAGACAAAGCTTCTCCGGCAACATTTTACATAATATCACGCACTTTTTCGGCATGGATTTCATCGGCTTCGGCGACAACCGGATTCAGGGTGAAAAACTGTCCTTTGAAAATAAGGAAAGGGATCTGTGGATCGAAGCGGTCCGCAGCGACGGCCGGCTCGCCGGAATTAATATTCTCGGCAGCTACCGCATCAGCGGAATCCTGAAAAATCATATACTCGGCATCATTCAGAACCAGTATCATCCCATCGCGGATATGCAACGCGGGATCCTGAAACAAGAAGGCTTAAGCGAAGAATTCATTCTTCAGCTGGAAGGAGGGCGTCATGGCAACTAAAGAAGAGCTTCTGAAAGCAAAAATCCCCTGCCCGGAAACCGGCATTGAGATACGCCATACGCTCTGCGATATCTGCTCCCCCGGTTCGCACTGCGGCATTGACGCCTACGTAAAGGACGGCGTGGTTATCAAAATCGAAGGCAACAAAAACCATCCTCTGAACCGCGGACTTCTCTGCACCAAGGGCGCTTCCAACCGTCAATATATCTATCGCGAGGATCGCGTCCGTACCCCGCTGAAACGGACAGGCCCCAGGGGAAGCGGATCGTTTGAACCGATCAGCTGGGAGGAGGCTTACCAGACCATCTCCGAAAAGCTGCTGGGCTACAAACAGTCCTTCGGCGCCCAGTCTGTATTCTTCTTTTCCGGCTACAGCAAATGGTACCGGCCGATTCTGCAGCGCCTGTGCTACTCCTTCGGTTCCCCAAACTACGGGACGGAGTCCAGCACCTGCTTCACCTCCGGCCTGATGGCATGGGAAACAGCTACCGCCCTGCCCGCACGTCCGGACATGCGCAATTCCCGCCTGTTCCTCGGATGGGCACATAATCCCTATTACACCGGCTATCTGAGCGCACGCAACACCGAACGTCTGAAAAAGCAGGGCGTAAAGTTTATCATTGTGGACACCATGTACACCCAGACCGTGGAAAAAATCGCAGACCTTTTTTTGCAGCCCCGCCCCGGCACCGACGGCGCGCTGGCGCTGGCCATCGCGAACGAACTGATTACCAACGGCTGGGTGGATTACGAATATATTGAAAAGTATGTGCATGGCTTTGAGGAGTACGCCGAATACTGCAAGGGCTTCCACGCGGGCAATATAGAAGCGCTCACCGGCGTTCCCTGCGAGAAAGTAAAACAGGCTGCGCAGATGATTCATGAATACGGGCCGATGAGCATCCGGGAAAGCTCCGCGCCGCTGGGACATCATGCCAACGGCATGCAGAATTACCGCGCAATCATGGCGCTGAGCGCGATCACCGGAAATTACGACCGGAAGGGCGGCCAGACTCCGGCGCCCTTCACTTACACCCACCAGTCCTCCGGCTATCACACCTGGGAGCACAAATTTGTCAGGGAGGCACGCAAATCCTCCATGGCGGCGGCCGTAGGCGCGCAACGCTTCCCCCTCTGGAATGAACTGGAAAAGGAGGCCCAGACCATGGACCTGGCACGTCAGATCCGGCAGGGAACTCCCTACCCCATCAAGGCGCTTCTGGCGTTCGGCATGAACTTCCGCATGTTTCCGGGCAGCGACCAGCACATGAAAAAAGCGCTGGAGGAGCTCGAATTTTTCGTAGATGTAGATCTGTTCATGACCGACACCGCAAAATACGCGGACATCGTACTTCCGGCATGCAGCTCCTTCGAGCGGGAGGAATTCAAATCCTATCCGGGCGGCTATGCCTATTACACCAAACCGGTGATTCCTCCGCTTTACGAATCCCGGCCGGACACCGACATCATGTGCGACCTGGCGCGTTATATGAACCTCAATGATCCGCTTCTGAAGGCCGGCTACCGGGCCTGCCTGAATTACATACTCTCACCGATTTCCTATTCGGTCGAGCAGCTGCAGGAGGCGGATACTCCCCTGAAAGTGCCGGAATTCCATCCCCATGAGGAATACGCTACCATCAGCCGCGGCCTGAATACACCCACGGGAAAATTCGAACTGAAATCCGAACTGATTGCCTCCCATCCGGAATGGGGACTGGATCCGCTCCCGACCTACCGCGCTCCCTACGAGGGTGAGGATGAAACGCTTTATCCGATGTTTCTGACCGAAGGAGGGCGCCTTCCGAACGCGCTGCACTCCCGTCTGCATGACGTCTCCTGGCTGCGAACCCTGCGGCCAAAGGCAAGTGCGGAAATCCATCCGGAGGACGCCGCGGCACATGGCATTGCGGAGGGCGATCTGTTTGAGCTCTCCACCGCTAACGGTTCGATCACGGTAACTGCCCTGATTTCCAGAAGGATCCCACGGGGAATGGTCAGCCTCTATCACGGCTATCGGGAAGCAAACTACGGCAATCTGATCCATCAGGACCGCCTGGATCCCTACTCCGGATTCCCGGCATTCCGATCCTCTACCCGCTGCCGGATTTCCAGAAAAGGAGAAGCCCATGAGTAAAATGATTCTTGATTTTGATCCGGTTCTCTGCTGCGGCTGCGGCGCCTGCGCCATCGCCTGCATGGATCAGAACGATTACGATCCGAAGACGGGCAATGCCCCCTTCCGCACGATCTTCGAAGACAGGGAATTAAAAGATAAACCGGTATTTTCTCATTATTCGGTCGCCTGCATGCACTGCTCTCCGGCTCCCTGCGTCACCGCGTGCCCGGTGGGCTGCCTGAAAAAGGATCCGGAAACCGACCTGACAGTTTTTGACAATACCGATTGCATCGGCTGCCACAGCTGCGCCATGGCATGTCCCTTCGGCGCTCCTTCCTTCAACGCCCAGGGCAAGATGGAAAAATGCAACGGCTGCTATCTGCGCGTCCGCTATGGCATGGAACCGGCCTGCGTCCGGGTTTGTCCTACCGGAGCGCTGCGCATGGTAACCGAGGAGGAGTACGAGAAAAATCACAGCGACCACTCTCTCATCCCGAATGCGAGAGAAATTTCCTCGCACCAGATTTAAGGAGCACACCATGGAAAAGCTGATACGTTTTCAAAAAGCCCTGCGGGAAGCCGGAATTCCCGCCGCACTGATCACCTCCGGCACCAGCCATTTTTATCTGACTGACTTCTTTGCCGCAGCCGCCATGGTGGTCACACCGGACAAAGCATGGTATTTTACGGACTTTCGCACGATCGAAGCGGCGGAATCTCATTTCGCGGGCAGCGGCATCAGCCTGACCCGCGCGGACGCCGGATTTAACGATGTCGTGGCCGGTCTGGTTCACGAACAGGGCTTTCCTTCCCTGGCTGTGGAAAACCGGACATTGACTGTCAGCCAATATGAAGCATGGCAGGCGGCAATCCCCTGCCCGCTGACCCGGCTGGACGGAATGCTGGAGGAGCTGCGCCACATAAAGTTTCCCGCGGAAATCGCATGCATCATCCGTGCTCAGCGGATCGTGGAGAAATCCCTCCGCGAGCTGCTCCCATTGATAAAGCCCGGCGTTTCCGAGCAGGAGCTGGTCGCCGAGCTGATTTACCGGTTTTACCACAACGGTGCGGAGGGGCTCGCCTTTCCGGTCATTATCCTGAGCGGCCCCAATTCTTCTCTGCCGCACGGTTTCCCAGGAAACCGCAGGCTGGAAAACGGCGATTTCGTCACCCTCGATATTGGCGTTAAGGTGGGCGGTTACTGTTCCGACATGACCCGTACCTTCGCACTCGGCCACGCCACCAATGAAATGCGGCAGGTCTATGAGCTGGTCCTGCAGGCGCAGCTGGCCGGCATCGCAGCCATCGCTCCCGGAAAAACCGGCGATGAGACGGACCGTGCCGCCCGCGACCTGATCGATGCCACCCCGTACCGGGGAACCTTCGGACATGGGCTCGGTCACTCCGTGGGACTGATCTGTCATGACGGCATGCGCGCCGCTCAGGGCAGCCGGGATGTCTTTCAGACAGGCAATGTAATCACGATGGAACCCGGCATCTATCTGCCCGGCAGATTCGGTGTGCGAATCGAAGATATGGTCTGGCTTTCCGAAAACGGAACTGTAAATCTGACGGAATTTCCAAAGGAACTGATGATTCTGTAAAGCAGGATTATTACTCTCAGGAGGGACCCTTATGAAACATACTGCTTCACTTACCAAAAAAATAAACCTTCACCAGTTTCTTAACCTAAAAAAAGACCCTGATTTCTCAAGGTCTTTCCTTTTCATTCGGACAATTATTTTTGATAATCGGACATTTTAAATCTGACAAAATAAATAGATTACTGCGCCATCTGCTTCGCAACTTCCTCTGCGAAGTTCTCTTCCTTCTTTGCGATGCCTTCGCCGGTCTCATAGCGGACAAACTTCTTGATCGCGACCTTCGCGCCGTTTGCCTTCGCAACCTGATTGACATACTGAGATACGCTCTGCTTGCCGTCTTCTGCCTTTACGTAAACCTGATCCATCAGGCAGAACTCCTTGAGTTCCTTGTTGATACGACCCTGGATCATGCCCTGGATCACCTTCTCCGGCTTAGAGGCTTCCTTCGGATCGTTCTGGATCTGAGCCAACAGGATGGATTTCTCATGCTCGATGAACTCCGCGCTCACCTCGCTCCTGTCGCAGAACTGAGGCTTCAGAGCTGCAGCCTGCATCGCCACGTTCTTTGCCATCTCTTTGATCGCGTCATTGACTACATCGGTCTCTACGTCAACCAGTACGCCGATTCTGCCGCCTGCGTGGATGTAGGAAACCACGAGTCCGTTTGCTTCCTCTACCTGCTCGAAACGACGGATATTCATATTCTCGCCAATCACGGAAATCTGCTGAGACAGAGCTTCCTTTACGGTCACAGTCTCGTCCTTAGACCACTTCTCAGCCAGGAAAGCATCCATATCAGTGGCCTCGGTCGCCAACGCCTGAGCCGCTACATCCGCTACATACGTGCGGAACTTCTCATTCTTTGCCACAAAGTCGGTCTCCGCGTTTACTTCTACGATAACTGCCTTTTTGCCGTCAGCAGTCATATCGGTCATAACAATGCCTTCTGCCGCGATACGGCCGGCTTTCTTAGCTGCGCCCGCAAGTCCCTTCTCTCTCAGGAACTCGATCGCCTTATCCATATCTCCCTCGGTAGCAGTCAGTGCCTTCTTGCAATCCATCATACCTGCACCGGTGATCTCTCTCAACTCTTTTACCATTGCTGCGGTAACTGCCATTGTATTTTCCTCCAAATTCATGATATCTGAATATCTTAAGCCCTGATCCGGCCCTTAAATGCGCACGGCTGCGTAAGAAATTTTCCGGCTATTGCCGACGCAGCCGACGGGCGAGTATGAGGCAAAAAACGCCTCCCACTCGATCCGATACAGTCTCTTTATGCCTCAGCTTCTTCCGCTTCTGCTTCCTCAACCTCAGCCGCGTCTCCCTGATTTGCCTCGATGACAGCGTCTGCCATCTTGGAAACGATCAGCTTGATCGCGCGGATCGCGTCGTCATTACCCGGAATCACATAATCCAACTCCTCCGGATCACAGTTGGTATCCGCGATACCGATTAACGGGATGCCAAGGGACTGTGCTTCCTGTACACAGATTCTCTCCTTCTTCGGATCTACGATAAAGATCGCGTCCGGAAGTCTCTTCATATCCTTGATACCACCAAGGTTCTTTTCCAGCTTGTCCCACTCTTTGCGGATCTTGATTACTTCCTTCTTCGGCAGGACATCAAAGGTACCGTCCTCTGACATCGCCTCGATCTCTCTCAGTCTCGCGATACGGCTCTGGATGGTCTTGAAGTTTGTCAGCATGCCGCCCAGCCATCTTCCGTTTACATAATACATACCGCAGCGCTGTGCCTCGGTAGCAATCGCATCCTGTGCCTGCTTCTTGGTGCCGACAAAAAGGATCGTGCCGCCGTTTGCCACGATATCGGATACCGCGTTGTAAGCTTCGTCCACTTTAACAACAGACTTCTGCAGGTCGATGATATAGATGCCGTTTCTCTCGGTGTAGATGTAAGGAGCCATCTTCGGGTTCCATCTTCTTGTCTGATGTCCGAAATGAACACCTGCTTCCAAAAGCTGCTTCATTGAAATAACACTCATGTCTTTTCCTCCATTGGTTTTTCTTCCGCCTGCGTCTCATGCTTCCTCCGGGACCCCTCGGGGCACCGCCGTCAGAATCGGCAGACGTGATTAATTTTCAGCTTTTTTATCCTAACATATCCAGTGGGAAATGACAAGAGGTTATTTTCATTAAGTGCAAATTAACAGCAAAAAAGCCGCCCACGATATGACGGACGACTTCTAATCATAAAATGTACTGTACTGAGAAACATCCGTCCCTGAGAGAAAGAAATATCCTCCGAGGACCGCTCGCGCTTAGGTTTTCACGTAGCGGTACTAAGTTCGCAGGAAAAGCACCCTGCTCACTAAGTGCCGACGTGAAAAATGTCCTCTACGGATATTTCTTTCTCTCAGGGACTACTTTGTTGGCATACTTAAAATGGCTTCTTATTCTCTTCTATACTGAAATCCCATTTATTTCGACAACTTAATATTTTTCAACTCATCAAAGACTACATCATTGAGCACCTTGATATAGGTGCCCTTCATACCGGAGGACCGGGATTCGATTACGCCGGCGCTTTCAAATTTTCTGAGTGCGTTGACGATGACGGAGCGGGTGATGCCAACCCGGTCGGCAATCTTGGAGGCGACCAGGATCCCTTCGTCTCCGTCAAGTTCCTCAAAGATGTGCTTGATTGCCTCAAGCTCTGAAAATGACAATGTCCCGATCGCCGACTTGACGATCTGGATTTTGCGCGTCTCTTCTGCGTTTTCTTCATTCACGGAGCGCATCATCTCCAGACCGACGACGGTCGTCCCATATTCGCTGAGGATGATATCGTCGATGTCATACTGGTTATCCATCTTGTAGATAAACAATGTCCCCAGGCGCTCACCCGCAATGTCGATCGGGGTAATGATCGCCTGATATTTTTTAACGTTGTCATCTGCAAATCCCAGTGTCGCCAGATTGACGTTTTCCTTGGTGGAAAGGATGCTGAGCAGTCGTTCGTTTAACATCTTATCGACGAACCCGCCGACCTGATCTTCAATCAGTTCCTCGATCTCATCTACTCCCGGACAAAGACCCACGCCAAGAACCTTTCCTTTTCTACTGATTACCAGAATATTAGAAAGGAGGATCTCGCTCAGCACTTTGCAGATATCATTAAATACAACCTTGTGAGAATTATTATTATGCAGCAGTTTATTAATTTTTCTGGTCTTATCAAGCAGTTGAACACTCATTCGAAAACCTCCCCGTATCAAATCCTACAACGGCATCTAACTCAGTGAACGACAAAATATTCTTGTTGTTCACTATGAATTTTAGCACGATAGTCGTTGAATAACAAGAGATTTTTGAATTTTTTCGACTATTCTGCAAATATTTCTTATTGTTTATTTTTCTGAATTTTCACACGATATCCACAAGTTTCACTTGCGCAGACCAGATTGCTACCTTTTTCCACCATATAGGACCCGCACTGGGGACATTTTTCGGCTGACGGCTTCTGCCAGCTCATAAAATCGCACTCCGGGTTGGCCTCACAGCCAAAATACCGACGGCCCTTTTTGGTTTTCTTCAGTACGATCTCTTTGCCACACTTCGGACATGGGACTCCGATTTTTTCCAGATATGGTTTGGTATTTTTGCAGTCCGGAAAACCCGGGCAGGCAAGGAACTTACCGTGAGGACCGTATTTGATGACCATGTTGCGTCCACAGTTCTCACAGATCACATCGCTGACTTCATCCGCGATCCGGATATTCTCCAGGGATGCCTGCGCCGATTTGACCGCTTCATCCAGATCCGGATAAAAATTCTCTACGATTGTCTTCCAGTCAACGTCTCCGCTCCCCACCCGATCGAGAAGCTGTTCCAGATTGGCGGTAAAAGTGGTATCCACAATGCTGGGAAAACATTTTTTCATCACCATATTGACCGCTTCTCCAAGCTCCGTGACGTAGAGGTTTTTATTTTCTTTTGTTACATAGCGGCGCGCGAGGATCGTCGTGATCGTCGGCGCGTAAGTGCTCGGACGCCCGATCCCCACTTCTTCCATCGCCCTGACCAGAGATGCCTCGGTATAATGCGCCGGCGGCTGCGTAAAGTGCTGATTTTCTTCCAGTCCGGCCAGCTGCAGCTGCTCCCCCGGCTCCATTTTTCCAAACAGGGCGTTGCCTTTCTCGTCATCCTTATCGTCTTCCGAGACATATACTGACATAAAGCCGTCAAATACAAGACGCGACGCCGACAGATGGAACACATAATCCCCCGCTCCCACCTTCACCGAAGTGGTCTCATATACCGCCGGCTTCATGCGGCTGGCAGTAAATCGTTTCCAGATCAGCTGATACAGACGGAACTGGTCTCTCGGCAGAGCGTCTTTTAACATCACCGGCGTTCTTGTAATATCGGTCGGCCGGATCGCCTCGTGGGCATCCTGGATCTTTTTCGAACCTGTCGTACCTGTCTTGCTGTTTCCGATAGCATATGCGTCCCCATAGGCGGATCGAATATACGTTTCCGCCGCTTCTTCCGCTTCCTGCGCGACACGCGTCGAATCCGTACGCAGGTAAGTAATCAGGCCGATCGTTCCCTGCCCCGGCACATCGACTCCCTCATACAGCTGCTGTGCGATCCGCATGGTCTTCTGTGTCGAGAAATTGAGCGCCTTGGAAGCTTCCTGCTGCAACGTGCTTGTTGTAAAGGGAAGCGGCGCCTTTTTGACTCGTTCTGAGGTCCTGATCTCATTGACAAGATAACTTTTCCCCTCCAGATCCTGCAGGATCTGATCCACCTCTTCCCTGCTGTGGATCTCGACTTTGTGCGAACCTTTGCCATGAAATCTCGCGGTCAGCGGTTTTTTGCTTCCCTTATGCGTAAGTTTCGCATCCAACGTCCAGTATTCTTCCGGAATAAAGGATCCGATCTCTTCCTCACGATCGCATACCATGCGCAGTGCCACCGACTGAACGCGTCCGGCACTTAAACCTCTCTTAATCTTACTCCAGAGCAACGGACTGATACTGTAACCCACCATCCGGTCCAGGATTCTGCGGGTCTGCTGGGCGTTTACCAGATCCATATCGATCTGCCGCGGATTTTTCAGGGAATTCTTTACCGCGTTTTTTGTGATCTCATTAAAACTGATCCGGTATACCTTCTTATCCTTCAGTTCGTCCAGCCTGAGCGCTTTCATCAGATGCCAGGAGATCGCCTCTCCCTCCCGGTCAGGGTCCGTCGCCAGATAGATATTGTCTGATTTTTTTACTTCCTTGCGCAGCCGCGACAGGATGTCCCCTTTGCCGCGTATCGTAATATATTTGGGCTCATAGCCATTCTCGATGTCAATTCCCAGTGTACTCTTGGGAAGATCGCGCACATGACCATTGGAAGCGTCTACCTCATAACTGCTCCCAAGGAATTTTTTGATTGTTTTGACCTTAGCAGGTGACTCTACGATAACCAGATTCTTCGCCATGACTGCTCTCCGTCTCCTTATAATTTCCTGCCGTAATACTGGTTTGATGTACAAAATACATATCCCCCCAGTTCCAGCTCCAGTAAACTATCCATACACTCCGTGACAGACAGCCCTGTATCCGCCACAACTTCATCCAGATGTTTTGGGGTAAAGTCTAGGAAACTATACACCATTTTTTCACGCTTTGCAAGCCTCGCCATATTTTTTTCACGAATAACCAGCTTTCTGCCATGACAAAGCTCCAGATATTCCAGGATATCATCGGGGCACAGAGCAGGTCTGGCTCCCTGCGCGATCAAAAGATTACAGCCGGCGCTCAGGCGGTCCGTAATCCTCCCCGGAAAGGCAAAGATTTCTCTTCCCTGCTCCAGTCCCAGCTCCGCCGTGATCAGGGAGCCGCTCTTTTCCTTTGCTTCTGCGACCAGCACGACATCGGCAAGTCCACTGATCAGGCGGTTGCGCATTGGAAAATTCTGTTTCAAGGGCGGGGTATTACACGGAAATTCAGTCAGAACCCCGCCGTTCTCCTGCATATTCTCATATAAAAGATAGTTATTCCGCGGATAACAGATATTAATTCCGCATCCCAGGACACCAAACGTCCTGCCGCCCCCGATCTTTAGCGCGCCTGTATGCGCAGCAGTATCGATCCCCGTCGCAAGCCCGCTGATAATCTGGACATGCTCCGCGGCAAGCGCCCCGGCAAACTTTTCCGTAATCTGTTCGCCATATCTGCTGCATCCCCGAGCTCCCACAATCGCTACCGATGGCACGCTGTTTTCCGGTAAATGTCCCCGGTAAAAAAGCAGCGGCGGGTAATCATAGATCTCCAGCAGCCGTTGTGGATATTCCGCGTCCAGAAAAGTGACTGTCCCGATACCACGCCCGGCGAGTGCCTGATACTCCTCCCGAAGTTTTGGATACTGCTCTTTTCTCTCCATGATAGCGCAGATCTGCCTTTCCTTCAGGAATCCGGCCTGTCTTAATTCCGTTTCTTCTATATGATATATTCTCTCATAGCTGTGAAAATGCTCATAAAGTCTGCGGAGTGATACTGCACCTAACTCAGCCGTACTGTTTAACCAATATAAATACTCTTTTTCCCGTTCGTCCATCTACGCCCTCCCTCCCCAGTAACGATCTTCCAGATCACGGTATCCGACTGCTTCCGCCAGATGCCTGCGGCGAATATCCGCGCTGCCGTCCAGGTCTGCGATGGTCCGCGCGACTTTCAGGACGCGGCTGTAGCCTCTGGCGCTAAGCTGCATTTTCATAAATACGTTTTTTAAATAAGCATCCTCATCCTCCCCCAGCACACAGAACCTTTTTACCTCACGGTTTCCCATCTCACTGTTAAAATAAACCGAACTCCCCTCAAAACGTGCTTTTTGAATCTCTCTGGCATCTTCCACCCTTGCACGGATCTGCTCTGACGGCTCATTCCGGCTTTCACTCCGGATATCCTGATAAGTAATGGGTGCGGCTTCCACGCAGATATCAATGCGGTCTAAAAGCGGCCGCGAAATTTTCCCCAGATATTTCCGGATCTGTGATTCTGAACAGGAGCATTTATTACGATCAGGAAAATGACCGCACGGGCAGGGATTTGCGGCAGCAGCCAGCATAAAATCTGCGGGGAAATCACAAGTCGCGTTCACTCTCGCGATGGTCACCTTGCGTTCCTCCAGCGGCTGCCGGAGAATTTCAAGTGTCTGTCGCTGAAATTCAGGAAGCTCATCGAGAAACAGGACGCCTCTCGAGGCAAGAGATACTTCGCCCGGCCTCGGAGTTTTCCCTCCTCCGATCAGAGCAGCGGGACTGATTGTATGATGGGGTGCCCGAAACGGACGGTTTCGGATCAGAGTGCGTCCCGGCGGCAGCATGCCGCAGACGCTGTAGATTTTAGAAAGTTCGATCTGCTCCTCCCGCGAGAGGGAGGGCATGATGGTAGGAATCCGGCTCGCCATCATGGTTTTCCCGCTTCCCGGCGGACCGATATAAAGAATATTATGGCGACCGGCTACCGCAACCTCCGTTGCTCTCCGTACCGCCTTCTGTCCGTTTACTTCGGAGAAATCCTGCGTATAACAGTTGCTTTCTTCTTTTTCCCGGTGGAAAACATCTCCGGACTCCGGCCTTATGGAGTCAGGGTCGTTTAACATTGTTACGACTTCTTTCAGACTGCCGGCTCTCACAGTCGAAACGGCTTCCGCCGCCAGACCCTCTGCCAGATTATCTTCCGGCACAAACAGTTGTCGGACGCCCTCATTCTGAAGGGCCAGCGCCAGCGGAAGTACGCCGCGTATCCCCTTGATACTCCCGTCCAGACCCAGTTCTCCGAGAAAAGCACTGTCATGGTATCGTCTCATATCCACAATCCCATAGGCTCCCAGAATTGCCAGAGCGATCGGCAGGTCAAATGCCGTCCCATCCTTACGGATATCGGCCGGTGACAGATTGATCGTTACTTTTCTTGGGTATAGATGAAATCCTGAATTTTTGATTGCCGTGCGCACGCGGTCTCCCGCCTCTTTTACCTCCGCGGCCAGGTACCCGACCATCGAGAAGGATGGCAGACCGTCGCTGACATCCGCCTCGACTTCTATGCGATATCCCTCGACGCCTCTTAAACCTCCGCTGTTTACTTTGCTGAACAAATGGTTGCGGCTCCTTTCTGTTGTTGTGGTTTGGGCTGTCTTTGGTATCTTTATTTCATTGGTATCCCTTCCGTCCCTGAGAGGAAAACATATCCTCCGAGGACCGCTCGCGCTTAGGTTTTCACGTAGCGGTAAAAATGTCCTTTGCGGATATGTTTTTCTCTCAGGGACTACTTTACTGGTGTGGCCCTAATATAACTTATCGGAAGTTGCGCCAGCAACTGCCGATAAAAGGGGCGTTAGCCCCGTCCATCCGATTATGGGGTTCTGCGTCAGCAGGTTCCCATAATATAGCTTATCGGAAGTTGCGTCAGGCAATTTTTCTGTAATCTGTGCTCTACTTTTACACTTTTACTCGATATATCTCCGTATTGTCTTAGGTTTGCGGTAATTCCAGGTGGAGATCTTGATGCCGCTCCGGGTGCTTGCTGCGTGGACGATCTGGCCGTTTCCGATGTACATCGCGACGTGGTTGACGACTCCGCGGCTGTTGGTGTAGAAGATCAGGTCGCCGGGCTGCATCTGGGAGGAACTGACCTCGCGACCGGTCTTGGCCTGTTCACGGGAGGTCCGTGGCAGAGAAATACCGGCGCTGTTACGGTAGACGTACTGTACAAAGCCGGAACAATCTGCTCCTGTATTGGGGTTTGTCCCACCCCAGACGTACCTTCCGCCTACAAAGCGAAGGGCGTAATTGACCAGACTGTTGCGTCTGGACGCAAGCTGATTTGCTTTCTCTTCCAGTGGTGAGAATTTGATGGCTTCTTCCAGAGCGTAGCGGACTTCTACGTTATTGTCGCGTGTCGAGATATATGCTTTATCCGGTTCTTCACCATCTCCGGTATCAAGTTCGATCTGCACCCAGCCGTCCAGCTGGTCCAGTACATGATATCGCTCATCTTTGGAAATCTGTGTCCAGATCGTGCTCTCTGTGTTGGGTTCTGACCGTACATTCAGCATATCCGTCATCACGATCGCGGTCAGCTCCGCGTACTGCATTGCCAGATTCTTTGCCTCCTGGCCAACTGCTACGTACTGTGGATCGGACGAGATATAGCCGACGATACTGCCGGACTTGATCTTATACCAGCCATCGAGTGTTTCCAGAATCTCGCCGGCCGCATTTCCGGGGAATTTACCGATGACGTTGGAATCATCGCTTTTCTGCTCCGGTGAATTGCGTACGTTCAGATAATTGCTCACTTTGGAGATCACCAGATTATCGTACTGATTTAATGCCATCTCCTTCAGATCCAGCTTACGGGCTTCATTTAACGCATAGCCGACCTCTGTGTATTCCGGATCCGATGAAATATAACCTCCCCCAATCCGATACCAGCCGTCACCCGTCTCCTCCTGGATGGTATACCGTTCTCCCCTCAGCGCGTAACCGATCACATTCGTAGGATCCTGTACCGGCTCTCTGCGGATATTCAGCTTATCCGCCAGAATCGTCGCCATCCGCGATACGTGTTCAAGTGCTGCTTCTCTGGCCTCCTCACCGGTTAATACATATTGACTGCTGATATATCCTTCAACCTCACCGGAGGAAATATAATACCAGTCTCCCTCTGTTCTCAGGATCTCGCAGGCTCCATTCTCCTGCAGTTTTCCGATGATGTTGCGATTATCGGACGTATCCGGCTCGCTGCGTACATTCAGATAACCGGAAGTATTGACCAGACCAAGATTTTCATACGAATCAACGACCCGTTGTTTTTCTTCCATCTCCGCCATCCGGGCCGCCTCTTCTTCGGAAAGGCTCTCCACCTCAACAACAACCTCCGTCTGCCGACTGACATCTGCGGCCGCCGGTTCCTCTACGGATGGTTCTTTTCTCATAAAAACTGCCGCTCCAACCGCCAGAATTATGACAATAATTCCCACTATGATATATTTTTGATATTTTTCCCGCGCCTTTCTCTTACGGGCTCTCTCCAGGATTTCCTGGTAACCACTCTTTTCGGACATAATTTTTCTCCTGTCATAACATATCGATACTATAACATCTTTTTCATTATTTTCAAAGTGATGTCACGGAATTTTATTATTATTTTCAAAGTAACGTAATCGAAATTTAATGAAATTTCAATAGCTTTTTCCCTTTGCCTGTAGTAAACTCATGCTGTTATCCTGTTTTTTGGGAAACAGGGGGAATTATGAGCCAAAACATTTAAAGGAGGAACGCTCATTGATGAAAAAAAGATTTTTAGTCCTCGCCTTACTGGCAGTGACTCTGGCTCTGCCAGGCTGCTCTTCTTCTAAAACAACAGAAACCACAGCCGCGCCGACTACCGCCGCAGAGGATTCAGCCGAAGAAACCAACGAGGAGGAGGAACCGGATGAAGATTCTCTGACCGGTGAACTGACCAGTATCGACGGTGATACGGTTACCGTAACCAGCTCAGACGATGGTCAGGAATACACCTTTGATCTGTCATCGGCTGAAATCACCCGCCAGTATGATCTGACCGAGGGGGACGGAGTGTATGTCGAATACTACGTGGAAGATAAGATCCCGCTGACTGCCATCGCACTGGAGGTAGATGAACCCTATCTCGAAACCATCATGGATCCGGTGATCGAAGGAACGATTACCGATACCGCAGCCAGGAGCATCACCATCACCACGGACAACGGTGATGAATATTCTTTCCTGACGATCCACGCCTACATGGTCACCACTGACGGTCTCCAGACCGGCACCCGCGTCAGGGTCAGCTACATCGGTGAACCGGATGATGAGCCTTATGCGATTAAGGTTGTAACCGAAGATTCCTTCGACTCCCAAGACGCACAGAAAAATGGCTTTGTCGCTGATGTCTCAGAAGTCAGAGACGATCAGATCGTACTCGAATCTGAAGAAGAAGATTTTTACACCTTCACATCAGACAGCCTTGATTTTTCTCAGTTCAGCGAAGGCGACACGGTTCTGATTATTTACGATGGGAAAATCACCGATAAGGAAATCACAGCTCTGGAGATTTCACTCCAGTAAAGAACTTACAAAAGAATTTTCAGATGTTAAGAGCTCCGGCAGACGGAGCTCTTTTATGCGCACGGGCGGATATGGGAATTTTGCAGCTGACGCTGCATCTGGTCTACGCTCCGCTTCGGTCGTTGCTAAACGGTCCTGTGTGCCAGCGGCACACGTTAAGGACGGACCGAAACGGAGTGTAGATGCCACCGCGGCACACAGCAACCGGCGCAACCGGCGCGGCGAGCAGGATGCGAAAAAGCTGCCTCCTGCTCGATCACAGGGCCGGTAAGGAGTTTTATGGCTGATGCCATATCCACTATACTTCATATCCCCGCCTGCGGATATATTCCATAATAAAATCCGTCACGGCATCCGGTTCCATCCGGCTTGTATTGATCAGCAGATCATAATTATCCATGCTTTCCCAGTCCTTGCCGGTAAAATATTTATGATATTCGCGACGCTGCTTCGTGATCCTGCTCAGACGTTCCATCGCCACTTTCTCATCATCAATACCATCTACCTCCATCGTCCGGCGCAGACAGGTCTGCGTATCTGCATACACAAACAACCGGATCAGATCCTTCTTGCCTGCCGCATTCAGTACAAAATCCGCACAGCGTCCGACAATCACACACGACTCTGTCTCTGCCAGCTCACGGATCACCTCGGACTGGAAACGAAACAGATTATCCGGAGACGTAATGTCTCCTTCAATTCTCGGTTTGTCGATCGGAGCCTCCCTGACCGCCCCTACAATACGGCGAAGGATGTTATTCCCCGCTTTCTCATCCGCAAGGCGGAAAAACTGTTCTCCTACGGCGCTTTTATCTGACGTAAGCCTCAGGATCTCCTGATCATAAAAATGGATCCCCAGCTTTTCCGCCAGGCTGCACCCGATGATGCGCCCGCCGCTGCCATACTGTCTCGCGATTGTGATTACCAGTTTTGCCTTGTCCATACAGACCTCCTTTCACGCAGTTTCCGGCTGTTTCTGCCGTTGTCTCCTGTCCCGTATATGTGCCTCATACGAATGCTTTAAGCTGTACGGCGTAATATCCCCCTGTATCTTAGCCTTATCCCCGTAATGCTTGACGATCTTCCAGAATCCCTGCCGGGACATCGGGCTGCCGTTGCAGTTTACAAAGAGCGCCTCGGATTCTTTTCCCTTCAAAAGTTCCGGCCGCGCCGCCGATAAATAACGCTGCAGACGCTGTTCCACTTCCTTCCCATAAGGAATAACCCGGTCTCTCACACTGTCACGGCAGCGAATGCATCCCAATGAACGGTTTAAATCATCAGTCCTCAGTCCGACCAGTTCCGATACCCGGATCCCTGTCGCATAGAGGAGTTCCAGCATCGCCCGATCCCGGATCTCCTTAGGGGAATTTCCATCCGGCTGTCCCAAAAGTCTTGCCACTTCCTCCTCTGTAAGTACCGTGGGTTCATTTTTCCGGACTTTCGGTCCCCGGATCAATTCTGACGGATCTTTGCGGATCCGTCCATAATTCAGTTCATAACGAAAGAAAGACCGGATCGACGCCAGCATCCTTGAGATACTGGAAGCAGCCTTCCCTTCTTTTTCCAAAAACAAAAGATACGAATTTAAACAGGTTCTCGTTACCTTTGAAACATCATAGATACCAATCCCTTCCAGATAATTCGCAAAATGTCTTAAATCTCTCTGGTAAGATTTTACCGTATTTTCAGACGCCTTTTTCTCATTCTGCAAATATACGGTAAATATTACAATCTCGTCTCCCATAGTTCAAAAAAGTCCCCATACTTTTCAGAATCCTGTTTCTCAGGATTCTTTGCCGCACTGCGGCTGATCTTTCATACAGTCTTATTATAATTCGAAACGCAGGGAAAATCAAACCATTTTCATTTACTGCCTGTCAGCCGACCATCAGATAGCCCGCCATCATTCCTCTCACAAAAACAGCCGACACACCGGCATAGATTCCGCCTGTCGCCAGCACAATCACCACCATCCATCGATACACGCGATGAGTACGCCGCAGAGCCAGCAGAAAAACCATCACGATAAACGTACTCCCGACTGCAGCCGCCGGGAAACGCCGGAAAGCCGCCGCACCAAAATACGCCGCTCCCATAAGAAACCGCACCGCGCAGGCGACATCCGGATATCCCCGATCCAATAACAGATTCACCAGCACACATCCCGCCGCACATCCGATTCCAAACCAGCGAAACAGAAAGATTCCCATATGATACGGTCTCATCGATATACCGCGCAAAATCTTTTTGTCAATATATGCCGGCTTTTTTTCTTTATGCCTTAAACTTAAGAGGATATCTCCGGCAGTTTTATCCTTTTGATCCCCCTATATGTTTTTTTTCAGATACCGGTCAGAATACGCCAGAATGGAAGCAACCGTCTTGGCGTCCGTCATCTTGCCGCTGTAGATCAGCTTTTTCAGGTCCTCCACTTCCCATTCCTCAACATAGATCACCTCGTCCGGATCCAGATGCTGATGCGACGGGATCAGATTGCTGGCGACAAATACGTCAATGGCTTCATCACAAAACGCGATCGTTGTATTCAGACTCATCAGATATTCCAGATTCTTACAGGCATATCCGGTCTCCTCCTCCAGCTCCCGTCTGGCACATTCGATCTTCGGTTCATCCGGGCTGTCCAGCTTGCCGGCCGGGATCTCCAGTGTCTCACGATCCAGCGCGTTGCGATACTGACGCACCATGAGAATCTTCCCTTCATCCGTCACCGGCACCACACAGGCCGCCCCATCATGATGAATAAAATCCCAATGCGCCTCGTTGCCATTGGCAATCACCGTGTCTTCATATATTTTTAAAATCGTACCCGTGTACCGAAGCTGCCGGTCCTTGCGGATCACCGGCGGTACACTGTGCTGCTGTCTTTCATTTTCCATCTGGTATTGCTCCTTCCTGTCATCTGTCTGCTGCCGCTGCAAAATCTGCTGCCTCTATGATTGATTTTCTTATCATTCATGATAATCCCGGTTTTTGGCTCCTCCGGTTACCCGATATTGGTACATTTCGCATAACACTGATCTCCGGCTTTGATCACTGCGCTGCGGAACCCACACTCCTCAAGCGCTGCCACCGCTGCGATCGTCGTGCCTCCCGGCGAACATACCATATCTTTTAACGCGCCCGGATGCAGTCCGGTCTCCAGCACCATCTTCGCGCTGCCGAGCACCGTCTGCGCCGCCATCTCATAAGCCGACGCACGGGGGATCCCGTATTTGACCGCACTGTCAGCCAACGCCTCGATAAACATATAAACATAAGCCGGAGAACTCCCGCTGACACAGACAACCGCATTCATCAGCTTTTCGTCCACGCGCGCCATCTTACCAAACGATGCGAAAAACGCGTGAATCGTCTGCTTCTCTTCCTCGTCAAACTGGGTATCATCGTAACACACTCCCGTCATCCCTTCGCCGACCAGCGCAGGCGTATTCGGCATCGCGCGCACAATCCGACAAGGTTTCCCGATCTTATCCCCGATCATACGGATCGTCACTCCCGGCAGGATCGAGATGAGAATCTTTTCTGCATCCACTGCCTCCCGGATCTGTCCAATCACGGTATCAAGCTGCTGCGGTTTAATCGCCAGCAGGATATACTGCGACGCCCGCACACAGGAAGCATTGTCCTGAGACGGGATCACGCCAGTCTTCGCAGAGACATCCTCTGCTCTCTCAGTATTCATCTCCGAAAACGTGATCTCCCCGGGATCTGTTTCCTTCAAAAGTCCCTTTAGAATCGCGTATCCCATGTTTCCCATGCCAATCAGACCGTAACGATAATTTTTCTCTGCCATTTTCTTATCCTCCTACCCAGCAGCGTCAGCTGCAAAATATATTGTCTATGTAAAATCTCCATCCGGCGACAGACCATCATTGACGCCATAGGTATCATAAACCAGATCAAACGTCCCCTTCGGGGCCTGCGCGATATAACACGCTCCATCTCCGTGCGCTCCATACAGCCGCATAACCGCGATCATCTCTTCGGTCGGAATCGCTACGCAGCCCGACGTATCAGTCTTATTCTGACCGATGCAGTGCAGGAAAAGCGCCGATCCCTGCCCTTCGATCCCATTGATATTAAACCCGGCGTCGATCGCGTAATCATAATAACTGGCATACCAGAATGTCCCTATCGCCTCGCCGTCACCGTAGGCGCTGATATCATCGACCAGCTTATTGGTTGAATCACGCCAGACATGGCTGATCGTTGTCTGAATATAATTTTCCGGAAATCCCTCCAGTGCTTCCTTCTGTCCAAACGGTGTGTTCATCTGAAAGAGACCGATCGGAGTCGTCTTATCACCGGAAGTACGGTGATTGCTCATCCCATTTTCGCCCAGATAACCATAAGTTTCTATCCGTCGCTGCCACTCGCCGTCTTCCTTTTCATAGGCGTAAACCATGCAGTCAGAGCCGCCTGTTCCCTCGACGATTACCAGCACTGCCGCCCCCTCCGGCAGTACAAACTGATCCACATCGAAATCCACATCGTCCTCCATCCCGGATCCTTCCTGGGAATACACAGTCTGTCCCGATGGTCCCACCAGTGAAACGGCCTTTTCACCCAGACTCCCGTTCCCGGCAACAACCACATCGGCGTACGCCGCCGTTCCTGAAACCAATGCCAGCAAAACCGCCAATACAGGCGCAAAACCTCTTTTTCTCATGATCTTTCATCCTCTGCGTCCATCTTTTTCCATAAGCCGCCGACTTCCTTCTGTGCCCTTACGCATAACCAGACTGTCCAGGGTAAACTCCTCTGCCTGCAGCCGGACGGCTTTTTTACATCTTAAATCGATATCCTACGCCCCAGATCGTCTCGATGTACTGCGGCTTCGCAGTATTAAGCTCGATCTTTTCACGGATCTTCTTGATATGCACGGTTACCGTCGCGATATCGCCGACGGATTCCATGTCCCAGATCTCCCGGAAAAGCTGATCCTTGGTATAAACATGATTGGGATTCTGAGCAAGGAAGGTCAGAAGGTCGAATTCTTTTGTGGTAAAATTCTTCTCTTCCCCGTTAATCCAGACACGCCTTGCCGTCTTATCGATCTTAAGTCCGCGGATCTCGATCACCTCATTGGCAGCCTGGCCGTTACTGCCCACCAGCCGCTCGTACCTCGCAAGATGAGCCTTCACCCGCGCGACCATCTCACTCGAACTGAATGGCTTCGTCATATAATCATCCGCGCCCATGCCCAGTCCGCGGATCTTATCGATATCTTCTTTTTTGGCCGAGATCATAATAATCGGAATATTTTTTGCCTCGCGGATACGCCGGCAGACTTCAAATCCGTCGATACCGGGAAGCATCAGGTCAAGGATCACCAGATCAAAATCTCCATGCAGCGCACGGTCAAGCCCCTGGCTCCCGTCCTCCGCGATCTCTACCTCAAACCTTGACAGCTCCAGATAATCCCTCTCCAGCTCAGCAATGCTGACCTCGTCTTCAATAATCAGAATTCTGCTCATCCTGTCCTACCTCCTGATATTTTCTCAACACAAACTGCATATTGGTTCCGGATCCTTCCGTACTGGACGCCCATATCCGGCCGCCGTGATCCTCTATGATTTTCTTTACAATCGAAAGACCGACCCCGCTCCCGCCCTGAGCCGAATTTCTCGACGCATCCGTACGATAAAACCGGTCAAAAATAAACGGCAGATCCCGGCCGGAGATCCCTCTCCCATTGTCTTCGATCTCCACCTGAATAAAGTCGCCGATATCCTTAACCCGGAGGCAGATCTCTCCCTGCGGCTTATCCAGATATTTTACAGAATTACTGATTATATTATTGACTACCCGTTTCATCTGCTCCGGATCCGCGATAATCATGATATGCGGCCGCACACCATTGTCATACCGGAACTCAATGCCTCTCGACTCCATATCCAGACCCACTTCTTCCGCGCAGTCATCAAAATAACTGACAACCTCCAGCTTCGTAAAGGTATAGGGAATCCGGTTCGTATCAATCTTGGAATAAAATGTTAATTCATCGATCAGCCGGTCCATATCGTTCGCCTTATTGTAGATCGTGCGGATATATTTGTCCAGTCTTTCCGGAGAAGCCGCTACTCCGTCCATGATTCCTTCCACATAGCCCTTGATCGCCGTGATCGGCGTTTTCAGATCATGAGAAATATTACTGATCAGTTCTTTATTTTCCAGGTCATTGCGAATCTTTTCCTCGGAATTTTCCTTCAACCGGATCCGCATTTCCTCAAAATCCTGGCAGAGCTGACCGATCTCATCGTCCTCGGCGTCAACCTCCAGCGTAAAGTCCAGATTACCGTCGCGGATCTGCCGCGTCGCTTCCTGAAGCCGGCTGAGCGGACTCAGGACGGAATGATAGATCCAGAGCGTCAGCGCGCCGCTGATAAAAACCAGCGTCAGAACACTGATCAACAACAACTGCAGCATCATCGTGCGGATCTCCGGGGCATACTCATTGATGTCATATACAATATAGAGTCTGCCCATAAGAAACATCATGCCCGCAACTACCGTCGGCAATATGCTGAAAGTCGCAAAAGCAATAATCAAACGATATTTCAGTTTCATACAAATAAACTCCCCGAATGTACATACAAGGTAAAATCATCTACCTAACAGGATACCACATCCGGGGAGATTTGTTTCTTAAAGTATTATAAAATCTTTTTGACTTCCTATCGGCTCAGGATCAGCAGCGCATACTCCACATGCAGGCCTGCCCCGATGACAATGGCTTCCTCATCCGGCGTGAGATTGTCGCTGTGCAGCGGAACCGCCGACTCCGGAGTGCCGTTGGCAGTTCCCACATGGGCATAAACTCCCTTCACACAACGCAGATATTCCGCAAAATCATCTCCGGCAAATCCCATGACAAGTTTCTGACCTGCAAGCACATGATCTTTCCCCACCACTCTGCAGGCCGCCTCGATTCCCTCCTCGTAAGCTTCCTCGTCATTGATCAAAGCATGTGTATGCGTCTCAAACTCTGCCTCAACTGTCGTTCCATGCAGCGCTGCCACCTGATGAGCCATTGTCTCCAGACTTTGCACCAGAGATACCCGACTCTCCTCCGATGTTGCCCGCACAGTTCCCTCGATCTGGGCTCTGTCCGCAACGATATTCCAGGTATGGCCCGCATGGATCGAACCAACGCCCAGCAGTGCGTTATCCATGGGATTCATCCGGTCTTTAAGCCCCGGGATCCGCGTCGCGATCTCCACCGCCGTAAGCAGCGCATCCGCTCCCATATGAGGCTTGCTGATATGCGACGCAACCCCATGAACCGTAATCTGAAAATGATCACAGGAAGCGGCGTCCACCCCTTTGGAAAACGCAACTGTTCCCACCGGGATATCCGGCGCTATATGAAACCCAAATGCCCGCTTACAGTCCTGTATCAGTCCTTCCGCGATAAAATACTGCGAACCATGGCCAAATTCTTCTGCCTGCTGGAATGCAAAATAAACGGTCCCGCGAAACGCATCCCGCATCTGACTCAAACACCGCGCCGCGCCCAGAAGAGCCGCGGTATGGATATCATGTCCGCAGGCATGCATGGCCTGCAGATCCTGCGACTGAAAAGAAAGACCCGTATTTTCATGGATCGGCAGCGCGTCAATATCCGCCCGCAACAGCACACTCCCATCCCCCGGTCTGCCAGACAGCCAGGCAAAAGTCCCTGTCCCCGCGACACTCCGGTACTCGATCCCAAAACTCTCCAGCTCGCGACGGATAAATTCCGCCGTCTGATACTCTTTCCCACTGATCTCCGGATGCTGATGCAGATGTCTGCGAATCCGGATACAATAATCTCTGTCTATCGTATTATTCATGGTCATCCTTCTTTTTCAATATTTTTATGACTACTCGTCAGTAAACCAGTTCCTGAGAGGAAAAAATATCCGCAATCGTACGATCACCGGAACCGGTTAAAGAACGTCGCCAGCGGCTCCACCGCGTCAGACAGATTGCTGATCGCCTGGTTCAGCTTCTCGATATCGATTTCATTTAACTTCCCCATCGCCTCATTCATACTGTCCCCGCTGGATGTGATCAGATTTTCCACATCAGCGATCATCCCTGCGAGATCTGCCTCAGCAAGTTCGGATGTGATGACTTTCAGATCACTCATAATTACATTGAGATCCGTCAGCGACTGATTGACCTTCGGCAGGATCCACACGCAGGCCAGACAGACCACCGCCAACGCCAGAAATGAGGCAAGCGCCGAAAGCACCGACATCTGGTACTGCTTTCTGGCATACTTTGCCTGCGTCTCATTTGACGCGCGAATCTCCTCCATCATCGCGTGAAACTCTTCCTGCGTCATCGGATTGCCGCTGCCGGAAATATTTTTCTCCCTTTCCTGTGGATTCATGATCCTCCCCCTCTCTTATTTTCTATGGTTCTGGAGTCAAAACGGACATGCACCGCTGGTGAGGCGCACCGCCAGGCATGAAACCATTTGCCCTTATGATACCTGACCATTCTTCCGTGTTGCGCACTCCGCTGCTTCCAGAGTACAGACATATCAACATCACATTTTCCATTACAGATTTACCACGTCACAGATTTACCTTCTCATAGCTCTTATCCAGATATTCTTTCAGTCTGGCCGCCAGCGCCTGATGTTCTTCCTTTTCCAGTCCCGGATCCTCGTCAAGGAGTCGATTAACTTCTTCTGACACCAGCTTCAAAAGTTCCGCGTCCGAGAAAATATCCGCCAGCTTAAACTCCATATCTCCGCTCTGACGAAGCCCGAAGAAATCCCCCGGCCCACGCAGCTTCAGATCCTCCGCCGCAATCGCAAACCCGTCATTGGAATGGTTCAGGATCTCCAGCCTCGCTCTCGTCTCCTCGTTATCTCCGGTATCAATCATGATACAGTAAGACTGATACCCGCCTCTCCCGACGCGCCCGCGGAGCTGATGGAGCTGCGCGAGACCAAAACGCTCCGCGTTTTCGATCATCATCACGGTCGCGTTGGGCACGTCAACGCCAACCTCCACCACCGTCGTCGACACCAGCACCTGGATCTCACCGGACGCAAAACGCTCCATCACACGATTTTTGTCCTTCGGCTTCATCTTTCCGTGGAGAGATTCCACTGAGATCCCTGCCGGCAGCTTCTTTCTGAGAAGTTTCGTATAATCGAGCACGTTTTCTGCCTCGATCAGCTCGCTTTCCTCTACCATCGGACAGATCACATACGCCTGACGGCCTTTTGCCACCTCGCCGGCGATAAACCGCCAGGCATTTTCCCGGTATCCGGTATCTACCACACAGTTTTTTACCGGCAGGCGGTGCGACGGCATCTCATCGATCACCGAGATATCCAGATCCCCGTAGAGAATAATTGCCAGGGTCCGCGGGATCGGCGTCGCGCTCATCACCAGGACATGCGGCTCCTCTCCCTTCGCCCCCAGCGCCTCCCGCTGTCCGACGCCGAAGCGGTGCTGTTCATCCGTGATTACCAGCGCCAGCGAATCATACTGTACCTTCTCCTGGATCAATGCGTGTGTTCCTATGATAATATCCGCCTCATGACTCTGGATCTTTTCATACGCGATCCTTTTTTCTTTCGCCGTCATGGAACCGGTCACCAGGACCACCTTTTTCCCGATCTGATGTTTTGCAAAAAGTTCCGTCACAGTTATGTAATGCTGCTTTGCCAACACCTCTGTCGGCGCCATCAGTGCTCCCTGATACCCGCTGCACACAGTTTCCAGCAGCGCGAGAACCGCGACCATCGTCTTACCGGAACCAACGTCACCCTGAATCAGACGGTTCATCACCCGGCCTCCGGACAGATCCGTGCGAATCTCCCGCCAGACCTTCTGCTGCGCGCCGGTCAGTTCATACGGAAGTTCCGCCTGCAGACGATCCGCCTCCTCTGACGGCAGGATCCGGTAACGCGAGCGGCTGTTCTCATTTTTTTCCTTTAAGCGACGGACAGACAGGAGGAAAAAGAAAAATTCATCAAAAACCAGTCTTTTTCGCGCAAAGAGCAGGTCTTTTTTCGTTGCCGGGAAATGAATATGTTCGATCGCGTAGTTGTACTCTGCCAGCTCACAGCGCCCGCGGATCGACTCCGGCAGATATTCCTTTTCCAACCCCCGGTTATGCAGCGCCTGCTCTACCGCGCGGATGATCGCCTTATTGCCCAGTCCCTTTGTCTGGCTGTAGACCGGCGTCAGCGTACCGGCGATCTGCGCGTAGTCCTCCACTTCATAAAGTTCCGGCTGCTCCATCACAAACCGGCCGCTCTTTCTGACGACTCTTCCTCTGGCCGTCAGGACACGGCCTGCCGGGAGAGCGCTCACGATATAAGGCACTCCAAACCAGACAAGCTGCACCTTTCCCGTCATCTCCTGCAGGGTCGTCGTTATGATCTGCATATGCTGATAACGGCGGATGCCGGCTTTGCCCACCAGGCGGCCGGATACCGCGCAGACGGTCCCTTCCCGGAGATCTCCGGCCGGAACCGTCTCTTCATATAAATCATAAGTCCTCGGATAATCCCGCAGCAGATCCTCCACGGTCTCTACTCCCAGCTTCGCAAATAATGCCGCTGTCTTATCGCCGATCCCTTTCAGGCTTGTTATTGGCTGACTGTTCATAATCCACCATCTTCATTTCTGATTCTGCTTCGATTCCATTCTTCTATTTTGCTCATCCATGCCATTCTTATATTCCTTGCTTTTATTCCATGCCTTTATTCCGTGCTTTTATTTCATATCTTTATTCCATCCATCTATTCCACGGAAAGCATATAATAATAAACCGGCTGCCCTCCGTAATTCAGCTCGACCTCCGCGTCCGGATAGCGCTCCTTCACTTTCTCGCAGAGTTCCTGCGCGTCCTGCCCGGGGATATCGGCTCCATAATAGATGCTGATTAATTCGGAGTCCGCGTCCATCATCCCTTCAAGCGTCTTCATCGTCACATCCGCCAGATCCTGTCCGGCTGCGATGAATCCGTCGTCGCCGAGCCCCATCCTGTCTCCCTCATGGATCTTTACATCATCGATCACCGTGCTACGGACCGCGTAGGTGATCTGACCGGTCTTTACGTTTGCCATCTCGGTCGTCATCGTTTCCCGGTTCTCCTCCGCCGAAAGCTCCGGAATGAAATGAATCATCGCCGTAATGCCCTGGGGCATCGTGGCGGAAGGGATTACTACTACCTGTCTGTCTGCCGTCATTGACGCGGCCTGCTGTGCCGCCAGAATGATATTTTTATTATTCGGAAGCACATAAACGGTATCGGCATTCACCCGGCTGATGGCGTTTAAGATATCTTCCGTGGACGGATTCATCGTCTGACCGCCTTCGATCACCTCATCCACGCCGAGTCCGCCAAAGATCTCTGCCATACCTGCCCCCGCCGCCACCGCGATAAAACCAAAAGCCTTGCGTGGTTCCTCTGCCTTACGTTTCTGGCTTTTTGCCACCTTTTGGGCATTGCGGATCAGACGTTCCTCATGCTCCTCGCGCATATTATCAATCTTGATCTTTGAGAGCGGGCCCAGGTCAAGCGCTCTCTGGATCACAAGTCCCGGATCATTGGTGTGGACGTGTACCTTGACCAGATCTTCATCGGACACCACCACCACACAGTCTCCCATACTCTCCAGATAATCACGCAATCCCATCTCGGCCGTCCCGTCAAACTGCTGACCCGGATGGATCAGAAACTCCGTGCAGTATCCGAAACGGATATCCTCTGTCTCAGGCTCCTGCGTATCGGCCAAAACGCCGGCTGCTCCGGAGAGCCACGTTTTCTCCGCATCGGAAGTTCCCGAAACGTTTCCCCCGACCATTTCCTTCCCCAGAAGTCCGTCGCGTGCGCCTTTCATCACCTGCATCAGACCCTGACCGCCCGAATCCACTACTCTCGCCTGTTTCAGCACAGGCAGCATCTCCGGCGTCCGGTTCAGCGCGTCATCCCCTGCCTCAATGACAATTTCCAGAAATTTTACAATGTCCTCGGTCGTCTCCACCGCCTGCTCCGCCATGACCCTCGCCACCGTCAGGATCGTTCCCTCTTTGGGCTTCATGACAGCCTTATACGCCGTCTCCGCCGCGCGCACCATCGCGCTCGCCAGAATCTTCGTATCGATCCGGTCGGCGTCTTTTAACTCCCTGGTAAATCCACGAAACAGCTGTGAGAGAATCACGCCGGAGTTTCCTCTGGCTCCGCGCAGAGATCCGGAAGAAACCGCCTTACAGATTTCCTCAACCGTCGGTTTTTCTAACGCCTCTACTGCCTGCTCCGCTGACAGTATCGTCATCGTCATATTGGTGCCGGTATCCCCGTCCGGCACGGGAAATACATTTAATTCGTTAATCCATTCCTTCTTTGCTTCCAGGTTCCTTGCCGCGAAAAGAAAACTTCTGCGCATAATCTCCGCGTCAATCGTCTGTATCTCCACAGGATGATCCTCCTTTTTAATCTGTTACCGGCCATGCTCTTGGCTCCCTGTTATGATCTTATGCAACAATCCTATGCTTCCTTAATCAATCACGCGTACTCCCTCGACATAGATGTTGATCTTCTCAACCTCCATGCCGGTAAATTCTTCCACCTGATACCGCACCGTCGACATCAGATTGTCGGAAACTGTACCGATATTGACTCCATAGGCTACGATTACATGAAAATTGATGGAAATCCGATTATCTGTGACCGTCACCTGGATCCCCCTCGTGAGGCTCTCACGTTTCAGAAGTTTTACCAGACCATCTTTCATACTAACTGCGGCCATCCCCACGATCCCAAAGCACTCCACCGCGGTCATACCCGCGTACAGGGCTATCACGTCTTCGCCAATACGTATCTCTCCATACCGATTGCTGATACATCCCGCCATACAGATTCCTCCGTTCAATCGTTTTTACCAATGTTTTCATTCTACCATATTGCCATTATTGTGTCCATTCCCACCGGAAAATAAAGTTTAAAAACGTGGCAGATATGGCAGGTTTTCGCAAAATAAGAGCGCCGTCACCCGGAGCATAAGATTTAAGAATATCCGGTAAAATGACAGGTTGCCATATAAGAGTATCTCCTGTCCTGCTCATTTCAGTTTTTCATTTATTTGCGATAATACCTGATCAATACTTGAATCATCTGATATTAAGAATAATACGATATTAAGAATATTCCGGCAGACAGAACCTGCCGGAGACGTGCTGCCGGCGCATCGCCCCGGCAACTCAGGCATTTTGAACTCCACGGATATCATCTGTGATATGATACCGCGCAAACATCTCCTCACGGAAAGTCTCATCCTCTGCCAGGCGAGGAACCTCAGCGCCCTGTCCATCTGCGGCCATTGCGTTGATCAGCGCAAAAACACAATTCTGACCATCGATGCGGCCTTCCGCATGTCCCTCGATGCGACCCTCGGCACGTCCCTCAGCACGACCTTCCCTACGCTCTTTATCCAACAATTCTCCAAACGTCATATACCGTCCCTCCATCCTTCGATCCTTTTTGATCTGGATAATTTTTTGTCTTAAGTTCCTTAAAAAATCATCCCCGGATACTTCCGGGATATCAGCGTCCTCGACATAGTGCAGGAAATCAACCAGTTCCTTCGGCACTTCTTCCGGATTCTTTCCCTTTGTATTCAGGAAAATCTTGCATGTCCCGTCGCCCAGCGGCTCTCCGTCCTCCACGCATTCTTCCCGATAGGTATAGCGGTACCGTCCTCGCCCAAACGGATCAAACAGACAGATAAAGATCACATAACTCTCCGGCAGTTCGTTAAACTCCGCTCCCGGCTTTAACGATTCCACATCTATCTGGCCCTGATAACAGCGGCTACGCTTCGGCAGGTTATGCTGATCGCTCACCTGCATCTCTATCGTAAAAGCCGTGCCATCCGCATCATCCGCTCTGGCGTCCAGCCGAACTCCACGATAGTCCGGATTTACCGTAAATGCGTGTTCTGTGTCAACGGTGACCTCCCGGATCGGAAAGCCCAGGATCCTCTCTAACGTCAGGCGGCAGATCTCCGCATCCATTACGTACTAGCTCCATGCCACGCAGCACAGTGCGCGGCATGGATATGACCCGTAAGCTGATTTCATTATCAATTACCGTCGCGAACATAAAGGCGTCTCTTAGTTCCAGTTCACTAAATGGTTTCCGTTTCAAACAGCAACTCCTTCCCGGCGGGACAGGAAGCGCTTATATGGCAACCCTTATCCAGAGTATAAATCATCAAAGACGTGAATTCAATTGTTGTTTCATAAATTTTTAATATTGTCTGATTAAAAACCGCAAAGATTCTTTGATAGAGTCAGGAAAATATTCCAGTAAATATGCAGAAAGGCTACTAGAAAATATGCAATAGATATCTCAAAAAGTTGTCCAAAATATTTTTATAAAAGTCTTTGAAATTCCAAACATCTGGGGTTGCCACATAAGGATATCTCCTGCCCCGACATTTCACTATTTTAAATTTTCATGTGATCATTGCTTGATATTTTTGAACAATCAGATATTAAGATTATTCCGGCAGACAGAACCTGCCGGAGATGTGCTGCCGGGGTCTCTCCCCGACAACTCAGGCATTTTGCACTTCACGGATATCATCCGTGATATGATACCGCGCAAACATCTCCTCGCGGAAAGTCTCATCCTCTGCCAGGCGAGGAACCTCAGCGCCCCGTCCATCTGCGGCCATTGCGTTGATCAGCGCAAAAACATAATTCTGACCATCGACGCGACCCTCAGCACGACCTTCCCTACGCTCTTCATCCAACAGTTCTCCAAACGTCATATACCGTCCCTCCATCCTTCGGTCTTTTTTGATCTGGATAATTTTTTGTCTTAAGTTTCTTAAGAAGTCATCCCCGGATACTTCCGGGATATCGGCGTCCTCAACATAATGCAGAAAATCAGCCAGTTCCTTCGGCACTTCCTCCGGATTCTTCCCCTTTGTATTCAGGAAAATCTTGCATGTCCCGTCGCCCAACGGCTCTCCGTCCTCCACACATTCTTCCCGATAGGTATAGCGATACCGGCCTCTCCCGAAAGGGTCGAACAGACAGATAAAGATCACGTAGCTCTCCGGCAGTTCCTCGAACTTCGCGCCGGGTTTCAATGATTCTACATCCATCTGACCCTGATAACAGCGACTGCGCTTCGGCAGGTTATGCTGATCGCTCACCTGCATCTCTATCGTAAAAGTCGTGCCATCCGCATCATCCGCTCTGGCGTCCAGACGGACTCCGCGATAGTCCGGATTTACGGTAAATGCGTGTTCCGTGTCGACAGTGACCTCCCGGATCGGAAAGCCCAGGATCCTCTCTAACGTCAGGCGGCAGATCTCCGCATCCATCATCACCGTCGCAAACATAAAGGCGTCTCTTAGTTCCAGTTCACTAAATGGTTTCCGTTTCAAATAGCAACTCCTTCCCGGCGGGGCAGGAAGCGCTTATATGGCAACCCCTGGTTTGATTATAAAATATCGGTGAGTAGATTTCAATTATTGTTTTATAAAATAATTTAGATAGAATCTTTGATTAGAGGATGATAAGAAATTTACGAAGTTAATTCATTATCAGGTTTGCCATATAAGAATTTTCATACCCCGCTCATTCCCTTATTTTAATTTTTTTGTGATACAACCTGATATTTTTGAACAATCAGATTTTAAGAATATTCCGGCAGACAGAACCTGCCGGAGATATACTACCGGGGCACCGCCCCGGCAACTCAAGCATTTTGAACTTCACAGATATCTTCCGTCACATGATACCGTACAAACATCGCTTCCCGAAAGGCCTCATCCTCCGCCAGGCGGGAAACCTCAGCGCCTCGTCCATCCGCAGTCATTGCGCTGATCACCGTCAATAACCTATTCTGTCCCTCGACACGACCTTCCCTACGCTCTTCATCCAACAACTCTCCAAACGTCATATACCGTCCCTCCATCCTTCGATCTTTCTTGATCTGGATAATTTTTCGTCTTAAGTTTCTTAAGAAGTCATCCCCGGATACTTCCGGGATATCCGCGTCCTCGACATAGTGCAGGAAATCAACCAGCTCCTTCGGCACTTCTTCCGGATTCTTTCCCTTTGTATTCAGGAAAATCTTGCATGTCCCGTCGCCCAGCGGCTCTCCGTCCTCCACGCATTCTTCCCGATAGGTATAGCGGTACCGTCCTCGCCCAAACGGATCAAACAGACAGATAAAGATCACATAACTCTCCGGCAGTTCGTCAAACTCCGCGCCTGGCCTCAGCGACTCCACATCCATCTGACCCTGATAACAACGGCTGCGCTTCGGCAGGTTATGCTCATCGCTCACCTGCATCTCTATCGTAAAAGCCGTACCATCCGCATCATCCGCCCTGGCGTCCAACCGGACTCCGCGATAATCTGGGTTCACGGCAAATGCGTGTTCTGTGTCAACGGTGACCTCCCGGATCGAAAAGCCCAGGATCCTCTCTAACGTCAGGCGGCAGATCTCCGCATCCATCATCACAGTCGCGAACATAAAGGCATCTCTTAATTCCAGTTCCCTAAATGGTTTCCGTTTCAAACAGCAGCTCCTTCCCAGCGGGGCAGGAGTGTTTATATAGCAACCCTTATCCAGAGTATAAATCATCAATGACGTGATTTCAATTGTTGTTTCATGAATTTTTTAATATTGTCTGATTAAAAATCGCAAAGATTCTTTGATGGAGTCAGGAAAATGTTCCAGTAAATATGCAGAAAGGCTACTAGAAATTATACAATAGATATCTCAAAAAGTTGTCCAAAATAGTTTTATAAAAGTCTTTGAAATTCCAAACATCTGGGGTTGCCACATAAGGATATCTCCTGCCCCGACATTTCACTATTTTAAATTTTCATGTGATCATTGCTTGATATTTTTGAACAATCAGATATTAAGATTATTCCGGCAGACAGAACCTGCCGG